>NC_009655.1:1200000-1800000 GCF_000017245.1 Actinobacillus succinogenes 130Z
AATGAAAATCTTAATTATATCAATGGATTGCATGCAAATAACAGCTTGTATCAGCAAACTGTTAATCTTATCGCCGGTAATTTAAATTCCGTTAATAAAGTACCCGTCAACGATAATTATAAATTAGCTATTAATGCCCAGCGTTTGCGTATTATTCCGGATTTTTATAATGGGATATTTGTTAATATTCCAAGCTATCAGTTAAATTATTATCGTAACGGTCGGTTAACGTTAAATTCCCGTGTAATTGTAGGTAAAAATAATCGTCGTACACCGGTTATGTACAGCAAATTAAGTAATGTGGTAGTCAATCCTCCTTGGAATGCGCCCACTCGTTTAATTAACGAAGATATTATTCCGAAAGTAAAGCGTGATCCAAATTATTTGGTACGCCATGGCTATAGTATTATTGACGGGAAAGGGAATACGGTGAATCCTTATAACATCAATTGGGGCAGTATCGGTAATAAATTTCCGTATCGCCTGCGCCAGGCGGCAGGCGATAACAGCGCTCTCGGTCGTTATAAATTCAATATGCCGAGTTCCGATGCTATTTATTTGCACGATACGCCGAATCATGCCTTATTTAACAATAAAAACAGAGCGTTAAGTTCCGGTTGTGTTCGGGTGGATAAATCGGATCAGTTGGCTTCTATTTTGTTAAGCGAAGCCGGTTGGTCATCGGATAAAAAACAACGGGTGTTAAACAGTAAAAAAACCACATCAGCCCCGATTCTGTCCGATAATCCGGTCTATCTTTACTATGTCACCACCTGGGTAGAAAACGGTAAAGTCCAGTCTGTACCGGATATTTACGGTTATGATCGGGTCGGACATCCGGATTATGTAAATTGGAATACGATTCAAAAATACTTATAATTTTGACCGCACTTTCACGCTGTGTTGAAAAGTGCGATTAAATTTTCCTAACGATGAACTTCAAATATTTCATTCTGTCATAGTTCAGTATGACTTTTCATTGAGAGATATAGTATGGCCGACATAAATTTAAGCAGACGTAAATGGTTGTCCCTCGGAGGAATTGCATTAGGTGCGGTAGTTTTGCCTAATTCCTTGTTGGCGGCGGTATCTACGCCTAAACCAAGAATCATGCGTTTGCACAACATTAATACGGGAGAATTTTTTAATACGGAATTTTCGGAAGGCTCATTTATTTCGGCAAGCGTACAAAAGAAATTTGATTGGTTCATGCGTGACAGACGAAATAATTTGGTACACCGTATGGATCCGAATTTGTTCGCCAAGCTATATCGTATTCAAAGTAATTTGGGGTTGCGAAATACGGAAATTCAGATCATTTGCGGTTATCGCTCACCGGCAAGTAATGCGGCAATGCGCCGTCGAAGCCGAGGGGTAGCCAGTAACAGTTACCATATTCGCGGAAAGGCGATTGATTTTCGCATTGACGGGATTGCGTTGAATCGGGTACATCATGCGGCAAAAAGAATGCAATCCGGCGGTGTAGGATTTTATCCGTCTAGTAATTTTGTACATGTAGATACGGGGCCTGTCAGAACCTGGCGCGGTAGTTAAAAAATCTGTTTTTTGACCGCACTTTGTGCGGTTTTTCCTTTTTTGAGAGAGCTAATGAAATTAGATATTATTCCTGTAACCTCTTTTCAGCAAAATTGCAGTATTATCTGGGATGAAAAAGACATGAGCGCCGCCATTATTGATCCGGGCGGAGATGCGTCGAAATTGATTAAACGCATTGAAGAATTGAGACTTAACCCGAAAATGATTTTGTTGACTCACGGACACTTGGATCATGTTGGAGCGGCAATTAAGTTAAAGGCGAGTTTTGATTGTGAAATTTTAGGTCCGAATCAATTGGATGAATATTGGTTTCAAATGTTACCTCAGCAATCCCGTCAGTTCGGTTTGTTTGAGGTTGAAGCATTCTTGCCCGATCGCTGGTTAAATCGGGAAGGTGAAGTGATTAGATTAGGCGAATTGAGCTTTGAAGTGTTACATTTGCCGGGACATACGCCGGGACATATCGGTTTTATCGATCATGCTCATCATATAGCTTTTACCGGTGATGTGTTGTTTAATCAAAGTATCGGACGAACGGATTTTCCCGGCGGGGATCATACGGATTTAATGCGATCGATTAAAGAAAAATTATTTGCTTTGCCCGATGATACGGTTGTGATTGCGGGGCATGGTCCTTACACGACAATAGGGCGGGAAAAAATACATAATCCTTATGTACGTTGATAGTTGAATCCGTGATGAAAATCATGTGGAAAAATGACCGCACTTTGATGTTTATGACCGTTTACTATAAATTGAGCAAATTACGGTCGGTTTTGCAGCGAATTGCTTAATCTCTAGGCGATTGGTATAATAATCCGGATTTTTTACAAAAAAGAGTTGACGGCATAGGCTGAAATCAGCATAATACGCTCCGCAAAGCCGATGACGGTAACGCAATAAAATCTAAAAATATGGCTACGTAGCTCAGTTGGTTAGAGCACAACACTCATAATGTTGGGGTCACAGGTTCGAATCCCGTCGTAGCCACCATATTTTTAATTTTTATTGTGCGGAAGTGGCGAAATTGGTAGACGCACCGGATTTAGGTTCCGGCGCTTGTGCGTGTGGGTTCAAGTCCCTCCTTCCGCACCATTTCATTAGCTTGCATTCTTTTAGTAAATGGGGTATCGCCAAGCGGTAAGGCACTGGGTTTTGATCTCAGCATTCCTAGGTTCGAATCCTAGTACCCCAGCCATACTGTCATATAATTTCTTGTGTATCTTAAGATAATGTCTATTGGGGTATCGCCAAGCGGTAAGGCACTGGGTTTTGATCTCAGCATTCCTAGGTTCGAATCCTAGTACCCCAGCCATACTGTCATATAATTTCTTGTGTATCTTAAGATAACGTCCATTGGGGTATCGCCAAGCGGTAAGGCACTGGATTCTGATTCCAGCATTCCTAGGTTCGAATCCTAGTACCCCAGCCATTTCTTTCATTTTACTTTTCTGTTTATCTTTTTGCGGTTCTCATTGTAAAAAGTTTAAAAACAGGTAGAATCTGTTCACTCTTTTATACTTCTTATACAAATCATGAATATACAAAATACCGAGAAATCATCTTGGAAATTAAGATTAGGGGCATTAGGCCCGGGGATTCTTATGGCATCCGCAGCGGTAGGCGGTTCACATATTATTATGTCAACTCAGGCCGGAGCAATGTACGGATGGCAATTAGTTTTAATTATTATTCTGGCGAATTTATTTAAATATCCGTTTTTCCGCTTTGGCGCACAGTACACGCTCGACAGCCGCAAGACATTATTAGAGGGGTATTTGGAAAAAGGAAAACTCTATCTATGGCTTTTCTTTTTACTTAATGTTTTTGCAACAATTATTAATACTGCTGCTGTAGGATTGCTTTGCGCGACAATTTTAACTTTCGTATTGCCTGTCACAGTCCCTATTCCGGTCTTAAGCTTAATTGTTATCACTGTAAGTACCTTTATTTTATTACTCGGGAAATACCGTATTTTAGATAGCCTGTCTAAATTGATAATGATTACTCTGACGGTGACAACAGTGATCGCCGTATTAATTGCATTTTTGCGTAATGGTATACAAGGCGTAGCGCAATCCGATTTTGTCGCACCAACTCCCTGGAATCTTGGTTCGCTGGGATTGGGCTTTATTGTGGCGTTAATGGGGTGGATGCCGGCTCCGATTGAAATCTCGGCATTGAACTCCATGTGGGTAACGGCAAAACGCCGCTTGACCGAAATTTCTTACAAAGACGGGATTTTTGATTTTAATGTC
Organism: Actinobacillus succinogenes 130Z; assembly: GCF_000017245.1. NCBI lineage: Bacteria > Pseudomonadati > Pseudomonadota > Gammaproteobacteria > Pasteurellales > Pasteurellaceae > Actinobacillus > Actinobacillus succinogenes. Next base: position 1,203,816 of record NC_009655.1, read on the forward strand.
GGTTTCATTGGTACTTCCGTACTGGCTTTAGTTTTTTTGGCTTTGGGCGCATTAGTACAATTCGGTTCCGGCGAGCAAGTGCAAATGATTGGTGGAAAGTATATTGCACAACTGATCAATATGTATGCGTCGACTATCGGAGAGTGGGCACGCGGTTTAATTGCATTTATTGCATTTATGTGTATGTTCGGTACCACCATCACGGTAATTGACGGTTATTCGAGAACCAACGTGGAAAGCTTACGGTTACTTCTGGGCAGTAAAGAAAGTTCGCCTAGAATTTTGAATATTGCCATTATTTTGGCCGCGCTTTCCGGCTTAGCCGTGATTTTTTACTTTAATAATGCGGTAGGTCCGATGTTGAAATTTGCGATGATTGCTTCTTTTGTTTCCGCACCATTATTTGCCTGGTTAAACTTTTCTCTGGTATTGCAAGGTGAACATAAAGTTCGTGGGGGATTGTTCTGGCTTTCTGTCGCAGGTTTGATTTTTTTGAGCGGATTCGCTATTTTATTCATTCTGAATCAGTCCGGTTTGTTAGCGTAAATAAAAATCCTAGCTGAATGGCTAGGATTTTCTTGTAATTTACTTTACTCAAGTTTATCCAACATGAATTCCTGCCGTAGCTGATGTAGTTGATCGCGCATAGCGGCGGCTTTTTCAAATTCCAAATCTTGAGCGAATTTATACATTTGTTGTTCGAGTTTTTTAATTTGTTTTTGTAATTCTTTAGGGGTTTTAGGTAATTTATAATGTGCGGAAGAATTCTCAATTTTATTACGGCTTTTTCCTTTGTTTCTATTGGAATTTTGGCCGATATCCAATAATTCTCCTACTTTTTTGTTTAACCCCTGCGGAATAATGCCGTGTTCTTCGTTGTATTTCATTTGTTTTTCACGGCGTCGGTTGGTTTCTGTAATGGCTTTATCCATGGACTGAGTAATGCGATCCGCATACAGAATCGCTTTTCCCTTCAGATTACGAGCCGCTCGTCCGATGGTTTGAATGAGCGAACGTTCGGAACGCAGGAAACCTTCCTTATCGGCGTCTAAAATCGCTACCAGTGAAACTTCCGGAATATCCAAACCTTCCCGCAATAAGTTAATCCCCACTAAAACGTCAAATTCACCTAAACGGAGATCCCGGATTATTTCCACCCGTTCTACGGTATCTATATCCGAATGTAAATAACGTACCCGTACACCGTGTTCTTCCAAATAATCCGTTAAATCTTCAGCCATACGCTTGGTAAGCGTAGTGACTAAAATCCGTTCGTTTTTCTCCGCTCTTTGCCGCGATTCGGAAAGTAAATCATCCACTTGAATAGCTACCGGACGAATTTCAATTTCAGGATCCAATAAGCCGGTAGGACGGACAACCTGATCGATAATCTCCGAACCGGATTTTTCCAATTCATAAGGCCCAGGCGTAGCCGAAACATAAATAGTTTGCGGTGCTAATCGTTCGAATTCTTCAAAACGCAATGGACGGTTATCTAATGCGGAAGGCAAACGAAAACCGTATTCAACCAAAGTTTCTTTACGGGAACGATCGCCTCGGTACATTCCTCCTATTTGCGGTACGGTAACATGGCTTTCGTCAATAATTAATAAACCGTCCGCCGGAACATAATCGAATAAAGTCGGAGGCGGTTCGCCTTCATTGCGACCGGATAAATAGCGAGAGTAGTTTTCGATACCGGAACAATATCCTAATTCGTTCATCATTTCGATATCAAATAATGTTCGTTGAGTGATTCGTTGTTCTTCCAATAATTTATTTTCTTTGATGAAATATTCGCGACGTTTAGCTAATTCCGTTTTAATTTTTTCTATGGCATCCAGAATTTGTTCGCGTGGTGTCACATAGTGGGTTTTCGGATAAACCGTAAATCGCGGAATACGTCCAAAACCGGTACCGGTGAGCGGATCAAATAGACTTAAGCGTTCTATTTCATTATCAAAAAGTTCTATACGAACCGCCTGGTCATCACTTTCCGCCGGAAAAATATCGATAATTTCACCACGTACCCGAAATGTACCCCGTTGGAAAGCCTGATCGTTACGCGTATATTGTAATTCTGCCAAACGGGCTAAAATCTGACGTTGATCGATAATGGCGCCTGTTTGTAAATGTAGCATCATTTTCAGATAACTGTCCGGATCTCCTAAGCCGTAAATAGCGGAAACAGAAGCGACTACGATAGTGTCACGGCGTTCCAAGAAAGATTTGGTAGCGGAAAGCCGCATTTGTTCTATTTGATCATTTATAGAGGCATCTTTCTCGATGAAGGTGTCGCTACTGGGTACATAGGCTTCAGGTTGATAGTAATCGTAATAGGATACAAAGTATTCCACTGCGTTTTCCGGAAAAAATGTTTTCATTTCCGCATAAAGCTGGGCGGCCAGTGTTTTATTGGGCGCCAGTAACATTGCCGGACGGTTTAATTGCGCAATGACATTTGCAATGGTGAAGGTTTTTCCCGAGCCTGTTACGCCGAGCAAGGTTTGATGTGCCAAACCGTCGTTAAGATTTTCCACGAGTTTTGCTATAGCTGAAGGTTGATCGCCGGAAGGCTTAAAATCGGAATGAAGAATAAAAGGTTTCGTATTAATTTTATGTGCCATTTTAGGATACTGATCTCTTATAAAGTAGGTGTATTTTATCATATTTTTTACAGGATTTCAGACCGGAAAATCCTAGGTTTTACACAGGGTTAGAAAAGTCAAGCTGTGTAAGCGGAAATTTTGATAAAAATTTATTTTAAATTTTATGGAATTTTTTTAAGTTATTGAAATATAAGGAAATGTTATTTTGCGACCAATTTTAAGTTCGGTGAAAACAACCCTAGATTTTATAAGGCTTGCGGCATTTTCTCAAAAAAGAATTCACAGAGTTATCCACAGGTTGTGTGGATAGAAAAGTGCGGTTGAAAAAACGAAGTTTTTTGAATTTTAGGGTTGACATTCGGGAGTAAGATTATTATTATTCGCGACCTATCAAAGTTAACTATGTTGAATTTATAGCTGAAACGATGGTGAATATTGAGCATAATATACTATCGGACGGTGAATCATAAAAAATAAAGAATATGTGTCATTTCGGCAAGTTAAGTTAGCGATTACAAGTTTATTCCTCCTTAGTTCAGTCGGTAGAACGGTGGACTGTTAATCCATATGTCGCAGGTTCGAGTCCCGCAGGAGGAGCCATTTTTCTTTTGGTAAATGCTTATTTGTCTCCTTTGATAAGTATTTATAATCAACCAAAAGCTTTTAGCCCGAATTTTTCGGGCTTTTATTTTTTCAGCCCTATTTACTGGCATTTATTATCAGCAAGTTATAATCTCGGAGAGTACTATGATTTTCCCCTCCTTAGCCATTATTGCCGGACTATTATTATTAATTTGGTCCGCCGATCGTTTTGTGGATAGTGCCGCGGCCGTAGCGCGTCATTTCGGTATGCCGCAACTGTTAATCGGTATCGTAATTATTGGATTCGGTACTTCCGCACCGGAAATGATTGTGTCGGCGATTTCCGCAATTAATCATAATCCGGGAATCGCCTTAGGGAATGCTTACGGCTCGAATATTACCAATATTGCGTTAATTTTGGGGTGTACCGCATTAATTTCGCCTTTAGCCGTCAATTCGCAAGTGTTAAAGCAAGAATTACCGATGTTGCTTTTCATTACCGCGATTTCCGCTTTCCTGATTTATGACGCCTCGGTTTCTCGTACGGATGCGTTTATTTTATTACTGATTTTTATCTTGTATATGGGGTGGAGTATTTGGCATGGTTTAACCCGAAAATCCGATACCTTGGTTGGAGATTTACAGGAACATTTAAGTACACAGGAATATATGCCGTTAGGTATATCATTGCTTTGGTTGTTTGTCGGATTGCTTCTATTAATGGGCAGTTCGCAATTATTGGTCTGGGGAGCGGTCGAAGTGGCAAAATACTTCGGTATCAGTGATTTGGTTATCGGACTTACTATCGTTGCTATCGGTACATCATTGCCCGAGTTAGCCTCCTCTTTAATGGCTGCACGTAAGGGCGAAGTGGATCTTGCCGTAGGCAATATTATCGGTTCCAATTTATTTAACACATTGGCTGTCGTGGGTATTGCCGGTGCGATTTCGCCTATTCATGCTGGACAAGAAGTCTTTTCACGCGATATGCTGGTGATGTCGGTGTTAACGGTATTATTACTGATTTTCGGTTTCGGCAAAAGAGGGCGGATTAATCGTTTTGAAGGTTTAGTCTTCCTGCTGATGTATATCGGGTATAATTTCTATTTGTTCAAAACCGCTTTTTGACTAGGCGCTGTCATGAAAGATAAAAAGTTTTAGCATAATAAAGGATTACAGTTAAAATTCGTTAAAATTTTTGACCGCACTTAATAAATAAGGCGTATCCGTAAGATACGCCTATTGCTTATTTGCCTAAGTTATCAAAGAACTTTTTCACACCGTCAAGGAAACTTGAAGATTTAGGACGTTGTGTCGTTTTACCTTCAAGACTGGCTTCCAGTTTGTGCAGCAGATCTTTTTGTTCGTCCGTCAGTTTCACCGGTGTCTCTACCGTGATTTTGCAGATTAAATCGCCCGAATAGCCGGAGCGCATAGCGGTAATTCCTTTGCCGCGCATACGGAACATCGTACCGGTTTGCGTACCTTCAGGTATTTTGAGTTTTGCCCGTCCGTCCAATGTCGGCACTTCAATTTCACCGCCCAATGCCGCTTGAGTAAAGCTGATTGGCACTTCACAATAAAGATTGTTACCGTCGCGTTCAAAAATATGATGTTCTTTTACATGGATAACCACATATAAGTCGCCAGCCGGTGCACCGTTTTCACCTGCCGCCCCTTTACCGGCCAAACGTAATTGGTTACCGGTATCGACACCCGCCGGAATTTTAACGGACAGACTTTCGGTTTTGTGTACGCGACCGTCGCCGTGACATTTTTTACAAGGTTTTTCGATTTTTTTACCGGTTCCGTGACAGTGAGGACAGGTGGTTTCTGTCATAAAGAACCCTTGTTGACGGCGGACCCGCCCGTGTCCGTGACACGTCGGACAAGTTTCTACTTTCGATCCTTTTTCTGCGCCGCTACCGTTACAATGATCACAAGTTGCCAGGGTTTGAATCTGAATATCTTTGGTAATGCCACGAACAGCCTCTTCCAGCGTAATTTCAATATCGTAGCGTAAATCGTCTCCGCGCACTACGCGTTGACGACTGGAACCGCCACCGAACATTTCACTGAAGATATCTTCAAACCCGCCGAAACCGCCAAAGCCGCCGCCGAATCCACCGGCACCCGCACCACCGAAACCGCCTTGTTCAAAGGCTGCATGACCGTATTGATCATAAGCGGCACGTTTTTCTTTATCGCTTAGAATTTCATAGGCTTCATTGATTTCTTTGAATTTTTCTTCGCTTGTTTTATCCCCTTTAGTGCGGTCAGGGTGGTATTTCATGGCAAGACGTTTGTAAGCTTTTTTTATCGCTTTTTCGTCCGCACCACGTTCCACACCAAGGATTTCGTAATAGTCTTGTTTTGCCATTTTATATATACCGAAAGGGCGGTATGTCGCCCTTAATTATAATTATTATAAGGAGTAGCGCATACGCCCGTGGATATTATTCAGGGGTACGCAATACGTACAAATCGGAATGATTGATAACCTGTTAATGGAACCTTTCTGAAGTGTCTCCGTGATTGTTTAACAACCGCCGGGAGACGAACACTATAGAAATTTTGATATTAATTGGGGGCGTATGCAATACGCCCCTGTCTTATTGTTGATAATTATTTATTATCTTTTACTTCTTCAAATTCCGCATCAACTACACCGTCGTCGTTTCCGCCTTGGGATTGTTGACCTTGCGTATTTGCCTGCGCTTGTTGTTGAGCGGCTTGCATTAATTTTTCGGAAACTTGGATTAAGGCTTGACTTTTCGCTTCAATCGCGTCTTTGTCATCGCCTTTCACCGCATCTTCCAATTCGCTGACCGCTTTTTCAATCGGCGCTTTGTCGTCTGCGGATAATTTATCGCCGGCTTCCGTTAATTGTTTACGGGTTGCGTGAACCAGTGCGTCCGCTTGGTTACGCGCCTGAACCAATTCTTCAAATTTACGATCCGCATCGGCGTTCGCTTCCGCATCACGTACCATTTGTTGAATTTCTTCATCGCTTAAACCTGAAGAAGCTTTAATCGTAATTTGTTGTTCTTTACCGGTACCTTTATCTTTCGCCGAAACGTGGATAATACCGTCCGCATCAATATCGAAAGTCACTTCAATTTGCGGCATACCGCGCGGAGCCGGGTTAATACCTTCAAGGTTGAATTGACCCAACGATTTGTTGGCACTGGCTTGTTTGCGTTCACCTTGTAAGACATGAATAGTCACCGCACTTTGGTTATCTTCCGCCGTTGAGAACACTTGTGATTTTTTAGTCGGAATCGTGGTGTTTTTCTCAATCAGAGTTGTCATTACGCCACCCATGGTTTCGATACCTAATGATAACGGTGTAACGTCTAACAATAATACGTCGGTTACATTACCGGATAACACGCCGCCTTGAACTGCCGCACCTACTGCAACCGCTTCATCCGGATTCACGTCTTTACGCGGTTCTTTACCGAAGAATTCGGCCACTTTTTGTTGCACCAACGGCATACGGGTTTGACCGCCCACCAAAATGACGTCGTCGATTTCAGAAACGCTTAAGCCGGCGTCTTTCAGTGCGACTTTCACAGGTTCCATCGAACGAGCCACCAAATCTTCCACTAACGCTTCCAATTTTGCACGGGTTAATTTAATGTTTAAGTGTTTAGGACCAGTCGCATCCGCTGTGATGTAAGGTAAGTTCACATCAGTTTGTTGTGCGGAAGACAATTCGATTTTGGCTTTTTCACCCGCTTCTTTCAAACGCTGCATTGCTAACGGATCGTTACGTAAATCTACGCCTTGTTCTTTTTTGAATTCGTCAACCAAATAGTTGATTACACGGTTATCGAAGTCTTCGCCGCCTAAGTGAGTATCACCGTTAGTTGCCAGTACTTCGAAGGTTTTTTCGCCGCCGACTTCATCAATTTCGATGATAGATAAGTCGAAGGTACCGCCGCCTAAGTCGTAAACCGCAATAGTTTGGTTGCCCTTGCCTTTATCCAGCCCGTAAGCCAATGCGGCGGCAGTCGGTTCGTTAATAATACGTTTAACGTCTAAACCGGCAATACGACCGGCATCCTTGGTTGCCTGGCGTTGTGCGTCGTTAAAGTATGCAGGAACGGTGATTACCGCTTCGGTAACCGTTTCACCCAAGAAATCTTCCGCCGTTTTTTTCATTTTTTTCAATACTTCGGCAGAAACTTGCGGTGGCGCCAGTTTATCACCTTTCACATCAACCCATGCGTCGCCGTTATCCGCTCTGATGATTTTGAACGGCATAATGTCAACGTCGCGTTGTACTTCATTGTCTTCAAAACGACGACCGATTAAACGCTTGATTGCGAATAAGGTATTTTTTGGATTGGTTACCGCTTGACGTTTTGCAGGTTGACCGACTAATGTTTCGTTATCATTTGTGTATGCAATAATTGAAGGGGTTGTACGATCTCCCTCTGCATTTTCAATTACGCGCGGTTTGTCACCGTCCATCACCGCAACACAAGAATTTGTTGTACCTAAGTCAATACCGATAATTTTACCCATTTTGTTTCTCCTAGTTTTAATCTGTTTCACAGAACGTCTCTGCGTTCTAACGTGATATTAAGATGTGGATTGCAATTTCTTTTTCAAGAGGTATTTTTAAAAATTTTTCAATTTATTAAAGGCAGTGCGGCGCAATCCGTCTTGTTTTGAAAAATGGGGGAGTGAATGTGAAATTCAAGGGAAGAATTGAAATTTTTGCGGAAAAATCCCATATTGACGGCAAAATAGTATGGCAATATGAGATTCCGCGTTTTTATTGTGTACGAATCAGGTACTGATTCGACGTTTGATTCGGTCTAAAGTGTGGTTAAAAAATTGAACGTTTTTTGAGGCGCTTACCACACATATTCAGGTTTCAGCCATTGGCGTGCGGCGGACCAAGGCAATAACAGTTGAATTTCGCCTTCCGCATAAGAACCGATAGCATAAGGCGTATAACTGAACGTTATCCCTTGAGTACCGAAATGAAAATCCGCTGACACCTCGAATTCCTCTTTTGACACAAAATAATCGGTTTCGTTGTGTATGCCGTTTTTCGCATTATAGAGTTTATAGGCGCCCCATAAGGCGTCTTTCACTTTGGCGAGATTTTCGTTGCCGAAAGCGGAAGTTAAGTTAATGACGGTTTTTTTATCCGTATCAATATTGATGTAATTAGTCCAGCCCATAGGATGTGCGCCGCCGCCATCAACGAAAGTAACTTGCTCGAAAGTGACAATATTTTGCCGTTGCCCGATATAACGCATGATTTGCGAGTAATCGTTGGCGCGGTTTTCAAAGGTCTCGGCACTTTTACGGGCGGATTCGAATTGGCGGGCGAAAATCGCCTGTAATCTGGCTTTGGGATCCTGAATTTCCTCAATTTTCTGTTTGTCGGCATGATTGGCGGTATTAAAATAATCCGTGGCGATTTTGTTATAAATCAGTTCGTTTAACCACTGTATTCCGGTATCAACCAGAATCACTTTTACGGAAGCCGTGCTTTCTGTCACGAAATCCTGCGGTTTGGGATCCATACGTTTAAATTCTTCGGAACGATTAAAAATTTCCAGCGGTTTTACCCATAATGCGGGAATTTCCGACCGCACTTTTGTTAACTCGTCCTGTGCTTGCGCTAAATCCGTTTTTAACTGTTCCGCCTGTTGCAGCTTTATTTGAGTTTCTTCGTCGTGACAGCCGGAAAGCACGACGGCAGATAATACTAAAATGGCAGATAACGTTTTTTTCATATTTTCCCCCTTAGAAAAATCCCTCTTCATATTGAAGAGGGAATCGTTGAAAATTTACATTTTTTCGACAGTTTTAATACCCAGTAAATCCAAACCTTGTTTCAAGGTTTTTGCGGCTAACGCCGCCAATTTCAGACGACTGTTTTTAATCGGCCGTTCCGCATTTAAAATCGGACAGGCTTCGTAAAAAGCGGAGAACATGCCGGCCAGTTCGTATAAATACTGGCACAGAATATGCGGCATACCGTCTTTAGCCACGCCGTTAAGCGCTTCTTCAAATTGCAATAATTTGATGACCAGTACGCGTTCTTTATCGTCCGTTAATACAATATCGTCATTCAGACTGTTTGGCTCAATGCCTGCGCGGGCGAAGATGGAACGAATGCGAGTATAGGCGTATTGCATATAAGGTGCCGTGTTGCCTTCAAAGGTTAACATATTATCCCAGTCGAAAACGTAGTCTGTAGTCCGGTTCTTAGATAAATCGGAATATTTCACCGAACCGATAGCGACAGCTTCCACCACGGCGGCTTTTTCTTCGGCGGTCAGATCCGGATTGCGTTCGGCGATCAGTTTATCGGCGCGTTCTACCGCCTCGTCCAACAGATCTTTTAATTTTACCGTGCCGCCCGTACGGGTTTTGAACGGTTTACCGTCTTTACCCAGCATCATGCCGAAGAACGGGTGCTCCAGGCTGAATGAATCCGGAACGTAACCCGCTTTACGGGTGATAAGCCAGGCTTGTTGCATATGCTGGCTTTGGCGGCTGTCGGAGAAGACCAGTACGCGGTCCGCATGGAGTTTGTGGCAGCGGTATTTTGCCGCGGCGATATCGGTTGTAGTATAAAGGTAGCCGCCGTCTTTTTTCTGTACGATTACGCCCATCGGATCGCCGTCTTTGTTTTTGAATTCGTCCAGATAAACCACCAAGGCGCCGTCGTCTTCTACCGCTAAACCCTGTTTTTTCAGATCCGCGACGATTTCCGGCAACATCGGGTTATACAGACTTTCTCCCATGACATCTTTTTCCGTTAACGTCACGTTTAAGCGATCGTAATTTTCCTGATTGTGGCGCATGGTGATGTCCACCAGTTTTTTCCACATAATACGACAATATTCGTCACCGCTTTGCAGTTTTACCACATAATTACGGGCTTTTTCCGCAAAGGCTTCATCATTGTCATAATGTTCTTTTGCCGCACGATAGAAGGCTTCCAAATCGCTTAATTGCATAGCGGAGGCATTTTCGTTTTCCATTTTTTCCAGATAAGCGATCAGCATACCGAATTGGGTGCCCCAGTCGCCCACATGATTGGCGCGGATGACGTGATTACCTAAAAATTCCAGCGTACGTACCACGGCATCGCCGATAATGGTGGAGCGTAAATGACCTACGTGCATTTCTTTTGCCACGTTAGGAGAAGAATAATCCACTACGATAGTTTGCGGTTTTGCCGTTTTAATCCCAAAATTGACCGCACTTAACATCTCGTCCGCATGGCAGACCAGCCAGTTTTTGCTTAAGAAAATATTGATAAAGCCCGGACCGGCAATTTCTAATTTTTCTGCAATACCGTCGAGATTTAAATTATCCAGCACTTTTTGCGCAAATTCGCGCGGGTTTAATCCTAATTTTTTGGCGGCTCCCATAATGCCGTTCGCCTGATAGTCGCCGAATTGCGGTTTGCCCGATTGACGCACCGCCGGTTCCGCGGGTTGCTGTGCACCTGCGGCAATCATAGCGTGTCGGATTTTTTCTGAAAGAAGTTGTTGAATATTCACATTTAACCTATTTGATTTTTATTGGTTGATTCCCGCCGTTCTTTAAAGCGAGGCGGATTCATCGGATTCAAAATAATTCGTTATGATACCGAACTATTATTGCTTATTAAAGCGTTTTTGTTTGTTCGCTGAAACGGATTAAGCCTTCCTGTTGTGTCGTGGCGATCAAACGTCCGTATTGGTCGAAAATTTGTCCGCGCGATAAGCCGCGGGCGGCATAGGCATTATTACTTTCAATGGCATACAGCATCCAATCGTTTAAATCGAAACTGCGGTGAAACCAAATACTGTGGTCGATGGTGGCGACTTTCATACCATGTTGCAGAAATCCTTTTTCGTGGGGATGAAGTGCGGTCAAAATACAGTGAAAATCGGAAAAATACGCTAACAGACATTTTTGAATATTGGCATCAATCGGTGCTTCGCCGTTGGTTCGCACCCAAACGAACTGCTCCGGTGGCAGCTTTTGCCCGTGGAACGGATTGTTAATGTATTTAGAACGGATTTCAAAGGGACGTTCCGCTAAAAATTTATCGCGTACGTTTTCCGGTATAAAAAGGGCCGCTTGTTTGAGTGCCGAACTTTCGGAAATCCATTCTTCCGGCGAATCTACCTGCGGCATTTTGCTTTGGTGTTCGAAACCGTATTCTTCTACTTGGAACGAAGCGGTTACATGGCAAATCGGTCGGTTATGTTGAATGGCTTTTACCCGTAAAGCGGTGAAATTATGTCCTTCGCGCAGGGTTTCAACATCGTAAATAATCGGATAACTGCTGTCGCCGGGCGCTAAGAAATAAGCATGGCAGGAATGTAACGCGCGATTAGGCGAAGCAACCTGCATAGCGGCGGAAAGCGCCTGAGCCACTACTTGCCCGCCGAATACCTGGCGGAAGCCCAAATCTTCGCAGTTGCCGCGGAATAGTCCGTCGTCCAGCTTTTCCAATTTCAGTAAGGTAATTAATTTGTTTAATGCGGTTGACATAATATTTCCTTTTTCATTTGCATTTTCGGGACGATTCACGCATAATACGCCCCACTAAGCCGGTGTGCGAAAGCTCATCGGTTAGTTCGATGGGAACCTCCTCGGTCTCTCGCAATGGTCTCCGGTTTACTCGGTCAGGTTCGGAAGAAAGCAGCCAAAGCCGGAATTTCCGTGTGCCGAGAATCACTGGGGAGGTTTCCGCCCATCCGGGGATGGAAATATCCGCGCAAACCCCGTTTTATTCCGTTAAATTCTTTCCATTAATTGTTTAAACAGACAATTTTCCCGTTCCATTAATTCATCAAAATGCCCGTTTTCAATCAAACGGCTGTCATCAACGACACAAATTTGATCAAATTGTTCAATGGCCGTTAATCGGTGTGTCACCATGATTAAGGTTTTTTCTTTGGCGTGTTCGAAAATAAGCTGCAAAATATGACGCTCCGTTTCGCGATCCAGCCCTTCCGTCGGTTCGTCCAATAATAAAATCGGCGCATCGCTTAATAAAATTCGTGCCAGGCCTAAACGCCGCTGTTCACCGCCGGAAAGCGGGCGTCCGCCGTCGCCGAGCCATTGTTCCAACCCTTGTTCCGCAAGATTTTGCAGACCGGTCTGATTTAACGCGTTTAGCATTTGCTGATCCGTCAATTTCGTATGATTTGCCAGTTGTAAATTGTTACGCAGGCTATCGCTGAATATATGTACGCGTTGGGTTAGAAACGCCGTTTGCGCACGTAACGCGCTTTCGCTATAGGCGGAAATAGGTTGTCCGGCCAATAAAATGTCGCCGCTGTCGGGAACATAATGACGCACCAGTAACTGCAGTAATGTCGATTTGCCACTGCCCGTTTTACCTAATACGGCAACTTTAGTCCCGCGCAGAATTTGCAAATTCAACTGATTTAACGCAATGTGGGTGCGTTCGGGATAGCGGAATGTGACTTGTTGTATGTCAAATAAAACACGGGTATTTTTGACCGCACTTTGAGTGCCGGAAAAGTCTACCGGCGGTTTTTGTCGAACGATATCGCTTACCCGTTCGGCGGAGGCTATCACTTGCCCGATATGCAGAAACGCTGCGCCAAGCGGCATTAAAATTTCAAATGCCGCTAATGCGGACATGGTGAATAGGGCGATAAAGGCGAATTGTTCGAGCTCCGATCCGAACTCGACGGAGGCAGCCAACCACAGGGTAAGCACGACCAATAATCCGTTAAAAAACATGAAAAGTGCGGTGGATAATCCCGACAAATTACTTTCCCGCTGTTGATATGCCTGCCAGTGCCGTTCCGTTTGAACCAATTCGTCTTGTAATGCGGAGGACGCGTGGAACAGCAACAGTTCCGCCTGCGCCTGAATAAATTCCACAAACTGTTCCCGGTAACGGGCGCGGGATTGGGTCAGTTTTGCACCGAATTGTCTACCGAGACGGTAAAAAACGACGGGCATGATCAATAGCAGAATTAACAAGGTGCCGCCGATAAAAAGGGCAAGAGATAAATTGAAAAAACTTAATCCGAACGTCATAAAAATAATTACCGCCACCGCACTGATAAAGGGTGCGATCAGGCGTAGATACAGACTGTCCAAAGTATCGACATCCGCCACCAGACGGTTCAGCAAATCACTGTTGCGGTAACGGTTTAACACGGCAGGAGACAGCGGAATGATTTTCTCGAATACCCGTACGCGTAATTTGGCCAGAATACGAAATGTAGCGTCATGTGTGACCAAACGTTCAAAATAACGGGCGGCGGTGCGTCCGATGGCTAAACCGCGCACGCCGGCGGACGGATAGAAAAAGTTAAACAGCGTTCCCGCACCGGCAATGGCGGTAGCAGCCAAAAACCAGCCTGACAAAGAAAGTAAACCGATGCCGGCGGCAAGCCCGGTGATCATCAGTATCACGCCGAATATCAAAGAAATTTTAGCATGACGGAACAGTTTTAGATAGGGAAGTAATGTACGCATTTTATTGCCGGTTTCCTTAAAAATTATGTTTTTTGCGACCGTTCTTTGATTGCCTTGTCGCTTATGAATTATGTGTAAAGTGCGGTCAAATTTTTTACTGTTTTTTTATTGAATATCCTGATTGCGTTGATTGAGCAGTTCGGCAAAATAACCTTGCCGGCTTAATTCGTCAAAAGCTCCTTGCTGCACGATTTGTCCCTGCTGCATCACCAGAATTTGATCGCATTGTTTTAAGTCTTCAATACGGTGGGTAATCATCACTGTCGTATGGGTGTGATGAATGGTATTCAGCGCTTGTAATACCTGATTTTCCGATTGCGCATCCAGACTTGCCGTCGGTTCGTCCAATAACAGCAAATTTCCTTTGCGTAACAGCGCGCGGGCGATGGCTAAACGTTGTGCCTGTCCGACGGAAATACCTAAACCGCCGTCTTTAATTTCACCGGTTAAACCTAATTTATCGCTAAATTCTTTTGCATTTGCCTGTTGCAATGCGGCATCGATTTCCTTTTGTTCCGCTTGAATCCCGCCGAGCAATAAATTATCTAAAATCGAACCGTGCAACAACAACGGATTTTGTCCGACCCAGGCAATTTGTTTGCGCCAGGCGGTCATATCCGCTTGCTTGAGCTCTACGCCGTTAATTTTCAGGCTGCCTTCATAAGCCAGAAAACCCAGCAAAGCATTGATCAGCGAGGTTTTCCCGGCGCCGCTTTGCCCCACCAGCGCCGTGTGGCTTTGAGCGGCAATGCGGAAATTAAGCGGTTGAGTTAAGGGCGCACCTTGCGGTGAAAGTACCACCAAATTTTGGGCTGAAATTTCCACCGCACCTTGATGCGGAATATGAGCGGTTTGTCGCGGCGGGAATGAGGTTTCCGTTTCTAAAAATGTCACAACGGCATCCGCCGCGCCGATAGCGGCGGAACGATCGTGGTAATAAGTGCCTAAATCCCGTAACGGTTGATAAAATTCGGGTGCAAGAATTAAGCAGAAAAAGCCGACGAATAAGGTTATATCGGCGGACAGCCGCCCGAATTCGATTTGTCCTAAATAACTGAAACCGAAATACACCGCCATAATAGCGATGGAAACGGAAGTGAAGAATTCCAGCACGGCGGAAGACAGAAACGCCATTTTTAACACATCCATGGTGGTTTTGCGGAAATCTTCCGTGCTTTGTTCGATATGTCGGGTTTGTTCCGAAGTGCGGTCGAAAAGACGCAAAGTTTCTAAACCGCGCAGGCGATCCAGAAATTGCGCACTCAACTTTGCCAGCGTATCCATATTCTGCTGGCTTTTATCCGCAGCGGCGATGCCGACCAAAATCATAAATAGCGGCACCAGCGGTGCGGTGATCAGCATAATTAAGCCGGCAATCCAGTTTAACGGAAAGACGGCAATCAAAATAATGCACGGTACGATGACGGACAGCATTTGCTGGGGCAGGTAACGGGCATAAAAATTATGCAGATTTTCCACCTGTTCCAACATCAACGTCGCCCAGCTTCCCGCCGGTTTACCGTTGATAACGGCAGGACCGACGGCGTGGATTTTGTCCAGAATTCGGCGACGAATAATGTTGCGTAATTTTTGACCGCACTTAAAGCCTATTCTTTCCCGGATATAAAGTATGCCGGCGCGCAGTACGAAACAGGCAAATAAACCGATAAATTGCGGAAGCAACGCGGAACGCGCACTGTGTTCGATGATTAAAGCGTGCAGTAATGAAGCCAATAACCAAGTCTGAACCACTAAAATCAATGAGGAAAAAGCCGCCAGTGCGATATTCAGATTCAGCTCGTTTTTGATGGTTTTTTGCTGCGAACGCAGCCATTTAAACAGATATTTTTGACGGGATTTTTCCATGTTTCGCTAAAGTAGAATATAGTTGGTTATAACAGAAATTAATGCGGGGGATTCTACAAGATTTTAGAAAAACATGCACTTAAAACCTAAATACATCCTCCGCAGCTGCCGCAACGCCAGTCTTCTTTGTTTACCGCACGGTAGAAATAACGCATGGTTTCCTCTTCAATAGGAATATAGTGTTCGATAAATACGTCGGCCAGCCAATCGGCATTTTCGATAATCCAGTCGTCTTCGTTCAACCCTTCGCGGTATAACTCGTCTTCCGGATCGATAAAATTGTAAATGCCGTCGGTACCCATATCTTCGGTGCGTTTATTTTCCGGTAATAGCACGGGTAAACCTTCATAGGAAATATCCCAGTGTCCTAAACAAAGGGTATTGCCGACGATTGACCATTTGGCTTGAAAAGGATTGTTCCGGTTAGCCATTTTTAACTCCTTTTGTTTTTTATCCGTTAACTATACTCCGATAATCAGAATTAAAAATACATAAAATTAGGCAAATATTCCGGTTTAATATGCTGATAGAAACAAAAAAATCATGTAAACTTAACAGAATTTTATTCTATTAAACGGTGAATTTTGTGGATAAAAAATTGCCTAAAGCACTTGATGCTATCGATATTAAAATTTTAAATGAGTTGCAACATAACGGAAAAATCTCGAATATTGATTTATCCAAAAAAGTGGGGTTGTCGCCGACGCCTTGTTTGGAACGGGTGAAACGCCTGGAAAAGCAAGGGGTGATTATGGGGTACCGTGCGTTGCTGAATCCG
Source organism: Actinobacillus succinogenes 130Z (assembly GCF_000017245.1). Classification (NCBI taxonomy): domain Bacteria; kingdom Pseudomonadati; phylum Pseudomonadota; class Gammaproteobacteria; order Pasteurellales; family Pasteurellaceae; genus Actinobacillus; species Actinobacillus succinogenes. The sequence continues at coordinate 1,220,148 of NC_009655.1, forward strand.
GAATTGCTGAATGCGCCGCTGTTGGTGATTGTGGAAATTACCTTGATTCGCGGTAAACCGGACGTATTTGAAGAATTTAATGCCGCTGTGCAGGAATTGGACGAAATACAGGAATGCCATTTGGTCTCCGGCGATTTCGACTATTTGTTGAAAACCCGGGTCGCCGATATGGCGGCATACCGCAAATTGCTGGGTACTACCTTGTTGCGCTTGCCCGGTGTGAACGACACCCGCACTTATGTGGTCATGGAAGAAGTCAAACAGACGAATTTTTTACAGCTGAAATAACATGATTAGAAAAATAACGGAAGGCTTTTCGCCGAAACATTATCTGGTTGAATTTATCTTAGGATTGACCGCACTTTTCGGTTTTTATCTGATTATCGCTTGGTCGAGTTACAGTCCTTTTGACAGCACTTGGTCGGTATCCGCCTATCAAACGGAAATCATCAACAAAGCCGGAAAACTCGGAGCATGGGTGGTGGATCTGTTTTTCACTTTTTTTGGTGATGTCGGGCATATTTTGCCGTTTCTCGTCTGTATTACGCCGATTTATTTCATCCGTACCAAGCGGGCGGACAGCCTGACTTGGACACGCTTTTGTTTGCGAATGTTCGGTTTTGTCACCTTTATGCTGGGGGCTACCGCACTTTGTGCGTTATTGCTGAATAATACGCCGTATCATTTGGCGGGGGGCGTATTGGGCGGGAGCCTGGTGAAACATTTATTTCCGGTTATGGGCAAATTCGGCATTTTACTTTTTGGCGTGGCGTTGACCGTGCTCGGTTTTGTTTTTTGTTCCGGTGCATCGCTGATCCGTTTGCTAGTGGCGTTTTACAACTGGCTTACGATGAAAAATGAAGAGCCTGCTCAGCCCGAACAAGTACAGAAGAATGACGAAGAATATTCGGAAGCGGCAGCAACGGAAGGGGCGGATGCGGAAAGCGGCGAAATTGCAACGGCTGTGCCGGCAGATGATGCCTCGCCAATCCATATTTCCGGTTTGGATTCCTCACAGGCGGAGCAGGAAAATGCCGGTAATATGGATATGCTGGAAAAATTCGACGCTTACGATTTAAGCGCGGATCAGAATTTACCTCATGTGAGCATAGCTCATGATGATTATTGTTACGGCGATTATAGCCAAGAGGTACGAAAGGCGGACGAAGATATGCCGCTAAACGAACAGGAATTACAGCCCGAATTTATAAAAAACGGCGCGGCGAACACGGTGGGAGCCAGAGATATATTTATGCCGGGTTCTTCAGATTCCGTTCATATTCCGGCAGTAAAATTAGCGCCGTCAACCGATACGTCGCCCGTCGTTCATCCGCTTTCTTCAGCCGGTGTCTTAGAACCGGTTGAAGTAGCAGGAAAAATTGAGACGAAACCGACCGCGCTTTTTGAACAAATCGAAGATGAGTCGGATGATGACGCCGAATTAGCGGCACAGTTTGCCCGACAGGAAGCGGCGCGGGAACAGGCGCGTCAGGCTAAAGCGCAGGAAATGGGAATCAGTCTGACGGCACAGGAAACGGAAGAGGAATCATCGTCCGGTTTACGTACGATTTCCATCGATCAGGCGATAGTTTTATTCGGCGATCATAAATCGCCGGAAAAACCGACGACGGATATGCCGAGTCTGGATTTGTTGGATCGGCACTCCAGCCAGACCGTTAATGTAACGGAAACCGAATTGCGGGCTACATCGCAACGTATCGAACAACGTCTGCGCGATTTTAATGTCAAAGCTACGGTGAAAGACGTATTGGTCGGGCCGGTGGTCACCCGCTACGAGCTGGAATTACAGCCGGGCGTGAAAGCGTCGAAAGTGACCAGTATCGACACGGATTTGGCTCGAGCGTTGACATTTAAAGCCGTTCGGGTGGCGGAAACCATCCCGGGCAAGCCTTATATCGGTATCGAAACACCGAATGCGAAACGCCAGAACGTTTATTTGCGCGATGTGCTGGAGAGTGAAACGTTCCGAAATTCCACCGCACTTTTACCGATGGCGTTAGGTAAAGATATCAGCGGTAAACCGGTGGTCATCGATTTGGCGAAAACCCCGCACCTGTTGGTGGCGGGTTCCACCGGTTCGGGTAAATCCGTCGGCATCAATACTATGATTCTGAGCTTGCTTTACCGTGTGAAACCGGAAGAAGTGAAGTTCATCATGATTGACCCGAAAGTGGTGGAATTGTCCGTGTATAACGGCATTCCGCATTTGCTGACGGAAGTGGTGACGGACATGAAAAAAGCGGCGAACGCTCTGCGCTGGTGCGTGGATGAAATGGATCGCCGTTATCAGTTGCTGGCGAAATTACGGGTGCGCAGCCTTGAAGGTTTCAATGAACGAATCGACGCTTATCGCGCAGAAGGCGTAGTGATTCCGGATCCGTTATGGACACCGTCGGACAGCATGGATACTACGCCGCCGATTCTGGAACGCTTGAATTATATCGTTTTAATCGTCGATGAGTTTGCCGATTTAATGATGGTGGCGGGTAAGCAAATTGAAGAATTGATTGCCCGATTAACCCAAAAAGCGCGGGCGGTGGGCATTCATGTGATTTTGGCGACTCAGCGGCCGTCCGTTGATGTAATTACCGGCTTGATTAAATCCAATATCCCGAGCCGTATCGCCTTTACTGTGGTGCAACGTAACGATTCACGGACGATTCTGGATCAAAACGGAGCGGAAGCCTTGCTGGGGCGCGGCGATATGCTGTATCTGGCGAACGGCACGACGGAATTAATGCGGGTTCACGGCGCATTTATGACCGATGATGAAGTGAACCGGGTGGCGGATGACTGGCGCGCGCGCGGTAAACCGGATTATATTGCGTCCATTCTGGAAAATTCGGGCGATGAGGATTCGGATAACGAAGGCGGTTATGCGTCGTCGGAGAGCGACGATCTTGATCCGCTGTTCGATAAAGCGGTAGAAATCGTCAGCAGCACGGGCATGACTTCGACTTCGTTTATTCAACGTCGCTTGAAAGTGGGGTTTAACCGCGCGGCAAATATTATGGAACAGATGGAAGAACAAGGCATTGTGTCCGAAATGCGTAACGGTAAGCGGGAATTGCTGGTGCGCAATACGTCTTCGGATTATTAAATGTTTAACCAAAACACGCATTTGAGTGGAAGCCGAATTTAAAATAAGGAAAGCAATATGAAAAAAACAGTGAAAAATCTGACCGCACTTTTAACCCTGGCATTGGCTGCACCTTGGGCTTTGGCCGATGCGGCGAGCGAGTTACAAACCCGTTTGCGGAAAGTGAGCGTATTCAGTGCGGATTTCACCCAAAATGTAAGTTCGGCGAACGGTAAACAGGTACAACAGGGCAGCGGTAAAATCCAAATCAAGCGTCCTAATCTGTTCCGTATGGATAATAAAAAGCCGCAGGAAAGCCAAATTATAGCGGACGGCAAAACCCTTTGGTTTTATGATCCTTTCGTCGAACAGGTGACGGCCAACTGGGTGAGCGATGCGGTGAACAATACGCCTTTCGTATTGCTGACCAGTAACGAACAAAGTCACTGGAATCAATATAACGTGCAGCAAAATGCCGATACTTTTGTGTTAAAACCGAAAGCGAAGAACAGCAATATCAAGCAGTTTGATATTCGTATCGACGGTAACGGCGTACTTAAAGGATTTAGTACCATCGAGAAAGACGGCCAGTCCAATCTGTATATGCTGCGCAATATTAACAATAACGATATTGCGGACAACCTGTTTCGTTTCAGTGTGCCGAAAGGCGCGGAATTCGACGATCAGCGCAAAAAGAAAAAATAGCGGCATTTAAGGTGGGCAAGGCGCCCACCTTTTTAACTTTTTTATAACCCCATAAAGGATTTCGTAATGGCTAACCTGAATTTTGATTTTGCCGAAAATGATTTTCGCCCTCTTGCCGCCCGTATGCGTCCGCGTACGTTGGATGAATATTGCGGACAGCAGCATTTGATCGGTCAAGGCAAGCCGTTGCGTCGGGCGATTGAGTCCGGGCACGCCCATTCCATGATTTTATGGGGGCCGCCGGGCACAGGTAAAACCACGCTGGCGGAAATTATCGCTTATCGTATTAACGCCGAGGTAGAGCGTCTTTCCGCCGTAACTTCCGGCGTAAAAGACATTCGTGAAGCCATTGAACGGGCGAAACGGAATCGCTTGGCGGATCGCCAAACCATTTTATTCGTGGACGAAGTTCACCGCTTCAATAAAAGCCAGCAGGACGCATTTTTGCCGCACATTGAAGACGGCACCATTATTTTTATCGGCGCAACCACGGAAAATCCCTCTTTTGAATTAAATAACGCGTTGCTGTCGCGGACCCGGGTGTATATTTTGAAATCTCTGACCACAGCAGATGTGCAAAGGGTTCTGCAGCAAGCAGTGGCGGATGAAGAACGGGGATTAGGCAAAGCGCGGTTAAATTTGCAAGCGAATTTGCTGCATTTGTTAGCGGAATATGTCAACGGAGACGCCCGTCTGGCGTTGAATTGTCTGGAATTAATGGCTGATATGGCGGAAGAGGACGAAAACGGTAAAAAAATCGACCGCACTTTATTGACGGAAGTGTTGGGCGAACGACAAGCCAGATTTGATAAAGGCGGTGATCGTTTTTATGATCTGATTTCCGCCGTGCACAAATCCATTCGCGGTTCTGCGCCCGATGCGGCGTTGTATTGGTACGCCCGTATTATTACCGCCGGCGGCGATCCGTTGTACGTAGCGCGTCGTTTATTGGCGATTGCGTCCGAAGATATCGGTAATGCGGATCCGCGCGCCATGCAGGTGGCGTTAAGCGCTTGGGACTGTTTTACCCGTGTCGGCGCGGCGGAAGGCGAGCGTGCTATTGCCCAAGCTATTGTGTATCTTGCGGTAGCGCCGAAAAGCAATGCGGTTTATCAGGCGTTCAACGCCGCAAAAGCCCTGGCGAAACAGGCGCCGGATTACGATGTCCCGCGCCATTTAACCAACGCGCCGACCCAGTTGTTGAAAGAATTGGGTAATCATGCGGAATATCGTTATGCCCATGACGAACCGAACGCTTATGCGGCAGGGGAAAATTATTTCCCCGAACCGCTGAAAGACACCCGATTTTATTTTCCGGGTGCGCGCGGTATGGAAATCAAAATTAAAGAAAAATTGGATTGGTTACGGAATTTAGATCAACAGAGCGAAAATATTCGCTGGAAAAAATAAGCATTATTCGGTTTGGGAGAGAAAAATGAAATATGCGTTAACTAACGGCGTAATTTATACCGGCAAAGCGGTGCTTTACGGTTATGCGGCGATAGTGGAAAACGATTGTATTTCCGCCGTCGTACGTGAAGAAAATGTGCCTGCCGATCTGCCGTCGGTAGATTTGCAGGGACATAATCTGACCGCCGGCTTTATCGATTTACAGCTTAATGGCTGCGGAGGCGTGATGTTTAACGGCAAGATTTCGGTGGAAACGCTGGAAATCATGCAACGAACCAATTTGCGTTCGGGGACTACCAGTTATTTACCGACTTTTATTACCGCTTCCGACGAAGGCATGAAAAGTGCGGTCGGAATTATGCGGAAGTATTTGACGCAATACCGCAATCAGGCATTGGGGCTGCATTTGGAAGGACCTTACATCAGTTTAGCTAAAAAAGGTGTCCATCAAGCGGAATTCGTACGGGAAATTTCTTCGGATATGTATGATTTTTTAAGCGAGAATGCCGATGTTATCCGTATCATGACCATTGCGCCGGAAAATGCGAGCGCGCGTTTTATTGCCGATTTTGTGAAGAAAGGTATTCGCGTGGCGGTAGGGCATTCCGACGCATCTTGCCGACAAACCCGGCAGGCATTCGTCCAAGGCGCTACGTTGGCGACCCATTTGTATAACGCCATGTCGCCGGTGAAATCCGGCCGGGAAATGGGGGTGGTCGGTGCGGTGCTGGAGGCGGATGACGTGTATGCCGGTATTATTGCGGACGGTTTACATGTGGAATTCGGCAACATTAAACTCGCCAAGCGCTGCAAGGGAAAAAAACTGTATCTGGTTACCGACGCCACCGCAGCGGCAGGTTCGGATATAGCCCGATTTGATTTTGTCGGCACCACGGTTTATGTTCGCGACGGCAAATGTTTAGACGGCAACGGCACTTTAGGCGGTTCGGCGATAACAATGATCGAAAGTGTCGCTAATCTTGTAAAAGAAGCGGATATTCCTTTAGACGAAGCCTTACGCATGGCGAATCTGTATCCGGCAGAGGCTATTGGTGTCGCGGATACCTTAGGTTCTGTCGAGTCGGGCAAGATTGCTAATTTAACGGTATTCAGTCACGATTTCCGCGTTTTAGGCAGTGCGGTCAACGGAAAATGGACGGGATTCGAGCCGGAATTGAAGTTTAATTTTTAAACAATTCGTAGATTTACTGCGGACGGGCATAAAGTGCGGTAAAAATATGCTGTTTTTAACCGCACTTTATTCCCGTTTATTTATGAAAGAACCCTGTATTTTTCGCCCGAATGCCGTTACAATAAAAATCGTTTTAATGTCAATAATGAACTGAGGTAGCCATGATCGATCCGAATTTACTGCGTAATAATCTGGAAGAAACCGCACAAAAATTAAAAGAGAAGCGTAATTTTATTCTGGATGTGAAGCAATTAAGAAAATTAGAAGAACAACGCAAAGCGCTGCAGGTTAAAACCGAAACGTTGCAGGCGGAGCGTAATTTGCGTTCCAAAGCTATCGGCGCTGCGAAAGCGCGCGGTGAAAATATCGAAAGTTTATTAAATGAAGTGGATCATTTAGGCATTGAATTGGCGCAGGCGAAAGCGTTGTTTGACGACGTATCTGCGGAACTGAATACAATTTTATTGACGATTCCGAATATTCCGGCGGATGAAGTACCGCAAGGCAAAGACGATACGGAAAATCAGGAAGTCGCCCGTTGGGGAACACCGAGAACTTTCGATTTTGAAGTCAAAGATCATGTTACGTTAGGCGAAAATATCGACGGGCTGGATTTCTCCGCCGGGGTGAAATTAAGCGGTGCGCGTTTTGCCGTGATGAAAGGTCGGATCGCCAAATTACATCGCGCTTTAGCGCAGTTCATGCTGGATCTGCATACGGAAAAACACGGTTATTTGGAAACGTATGTACCTTATTTGGTAAATCACACTACGCTATACGGAACCGGACAATTGCCGAAATTCGGTGAAGATTTGTTTCATACCAAAGCTTTGGAAGGCGAACAGCCTTACGCATTAATCCCGACGGCCGAGGTGCCGGTCACCAATTTAGTACGCGATGAAATTCTGAGTGTGGAAAATTTACCGTTAAAAATGACCGCACATACGCCTTGTTTCCGTTCCGAAGCCGGGTCATACGGTCGCGATACCCGCGGTTTAATCCGCATGCACCAGTTTGATAAAGTGGAAATGGTGCAAATTGTGGAACCGGAAAAATCGATGGAAGCTCTGGAAGAACTGACCGGGCATGCGGAAGAAGTGTTGCGGTTGTTAAATTTGCCGTATCGTAAAGTGTTGCTTTGTAGCGGCGATATGGGATTCGGAGCCTGTAAAACCTATGACCTGGAAGTATGGCTGCCGGCACAAAATACTTACCGTGAAATTTCTTCCTGTTCCAATATGTGGGATTTCCAGGCCCGCCGCATGCAGGCCCGTTGTCGAGCCAAAGGCGACAAAAAAACGCGCCTGGTGCATACGTTGAACGGTTCCGGTTTAGCTGTGGGTCGGACTTTGGTCGCGGTATTGGAGAATTATCAAAATGCCGACGGTTCGATTACCGTACCGGAAGTTTTACGTCCGTATATGGACAATGTTGATACGATCGGTCGCTAATTTTACCGTAGAAAATGCCCTGGCTGAAAAGCCGGGGTTTTGTTTTTTATTTGTTCCGCCGAACGGCAATGCTTATGAATGGTAATTTCCTTTCTTCTCTGGTATTTTCCGTAAATGTTACGCTGCCGACCCTGCTTTTATTGCTGATCGGTATGGTGTTACGGCGATATCAATTCTTAGATGACGCTTTTTGTGAAAAAGCGACCCGATTGATTTTTAATCTCACTCTGCCGTTATTGCTTTTCTTCAATGTATACGGTTCGAATATTGATTATGCCGGCCAGCTGCCGCTGATTATTGTGGCGTTTCTCGGTACGACATTTTTGTTTGTTGCGGCAGAAATATTTGCCGCCCGTTTTATTGCGGAAAAACGCGAACGTTGCACCTTTGTACAAGCCGTTTTCCGCGGCAATAACGGTATTTTAGGTCTGGCATTCTGTATTAATGCTTACGGCAATGCTGCTTTCGCACCGGCGTCTATTTATTCCGCCGTTTTGATTTTTCTGTATAATATTTACGGGGTAATTACTATCACCCGTTCGCTTTCTACTACTAAAGTCCGCTTTTCCGCCGTGTTTTTCAATATTCTGAAAAACCCGCTGATTATTGGCATTGTTTCCGGCGTAGTGATGAATGTTTTTACCGTTCCGTTACCGGAGGCCGTGATTTCTACGGGGCATCACTTAGCCAATATTACCTTGCCGTTAGCGTTAATCTGCACCGGCGCGACCATTAATTTTAAAACCATGGGATGGGGATCACGCGTCGTATCCTGGGGTGTGATGGGGCGTTTGCTTGTCGCACCGGCAGTTATGATTGCTATTTCCCGTTTATGCGGGATATCCGGGATGGAATTGGGTATCGTATTGTTGATGACTACCACACCGTTGGCGGCGGCAGCCTATGCAATGGTGCGGGGTATGGGCGGAAACGCCGTTACGGTAGCCAATATTATCGGTATTACCACTATCGGTTCGGCATTTGCCTCTTCATTAGGGTTGATCATTCTTTCTCAGTTGGGCTGGATTTAAGGAACGACCGCACTTAAACCGGAAAGTGCGGTCAAAAAAACAACATTTTTTATTTAACGCGAATAATGACGCCCACGGATTCTCGGTTAATTCGTCGGCGGATTCTTGCGGTTTCCACGCAAACCATGGTTTGATAACCGGTTTCGCTCATATTGCCGGTAGCTTTATGCCACGGATTCCACAGGACAATATCGCCGGCATTTTGATGTTCTACTTCAATTTGACGCTGATATATCGGATCGTCAATGACAGTTGCGCCTGATTCGGCGCGATAAATGCAGTCCACGTTTTCACCGACGGTTCTTGGCGTCGGTACATTTTCCTGTTGTTGCGTGAGGGAATTATAGGCGGAATCCGGCAGATTCAGTAATACGATCCGCCGAATATCGCTCACATTGAAATAACTGTGCAGGGCGATTTGCGCATTTTTTTCTCCCGTATTGGTAAACGTCAGACGGCAATCCGCGGCAAAAGTCATGTCAAGTGTGGCAACGGGGAGGTTTTTTTCGTTATTTAGTGTGAAAATAAGTTGAACGGAGTCCGGCATTATTTGATGCGATCTCAGCTGCCATAACCGAATGCGGGCGTAACCGTGCGCCGGTGTTCCAGCATTGTTGAACCAGGGAAAGCAAACGGGTATGCCGCCGCGAATGGCATTGCCCGCTTTGAACGGTTCGATTTCACTCAACCAGAGTACGTCGTGTTGTGCGCCGTTCGGTTTCCAGCTTAATAAATGGGCGCCTTGCAGCGCAATTTTTGCCGAGCCCACCGCATGTTCCACTTCAATAACGGGAATTTCGTTGTACTGATAAAGCGTAATGCCTGTGTCAATATTTTGAATAAATTTACGTTTCATAACCGGACCTTCTATTTTCTGCAGTAAAATCTGATACAATCACGCCTTAATACTACGCTCAATATTATGCCGAAAACAGAACAGAATGGTAGATCAGCAGCAAATAATTCAGGTTTTTTCCGCTAACGGTGCATTAAGCCGTCATATCAAAGGATTTCGTCCCCGTCAGGAACAGTTGGAAATGGCAAGTGCGGTGGGAAATGCGATTAAATCTAAAAGCGCTTTAGTAGTGGAAGCAGGAACGGGAACGGGTAAGACATTTGCTTATTTGGCGCCTGTGTTACTGGCTAAAAAGAAAACGATTATTTCTACCGGTTCTAAAAACTTGCAGGACCAACTATTCAATCGCGATCTTCCTGCGATTAAGACGGTATTAGGTTATTCCGGCAAAATCGCTTTATTGAAAGGGCGGGCGAATTATCTGTGCCTGGAACGATTGGAACAGGTGATTGCTCAAGGTGTATTGGGGGATAAATCGGTGCTGGCGGATTTATCGAAGGTGAGGGCATGGAATAATGTCACTAAAAGCGGCGATTTAAGCGAATGTACCGCCTTACCTGAAGACAGTCCGATTTTTCCGCAATTAACCAGCACGACGGAAAGTTGTCTCGGTACGGAATGTCCGAATTATAACGATTGTTATGTGGCACTGGCGCGAAAACGGGCGTTGGCGGCGGATTTGGTCGTGGTTAACCACCATTTGTTTTGTGCCGATATGGCGGTGAAGGAAAGCGGTTTCGGCGAATTGATTCCCAATGCGGAAGTGATTATTTTTGATGAAGCCCACCAGCTGCCTGACATCGCCAGTCAATATTTCGGACAATCGATGACTTCGCGTCAACTGTTTGATATTTGTAAAGACATTCAAATTGTCTACCGTACCGAAGTGAAAGATATGCGGCAATTGGGCGTCGCGGCGGAACATTTAATGAAAATCGTACAGGATTTTCGCCTATTGTTAGGTGAGGGTAATCAACGCGGCAATTTACGAGAATTATTTGCGCAAAGTGCGGTTAAAAGAGGCTTCGAAACTTTAAAAGAAAAATTGGATTTCACTGCGGAAGTCATCAAACTGGCGTTAGGTCGTTCGCAAACTTTGGATAGTATTTATGAACGCATTGCCGCCGTGAAACTGCAGCTTCATCGGTTATCGGATATTTCCGTCACGGGGTATTGTTATTGGTATGAAACCTTTAACCGCCAATTCGGGTTACATATTACGCCGCTGACGGTTTCGGATAAATTCGGCGAACGGATTCAGGAACAGGACCGTACCTGGATTTTTACTTCCGCGACTTTGGAAGTGGGCGGTAATTTTGATCATTTTTGTCATCGGTTAGGCATTCGGCAAGCGGAACGGAAAGTATTACAGAGTCCGTTCAATTATGCCGAACAGGCGTTATTATGTGTGCCGCGTTATCTGCCGGGCAGCAATCAAAATCACACTCTTACGCAGTTGGGCGGAATGCTGCTACCGGTGATTGAAGCCAATAAAGGGCGTTGTTTTGTACTTTGTACTTCGTATTTTATGATGCGCGGGCTGGCGGAATATTTCCGTGCACACAGCGGGCTTTCTATTTTGTTGCAGGGCGAAACTACGAAAGGAAAATTACTGGAACAGTTCATACAGGAAGAACACAGCGTACTGGTGGCGACTTCCAGTTTTTGGGAGGGTGTGGATGTGCGCGGCGATGCGCTGTCGCTGGTGATTATCGATAAACTGCCGTTTACTTCGCCGGATGAACCGTTATTGAAAGCGCGCATTGAAGACTGTAAGTTACAGGGCGGCGAACCCTTTAACGATATTCAGATCCCCGACGCGGTGATTGCGCTGAAACAGGGCGTCGGACGTCTTATTCGGGATGTGACGGACAAGGGTGCGGTGATTATTTGTGACAGCCGTTTGGTGAACCGGGCTTACGGTAAAACTTTTTTAAAGAGTTTGCCGAATGCGGGACGTACCCGCGATTTAAAGAAAGTGATAGAATTCTTACAACAATTACAAAAATAGCGATATGAAGAAAAATTTGACCTTGTTGGCGTTGGATACGTCGACGGAAGCCTGTTCGGTGGCATTATTGCACCAAGGCGAAAAAACGCATTTGGACGAAACGGCGCAACGCGCTCACACCAAGCGTATTTTACCGATGGTGGATGAGATTTTATCGGCGTCCGGCATCGGATTAAACCAAGTGGATGCTTTGGTTTTCGGACGAGGACCGGGCAGCTTTACCGGTGTTCGCGTCGGCACGGGGATTACGCAAGGATTGGCATTGGGTGCGGATTTACCGGTGATTGCGGTGTCGAATTTAACCGCTATGGCGCAAGCGGCTTATGAACAATTACGAAGTACGCAGGTGCTTGCCGCCATTGATGCGCGTATGAACGAAGTATATTTTTCCCGCTTAGAGGCGAAAAAAGTGCGGTCGGAATTCGGTGAGTTTTTACAATGGCAAGAAATTGTTGCGGAACAGGTTTGCCCGCCGGAAAGCGTGTTGCAATATGCGCAGGATCTTGATACGCATTGGCAAACGGTCGGCACGGGGTGGACGGCATATCCGCAGTTGGCCGAATTAAACCGCCAATCCGGCATTGATTTGCCTTCCGCGCAATATATGCTGAGTCTGGCTGTTCCCATGTGGTTCCAAAAACGACTGCTGAGTGCAACGGAGATTGAGCCGATTTATTTGCGCAACGAAGTAACATGGAAAAAACTACCGGGGCGGCGTTGACGGGAGCATAATGTACTGATTTTTCGTTATCGGCGAGATAAGGAGAAAGTATGGAAAAAACTCCGAGTATTTTATTGACAATGATGAGTGAAAAGACTCGATTTTTAACCTGTGTGACAAAGCCGAAAAAAACATGGCTTTTTTTGACCGCACTTTGCCTGACGGCTTGTATTTCACCGCCGCAAGGACTGGAAAAAGACGCATTTACCATTCAGCAGTTAAGCAAAATCGACGCGGACGACTATGCTTGTCGCTGCCGAATTGTGCGTTTAGGCGGTAAAATTTTGTCGGTACGGGCTTTAAAAGATCAAACTAGAGTAGAAATTATGAGTTTGCCCGTGAGTAGTTTTTCGGCTAAACCGGTATGGGACGGCGCAACGGACGGACGGTTTATCGCTTACCTTCCCGGTTTTGTGGATCCGGAAAGCCTGAAAAGTCAGTATATTACGGTGAAAGGTACATTAACGGGTAAAGAACAGGGGAAAATCGATCAGGCGGATTATCATTTTCCTGTGGTAAAAGCCACTGCGTTTAAGCATTGGCAGTTGGTGCGGGAATACTATTATGCGCCTTATTGGGACGACGATTTTTATTACGGATACGGATTCGGCCCGAGATGGGGATATTACGGCGGTTTCTGGCATCGGGAACCGAGAGTACGCACCATATTGCGATAAATAAAATTAAGAGTAAAAGGACGTCAAGTTATCTATGGAAAAGCTGTGGTATCAGAATTATCCGGAAGGTTCGGATACGAAAATTGATACAAAGAAATATCGTAATCTTTTAGATATGTTTGATAAAGCGGTGCGGGAACATCCGGATCGCCCCGCTTATATTAATATGGGGCAGATTTTAACTTTCCGCAAACTGGAGGAACGCAGTCGCGCTTTTGCCGCTTATCTGCAAAACGAATTAAAACTGAAACGCGGTGATCGCATGGCGTTAATGATGCCGAATTTACTGCAATATCCGATTGCTTTATTCGGTATATTGCGTGCTGGGCTGATAGCGGTGAACGTGAATCCGCTTTATACTCCGCGCGAACTGGAACATCAGTTGCAGGACAGCGGGGCGAAAGCTATTGTGGTAGTTTCTAATTTCGCTTCGACATTAGAAAAAATCGTATTTAATACGGAAATTAAGCACGTTATTTTAACCCGAATGGGCGATCAGCTTTCTTTCGGTAAACGCACATTGGTGAATTTCGTGGTGAAATACGTGAAAAAGCTGGTGCCGAAATATAAATTACCCCATGCGGTAACATTCCGTGAAGTATTGAGTATCGGTAAACAACGGCAGTATGTTCGTCCCGATTTGGAACGTGACGATTTAGCCATGCTTCAGTATACGGGCGGAACCACCGGTGTGGCAAAAGGCGCCATGCTGTCGCACGGTAATCTGATTACCAGTGTGATGCAGTGCGCATGGATTGCCATTCCTTTTATCGGCAATCATTCGCGTCAGCGTAAAGCGATTTTGCCGCTGCCGTTGTACCATATTTTTGCCGTCAGCGTGAATTGTCTGTTGTTTATCGAATTGGGCGTGACGGCGGTGTTAATTACTAATCCGCGGGATATTGACGGATTGGTAAAAGAAATGAAGAAACATCGTTTTGTAGCGTTTACCGGTGTAAATACTTTGTTTAATGCTTTGTTAAACAACAAAAATTTTAAAGAAGTGGATTTTTCCTCGCTGAAATTAAGTGTAGGCGGCGGAATGGCGGTGCAACAGGCGATTGCGACCCGTTGGCATGAATTGACCGGCAGCAATATTATCGAAGGTTACGGATTAACCGAATGTTCTCCGCTGGTGGCGGCATCTAATGTAAACTGTCTGATTCATGACGGCAGTATCGGTTCGCCGGTGCCGAATACGGATATACGTATCGTGACGGATTCCGGTGAAAATGCGCCGTTGGGCGAATCGGGCGAACTCTGGGTGAAAGGCGATCAGGTAATGAAAGGTTACTGGCAATGTCCTGAAGCGACGGCCGAAGTGCTGAAAGACGGCTGGCTGGCGACCGGTGATATTGTAACCATGAATGAAAAAGGCATTATACGTATTGTAGATCGTAAAAAAGACATGATTTTAGTTTCCGGTTTTAATGTATATCCGAATGAAATTGAAGATGCGGTCATGCTGAATTACAAAGTGGCGGAAGTGGTGGCCGTAGGTATTCCTCATTCCGTTTCAGGTGAAACCATCAAGATATTCGTGGTGAAAAAAGATCCGGGCTTAACCAAAGAAGAATTGAAGACTCATTGTCGTCAGTATCTAACCGGTTATAAAGTGCCGAGAGAAATAGAATTCCGTGATGAACTGCCGAAATCCAATGTAGGTAAAATATTGCGCCGCGTATTGCGCGATGAAGAAATCAATAAACGCAAGAATAATTAGCAACCGATCCTAACCAAACATGCACGTTTCAGAACGTGCATTGTTATTTAAGCGATTATAAAAAGATAAGCATTGAGAGGATTAATGATCAAAGAAATACAGAATTTACCGCAATTTAATCTCATTACTACGAATTCCGGGCTGAAAACCGTGTGTGAGCAGGCGCAACAGAAAAGTGCGGTCGCCTTGGACACCGAATTTATCCGTATAAGAAGTTATTATCCCAAATTAGGTCTGATCCAGTTATATGACGGTGAGCGGGTGAGTTTGATTGATCCGACGACCATTACTGATTTTTCGCCTTTTACTGCGTTACTGGCGGATATTAATGTTATCAAAGTGCTGCACGCCTGTTATGAAGATCTGGAAGTGTTTTCTCACTATTTTCAGCAATTGCCCGAACCGATTATGGATACGCAAGTTATGGCGGGATTTTTAGCGTTTCCGCATTCCACCGGATTAGCGAGTTTGATCCGGCATTATCTGGCGCTGGAAATTGACAAAGGGGCCTCGCGTACCGACTGGCTTGCCCGCCCGTTATCGGAGAAACAGCTACAATACGCGGCGGCGGACGTGTGGTATTTATTGCCTTTGTACGAAAAAATGGCGGTGGAATTGGCGAAAACCCGTTGGCAAAGTGCGGTGGAATTTGATTGCGGTTTGTTGCTGGAAAAACAGCGGTGCGTGAAAGAAGCGGAATCGGCTTATTTGAATGTACCCAATGCATGGCGGTTATCACCGGTCGAATTGATGAGATTGAAATTATTAGCGAAATGGCGGCAGGAAGAAGCGGTGAAACGCGATCTGGCCCTTAATTTTGTGGTGCATAACGAAAGTTTATGGACAGTGGCGAAACATGCACCGAAAAATACGTCGGAATTGGCGGATTTGGGACTTCATCCTCATGAAATCCGTATCCATGGAAAAACAATGCTGAAGTTAGTGGCCCAAGCGACGCGTGAACCGGAACAGACTTATCCCGCCGTTATTCGACGGTTGTCCGAAGATCCGCGCTACAAATCAACATTAAAGACATTACGGCAAAAATTAAAAGCTATTTCACCGCCGGATTTGGCACCGGAAATCATTGCCGGTAAACGCGATTTGGAAAAACTTATGAAATGGGTTTGGCTGCAAGATAACAATCCGAATAAACTGCCGGATTTATTACGTAATTGGCGGGCGGAATTCGGGACTGAACTGGTTAAAGTATTAGATCAACAACAGAATGAGTAAACCAATGAATGTATCAAGTCACAAAATCTTTCAAAATTCAACCGCACTTTACCGGGAATATGTGGATTTTGAACGGAAAATCCGGGCGTTGGCGGCTGAAATGCGAATTAATTTAGCGGACTACGTTATCGATCATCTCGCATTAAGGGTCAACTCGCTCGAGGCGGGTAAAAATTGGTTGGAGCGGTTGTTAAAGTGCGGTACAATTTTATCCGATAATTTGGTTAACGGACGTATAATTTATCTGATTCGATTGGAGGAGCCGCTACCGTTTTTAAACCAATTTATCGACGTTATTGAATTGCCATTCCCTAAGGACAAAATTTATCGGTATGAAACTTGGGAACACATTGAGTTTGTGATACCGCTTTTGGCGAAAGAATCGACAAATGAGTGGATAAACCGGATTCAGTCGGTATTTTTATGGAACCAATTCGACCGTTTAACTATCAAAGTGAGTGAACCTAAGGCAGAAGGCGAGCTGTTACCGAATCCCTCTATTGCCGTGAGTTTAAAAGACAACAGCCGAAACCATGTGTCAATTAAAGTTCACCCGTATTCTATTAAAAAAATCGTCGAGGTTTTTGAATGAAAAAAATGACTTTAGTATTTGCTGTTTTAGCGACATTAGGTTTAACGGCCTGTTCCAGTCAACAAGATAACAGTTATAAAGGCACGGTACTTTTCTCTAGCTATGAAGGCAACGACCTGAAATTAACGGTGAGAAAAGATAATTGTGAGGCGGAGCAACGTGCAACGGCTGCGGAAGACGTCGTGATTACGCATAAATATGATTCCGATTTGGTTGTGGGTTCCTGTGTGCGTGTTGATGATGACAATACGGTACGTAATGTTTCCCGTTCAAGATCTCATTCTACCTTGTCAAGAGCAGGTATCGTATATTAATTAACTTATTAAGGTTGGCAAAAATGAAAAAAATCACATTAGCGTTAGCGGTTTTGATGGGTTTAAGTGTAACGGGTTGCGCCAATACCGATATCTTCAGCGGTGACGTTTATACCGGTGATCAAGCTAAAGAAGCGCGTTCAATCAGTTATGGTACGATTGTGTCTTCCCGACCGGTAAAAGTACAGGCGGATAATCAGGGTGTGATTGGCACATTGGGCGGCGGCGCATTAGGCGGTTTCGCCGGATCCACTATCGGCGGCGGCTCGGGCCGTGCGGTGGCCAGTGCCGTGGGCGCCGTTGCCGGTGCGGTTATCGGAAGTAAAGTCGAAGAAAAAGCAAGCCAAGTGGACGCTTTGGAATTAGTGATTAAAAAAGATGACGGCAATGAAATCGTAGTAGTACAAAAAGCGGACGCTAGTTTGAAACCGGGTGCCCGCGTTCGTATTGTCGGCGGTTCTAAACTTAATGTTTCGGCACTTTAATTGCTGACGTGACAATTCGAAAGGCTTCTGATACGCTATCGGAAGCCTTTTCTTTTGATGCATTTCTTATAGGGAGATTGTCCGTTTGCCTCGTTTTAATGTTATGTCGCATATCCAGTATTTTAGCATGAAACGGTCCTCTGTATGGACGGTTTTATGTAAAAGTGCGCTACGTTTTTTGACTGTTTTTTTTACGGCTTGTAGCTTGTCAGCCTGTGAACCTCTATCTGAATTCGGTCGAAAACTTTCCGGTATCGAAGCTAACCGAAAAAACGAAATACAACCGGCTTTTACACCGTTAGCGCGTACGCAGGAGCGGCTTATTCGCGGTGTGTACGGTGAACTGACTTTAGATGTACCGAGCATGAATAATGAGGAACAAGCGGATTTTTTACGGGATTTATTAGAGGGGTTGGTAATTTTCGATAGCCGAGGCGACATCCTGCCGGGCGTTGCGGAGCGGTGGGAAAACCAGGATGACAAACTTTGGCGCTTTTATTTACGTCCGCAGGCTAAATGGTCAAACGGCGAACCGGTGGTGGCGCAGGATTTTGTGGACAGTTGGCGAAAACTTGCACTGTCCGACAGCCCGTTAAAACAGTCTCTGATGTATATCAATCTGTTAAACGCACAAGCCGTCACCATGCAACAATTAACGCCGGAATTGCTCGGTGTGCGAGCGGCGGACGAACGTATTTTAGAAATTGAGCTGGATAAACCGACGCCTTATCTGCCGAAAATGCTGACACATGCGGCGTTTTTACCGACGCGGGGCAATATGCCTGCGGAGTTTTTAAGCAACGGAGCCTATCGATTTATCCGCATGCGGGGAAATCGGATTTTTCTGGATAAAAATCCCGTTTACTGGAACGAGGCGAATGTCACGTTTAATTCGGTAGTATATGAAAAAATGGCGGAGGATCAGTCGCCGGAGACGATTGACTGGCTCGAATCGCCGAAACATGCCTCGCAGGCAATATATTTTCCAACGCTTTGTACTTATTTTTATCGGTTTAATTTACAAGACCCCGAACTAAGCCGCCGTTCGGTCAGAACGGCATTGGTTTCGATGATTTCCTCACAATATATTGTACGGAACGAACATTTGCCGGCATTGCCGCTCAGCGATTTTTTGCCCCGTCATATGCAAACGGAACAAAATCAGGATTGGCAGCCGAGCGTCGTCGAACCGTTACTACAGCAAGCCGGCATTTCGGCGGAAAAGCCGTTACATATTACCTTAACCTATGATCGCGGTTATCCGCAGGAAAATATTGCAAACCGTTTAGTCCGAACCTGGTCTCAGTCTGAACTGATTCATGTTACGCCACAACCGGTTTCTTTCTCCGTCTTATTGGAAAAACAGGCAAAAGGGGAATTTCAGCTGATCCGTTCCGGCTGGTGCGCGGATTATAATGATCCTTCCGCTTTTTTTAATTTACTGCATGGGCAACACCCGGATAATAAAACGGGTATCGATAATGCGGAAATCAATCAATGGCTGGAACAATCGCTAACTGTAAAAACTGAGGCGGAACGAACCGCACTTTATCAAAAGATTCAGCATTTAGTGAAACAGGAGCGTTATTTTTTACCGCTTTACCAAATACAACGTGCGGTGTATATCCATCCGTCGATACGGGGATTCGATTTAACGAACCCGACCTCGACGGTGTACAGCAAAGATCTTTCCCGCCATTCGACATTACCTAATCAGAGGTAATCTTCACGCTGTAATTTGCTCAGGCTATGCGAATTGATTAAAATAACGGGATTTTTAGAGCATAAGCGATTTCGAGGAGTACGCCATACGGCGGTTCAATCAAATGACAATTTTAGTACTTGGTATCAATCATAAAACCGCAACGGTAGCGTTGCGTGAAAAAGTTGCGTTTTCGGAAGAAAAACGACTTTCGGCATTGAACCAAATCGAGCAACTGAAATTGGCGCAGAGTACGGTAATTCTCTCGACCTGTAATCGAACCGAAGTCTATCTGCATAATAAATTTATTCAGCCGGAACAAAACTCAGCATGGATTGATGAGTGTGTGGCGTGGTTTGCGGCAATTCATCAAATTCAATTAACCGACCTGCAGGATTGTCTGTATTTTTATCAAAATCAGCAGGCGGTTACGCATCTTATGCGAGTAGCGTGCGGTTTGGATTCTCTGATTTTAGGCGAACCGCAAATTCTGGGACAGGTGAAACAAGCGTACCAACTTGCGGAAGAATATTATCAGCGGGCGCACGGGCTTGGAAAAAGTGCGGTGATTTCCAGTGAACTTTCCCGTTTGTTCCAAAAAACCTTTTCTACCGCTAAACGCGTGCGTACCGAAACAAATATCGGCGAAAGCGCCGTGTCCGTGGCTTATGCCGCCTGTAGTCTGGGGCGCCAGATTTTTGAAAGCCTGCAAGAATTAACCATTCTGTTAGTCGGAGCCGGTGAAACCATTGAATTAGCGGCTCGCCATTTATTGCGTCACGGTGTGAAAAAACTAATGATTGCTAACCGTACGCGGGCGCGGGCGGAAGCTTTAGTCGCAAAACTGGAATCGCCGTTCATCGAGATATTATCGTTATCCGAACTGCAAGACGGACTAAATCAGGCGGATATTGTCATTTCTTCAACGGGCAGCCCGACGACACTGATTTCCTATGAAATGATGAAACAGGCGCAAATACAGCGTCGTTACCGTCCGGTTTTGATTGTGGATATCGCCGTGCCGCGTGATGTGGAAGAAAGCATAGTCAAATTAGACAGTGTGTATCATTATACTGTGGATGATCTGCAAAATATCATCAATCATAACTTATCCGAACGGGAAAAGGCTTCCGAACAGGCGGAAGAAATTATAGCCGAAGAATGCGCCGCTTTCTTCGAGTGGTTAAAAGTTCGTCAGGCGTCCAATCTCATTCGTACTTATCGGGAAAGTGCGGATGAAATTCGTCAGGAATTATTGGAAAAAGCGCAATTTTCTTTATCTCAGGGCGAAAGTGCGGACAAGATTCTGGACGAATTCAGTACCAAGTTAATGAATAAATTACTTCATTCGCCAACCTTAGTGATGCAAACCATGGTGAAACAGGGTGACAGCCGGGGTTTACAAAATTTCCTATCCGTTATCAAAAAATAATCGACGGAAAGTACGCAAACTTTGCGTCAGCTCAATATTTTCACTGATCAAATCACGTAAAATTAACGCCCTATAAATTTAGGGGGAAATATGCGTACTTTTTTTGTGACCGGAACTGATACAGGTGTGGGAAAAACCATTTGTAGTCGTGCGATTATTCAGGCACTGCAGGAAATGGATACGCAAATTGTCGGTTTTAAACCTATCGCCAGCGGGCAGGATGAACCCGTTTATGCGGATTCGCTGGATGATCCGAAAAACGATTATGGCGATGAAGACAACCGTGACGTACTGATTCTGCAAAATTCCACAAAAGAAAATGTGTCTTATCGCGATATTAACAGTTATACTTTTTTACAGACCGTTCCTATGATTACGGCGGAGAAAGGGCGCATTAAATTAGAAAAAGTCGATCGCGATTTAGCGCGATTAGCGGCGACTTATGATGTCGTGGCGGTGGAAGGTTCTTTCGGCTGGTTAAGTCCGATGAACGAACGGTTTACATTTGCAGATTGGGTAGTGAAGCACAACATGCCGGTGATTGTGGCGGTGGGGATTAAAGAAGGCTGTATTAATCATGCTTTGTTGACCGTACAATCCGTCGAAAAAATGGGATTACCGGTATTAGGTTGGATTGCAAACCGCATCAATCCGGGGCTCAGTCATTATGCGGAAATCATTGATGTGCTCAGCAGTAAAATTGCGGCACCGTTGCTGGGATGTATTCCTTACATTCATAAGCCGGAAACGCAGGATGTGGGGAAATTCTTAACGAATACCGAGCAACTGCGTCATATTCAAACGCTACTGGCTAAATAATATCTGATTTTGACTGAGTTTATCGTTTCTTGCTTCTTATAGGACGCCGGCATCCAATGCCAAACGTCCTTTTTCCACCCGGATTCCTTTGGCGAATTTCTTGATTAACGCATCGCGCGGTTTGGTGTCGTCCAATGTATAAATCGGAATCGTGCTCATTAATGCGGCGACACTTTGACTGATAAACGGCATAACGCCCTGTAGTTGCTGCATGTAACTATCCGGCTCGCCGGACCATTTTAAAATTCGGATGTCTTTCAAATAAACGGAACCTTGCTCCGCATCATAATAGGGGATGGTATCAATAGTCATCGCCAGCTTACCTGCCATTTGTTTTTGCTGAATGCCGAGAATACCGTCAACGATACCGCTGATTTCTACTCGATCTTTATCGTTTTGACCGATCTTAGTCGCCAGATCCTGCAATTTATAATCAAGGGAAAAGAGACCCGGAAAGCCGACTTTATCGCTAATATCGGATTTTTTAGCCAGATACGCGTTAATTTCTTCCTCGCTGATGGAAAAAGCCTGGGCAAATAGCGGAAAACAGCATAAACTGATGAAAAGCAGACGGAGCAATTTTGTCATATTTGAGTCTCATTTTGTGGTAACGAAGCGTTTCGGATGGCATAAATAGATAAAATCCGCTATTCACTTCGTAAAAAGTTAATCATACTTTTCCGTTAATTTAGGAAAAATCGATGAAAAAAGCAATTTTAGTGTTTCTTTTGACCGCACTTTTGTCCGGGTGTTCGATATTCGGCGGATTCGGCGCCAATAACAGCGGTGCGGGTGTCGGAATCGGTACCGGTATAAATTTTTAACAAAAAAGTAATAAAAACTTGCTATGACCTAAATTTTATGTATAATACGCCCCATATTTCGGACGCGGGGTGGAGCAGCTTGGTAGCTCGTCGGGCTCATAACCCGAAGGTCGTTGGTTCAAATCCGGCCCCCGCAACCACTTCTCAGCGGATTGGGAAGGAAATAAAGGTTCAGTGAAACCCAAATTTCAAATTTGGGTTTTTTTGTACGTAAAATTTAGGAAAATTTCACTGGGCGCATTAAGCGCTTTTTTTGTGTTTGAAATTTAGCTGAAACCGCGTATAGCGGCGTTTTCGTAGCGGAAAGTACGGCAAAAACCGACCGCACTTTTATGGGATTTGGTGATGAGCCGGCAAGCTCATCTTATGGAGAATAAATGGCAACATTAGAACAAAATTTACAAGAGATGCTACAGGGTTCGGTAGAAGATTTGGGATGCGAACTTTGGGGCATCGAATGTCAGCGCGCCGGCCGTTTTATGACGGTACGTTTGTTTATCGATAAAGAAGGCGGGGTATCCGTAGACGATTGTGCGGATGTCAGCCGTCAGGTGAGTGCAATTCTGGATGTAGAAGACCCGATTACTGATAAATATAATCTGGAAGTATCCTCTCCGGGACTGGATCGTCCGTTGTTTACTTTGTCGCAGTACGAACGTTTTATCGGAGAAGACATTACGATTCATTTACGTATTCCGGTATCCGATCGCCGTAAATGGCAGGGCAAATTGGAAAAAATCGAAAATGATACGGTGACGCTAACGGTTGACGGGCAACCGCAGGTTTTTGTGTTCGGCAATATTCAGAAAGCCAATATCATTCCGAAATTTTAATCATTGATAACTAGGTAATTAAATAGATGAGTAAAGAAATTTTATTAGCGGCGGAAGCCGTGTCAAACGAGAAAGCGCTGCCAAAAGAAGTTATTTTCGAAGCGCTGGAAGCGGCGATTGCACTTTCAACGAAGAAAAAGCATGCTCAAAAACAAGAACGTTTAGGTGTGGATAAGCCTTCAGAAATTGATGTTCGCGTGGCGATTGATCCGAAAACCGGGGAATTCGATACTTTCCGCCGCTGGACCGTAGTGGAGGAAGTGGTTAACCCGACCCGCGAAATTACTCTGGAAGCGGCGCGTTTGGATGATCCCGCCATTCAGCTGGGCGATGTTGTTGAAGATCAAATCGAATCCGTAGCGTTCGACCGTATTACCATGCAAACTGCCCGCCAGGTGATCAGCACCAAAATCCGTGATGCGGAACGCAGTAAAGTGGTAGAACAATTCCTCAGTGAGGAAGGAAAGATTGTCATCGGCACGGTGAAAAAAGTAAATCGCGAAAGTATCGTTCTTGAGTTGCTCGGCAATAAAGAAGATCCGGCAAAAGCCGAAGCCGTGATTGCCCGTGAAGATATGATTCCGCGTGAAAACTTCCGTCCGGGCGACCGTGTACGCGGTGTGCTTTACAAAGTCAGTCCGGAAAGCAAAGGGGCGCAATTGTTCGTTACCCGTTCCAAACCGATTATGCTAGAGGAATTGTTCCGCCTGGAAGTGCCGGAAATCGGCGAACAGATTATCGAAATCAAAGGTTCTGCCCGTGATGCCGGCTCTCGTGCGAAAATTGCGGTGAAATCCAGCGATAAACGTATCGATCCTGTGGGAGCCTGCGTCGGTATGCGCGGTTCCCGTGTACAATCCATTACTAATGAACTTGGCGGCGAACGTGTGGACATCGTGCTGTGGGACGAGAATCCGGCGCAATATGTAATTAACGCCATGGCACCGGCGGATGTGAGTTCCATCGTAGTGGATGAAGATAATCATTCCATGGATATTGCGGTAGAAGCGAGTAATTTGGCACAGGCTATCGGTCGTAACGGACAAAATGTTCGCCTGGCCACCCAATTAACCGGTTGGACATTAAATGTAATGACCACCGAAGAATTAGCGCAAAAGCATCAGGCGGAAGATAACAAAATTTTGAATCTGTTTATGACCGCACTTGAAATCGACGAAGATTTCGCACAAATCCTGGTGGACGAAGGTTTCACCAAATTAGAGGAGCTGGCATATGTATCGGTGAGCGAGTTAACGGCGATTGACGGTCTTGAAGATGAAGATCTCGTAGAAGAACTGCAAACACGCGCGAAAGACGCTATCACGGCGGCAGCCTTAGCGGAAGAAAAAGCGTTGGAAAACGCACAGATTGAAGATCGCTTATTGAATCTGGAAGGTATGGAACGGCACCTTGCATTCAAACTGGCGGAAAAACAGATTACCACCCTGGAAGAACTTGCCGAACAAGGTGTCGACGATTTGGCGGACATTGAAGAATTAAGCGCAGAGAAGGCGGCGGACTTAATTATGGCGGCGCGTAATATCTGTTGGTTTGGTGAGTAATAGGAGCAGAATATGACAGAAAAAGAACAAAATGCGGAAAACGCACCAAAAAAACTGAGTTTGAAACGCCGTGAAAAAACGACGGTAAGCGCAACCACAGCAGGCGGTAAAGCGAAAGCGGTTCAGGTTGAAGTGCGAAAATCCCGGAAAATCGATACCGAGGCTGCGATTAAAGCGGCGGAAGCGGCAAAATTAAAAGCACAAGAAGAAGCGGAAGCAAAAGCCAAAGCGGAAGCCGAAAAAGCCGAACAGGAAAAAGCGACGGCTGCGAAAGTCCGGGAAAAAGCAGCAAAACCGACGAAAGCCGAAGCAAAACCGGAAAACAGTACGGTGGCAAAAGCGGCGGATCCTGAAAAAGAAAAACGTAAAGCGGAAGAAGCGGAGCTGCGCCGTAAGGCGGACGAGTTAGCCCGTCAAAAAGCGGAAGAACAGGCTCGTAAAGCGGCGGAAGACGCGAAACGTTATGCCGAAGCGGCAAAGGATACCGTTGAACATCATAATGATTCCGATGATTTTTCCGATTACCATTTAACTTCAAGCTATGCCCGGGAAGCGGAGGACGAAGACAACCGTCGCCGTGAAAATCATATCCGTACAGGTAAAAATAAAGTTACCAAGGCTAAAAAAGGCGGTCGTGACGATAACGGGTCGAAAGACGAACGCAGTGCGGATCGCCGTAATCAGAAAGATATGAGAGGAAAAGGTAAACAAAGCAAACAAGGCAAACGGGGCAGTACCCTGCAACAGGCTTTTACCAAACCGGCACAAGTTACGAAAAGCGATGTGGTGATCGGCGAAACCATTACCGTAGCGGAATTAGCCAATAAAATGGCGATAAAAGCAACGGAAATCATCAAAACCATGATGAAAATGGGAGAAATGGTAACCATCAACCAAGTGCTCGATCAAGAAACCGCACAATTGGTGGCGGAAGAATTGGGGCATAAAGTGATTCTGCGCAAAGAAAACGAACTGGAAGAATCGGTGTTGGAAGATCGTGATGTGAATGCCGAAAAAGTACAACGCGCACCGGTGGTAACCATTATGGGACACGTAGATCACGGTAAAACATCATTACTTGACTATATTCGAAAAGCGAAAGTGGCGGCGGGCGAAGCCGGCGGTATTACCCAGCATATCGGTGCATACCATGTTGAAACCAAGGGTAAAATAATTACTTTCTTAGATACGCCGGGACACGCGGCGTTTACCTCAATGCGCGCGCGCGGTGCGAAAGCGACGGATATCGTGGTATTGGTCGTAGCGGCGGATGACGGCGTCATGCCGCAAACTATCGAAGCGATCCAACACGCAAGAGCGGCGGGAGTGCCGATTGTGGTTGCGGTGAACAAAATCGATAAACCGGAAGCGAATCCGGAACGCGTCGAACAAGAATTATTGCAATATGACGTTGTGGCGGAAAAATTCGGCGGTGACGTTCAGTTCGTATATGTTTCCGCTAAGAAAGGGAGCGGCGTGGACGACCTGCTTGACGCCATTCTGTTACAATCCGAAGTGCTTGAACTGACTGCCGTAAAAGACGGTATGGCAAGCGGCGTCGTAATTGAATCTTATCTGGATAAAGGTCGTGGTCCGGTTGCAACTATCTTAGTTCAGTCCGGTACGTTGAAACGCGGCGACATCGTACTTTGCGGTTTCGAATTCGGACGTGTACGCGCAATGCGCGATGAAGACGGTAAAGACATTAACGAAGCCGGTCCGTCTATTCCGGTGGAAGTGCTTGGTCTTTCCGGGGTGCCGGCGGCAGGTGACGAAGCCACCGTAGTACGCGACGAGAAAAAAGCCCGCGAAGTGGCGTTATACCGCCAAGGTAAATTCCGCGAAGTGAAACTTGCACGCCAACAAAAAGCGAAACTGGAGAATATGTTCAGCAATATGAGCGAAGGCGATGTAGCGGAATTGAACGTTATCGTAAAAGCCGACGTTCAAGGTTCGGTGGAAGCAATCGTTCAGTCGTTACAAGAACTGTCAACGGAAGAAGTGAAAGTGAAAGTGGTCGGTTCCGGCGTGGGCGGTATTACGGAAACGGATGCGACTTTAGCTGCGGCCTCCAACGCGATTATGGTCGGTTTCAACGTTCGCGCGGATGCTTCGGCACGTCGTGTGATTGAAAATGAAAATATCGATCTACGTTATTATTCGATTATTTACGAATTGCTCAACGAAATCAAAGCCGCCATGAGCGGTATGCTGCAGCCTGAATTCAAACAGGAAATTATCGGCTTGGCCGAAGTGCGCGACATATTCCGCCATCCGAAATTCGGTGCTATCGCCGGTTGTATGGTGACGGAAGGCATAGTGAAACGTAACAACCCAATCCGTGTATTACGTGATAATGTGGTGATCTTCGAAGGCGAATTGGAATCCCTCCGCCGCTTTAAAGACGATGTAAACGAAGTACGTAACGGCATGGAATGCGGTATCGGCGTGAAAAACTACAACGACGTCAAAGTCGGCGACCAAATCGAAGTTTTCGAAGTCGTCGAAGTGAAACGTTCGATTTAATTATTGAAGAAAAAGTGCGGTCAAATTTGACCGCATTTTATAGGGACAGGCTTTATGCCTGTCCTGTGTCATTACCCGGGATAGGTATAAAATCTGTCCTTGTAAATAATTTAGGATATAAAATGGCAAGAGAATTTAAGCGTTCTGACCGTGTCGCCCAAGAGTTACAAAAAGAAGTGGCGGTGATTTTGCAGCGTGAGGTGAAAGACCCGCGTATCGGTATGGTGACGGTGTCCGACGTAGAAGTTTCCAGAGATTTGGCTTACGCTAAAATTTTTGTGACGTTTTTATTTGATAACGATCCGGAAGCGATTAAACAGGGAATGAAAGGTCTGGAAAAAGCCGCACCTTATATTCGCAGTCTTTTGGGCAAAGCCATGCGTTTGCGTATCGTGCCCGAGTTGCGTTTCGTTTACGACCAGTCTTTGGTAGAAGGCATGCGGATGTCGAATCTGGTGTCGAACGTAATTAAAAACGACGAAGCGAAACATGTGGCGGAAGACAGCGAATAATGGGCAGACGACCAAAGAAAAGAGGGCGTGACATCCATGGCGTATTTTTGCTGGATAAGCCGCCGGGCATGTCGAGCAATGATATTATGCAGAAGGTGAAGCGCCTTTTTCAGGCGAACAAAGCGGGACACACGGGCGCGTTAGACCCGCTTGCCACGGGAATGCTGCCGATTTGTTTGGGCGAAGCGACGAAATTTTCCCAGTTCCTGCTGGATGCGGATAAACGGTATCTGGTGACGGCGAAACTGGGCGAACGGACGGATACCTCCGATGCGGAAGGGCAGTTGGTGCAAACCCGTGCCGTGAATGTGAATTTAACTGAAATTCTGACCGCACTTCCGCATTTTCGCGGAGATTTAATGCAGGTGCCGACCATGTTTTCCGCGCTTAAACATCAAGGCAAACCGCTTTATGAATATGCCCGCGCAGGGGTTACCGTGCAGCGGCAAGCGCGTCCGATTACGATTTTCGAACTGAAATTTATTGACTACAACGCCCCGTTTTTAACGCTGGAAGTGCATTGTTCCAAAGGCACTTACATTCGAACTTTGATTGATGATTTGGGCGAACATCTCGGTTGCGGCGCCCATGTCGTCATGTTGCGGCGCACCGCGGTTTCCGATTATCCGGCGGAAAAAATGCTGACTTGGGAAGCGCTGCAACAGCTTGCGGAATCGGCGGATTTAAGCCGTCTCGACGCTCTTTTGCTGCCGACGGACAGTGCCGTATCCAAATTACCGCCCCTTGTTTTAAACGAACAACAAACCAAAGCCGTGGGATTCGGACAACGTATTCGTTTTAATAATGAGGAAAATATTTACGGACAAGTGCGGTTGTTTTCAGCGGAGAATTTATTTCTCGGCGTAGCGGAAATTAACAAGGATAACGTAATCCGTCCGACCCGAATGGTGAACCGGAATAACGGAACGGAATAAAAGGACGTCATGAATGGACATCAATAACGGCATTATTATCGGCGGGGCGACGGGATATAAACCCGAGCGGGTGGAAATTTTTCTGAAAAGTCTGAACCTTGCGCAGTTTAAAGGTAAAGTTATTTTGTTGGTTTACGAATCCGATCTCGCCGAATATCAACGGTTCTATCCGTCTTCGTCCTTCGGTTTCGAGCTTGTTTATCGGGTCAGCCGAATTGGACTGGCGCGTCGTATGCGTTGGTATCGAACTTTTAAACCGTTGATTAATCGACTGTTTGAGCGCCTATATCGTACCGATCGTCGGAAGAAAGCCGAGTTATTGAAAAAATTCGCGTATCCTCACGTTTCCCGCTTTTTTGAATTTCTGGCATGTTTGGAATCATCGCCGGAAACGGAATTTGCGATGTTGACGGATACACGCGATGTGTATTTCCAGCAACATCCGTTCCGGCAGATTCAAAAGGGATTATATTTGGGAATCGAAAATCCGGCAGTTGCGTTGAAACATGATAGTTACAGCAATAGTTGGTTGCGTGATGTGTACGGTGAAAACGTGCTGGCGGAGATTAGTTCGAATCCGATTTGTTGTGCCGGCGTCACCCTCGGCGATTATCAATCCGTGGTAAATTATTTGCATATCATGCTGGACGAATTTTTGCAGTTGCCTTATACCGTTATGGCGAAATCCAATTATGATCAAGGCATTCATAACCGCCTGCTTTATGGGAACCGTTTTTCCCGGGTGGTGCGCTGTCTTCCGCTGAATTCCGTGATTTCCACGGTGGGCTTATTTAATTATGAGAATTTGACCTTTAATTCAGCCCATGAACTGTTATTGGCGGACGGTTCTAAAGCCTGCATCGTGCACCAGTACGATCGTCATCAAGATTGGGAAAAAGAGGTTAGACGGAAATTTCTCTGATACGGCATACCGGCGCGGCGGTCGGGGAACGGTTAAAAAACATCGAAAAAACCGACCGCACTTTTCAGTTTCCCGTCCACAAAAATTAACGGAATGCGGGTGCGCCGCCAAGGCGGTACGGCGTATTTCTGCCAGACTTTCTTTATATCCCGACTCATATCCCGGGCATGCAATTTCACTTTGCCGGCGTAACCGAATCCTACGCTGATTTGCTGTTCGCCGAGGGGGAAATCCGCAGAATATTGCCAGTCTTCGTATTGCCAAAGTGCGGTCAGATTTTTTGTATTTTTAATCAGATGTAATCGCCCCAAATTATCGGGCAGTTCGACCGTTTTATTAACCGTAAGCCGTGCGCGGAAATCCGTCACATCGGCATAATGCGGCGTCAGATACAGTCGGTTTTGATAGCGGCGAATGACTTGTTCGCCCAAAACGAATTGAGGAACGGCGTCGGGCTTGGCAAAAACCACATCCCGAATCAGTTGCGCCAATTGCATTTTTTCCGGCATCGGCACACGACACGCCGTTAGCCACATACGCAATAAAGCGTTTTGCTTGTTCGGGCTGTACCCGGCGAAGTCCGAAAGCGCAAAAGTGCGGTCGGTTTTACGATAGTTTTTTTCGAATGCCGGCGTTAACAATTCCCGAATGAGCCGTTCCTGTTCATAACAATGCTGAGCGGAACGGCTGACGGCGAGATCAAAATCCGTCCAGCGACGGCGCAATACCGGCAGAATCCGATTACGCAGAAAATTGCGATCATAACGGTTATCGGCGTTGCTGTCGTCTTCAATCCAGTCCAGTGATTGCGCACGCAAATAGTTTTCCAGTTCGGTTTTGCCGAAGGGCAGTAGCGGACGGAAAATCGGCATACCGTATAAACGGCTTTCCCGTTGCATCGCGCCCAGTCCTTTAATACCGCTGCCTCGTTTTAACGCAAGGAGGAAGGTTTCCGTTTGATCCTGCAAATGATGGGCGGTAGCTACGATTTCATCGGCGTGCCGGTGACAGCGAATCGCTGCGTAACGGGCTTCACGCGCGCCTTGTTCTATGCCGCTTTTTTTGTTGATTTCCACCCGTTCGATAATTAACGGAACTTCCAGTTTTTCACAAATCCGTCGGCAGTGCGCCGCCCAGTCGTTCGCCGCGACATTGAGCCCGTGGTGGATATGAATGGCGCGTAATTGTAAGTGCGGTCGGTTTTGCCGGGATTTTGCAAATAACGCCAGCAAAGCGGTGGAATCGGCACCGCCGCTGAATGCGATCAGGTAACGGGAATGCTGCAGTTGCGCTTGGAATTCGGACAGTAAACTCATAACATTAACCTGCGAGCGATGAGAATAGAAAATCGAAAAACGGCGGACAAATTGCCCGCTGCCGGTCAGTTAAGCTAAATTTCCCCGGTATCAGGTTAATTAGCCGGAGCCCCTCAGGGGCTCTCTTGTGAGCTGCAGAGCAGCCGGATTAAAAAGATTAAGCGATTTTTTCCGCTTTGTATCGGTTTTGAGGCGCCATAATCGCGTGGCGGGCTTCAATTAACTGCAATTCGTAGGAATTCAGTTTGTGAGTGATTTCCATCACGTCATTCACGGCATTACCCGTTAATTCAAAGGCTTCCGGTTCGGATTTGCCGTTCAGCAGATTGGCTAAGAACAGTCCGGCAATTAAATCGCCGACTCCCACCGGATCTTTTGCAAAAGGATAAAGCGGACGGGATAAACACCAAACGCCTTCTCGGTTTGCCAGTAACATATCGAATTTGCCGGGATACTTACCGGCGGAACCCAAATGCTTCACGATCACGGTTTTCGGTCCTTTGGTCAGCAAATGCTGTGCGGCGATAACCGCCTGTTCGAAATTTTCCGCTCGAAGTCCGCTTAATTCGCGCAGCTCCAACAGATTAGGGGTAATAATATCCGCCTGCGGCAAGGCGATGTCGATTAAGCCTTCACGTACGCCGTCTGCGACTACGCAACCTTTTTCCGCGCTGCCCATCACCGGGTCGCATAGATAAAGGGCAGCGGCGTTACGGGTTTTAACCAGATGAGAGACTTTCACGATTTCCGCCACTTGATCGGCGGAACCGATATAGCCGGAAAGTACCGCATCGCAATTTTTCAGTTCGCCGATGGCGTCAATACCGTCGGCGATTTCAGGAATTTGTTGATGGGGAACCACCATTCCCGTCCATTTTCCGTATTGAGTATGGTTGGAAAATTGCACGGTATTTAACGCCCACACATCAATACCGCTTAACTGCATCGGGAAGGTGGACGATTTGTTACCGGCATAACCGAAAACGACATGGGATTGAATGGATAAAACGTTTTTCATCAAGCTGTCTCCATAGATAGCATAGGCTTGTCAGCCCGTTAAATATACGGATAAAAAACGGCGGAACATTTGTCCCACCGAAACCCGAAATCAAGAGAAATTAACAGTAACCGTAAGACATCAGACGCTGGTAACGACGATCGAGCAGGTCGTCTTTGTCCAGTACGTCTAAATCCTCTAAATCGGTCAATAAACGGGCTTTTAAATTTTGTGCCGTTTCCGCGTAATTGCGATGTGCGCCGCCTAAAGGTTCCGTCACAATATTGTCGATTAAGTCCAGTTCTTTCAAACGTTCGGCGGTTAAGCCCATAACTTCCGCCGCAGTGGACGCTTTTTCCGCGCTTTTCCATAAAATGGATGCGCAACCTTCCGGCGAAATAACGGAATAAGTGGAATACTGCAACATATTGACTTTATCGCCTACGCCGATAGCCAGTGCGCCGCCGGAACCGCCTTCGCCGATTACGGTACAGATTACCGGCACGCTTAAAGTAGACATTTCACGCAGGTTACGCGCGATGGCCTCCGCCTGTCCGCGTTCTTCCGCACCTACGCCGGGATACGCTCCCGGCGTATCGATAAAGGTGATAATCGGCAGTTTGAAACGTTCCGCCATTTCCATTAAACGTAAGGCTTTGCGATAACCTTCCGGCGCCGGCATGCCGAAATTACGCAGTACCTTTTCTTTGGTGGTGCGACCTTTCTGGTGTCCGATAACCATTACCGGGCGGCCGTCTAGTCGCGCTAATCCGCCCACAATAGCTTTATCGTCGGCAAAGGCGCGATCACCCGCCAGCTCTTCGAATTCGGTGAAAATGTGTTGAATGTAATCCAGCGTATAAGGACGGTTCGGATGGCGAGCCATACGGGAAATCTGCCATGCGTCGAGATTGGCGAACGTTTTTTTAGTCAATTCCTCGCTTTTTTTCTGTAGGCGTTTGATTTCGTCATCCAGGTTAATTTCGTTATCGTCGCCGGAAACCGCGCGAAGGGATTCAATTTTCGCTTCTAATTCGGCAATAGGTAATTCAAAATCCAGATATTCTTGGCTCATTTTTTATTTCCTAAATGTGTTAATGGGGCTGCCGTTCACGGCTTTTATGTCTAACCTGCGGCTGTTTCGGACGCAACCGCTTATGAAATTATCAAAAATAAGCAGATCCAAGCGTAATCGAACCGCACTTTAGCAAGAAATTGCCCGCCGTGCAAACTTGCAGGCTATTCTATGCGTTTTTCATTAAAATTGCAGTAATTTTGTCATCGCTTTAACCGTCATTTCCGTTAAACCATGCCACATAATCGAATTGGTCGTAGTATTTTTTACCGAACCAGCCGGAGAACTCGAACAAATCACCCACTTCCGATTGATTTTCAAATCCGCGAATATAATAAGCGGAGGTAAATTGCGGATATGCCTTGTGCGTGAAAATCACTTTGTTCGGATAGGGTAACGCATCGAAATCTGCGATGTTTTGTTCGGTACAACCGTCGCGATCCGTCGTCATCACAAACAGATTGTCCCAATTAATGCGGGACGAACGACTCAGCCATTTTTCCCGCGCTTCCCGTTCGCAATGATAATGAACGAAATATAGCCGGATATCGTCCAGTTTCGCTACGGGATAAGGTTTATCCGTTTGTTCGAAAACCAATTCCGCCTGCTGATAATGACGGGGATTTTGCAGATAACGAATGAAATCCGCCGGTTCCAGATACAGATTCACAAACGGCGAGCGGAATTGTTGCTGTAAATCGTGCAGAATCAGTGCGCCGTTGCAGTTACCGGCAATCACCGACATGCG
Source organism: Actinobacillus succinogenes 130Z (assembly GCF_000017245.1). NCBI lineage: Bacteria > Pseudomonadati > Pseudomonadota > Gammaproteobacteria > Pasteurellales > Pasteurellaceae > Actinobacillus > Actinobacillus succinogenes. The sequence goes on from NC_009655.1 coordinate 1,253,855, forward strand.
GTGATTTTTCAACCGTCGCCGCAACCGTTTGTTAATCGCCGGACGAAACAGACGGTTTGAAATTTTACGTAAAATGGTTAGCATGTTTTTCTCCTGTCGCGATTCGTGATTTTAGAAGCAAAATCCCGGCACTGCAAACGGATTATTCGCTTGCGTATCGGCAAACGAAGTTTTACACTCAGCAGGTTCTCATCGGGGTGCTTATCGCGGCGACAGCCGGACAAGCTGAGAAAATACTCGTAGAACCTGAACAGATTAGGGCTATTTATGAAAAATAAACGGATCCTAATATCTGCGTAGGGAATTGAGAAACGTCAATTTGTTGTAAAACAGTCCGAAATTTGACCGCACTTAAGTTCCCTTTGCTTGCAAAACGTTTGTCAAAGGATTTTTCATGCTTAAAAAACATATCATTTTTTCTCTGCTTTCCGTTTTTTCATTTTCCGTAATCAATAGTGCGGCGGCGAATGCGCCGCTGCAGGTTTATACGGAAGAATTTTTCGGTGCCGATTGGGGACCGGGTGCCGAAGTGAAGGCATTATTCGAACAGGTACACCCCCGCTGTCGGCTGGATTACCGGGTATTCGACGGACGTAACACCATGCTGAACCGCCTGCGTCTGGAAGGTAAAAAGACCAAAGCCGATGTAGTGATCGGGCTGGATAATTTTCAGTTCGACGCGGCGGAAAAAACCGGATTATTTGCCAAAACTGCGGTAAATTTGACCGCACTTTCCTTGCCGGTCAGATGGACGAACCAAACCTTTATTCCTTACGAATTCGGACAATTTGCCTTCATTTACGATAAAAACAAACTGAAAAATCCGCCCGAAAGCCTGAAAGAACTGGTGGAACGGCAGGATTTGCGCGTGATCTATCAGGACCCGCGTACCAGTAGTATGGGACGCGGTTTTATAGGCTGGATGAACGTCGTTTATCCGCCGCAACGGATTACCGAGGCATGGCGAACGCTGGCGAAACATACGGTGACGGTAGGCAAAGGCTGGACGGAGACTTACGGCGCCTTTCTGAAGGGAGAAGCGGATATGGTATTCAGCCATAATACTTCGCCGCTTTATCATTTGTTGAAAGACAAACAGGATCGGTATGCCGCCGCCCGATTCGGTGACGGCAACCCGTACCAGTTTGATACGGTGGCCAAAATCGCCGGAAAAAATCACGTGTGTGCCGACGAATTTATTGACTTTTTGCTTTCCGCCGAAGCGCAAAAAATCATTATTCCGAAAAACGTTATGCTATCGTCAATTTCCGCGCCGATCGAACCGCACTTTGATCAATTAAAGGCGGAAACGTTAAACGCCAATCCGACTAAACAAACTTTATCCGTACCGACGGATGCCACAGTGAAACAATGGATTGAAATCTGGCAAACGGAGCTGAGCCGTTAATGAACGTTCTTCCTCTGAAATTACGCCGGTTAAGCCGATTGCGTCCGCGCCATTATGCGGGCGGTATTTGTGTCTTCGCCTTTTTGCTTGTGCTTTACGGCGGCAGCCTGAATGCCGTGTATTCTGCGGGCGACACGCCGTTGCGGCAGGTATGGCAGAATTTATGGCAGGATGCCTATTTGAAACGGATATTGTGGTTCAGTTTTATGCAGTCGGGATTGTCCGCATTATTATCGGTCATTTTCGGCGTTCTTTTCGCCCGTGCGTTTTTTTATCGCCTTTTTCGCGGCAAGACGGTTTTACTGCGATTGTTTTCACTGACTTTCGTGTTGCCGTCGCTGGTTGCGGTGTTCGGTTTGTTGGGCGTATACGGCGGGTCGGGCTGGCTGGCGCAGACAGCCCGTTTTTTCCATTTGAACTGGCAACCGGATATTTACGGCTTACCGGGCATTTTAATCGCTCATTTGTTTTTTAATCTGCCTTTGGCGGCGCGTTTGTTTTTGCAAAGTTACCAGGCTATTCCTAATCAACAGCGGCAACTGGCGGCTCAGCTCGGTATTCGCGGTTGGCAGTTTGTCCGGTTGATTGAACTGCCGTATTTGCGACAGCAGTTTTTTCCCGCTTCGGTATTGATTTTCATGTTGTGTTTTACCAGTTTCGCCATCGTACTGACGCTCGGCGGCGGACCGCAATACAGTACGCTGGAAGTGGCGGTTTACCAAGCGATAATCTTTGATTTTGATCTTGCCGGGGCGGCGTTGTACGCTTCGTTGCAGATTGTGTTTGGTTTACTGCTGTTCGGTATCGGTAATTTGGCGGGCAAAATACCGGAAGGACAGCTGTCCCAGCGGGAATTATGGTTTGCGCAGCAATCAAGTGCGGTCGGATTTTTGCAGATTTTGGTGATTGTCGTCGCTACCGTTTTTATTGTTTTGCCGCTGGGAAATATCGTCGCCGGCGCGTTGTTTTCTCAACAGTTTTTCAGTGCGTGGCAGAATCCGCAACTGTGGCGGGCCATGGGCTATTCCTTTACCATTGCACCGTCTTCCGCTTTTCTTTCGTTATTGATGGCGGTCGCACTTTTGCAGCTCGTGCGTCGCTTAAACTGGTTGAAACTACCGTTTTTGGCCCGTCTTTTAATGAACGGCGGCATGCTGATTCTGGCGGTGCCGATGCTGGTGTTGGCGGTCGGTTTGTTTTTGCAGCTGCAAAGGCTGGATTTCGGCACGGCGCATTTATTTGTCGTAGTAGTGCTGTGTAACGCTTTAACCGCACTGCCTTTTGCGATTCGTATTCTGGCGGTGCCCATGAACAACAACATGCAATATTACGAAAATCTGTGTCAGTCGCTGGGCATTCGCGGTTGGCAGCGTTTCCGCCTGATTGAATGGCAAAATCTGGCGCCATCGATGAAATATGCTTTCGCGCTGGCGACGGCATTATCTTTAGGCGATTTCACCGCTATCGCCTTATTCGGCGGACAGGATTTCACCTCGCTGCCGTATTTACTGTATCAACAGCTCGGCAGTTATCGCGGTGATGAAGCCTCTGTCACGGCGTTGGTACTGTTATTAGTGTGTTTCGGTTTATTTTTGGCAGTAGAAAAGCAATATGATTAAATTAAAACAGGTCGTCTTCCGCTATCAAGATATGACAATGCGGTTTGATTTGCACGTGCGTGCGCAGGAAAAAATCGCCGTCATCGGTGCCAGCGGGGCGGGAAAGTCTACGTTATTAAATTTAATTGCCGGCTTCGAATTGCCGGAATCCGGCGAAATTTGGTTGAACGGCGAAAATCAAACCCGGTGCGAGCCCCATCAGCGTCCGGTTTCGATGCTGTTTCAGGAAAACAATGTGTTTCCTCATTTTACTGTGGAACAAAATATTGCGCTGGGCTTAAAACCCGATTTAAAACTGAACGAACAGGAACGACAGCGGGTGCAACAAGCGGCAAGTGCGGTCGGTTTGGCGGCATTTTTAAGGCGAAAACCCAGCGCACTTTCCGGCGGGCAGAAACAACGGGTGGCATTGGCGCGCTGTTTGTTGCGGGATAAGCCTATTTTGTTACTGGACGAGCCTTTTTCGTCGCTGGACCCCGGTTTGCGGTCGGAAATGCTGGATTTATTGGATCGGCTTTGTACGGAGAAACAGCTGACCATGCTAATCGTCACTCACCAACCGAATGAATTAAAAGGACGGATAGACCGCATTCTAACGGTAAAAGCGGGTTCCGTTACGTTTATGCAGACAAATACCGTTTATGGTAAGGAATAACAATGGAAACAACATTACAACTTTATTCGAATACACCGCATCCTCAGGCGCAATATTGGTCGGTTTGTAAAGTAGAGGCGTTGTTCGAAACGCCGTTTTTGGAATTGGTTCATCGCGCGGCAATCGTACATCGCGAGCATTTTAATCCGCAAGCGGTTCAGCTTTCGACGCTAATGTCCATTAAAACCGGCGGCTGTCCGGAAGACTGCGGGTATTGCCCGCAATCCGCCCGTTACCGAACCGGCGTACAGAAGCAGGCATTATTAGAAGTGGAAGATATTGTGGAAAAAGCCAAAATCGCCAAATCCCGCGGTGCGAGCCGTTTTTGTATGGGTGCGGCATGGCGCGGACCTAAACCGAAAGACATCGGCAAAATAACCGAAATTGTCAAAGCGGTGAAAGACCTGGGACTGGAAACGTGCGGTACTTTCGGTTTATTGGAAGACGGTATGGCGGAAAATCTGAAAGAGGCGGGTCTGGATTATTACAACCATAATATCGATACTTCGCCGGAGCATTATAAGAAAGTTATCGGCACCAGAGGTTTTGAGGATCGTTTGAGTACCTTGGGAAAAGTACGTAAAGCGGGATTGAAAGTCTGTTGCGGCGGAATTATCGGTATGAACGAAAACCGAAAGGAACGAGCCGGTTTTATCGCCAGCCTGGCCAATTTGGATCCTCAACCGGAATCCGTCCCGATTAACCAATTGGTGAAAGTGGACGGCACGCCTTTAGCGGATGCGGAAGAACTGGACTGGACGGAATTCGTCCGCACCATAGCCGTCGCCCGTATTACTATGCCGAAAAGCTATGTGCGATTATCCGCCGGTCGCCAGGGTATGTCGGAAGAAATGCAGGCGATGTGTTTTATGGCGGGGGCAAATTCCATCTTCTACGGCGATAAGTTATTGGTAACCGGTAACGCGGAAGAAGACCGCGACCAATTACTGATGGCTAAACTGGATTTGGAACCGGAAACCGCGGAAAACCGCCGCGTTTCGGTGCAACCGGAACGGTAAAAGTGCGGTCGGATTTTTTGTCGTTTTTATCATGGGGATTCGGGTTTGTTTATACGAGATAAACGAACCCTGAGGAGAAGCGTAATGTTTAAGGTGCAGCGTATTTATGATTTCAAGCCGACGGAACAGGAGTGCGCCGTATTTGTGGATCGGCTTTATCCGCGCGGCGTGACAAAAGAAAAATTTTCCCGTTGCCGGTGGTTGAAAGAAGTTTGCCCCAGCCGTGAACTGCGCCGGTTTTATCATGAAAACCCGCAGCAAAATTACCCCGAATTCGTGTTGCGTTATCGATCGGAATTAACTAATGCGGCACAGCGACAGGCTTTGGCGGAATTGAAGCGGTTGGAAAAACGCCATTCGCACATCACGTTGCTGACCGCCGTGAAGGACGTGCGACATAGTCATATTCCGGTATTATTGCAAGCCTTGGCGGATTCGGAATAACAAAAAAGCCACACAAATGTGTGGCTTGAAACGTTCCTGATAATCATTAAATAGCCGATGAAAATTTTTCGATTAAAGCTGATCAGCGTTTTGTTTTAAGTATTTCGCTACGCCTTCAGGGTTGTCTTTCATCCCTTCTTTGCCTTTTTCCCATTGGGCAGGGCAAACTTCGCCGTGTTCTTCGTGGAATTGTAAAGCGTCAACCATACGTAACATTTCGTCGATGTTACGGCCTAACGGTAAATCGTTCACTACTTGGTGACGAACCACGCCGTTGGCGTCGATTAAGAATGAAGCGCGTAACGCTACGCCCGCTTCAGGGTGTTCGATACCGTATGCTTTAGCGATTTCGTGTTTGGTGTCGGCCGCTAATGCGTATTTAACCGGACCGATACCGCCTTGGTCAACCGGCGTGTTACGCCATGCATTGTGACTGTATTGGGAATCGATAGACACGCCGACCACTTCTACGCCGCGTTTTTGGAATTCCGCATAGCGGTGATCGAATGCGATTAATTCGGACGGACAAACGAAAGTAAAATCTAACGGATAGAAGAAAATGACCGCAGGTTTACCGGCAATATGTTGTTTGAAGTTGAAGTTTTCAACGATTTCGCCGTTGCCTAAAACGGCGGCGGAGGTAAAATCCGGTGCTTGACGGGTTACTAATACCATGTTTAATCTCCTAAAATGGATTGAGGGAAAAATTTTTTGCAACGATTTAAATTAGCGTGCAAAATCAACGGGAAAATTGTAAAAAAATCGACCGCACTTTTACAGTCGGTTTTATCTATTAAATTAATCAATTATATCGAACAGGAAGTTATTATGTCGGAAAAACAGTCGTTAGCCACCATTTTAGTGCACGCAGGCCGTAGTAAACGCGTCAGTCAGGGCGCGGTGAATCCCGTGGTGCAACGGGCGTCTTCTTTAGTATTTGAAAATCTGGCGCAAAAGAAACAGGCTACCGTCAACCGCGCCAAACAGGCGTTGTTTTACGGTCGTCGCGGCACGTTAACCCACTTTGCCCTGCAGGATTTAATGTGCGAAATGGAAGGCGGCGCAGGTTGTTATCTTTATCCTTGCGGTGCGGCGGCGGTGACGAATGCTATTTTAGCCTTTGTACAAGCCGGTGATAACGTATTGATGACAGGCGCCGCTTACGAACCGACGCAGGATTTCTGCAACAAAATCCTGAGCAAAATGAATGTGACCACGACTTATTACGACCCGCTGGACGGCGTGAAAATCGCAGAACTGGTGCGCTCCAACACCAAAGTGTTGTTTTTGGAAAGCCCGAGTTCGCTCACCTTTGAAGTGCCCGATGTGCCGAGTATCGTCAAAGCGGTGCGCCAAAAGAACCCTGAAATCGTAATCATGATTGATAACACCTGGGCGGGCGGTATTCTGTTTAAAGCGCTGGAACACGGCGTTGATATTTCCATTCAGGCGGGCACCAAATATCTGGTGGGTCATTCCGATGTGATGATTGGCACCGCCGTATCCAATGCCCGTTGCTGGGAACAGTTACGGGAAAATTCCTATTTAATGGGGCAAATGGCGGACGCCGACAGCGCTTATACCACCGCGCGCGGCATTCGTTCCCTTGCCGTGCGTTTCAAACAACACACCGAAAGCGGAATTAAAGTGGCGAAATGGCTTGCCCAACAACCGGAAGTGAAAGCGGTTTATCACCCCGCCTTGCCGAGTTGCCCGGGACATGAATTTTTCATGCGCGATTTCAGCGGTTCCGCCGGTTTATTCTCGTTCGAATTAAACGAAAAATTAAATCACGCGCGGCTTTCCGCGTTTATGGATCACTTCAAACTGTTCTCTATGGCCTATTCCTGGGGCGGTTTCGAAAGCCTGATTTTATACAACCAACCGGAAGAAATCCAAAAAATCCGCCCGAATATCGACCGCACTTTAACCGGCACGTTAATCCGCGTGCATATCGGTTTCGAAGATGCGGATGAATTAATTGCGGATTTAAAAGCGGGATTTGAGCGTTTGAAATCTTAAAACGGGATTTCTGATTTCATCATTGAATTTGGTGATCGCTCAAGCGATCACCTTTTAGTCGAAATGGATGTTTACACAAGATAATAGGATGGAGTCGCGGTAGAGAAAAAATTTAACTACGCTTTTTGTGCCGCCGTGTAAATGGCGATCATATCCTGCTCGTATAACGGCTTAACGGCACCGGCGCAGCCGTTTGTGGCGATAGCGCATTTTTTCGCCATTTCGGCAATCTGTTCCGCATTGGCGTTTACACCTAATTCGGACAGATTGGTCGGCATGTCGATGCTACGGAAAAAGTCTTCCATGGCTTCAATGCCTTTTAAAGCGGTTTGTTCGGCATTTTCAGCCGCTGTTACCTCCATCACTTGCAGGGCGAAACGTTCGAAACGCGGTAGTGCGTCTTTGTAAACATATCTTGCCCAATGCCCCCAAATCGCCGCCAATCCCGCACCGTGGGTCACACCGAATAAGCCGCTCAATTCGTGTTCCAGCATATGGGTCGCCCAATCGCCGTGCCCGCCGCCGCAACCGGTTAAGCCGTTGTGAGATAAACTGCCGCTCCACATAATTTCTGCGCGGACTTCGTAATTTTGCGGATCTTTGGCCAGAATCTGCGCATTTTTCATGACGGTTTTTAATAGACTTTCCGCAATGGAATCCGTGATTTCCATGGTGGAGTTCGGTGTGAAATAACGTTCCATCGTGTGCATTAGAATATCCGCGTTGCCGCTGGCGGTTTGATATTGCGGCAATGTCATGGTGAGTTCGGGATTTAAAATGGAGAATTTCGGCCGGGATAAATCGCTGCTGTAACCGCGTTTGATTCCGCCTTCATCTTTGGTAATCACGGAACTCGGACTCATTTCGCTGCCGGCGGCGGCAATGGTTAAAACGGTGGCGACCGGCAAACAGGCGGCGGCCTGACGTTTGCGGTCGTACAGTTCCCAGACGTCTTTGTCCGGTTCGGCGACGCCGTAAGCAATGGCTTTGGCGGAATCGATTACGCTGCCGCCGCCGACTGCAAGGATGAAATCCACACCTTCTTTTTTGCACAAATCAATACCTTGATAAACCAAGGATAACAGCGGATTCGGCACTACGCCGCCCAGTTCCGTATAAGCGATGCCGGCGTTGTCGAGTGAGGCTTTAATGCGATCCAGCAAACCGGATTTTTTTGCGCTTTGGCCGCCGTAATGAATTAAAACTTTACGGCAATGTTGAGCTTTAATCAGTTCGCCCGCTTGTTGTTCGGTGTCTTTGCCGAAAATAATTTGGGTCGGTGTAAAATAATTAAAATTCTGCATAGTTATTCCTCCGGTTTAATTATTTAATTTAGCCTGAATCGACATCTATTCTACAACGCTTGCAGTTCGGTGATCAAACCGGGTTGCTTTTCCGGCATTAACAACAACTGTTTGGGCAGCATAATCTCGATCCGACAAAAAACACCGAGTTTTGGGTTTTTATACTCAATCGAACGTTTATTCTCTTTTTTACCTTTGCTGAATCGCTTCGTCGGTCAATGTTGTACAAAAAACAATCAAAAATCTGCAAAAAATGTGATCTCGATCAGAAAAATGAAAATTATTTGTGCATTATTGATTGACATATGCACATGATTTTTGGCAATATCCGAGCAGCTTAAAGTTTAAGCGCATTTGACTTTTCCGGTTTCGGAAAGTTCAATAGAAGTTGTAAAAAATAAATTCTGATAAGGAATTAAATTATGAAAAAGACATTAGTAGCATTAGCAGTCGCTGCAGCTGCAGTGGCAAGCACAGCAAACGCCGCCGTTGTTTATGAACAGGACGGTGCGAAAGTTGAATTAAGCGGTTCATTCCGTACTTTCTTGGGTAAAACCGGTGAAGGTCGTAGCGATTTAGTAAACGACGGTTCCCGTATTATCGTTAAAGCGAGTCAAGATTTAGGTAACGGTTTATCCGCATTCGCCGGTTATCAAATTCGTTTTACTGAAGATGGTAATGCAACTAACGTGAACAAAGGTTCCGATAGTGATTTTGATAATCCGAGTACTCGTGAATTATATGCCGGTTTGGCACATCAAGATGTAGGTCGTTTGGCATTCGGTCGTCAACAAACCACAGCGGATGACGTATTGCAGGATGCAACCTACTACCGTTCCGGTGCATATAACATTTTGACTACCCGTTCAGATAAATCCGTGAAATTCAAATCAGCGGAATGGAACGGTTTCAGCTTCGGTGCAGACTACTTATTCGGTCACAGCAATACTGATGTAGATCGTTATGTTGGTGAGTATGTTGAATATAAAAACGGTTATGGTGTCACAGCATTCTATCATTATGACTTTGCCGAAAATCACGGTTTAGAATTTGCCGCGGGTTATACACAAGATAACTATGATGATATTGCCTATTCAAATGATTCCGTAGGTAAGAACAAAGCATGGTTATTACACGGTAGCTACACTTACGGTCCGTTTTATTTAGCGTTGAACTACGGTCAATATAAAAATGAAGTAAGCGATGCTTATACTGAAGTAGTAACCGGTCGTCGTACTGATGCGGGCACTAAAGGTCGTTATGCAATGGTTGATGCCCGTTATCAATTCTCCGAACCTTCAGCGGTATTTGCACAATGGGAACGTTTAGACGTTCGTTCTGAAGCAACTGGTAACACAGAAGAAATCGCAAACCGTTACCAAGTCGGTGTGGATTACAAATTACACAAAAACGTCATCACATACGCAATGTATGAACGTGTAAATACTAAATACGACAACGCAGAAACCGACAAAGACAACATCTACGGTGTCGGTTTACGCGTATTCTTCTAATCTTAGGATTAGTTAAGCGAATAAAAAACCCGATCTTAGGATCGGGTTTTTGTTTTTATCGCAATAAGGGCGAATCGCATTCGCCTGCTGGCGCGCGTCTCCCGACGCGTGCCTTTTTCATGATTCAAGTACGCGTCGGGAGACGCGCGCTATCAAGGAATTCCCTGCAATGAATATATTGTGAACGCTATTCCGGAATTAAACTAAATCTTCCGTTTGTTTTTCATAATTATATTAAACTGTGTCTAAATAATAATTGATGTTTGTAGCGGTTGGCGCTACAATTTAACGGAAATCAAGTCATGATTATTTCTTTCAAACACAAAGGATTGGAGCGATTTTATAAAACGGGATCGACTGCCGGAATTATTAATAGTCATGCGGCGAAATTAAAACGTATTTTAGCGCGTTTAAACAGTTCAAAATCGGTACAGGATATGAATATTCCGGGTTGGTAATTACATCCGTTAATTGGGAATTTATCCGGCTGTTGGGCAGTGAAAGTCAATGGAAATTGGCGAGTAACATTCCGATTTGAAATGGGGCATGCCGAAATTGTCGATTATCAAGATTATCATTAGGAGAAAATAATGGATATGTTTAACCCGCCTCCTCATCCTGCGGCAATTATTCGGGAGGATATTCTGCCGGAATTAGGATTGAGCGTAACCGAAGCGGCAAAACAATTAGGGGTGAATCGCGTGACACTTTCGCGCCTGTTAAACGGGAAAGCCGGAATCAGTGCAGATATGGCATTGCGCCTGCATGCGTGGCTGGGGGAAAACAGCCCGAGCCCGGAAAGTTGGTTACATCAACAAGCGGATTATGATTTATGGCAAGCCAAACAAAAAAGCACTCCGACCGTTCTGTCCGCATTCCAATCATCTTAATTCGAACAACTTAAAACACCAAACCACTCAAAGTGCGGTCGGAAAACGAAATGTTTTTTAAGGTTCGTCGGACGAATACATTCGCCCGATTTCGAATGATCGGGATAAGCAAATAGTATTTACCTTATTTTCCAATGACTGCCGGTTATTCCTGCCAGCCGCCGCCCAAGGCTTTGTATAAATTCACTAAATTCTTCGCCCGGTTTAACCGCACTTGGATAAGTTGGTTTTGGTAATCCAGCGCATTAAGGCGTTCGGTGAGAGCGTTATCCAGATTTTTATCGCCGTATTTAAATAATTTTTCGGCATTGGCGGCGGAAACCTGTGCTTTTTTGACCGCACTTTGTTGCAGTTCCGCTTGTCGGTTTAACGCATATTGCGCCTGATAGGCGTTATCTACATCCGCCAGCGCTTGAATCAGCGTTTTGTCATATTGTAGTAATGCGGTTTTTAAGCGGGCGTCCGCTGCGTCGATGTTGGCCTGAATACGTCCGTTGGTGAAAATCGGTACGCTTAATCCGCCGCTGAGCAAGCCCGTCCAGCCTTTTAATTCGGAAATGTCGGAATTTATTTCAATGCGGCCGGTTCCGCCCATAAACTGAATATCGAAGCGGGGATACAGATCCGCTTTAGCACTGGCTAATTTTGCGGCGGCGGCTTGAATTTGCGCCCGATCGACGCGTAAATCCGGACGGCGGTTAAGCAAATCGCCCGGTAACATACCCGCCGGCGGAGAAGGTAGCGTAACTAATGGATTGCCGTTTTTATTAATCCGGAATCCCTGCGGCGTTTGCCCCGTTAACACGGCGATTGCGCGTTCGTTAGCGGCAATTTGGCTGTTCAATGTCGCTTGTTGTGCCTGTACGGCGGTGAGGCGGTTTTCCACTTGTAATACGTCGTTGGCATTGGCTTGTCCTGCGTTGAATCTGCCTTGGACGTAATTTCTGAGCCGGCTTAATACCTTAACGGACTGATTCAGTACGGCATTTTGCTGTTGCAGGGCAAAAATATTAAAGTAGTTTTCGGCAATTTGCCCGGCGATCAGCATTCGGGTGGCGTAAATCTGATTTTGTACCGCCGTTTCAGCGGCTTTGGCGGCGTCGGCATCGCTGCGTTTTTTGCCGAAGAAATCCAGTTCCCAGCTTGCGGTAATACCGGCGTATTGATTATTGCCCGATGACGTATCGTTTTCACCGGTTAACGGGCTGTTGATAAGACGGGAACGGGATCCGCCTATACGCCCGCTGCCTGAAACTTGCGGGCCTTTATCCGCCTCCGTATAAGCGGTATTGGCTTGCGCTTCGTTCAAACGACTGCGCGCCATGGCTATGTCGAGGTTGTTACGTAACCCTTGTTCAATCAGCCGAGTGAGTTGCGGATCATGCCATTGCCGCCACCATCGGCTGACATCGGCAGTACCCGTACCGTTGCCGGTTTGTTCGAAGTTTGCTGGCAGGTCGATTTGTGAATGTAAATCCACCTCGGTATTAGAACAGGCGGTTAATGTCACCGCTACCGCAATCAGCGAGAGTTTATAAATGAATTGCATAATAACCTCAACATAAATCGGGTTTTAAGAACCGATATTGCATATTTTGACTACAATCGGTTTTTGTAATTTGTTGAAAAACGAGGAAAAAACCGACCGCACTTTTATCCCTGTTTGGATAACATGGTCTTAAATTGCATCAGCGCGATACCTAAAAATAATGCGCCTAATGCCGCCATTTTTACTAAATCGTCCCATACCATACTCAGGCTCGCCCCTCTAAACAGTACGTCTTTGGCGTAAGAACCTAAAATCGCAGTAGGGGAAAACTGGGTTAAATATTGGGCTAATTGCGGCATATTTTCCAGCGGAGACATAGTACCCGACAGCATATACATCACCAGATAAACCGGTAAGCACAACAGACCGAATTGCGGCATAGAGGGAGCGAATACCGCCAGTAAGATCCCTAAGGACGCGATGGAAAAAATAAAAATAACCACGCCTAAACTAAATAATCCGATAGCCGAATCGGTGATGGGAATGGCTAAATAACCTTGCACTACGAATTTAAGCGAAAGCATGGCGACGACGAATAGAACCAAGCCGTTTGCCAACACTTTGGCAACGGCGATTTCACTGGAACGCACGGGCATTACTAATAAATGTTCTATTGTGCCGCGTTCCCGCTCGCGAATAATCGCCGCGCCCACCAGCAGCATGGTAAGCAGGTTTAGATTTCCCACCGGTTGAATCGCGCCCATAAACCATTTGCTGGAATAATTGGGGTTATACAGCACGTTTACCGCCGATTCTATCGGCATCGCGGCGTTCGTCACCTTGAGAAAGCGGTTTAATTCGGCGGTAAAAATCTGCGTAATGTAGGAGGCGCCGATATTTGCCTGCGTCATAGCTGTGGCGTCGATTAAAATTTGAATTTTCGGATTGCGACCGGCCAGAATATCCCGTTGATAATTCGGCGGAATATCAACGATAAAAGTAAAATCACTGTTATCCATCAGATCGTCGATTTGTTCCTGTGCGGCATATTCCACCTTTTTGAAATAGGGGTTGAGCAAGGCATCTTTCAAACGATAAGAAAGGGGGGAATGATCGTGATCGACGATTCCCACCGATGCATTTTTGACTTCCGTAGTAGGCAGATTGGCAACGGAAATCAGTGCGATGGAAAACATATAGATAATCAATACCAGCAGGGTAAGATCGCTAAACAGGCTTTTAAATTCTTTACCGCAGAGAAAAAAGACATTTTTTAACCAACGTGACATAAATTATTTCTCCTGTTTTTTCAGTAACAGAACGGCAAGGCTGAAATAAGCTGCGTAAATCAGTATAAGGGCTATATAGTTTGGCATTAATTCGACAAAACCGAGTCCTTTGGTAAATCCGCCCAGGCTGATATTTTGGAACCAGGCGCCCGGGAAAATTCTTGAAACGATACGTACGTTCCCGTCTAAAGAGGAAGTCGGGTACATCATTCCCGCAAAGTTGATAGTGGGAACCATGGCAATAATGGCCGCAGCGAAAATGGCGGCAACCTGAGTTTTCACAAAGCTTGAGATCAGCAGACCGAATGCGGTTGAGGCGCAAATACCCAATAAACAGCCGAAAAACATCGCCGCGGCGGACCCTTTAATCGGCACGTCAAACACCAGAATAGACACCGCCACCATCAGCAAATAGCTCAGGAAAGAAAGGGCGATATAAGGCAACTGTTTACCTAATAGAAACTGAAACTTAGAAGCGGGCGAGCCGTATAGATTCATAATCGAGCCTATTTCCCGTTCCCTGACCACACCGAGCGCCGTCATCATATTAGGGATTAAAATCATCGCCAGCATAATAATACCCGGAGTCATGGCGTAAATACTTTTGAAATCCTGATTATAGATGAAGCGGGCTTCCGTTGGGGCGGAGGCGGACACATTAAAACCTTGCTCGTGCAGGGTTTCCGTCATGTATTGACGAATCGCACCGGAAGCGGAAGCGTTCAGATTTTCCGCCACGGAAGGAAAAGCGCCGTCGATAAATACCCCCACTTCAGGTTGCTGTCCGCTCAGCATTTTTTTGCCGAAATTCACCGGGATTTCAAGTACCAGCTTAATTTCGCCGGTTTGCAGGCTCGGTGTGATTTCATCTACCGAATGCAGATCCGCCTGCCGGATAAAATAACGTGAACCGCTGAAGTATTCGACCAATTTACGGCTTTCGGAGCTGTTATCGTGATCCAGCACCTTGAAATTGGACGGGTTAATATCAAAGGAAATACTGGCCGCCATGGTCAGCAACATAATAATGGGTCCGCCAAAGGCGAAGAATAATCGGATATTGTCCCGCAACAGTTCTTTGCCTTCCCGTACGGCAAAGGCCCAAATCAAAGACCACCACGCCAGCAAACCTCGGTTCGGTTCAAAAGACCGCGTATTTTCGACCGCACTTTTTTCGCCGGAATCCGTTGTTGTCTCCGGTGCGGTAATATCGTCCGCCTGTTCTTCCAGATAGATAATAAACGCTTCTTCCAGCGTCGGGGCGTTTTTGTCGATGCGTAATTGTTCCGGCGTACCTACGCCCAATACGCGTCCGCGGTGCATAAAGGAAATTCGGTCGCAACGGGCGGCTTCGTTCATAAAGTGAGTGGTGACGAAAATGGTAATGTGATCTTCCCGCGACAACTTGATCAAATATTTCCAGAACATATCCCGCGCCGCCGGATCCACGCCCGAAGTGGGCTCGTCCAAAATCAACACTTCCGGTTTGTGCAGACAGGCGGCGGCAAGTTGCAGGCGCTGACGGATACCAAGAGGCAGAGACGAAGGTCTTTCATCGGCAATCTCGGAGAGATCAAACTGCTCCATGGCATTATTGACATGCTCATTCCATTTTTCCGCCGGAATTTGGAATAATTTGGCATGCAATTCCAGATTTTCGCGTACCGTTAATTCTTCGTACAGCGAGAATGCCTGCGACATATAACCCACTCGTTTTCTGGTGTCGATGTTGCCGGCGTCAACCGGTTGTCCTAATAAGGTTGCCGTGCCTTCGGTGGGATCGAGCAAGCCGGTCAGCATTTTCATGGTGGTGGATTTACCGCAACCGTTGGAACCCAAAAATCCGAAAATTTCGCCTTTGGGAATCGTGAAGCTGACGTGATCCACGGAAACGAAATCACCGAATTTTTTGGTCAGACCTTCAGCAATAATAACCGGCGGTTCATCAGCTTTCACTTCAAAAGGCGGAATTTCCAGACCGTTTTCCGCCCCGCGTTTTTCCGGCGGCAATAATTTCACATAGGCTTGTTCCAGATTATCGCTTCGGGTTTCGGCAATCACTTCTTTGGTCGGTTTATTCGCAATCAGCACACCGTCATCCATTGCCAGCACATGTTCGAAATTTTCCGCTTCGTCGATATAAGCGGTAGCGACGATAACGGTCATATCCGGGGTTTCCCGCCGCAGAGACTCCACCAGTTGCCAGAATTGGCGACGGGAAAGCGGATCCACCCCGGTGGTGGGCTCGTCTAAAATCAGTAAATCCGGGCTGTGCACCAAGGCGCAACAGAGGCTGAGTTTTTGCTTCATTCCGCCTGACAGTTTACCCGCAGGTCGGTCGGCGAAAGGGGCTAAGCCCGTGGCTTTCAGCAAACGTTCGATGCGGGCTTTACGATATTGTTTCGGCAAGCCGAACAGGCGGGCGTGGAAATCCACGTTGTCATAAATGGATAAGGTTAAATAAAGATTTTTACCTAATCCCTGCGGCATAAAGGCGATTTGGCGGGATAACGTATCTCTGGCTTTTTTATCCGCCAAATCTTCACCGAACACCTCGACTGTGCCGGACTGAATGATTTTAGTGCCGGCAATCACCGAAAGCAGCGTTGATTTACCTACCCCGTCGGGACCGATTAACCCCACGGTTTTGCCTTGCGGAATTTGTAAATTAATGTGCGAAAGTGCGGTCGTTTTTCCGTAACAATGAACCAGATTTTCAACCGACACCGCCAAGCGTGCTTCTGTCATTATTGATTGCCTGCGGGTAATTTTACGGTAAGCCGTTCGGACCATTCGGCGTCCTGTGCATATTTCACATAGCCCATCGCCGTCATGCCGCCTTTTAAAAATCGTTCATGTTGCAGCGCAATTTCCTGAGGTACCTGCAATTTCACTTTAAACATTAATTTCGCCCGTTCTTCCGTGGTTTCTACGGATTTCGGCGTAAATTGCGCATTGCTGGAAACAAAGGTAATTTTGGCCGGGAATACGGCATCCACGCCATCCACTATAATGCGGGCGTCGTCCCCGATTTTAACCCGGTTCATCTGGTGGGAAGTCAGGAACACATTAATATAGGTATCGGTAGGGTCCAGCAGACTGATGACTTTGCCGCCGACCCCAAGCACATTGCCCACTTCGGCGATTTGATATTCCACCCAGCCTGCTTTCGGCGCTTTAATCAGCATATCGCTGTTTTGCGATTGCGCCTGTTCCAATTGCGCCTGCGCCTGGTTTACCGCCGCATCCGCTTCCGCTTTGGCGGCTTTCGCCGTATTTACCGCCGCAACAGCCGCGCGATAATTCGCCTGACGGCGATCCAGTTCGCTGGCGGAAACCAGATTTTCACGACGTAATTTCTGTGCGTTATCCAAATCCAGTTTAGCGACTTTAAGCTGTTGTTGTTGGGAATCGATTTGCGCCGCGGCCCGGGTTACGGCTTCCTGCGCCCGTTGTTTTTGTGCGTTCGCCGCGTCCACTTGCGTTTGGGAAATACTGGAAGACAGACGGGCGAGATTTTGTTCCGGCTGCACTTCATCGCCTTCCTGTACGTAGATTTCTTCCACCCGTCCCGAATACAGCGTGGCGATATCCAGTCGTTTTAATTCCAGACGACCGTTAACGGCGGCAATGCCGGGCAATTTTTCGGCTTTTAATTTTCCGTTATACCAAACCGCACCACCCGTAAGAGCTGCCGCGACAAGCGCGGCGACGACAAATTTCGCTTTCATAGTTATTCCTTAGTTAACCCCGAATAGGGAGGATTGCCCCTCATGCAACCTATTATATTGTGGCTTTTTTTCACTTCAACCGACAAAAAACAACAAAGTGTTGCTTAATTTTAATTGCTCGGTTACAGTGTGAAAAATTCAAAAAGAGACGAAACGATGAAAAAGCAAGATATTCGGGTAGAAAAAACATTGTCCAAAATCCGAGCGGCATTTTTAGATTTACTGGATGAAAAGGAATTCGAACAAATGACGGTGCAGGACATATTGGATAAAGCGCAAATCAACCGTTCCACCTTTTACAAATATTACATGAATAAAAATGAAGTCGCGTTAGCATTGGTGAACGAATTAAAACTGATTTTCGGTTCTAATCTGGAGCAGCGTTTTACCATTTCGACTTTGGAATTTGCCAAAATCATGCGGCCGGTGTTTCTGGAGAATCAGGAACTGGTTCGTAAAATAAGCAGGATTCGTACGCCGAAGATCCATTTTTTAGAAGATTTACGGGAAATGGTGAAAACGGCATATGTGAGATATCAACGGCACAGTTCCGTTTTTTCACTGGAGGAGCTGAATTTTCAGGGGCATTTGTTCGCGACCATTTCTTTAACCGTTCTGCAGTATTTTATGGAACACAACATCGAACGGTTTGAATCGCAAACCGTAATAGAAAATATTACGGAAGTGTTTAATTTATTGATCATTAAGGATGAAGACGAGTAAAATTCCTCTTTTGTTACGGATAGCTATTTTTTCATGAACCTCAAATGAAACGATTATTTTTATTTTTAACCTTAATTCTGATCGCACTTTCCGCGCAGGCGGGGCTGTTCGGTTCCGCCGAATCCCGGTTTTTGCGCGCCGACGACGCATTTCGGTTTTCAACGCAACAGCAGGGCGACGAACTTACCTTAAACTGGCGAATCGCCGACGACTATTATTTATACCGCAAAGAAATCCGGCTGCAGGGAAAACATGTGGATGTGGGGGCTGCGGATTTCCCGCAGGGTGAGATGCATCAGGATGAATTTTTCGGTGAAACGGAAATTTATTTGAATCGGCTGACGTTAACGGTGCCGTTGCGGAATATGGCGGATGATGCCGAAATTGAAGTGACCTATCAGGGCTGTACCAAAGGATTTTGTTACCCGCCGGAAACCCGAACCGTAGCGTTGATGGCGCCGACCGGCAAACGAAGTGCGGATGCTCAAAGTGCGGTGAAAAAAACGGATGAAAATCCGACCGCACTTTCAAATGCCGCAAGCGAGCAGGATCGGCTGGCGGCACGACTGTTTCGGTCGAAATATGCGGTATTCTGGTTTTTTCTGCTGGGATTGGGGCTGGCGTTTACCCCTTGCGTGTTGCCGATGCTGCCGTTGCTGTCCGCCGTGGTGATCGGCCAAGGCGCGCGTCCGAATACGTGGCGGGCTTTTACGCTGAGCGTTGTGTATGTACAAGGCATGGCATTGACTTATACCTTGCTCGGATTACTCGTTGCGGCAATCGGTTTGCCGTTTCAGGTGGCGTTGCAAAGTCCGCCGGTGCTGATCACCTTATCCGTGCTGTTTGTACTGCTGGCGGCGTCCATGTTCGGTGCGTTTAATTTGCAACTGCCCGCAAGCTGGCAGACGAAACTGACGCAAATCAGTCAAAATCAGCAATCCGGCGCTTTTGGCGGCGTGTTTGTCATGGGAATGCTGGCGGGATTGGTAGCGTCACCTTGTACGACCGCCCCGCTTTCCGGCGCATTGCTGTATGTAGCGCAGTCGGGAGATCTGCTCACCGGCGCCGTCACGCTTTATTTATTGGCGCTGGGCATGGGCGTACCCTTAATTTTGATTACCTTGTTCGGCAATAAAATTCTGCCGAAATCCGGTGCATGGATGAACCGTGTAAAAGAACTGTTCGGCTTTGTGCTGTTACTGTTGCCGGTGATTCTGCTTGAACGCGTTTTCCCCGCTTGGTCCGCTTCGCTTTGGGCGGTGTGGGCGATTGCTTTTTGTTGCTGGTTGGCGTCGAAATATTATTGGCTAGGCCTGCTGGTATCGCTGGCGGCATTTTTTGCGGTACACGGCATTCACCATACGGATTCTGCGGAAAGTGCGGTCGAAAAATCCGCCGTTTTTCAACCGCACTTTAGCCGGATTCACAGTTATAATGAATTACAACGGGCGTTAACGGCAAACCCGAAAGCGGTGGCTATGCTGGATTTGTATGCGGATTGGTGTGTTGCCTGTAAGGAATTCGAAAAATATACTTTTCCTGCCCCCGCGGTGCGGCAAGCTTTCGAACATGTGCTGTTGTTACGGGCGGATATGACTAAAAACAGCGCGGAAAATATGGAATTAATGAAACGGTTGAATGTAATGGGGTTGCCGACTATTATTTTTTTCGATCAAAAAGGCAAGGAAATTCAGAGCGCGCGCGTGACAGGCTTTATGCAAGCCCAACCTTTTGCGGATTGGGTTAACGGATTAACAAAATAAGAGAGGACGGAGTATGACGGCTCAAAGCGGTATTTTATTGGAACATTGTAAAGCGGGCATTTATTTGGAAGCGGATATTACGGATTTGACGGCGATTGGACAGGCGTGCCGTGATTTTTGCACGAGTTTGAACGGTTTTCAGGCGCAGTATCCCGATGCTGATTTAGGTGCCGTGGTGGCGTTCGGTCATGAGGTTTGGCGCAAGCTTGCCGATGCGGATTCCGCGCCGGAACTGAAATCTTTCACGGCCTTAGGCAAAGGCGGACTAAGCGCACCGGCAACACAAAACGATTTATTGGTGCATATTCAGTCTAACCGCCCGGATGTGAATTTCAGCGTAGCGCAGGCTGCGCTGGCGGCGTTCGGCGGTGCGGTTAACATCCGACAGGAAATTCACGGTTTCCGTTGGGTGGAAGAGCGGGATTTAACCGGTTTTATCGACGGCACCGAAAATCCGCAGGACGAACAACGGGCGGTAGTCGCCTTGATTGCCGATGGTAAAGATGCCGGCGGCAGCTATGTCTTTACTCAACGCTGGGAACACGACTTAGATAAATGGGCGAAATTATCCGACGAAAAACAGGAAAGCGTCATCGGACGCACCAAACCGGACAGTGTGGAATTGGATGAGGTGCCGCCGACTTCTCACGTAGGACGGGTGGATTTAAAAGAAAACGGACAAGGGTTAAAAATTCTGCGTCAGAGCTTGCCTTACGGTACGGTAACGGGCACGCACGGGCTGTTCTTTATTTCCTATTGCGCCCGCCTGCACAATATCGAACAGCAATTGTTAAGTATGTTCGGCGAACTGGACGGCAAAACCGACCGTTTGCTGGGGTTCACCAAACCGGTGACGGGCAGTTATTATTTTGCGCCGTCTCTGGAAGCGTTGAACGCGCTTTAATGGGGAAAACAACGAAAAAATCGCCCGCACTTTGCGGGCTTTTTTGTTCCGCTTCGTAGCTTTACGCAATCGTTTGCGGTATAATGCTGCGGATTTTATGAAACCTAACTTTTCTAATTCAAAAGGAAATGCTCATGCAAACTCGTGCTATTCGTCAAGCGTTATTAAGCGTATCTGACAAAACCGGCATTGTGGAATTCGCCCAAGGCTTGGTGCAACGCGGCGTTAAATTATTATCAACCGGCGGAACCGCCAAATTATTGGCGGACAGCGGTTTGCCGGTGACGGAGGTGTCCGATTACACCGGTTTTCCGGAAATGATGGACGGTCGGGTGAAAACCCTTCATCCGAAAGTACACGGCGGGATTTTAGGTCGCCGCGGTACCGATGACGAAGTGATGCGAAAACACGGCATCGAAGGTATCGATATGGTGGTGGTAAATCTTTATCCGTTCGCCCAAACCGTAGCGAAACCGGGCTGCACATTGGAAGATGCGGTGGAAAATATCGACATCGGTGGCCCGACCATGGTGCGTTCGGCGGCGAAAAACCATAAAGATGTGGCGATTGTGGTGAATAATGCCGATTTCGATATGGTTTTGGCGGAAATGGATCAAAACCGAAACGGCTTAACCCTGGCAACCCGTTTCGATTTAGCTGTCCGCGCTTTTGAACATACGGCGCAATACGATTCTATGATCGCGAATTATTTCGGTCACTCGGTGAAACCGTATTTTGCCGCCGAGGAAGAAGACCAAGACGCGAAGTGCGGTCAATTCCCGCGGACTTTAAACTTAAACTTCATCCGCAAACAAACCATGCGTTACGGCGAAAACAGCCACCAAAACGCCGCATTCTATGTGGAAAAAGAAGTGAAAGAAGCCAGCGTTTCCACCGCCAAACAATTACAAGGCAAAGCGCTTTCTTATAACAATATCGCGGATACCGACGCGGCGTTGGAATGCGTGAAATCCTTTGATGAACCGGCTTGCGTGATTGTAAAACACGCCAATCCGTGCGGCGTCGCTTTGGGTAAAGACGCGTTGGAAGCCTATAACCGCGCTTATCAAACCGACCCGACATCCGCATTCGGCGGGATCATCGCTTTCAACCGCGAATTGGACGAAGCGACCGCGAAAGCTATCGTGGAACGTCAATTTGTGGAAGTGATTATCGCGCCGACGGTTTCAGCCGCCGCCGTTGAAGCGGTGAAAGCGAAGAAAAACGTGCGTTTATTGGAATGCGGCGCATTAACTAAAGCGCAACCGCGTTTAGATGTGAAACGGGTGAACGGCGGACTGTTGGTGCAAGACGCGGATTTAGGCGAAGTCGGCATTGATGATTTGCAAGTGGTGAGCAAACGTAAACCGACTCAACAGGAGTTGGAAGATATGCTGTTCTGCTGGAAAGTGGCGAAATTCGTAAAATCCAATGCCATTGTGTACGCGAAAAACAATCAAACTATCGGTATCGGCGCCGGTCAAATGAGCCGTGTTTACTCCGCCAAAATTGCGGGGATCAAAGCGCAAGACGAAGGTTTGGAAGTGAAAGGCTGTGTCATGGCATCCGATGCTTTCTTCCCGTTCCGCGACGGTATTGACGCTGCGGCGGAAGTGGGTATCGAATGTGTGATTCATCCGGGCGGTTCCATGCGTGATCAGGAAGTGATTGATGCGGCGGATGAGCATAATATGGTGATGGTATTAACCAAAATGCGTCATTTCCGTCATTAAAATCGGGTTTCGCCCGATGGGCGACCTACTTTTTCTTTGCTTGTGTAAAGTAAAAGTAGGTAAAAAGAAAGCTCACCCTGCTTTGCCTTATTTCCTAAAAAAGCGTGAATTCGTTTGACGGAAAATGCCTAAACTCGCTACGCTCAAACAGGCGGCATTTTCCTACAAATTCACACTTTTTTAGGCGGCAAAGAAGGGAACCCGTTTAGGGAATATCAAAACTGGCAAAACTTGTTAAAAATTAACCGCACTTTATGTTCGGTTCAGTCCCCGTCTGAAATGCCTGAGCGACTTGAAATTTTTAGGAAAACAAGTTTGTTTGAGCGTAGCGAGTTTACTTGTTTTTCGTTAGGAAAATTTCAATAAAGCTCAGAAAAGCATTGAAGTCGGGGCGGGTTTCTTTTGTTTCCTTTTCTTTACACGAGTAAAGAAAAGGAAGTCGCCATCGGCGAAACCCGATTTACATAAAAGCGCGAAATCAATTTCGAACAATTAAAAAGGAATAAAAATGAACATACTCATCATCGGAAACGGCGGTCGTGAACACGCTCTCGCATGGAAAGCGGCGCAATCGCCATTAGCCGACAAAGTGTTTGTGGCGCCGGGCAATGCGGGTACGGCAAGCGAAGCCAATATTGAAAACGTGAATATCGGCGTAACGGATGTTACCGCTTTAGTGAAATTTGCGCAGGAGAACAATATCGGTTTAACCATTGTGGGACCTGAAGCCCCCCTTGTCGTGGGTGTGGTGGATGCCTTTGAGGCGGCGGGTTTAACTATTTTCGGACCGCGTCAGTCCGCGGCGCAGTTAGAAGGGTCAAAAGCCTTTACCAAAGATTTTCTGGCGCGCCACAAAATCCCGACCGCAGAATATCAAAATTTCACCGATGTGGAGCAAGCTTTGGCTTATGTGCGCGAAAAAGGTGCGCCGATTGTGATTAAAGCCGACGGTTTGGCGGCGGGTAAAGGCGTGATTGTCGCAATGACCTTAAACGAAGCGGAAGACGCCATTAAAGATATGCTTTCCGGCAATGTCTTTGGTGAAGCGGGCAGTCGTGTGGTAATTGAAGAATTTTTAGACGGCGAAGAAGCCAGTTTCATTGTGATGGTGGACGGCGAACACGTAGAACCGATGGCGACCTCGCAGGATCACAAACGCGTAGGCGAGGGCGATAAAGGCTTGAATACGGGCGGTATGGGCGCTTATTCGCCGGCACCGGTGGTGACGCAGGAAATTCACGATCGCGTAATGGCACAAATTATTTATCCCACCGTACGCGGCATGGCGGCGGAAAATAATGTGTATAAAGGTTTTTTATACGCCGGTTTGATGATCGACAAAAACGGTCAGCCGAAAGTGATCGAATTTAACTGCCGTTTCGGCGACCCAGAAACTCAGCCGATTATGATGCGTTTAAAATCCGATTTAGTGGAACTTTGTTTAAAAGCCTGCCAAGGCGAATTGGATCAAATCAAATCGGAATGGGCGCAAGAAGCGGCGTTAGGTATCGTATTAGCGGCGGAAGGCTATCCGGGCGATTACCGCAAAGGCGATGAAATTTACGGTATTCCGACGCAACCGGCTCAAGACGAAAAAATATTCTTGGCCGGCGTGGCGGAAAAAGACGGCAAGCCGGTGACTAACGGCGGACGGGTACTTTGCGTAACGGCACTTGGCAACAGTGTTTTCGAGGCGCAGCAAAAAGCCTTAAAACTTGCCGAACAAGTGAACTGGACGGGGCGTTTCTATCGTCGTGATATCGGTTATAGAGCGGTGGCGAGAGAACAAAACCGCTAAAAAACGATTGTTTTTGCGACCGCACTTTAGCCAATTCCGTCTAAAGTGCGGTCATTTTTTTAAGCGTTTTTATGCCTGATTCAATCCCAGCAAATACTGCGTAAAACTGCGGATAGTCGGTACAGTGCCGCGGTTTTTATAGTATATGACGGAAAGCGGGACTGTAGGCATTTCCCAATCCGGCAACAGTTTTATCAGTTCCGGCGTTTGATCGCCCACAAAGGTCGGGAGCATACCGATGCCTGCGCCCTGGCGAATAAAATGAGCCGCCAGCAAATAATCGTTCACCGTGAGTTTGCCCGCGGGCATAATGTCGAGTCGCTGATGCCCCTGAATAAACCGCCACGGCAGAGAAAGGGCATGTACTACGCCGGCGTGACGGTAAATATCCTGCGGACTGTGAAGCGGTTCGTGTCCTTCCAGATATTCGGGCGCGCTGTAAACGCCGAAGCGGATATCCAGAAATTTACGCGCCACTACGTTTTCGTTTTCGATAGAACCCACCCGAATGGCAATGTCGATGCCGTCCTGAATCATATTGATTTTCTGCGGGCTTTGATGAATATCGATATTTACATCGGGATTTTCCGCCAAATAGGCGGGCAAATACGGTGCAATCAGCATACGCATAATATCGCCGGCGACGGAAATCCGTAACAGACCGTTGGGTTTGGTCAGGCTGTCCTGCACGCCGGAAACCGCCTGTTCGGCGAGTTGTAACATGTGTTGCGCCCGTTGAAAAAAGGGCAGACCTAAATCGTTCAGCGTCACGCCTTTTTTACCGCGATCCATCAATTTTGAACCCAACGCTCGTTCCAGTTGCGTCATACGGCGGCTTAAACGGGAAATGGGGACGCCCGTCAGTTCCGAAGCAAGATGCAGGCTGCCCGCCTGCACTACGGAAACAAACAGACGCATGTCATCCAGACTGACTTTTTCCATGTGCGGTTCCTTTGGCTTGTGGAAGAATTGTATGCAAATAATAGGTTATCTTTCCGTTTCTGCAATAATAATCGGTTGGAAAGCCGAATTATCCGATATTTAGCATACATTAGCGATAGCCTGATAATTAAAGCAACTGATATAAAGCAATAATCAGCGGCATGGTGAAGACGCAAAGCATGGTGGTGACACCGTAAATCATACTGGCTTTTTGCGCATTTTTCCCGTACACCAACGCCATTTGCGTGACGGTTGCGGCGGCGGGGCTGATGGTGGCGAGGAAACTTATCATCGCAATAGTTTCGCCGTTTTGCACCCAATGGGCGAATCCGCCGATTTTCACCACGAATAACAAACAAATCGGCACGAAAATCAGACGTAAAAAAGTAACTAAATACACCCGTTTGGAGGACAAAACGGATTTAAGCGGAATGGAGGCGATCAGCATGCCGGCAACCAGCATGGCGTTCGGACCGATGAAGGATCCTACCGCGCCCAGCATACCGGTTATAATCGGCGGCAGTTTGATTTGCAGTGCGAACAGTACGGCACCCACAATAATCGACCAAATATTGATATTTTTTACAATATTTTTCAGCGGCACCGCACCTTTACCGCAAATAATGGAACGGCAGTGGGTCCAGAACAGGAACGTTTGCACCACAATAAAACAAGTGGCATAAATCACCCATTGTTCGCCGAACATAGACATCACCAACGGAATGATTAAATTGCCCGAATTGGAATAGATAGACGCTGCGTGTTCGATAGGATCCAGCTTCAGCGTTTTTTTCATCACCACGCCCAAGGCAATTAAAATGATGTGCAAAAACACCGCCATCCCCAAGGAGAGCAGCAATCCTTTCAGCAATTCCGGCGTATAATCGATTTGGAAGGCTTTAATCATCACCGACGGGCTGATGACATATAAACCGATGACGGAAAGCGGGTAACTGTCTTTTGATTGCAGCAGCTTACTTTTAACCAAAGCATAACCGATAAGTACGATAAGCGTCAGCTCGATAATCTTACCGGCAAGAATAAATGCAATTTCCATTTTATTACTCATGTTTATAAAAAATAGTCGTCGGCTTATATTTTAGAGATAAAGTACAAATAAAAAAACGTCAGATTCACAAAATTTGTTATAATTCTTCAAAATTTTTTGAAATTTAACCGCACTTTGGAGCCGATATGTCACTTCATTTCAATTCTATTGGATTCTTACTGGTTGTGTTAGCGTTGCTGGGCGTGTTGGGAAATAACAGTTCCATCACGATTTCCGCCACCGTATTATTGCTTATGCAGCAAACATTTCTGTCGAAATATATTCCGGTGATGGAAAAATACGGCTTAAATATCGGCGTGATTATTCTAACTATCGGCGTGCTCAGCCCGATTGTGGCGGGCAAAGTGAAAATTCCCGCGCTGACGGAGTTGTTGCACTGGAAAATGTTCTTATCGTTAGTGGTCGGTATGCTGGTAGCTTGGCTTGCCGGTCGCGGTGTATCGCTGATGGGATCGCAGCCGGTTCTGTTAACCGGTTTGCTTATCGGCACGATTTTAGGTGTCGGTTTGCTTGGCGGTATTCCGGTAGGGCCGCTTATCGCCGCCGGTATTTTGTCTTTACTGCTCGGTAAAGTTTAACAAGATAATTCACCCTTTATTTTATTCAGGCAGGCGGTTCGCCTGTCTTGTTGTATTGATTAATTACGAAATATGAAAAAATATCACCATTCCGTCAAAACGACACCGGTTCAGACCGCACTTTTCAGCAAATTAACCGATATGATGCTTGCGGACAGCCGCCGTCTTGGCGCGCGCATTAAAGGTTTGAACCGTATTAAAAACGAACGGCAGCAACAAGCGGTTGCGGCAGAAATCGACGTTCAAATTCAACAGGCTCAATTGCGTTTGCAACAACGCAAAAGTGCGGTCACAAATCCGATCGTTTTTCCGGAAAGTCTGCCTGTCAGTCAACGCAAAGCGGAAATTCAAAAGCTGATTACGGAAAATCAGGTGGTTGTCATTGCCGGCGAAACCGGTTCGGGCAAAACCACCCAGTTGCCGAAGATGTGTTTGGAATTAGGCTTGGGACAGACAGGCTTAATCGGACACACCCAGCCGCGCCGTATTGCCGCCCGTTCGGTGGCGGCGCGTATTGCGGAAGAAATGCAAACGGAATTAGGCGGAATCGTCGGTTACAAAGTGCGGTTTAACGATCAAATCGGCGACGATACGCAAATCAAGCTGATGACCGACGGGATTTTGCTGGCGGAAATTCAAACCGATCGTTTTCTTAATCAATATGATTGCCTGATTATCGACGAAGCCCACGAACGCAGTTTGAATAACGATTTTATTCTCGGTTATCTGAAACAACTTTTGCCGCGCCGTCCGGATTTAAAAGTCATCATCACATCGGCGACTATCGACGTAGAACGTTTTTCCAAGCATTTTAACAATGCGCCGATTATCGAGGTTTCCGGCAGAACCTATCCGGTGGAAGTGCGTTATCGTCCCGTGGCGGAAACAGAAGAGCAGGATCAGTTGCAAGGCATTTTAAATGCGGTGGACGAACTGCAAGCGGAAGGCCGCGGCGATATTCTGATTTTTTTAAGCGGCGAACGGGAAATCCGCGACACCGCCGAGGCGCTGGAAAAACAGAATTTACGCCATACGGAAATTCTGCCGTTGTATGCCCGTTTGTCTGCGCAGGAACAGAACAAAATTTTTCATCCGAGCGGGCTCAATCGTATTGTGCTTGCCACTAACGTAGCGGAAACCTCGCTTACCGTGCCGGGCATTAAATATGTGATTGATCCGGGCACGGCGCGCATTTCCCGTTACAGCTATCGCACCAAAGTGCAACGGCTGCCGATTGAGCCGATTTCTCAAGCCTCCGCCAATCAGCGAAAAGGGCGTTGCGGTCGTATCAGCGAAGGCATTTGTATCCGCCTGTATTCGGAAGAGGATTTCAACAATCGTCCGGAATTTACCGATCCGGAAATTCTGCGTACTAATCTGGCTTCCGTTATTTTGCAAATGACGTCGCTCGGATTGGATGACATCGAAGCCTTTCCGTTTGTGGACGCGCCGGATAAACGGCATATTCAGGACGGCGTGAAATTATTGGAAGAATTGGGCGCATTTGAATATGTGCAAATCAAATCCCAACGGGACTCTCAAAATTCGTCCCGACAGGTTCGCCGTTTAACGGCACAGGGCAAACAACTGGCTCAACTGCCGGTGGATCCCCGCCTTGCCAAAATGCTGCTAAGTGCGGTCAATTTAGGCTGCGTTTTGGAAGTGATGATTATCGTGGCGGCATTGTCGATTCAGGATCCGCGCGAACGTCCGCAGGAAAAACAGCAGGCGTCCGATGAAAAACACCGTCGTTTTGCCGATAAAAAATCGGATTTCTTAGCGTTTTTAAATCTGTGGAATTACGTACAGCAACAGCAAAAAGCGCTGACTAAAAATCAATTCCGCCGACAATGCCGGAAGGATTTTCTGAATTATCTGCGCATTCGCGAATGGCAGGATATTTATCATCAAATCCGTCTCACCGTGCGTGAAATGGGGCTGCCGATTAATTCCGAAGCGGCGCAATATCAACAAATTCATACCGCACTGTTAAGCGGTTTGCTTTCCCACATCGGTATGAAAGAGGCGGAAAAACAGCAATATCTCGGTGCGCGCAACGCGCATTTTGCCATATTCCCGAATTCGGTGCTTTTCAAAAAACAACCGAAATGGGTGATGGCGGCGGAATTGGTGGAAACTTCCAAACTGTGGGGACGCATGGTGGCGGAAATTGATCCGGAATGGATTGAACCGTTGGCGGAACATTTGGTTAAAAAATCCTATTCGGAACCTCGTTGGTCGAAATCCCGCGGGCAGGTGATTGCCGATGAAAAAGTGAATTTATACGGTGTGCCGATTGTGCAGGGGCGCGCCGTGAATTACAGTACCATTGAACCGCAAACCAGCCGTGCAATTTTTATTCAATCCGCCTTAGTGGAAGGGGATTGGAACACCCGTCATAAATTCTTCTTTGAAAACCAAAAACTGATTCGCGAAGTGGAAGATTTGGAACATAAATCGCGCCGTCGGGATATTTTGGTGGACGACCGCACCCTGTTTGAATTCTATGATGCCCGAATCGGGGCGGATGTGGTGTCGCAAAAGCATTTTGACAGCTGGTGGAAAAGTGCGGTCAAAAAAGAGCCCGAATTGCTCAATTTTGAAAAATCCTTCCTGATGAATGAAGAAGCGGAAACCGTCAGCAAACTGGATTTCCCGAACTGGTGGCACCAGGGCAATTTGAAGTTAAAGCTCACCTATCAATTTGAACCGGGCACCGAGGCGGACGGCGTCACCGTGCATATTCCCTTGCCATTGCTGAATCAGGTGGAAATGACCGGCTTTGAATGGCAGATTCCGGGATTACGTCATGAACTGATAGTGGCATTGATTAAAGCGTTGCCGAAATCGTTGCGCCGTAATTTCGTGCCGGCACCGAATTATGCGGACGCCTTGCTGGCACGGGTTACGGATTTCAATAAACCGCTGGCGGAAACCCTCAGCTACGAATTTCGCCGCATGACGGGCGTAAATGTGGAAACGGACGAATGGAAACTCGACCAAATTCCACCGCACTTACGCATGACATTCCGTGTGATTGACGAAAAAGGCAAGAAAATTGCGGAAAGCATGAATTTAGACGAACTGAAATTCAGCTTAAAAGATCAGGTGCAGCAAAGCATTTCCGCCGTGGCGGACGACGGCATTGAACAGTCAGGCATTCATATTTGGAATTTCGACAATCTGCCGCAAGTGTTTGAACAGAAAAAACAAGGCTTCACCGTAAAAGCCTTCCCGGCGATTACGGATGAAAAAGATGCGGTAGGCATCAAGTTGTTCGAAACGGAATACGAACAAGCCGTTGCTATGCAACAAGGTTTGCGCCGCCTGATTTTGCTTAACGTGCCGTCACCGATTAAATATTTACACGAAAAATTACCGAACAAATCCAAACTGGGCTTATATTTCACCCCGTTCGGCAAAGTGCTGGATTTAATCGACGATTGCATCGCCTGCGGGGTGGATAAACTGATCGCGGATTTCGGCGGTTTTGTGTGGAATGAGCAAGATTTTGCCAAATTGCGTGATTACGTGCGGGAAAACCTCAACGAAATCACTGTGGACATCGCTCAACAAGTGGAACAACTGCTCACGCTCACCTTTGAAATCAACAAACGCCTGAAAGGCAAAATGGATTTTACCATGGCGTTCGCTTTGTCCGACATTAAATCCCAACTGGCGGGCTTAATTTACCCGGGGTTCGTGGAAAAAACCGGCTACGCCCGCCTGCCGGACATCCACCGCTACCTGCAAGCCATCGACAAACGCATGGACAAACTCGCCCAAGACATTAATCGTGATAGAGCCGCCATGCTCCGCGTCGAACAATGTCAACAAGCCTACCAACAACTACTGGCAAAACTCCCCAAATCCAAACCGCTCAGCGAAGACGTGCTGGAAATTCGCTATATGATCGAAGAATTAAGAGTGAGTTTATTTGCCCAGCAGTTAGGAACGAAGTATGTGGTTTCGGATAAGAGGGTGTTGAATAGTATAGGGGAGTGTGCTTAATGTATTTATTTGATCTTTCTTTTTGGAATAGCTTTTTTGCCAATTTTTTTGCTGCATTGTTATTAGCGTTCTTGTTTTTTCTATTGAAAGAAAAAATTTTTAAACTACCTGATATTGCAGGAATATTTTATCTGAAGCAAATTACGTCTGATACAACATATAAGCCCTATAAAGGAATGGAACTTCAATATGTACTCTCTTTAAGATTAGAAGGCAATAAAGTGCGAGGATCAGCAGAAAAAATATATGAAGATTCATCAAAAGGTAAAAAAGTTCCACATATAATTCATTACGAAGGAAAAGATAGAAGCATATGTAATGTAAGGGGAGATATTCAAAAAAGATACCTATCTTTTTATGATATATTGGTTTTTCACTCATTTGAAAGAAATGAGACTCGTAAATCAACAACTTATTATAAAGTTAGAGTGCGTAAAAAATATATTCTTTGTGGCGAATTAGTGTTTTATAAAGGAATTTTTGAATCTACAATAGCAAGCCAAAAAGGAACATTTAATATTGAAAAAAATAAATTTGAGCAAAAAGAACAATCTTATTACGATTTTAGTAAAATGTTTATTATACCTTAACAGTGTTCCTTTACTTATTTTAGGAATAATCTTGCTTAAACTTGATGTTAATGGAATTAAGACAGATTTAGAAAAATTAAAATTATGTGTGTACGATCATTCGAATAAATTTCTTCCCTATCAATTTATTGAATATTTAGTAGCTGCTGAAGATCATAGGTTTAAACTTCATAATGGCGTTGATTTTATTGCTGTTTTAAGAGTTCTTTATATATATTTAAGATATCGAAAATATCAAGGAGCAAGTACAATTGAGCAGCAATTTGTTAGAGTTATAACAGGCAGGTATGAGCGAACTACAAGAAGAAAAATAAGAGAACAGATCCTTGCTTTATTGTTGGTTTATTATATAAAAGATAAGAATTTAATTGCTAAAAGCTATCTTTATGTTGCATTTTATGGTTCAGGATTAAATGGTTTAAGTAGTTTTCTAATCAGGAAAAATATGCATCTTGAATATTTTTCTAACGAAGAAATTATATCTTTAGTTTCAAGACTAAAATATCCAGAGCCACTAGTAAAGTCGATAACTTGGGAAGATAAAATAAAAAATAGAGTTTTTTTATACAAAGAATAGATATGTTAAATATTTAGTATAACATATGAGGGTGCACGTCTCCCTGATAGTGTGCGTCTCCCGACGCGTGCCTTTTTCATAATTTAACTACACCTCAGGAAACGTGCGCTAGCAACATATTAGGTCTAAATGAAAAAAGTGCGGTCAATAAATTATGAGTTTTTTTTTGACTGTTGTTTTTTATTTCCACTGCAATTAATTTTGACCGTAGGGCGGATCCTGTGCCCGCCCCTACGAATCTTAAAAAACATTTTGTTTTCTGACCGCACTTTTCAATGGGAGTTTTACAGATAAGGTTTTAGCGCCTGAACGCAGTTTTCCACCACTTCTTCAAATGTGCCGCTGACATCGATAGGAATGACATCGGTTTCGTCTGCTTGCGGAACTTCCAGCGTATCGAACTGGCTTTTCAGCATTTCTTCTTTCATATAATGCCCTTTACGTCGGCGCATGCGTTCAAGAATTAACTCGAAACTGCCGTGCAGGAACAAAAATTTTACGCTGTCGTTACCGTCGCGGATGAGATCGCGGTATTTTTTCTTCAACGCGGAACACACGATAATGCCCACTTCGCTTTTATGTTCCAGACTGAATGCGGCGTCACGAATGCGTTCCAGCCACGGGCGGCGATCATCGTCGTTTAAGGGATGCCCTTCCCCCATTTTGATAATGTTGGCGCGCGGATGTAAATCGTCGCCGTCGATTAATTTAATCCCCAAACGGCGCGCCACTTCCGTGCCTACCGAGGTTTTCCCTGTGCTGGATACACCCATCAAAATAAAACTTTTACCTTTCGACATGTTTATTTCTCCGTAATTTTTTTATTTACCATAACAAAAAAATATCAATCTGTTACCAGTAACATTTATTTTTGTGATCAATATCACAATAATTTTTTATATTTACCTGCATTATACTTAAATAATCAAAATAATTTGAAGTGGATCACAGTTTTACATTTTGTTAATTTACTCTTTTCATGAAAAAAGATATGTTACTGGTAACAATCAAACAAGGAGAATCTTATGAAACTCGAAACCCTTTCTTGTGTTGTTAACGGCAAAAACGATGTGGATGTCATCACACAACACCTTGATTATGATGAAAACAGTCAGGAACAAACCTTAGTGCAAATCACCCGCGGGGGCATTTGCGGTTCCGATTTGCATTATTACCAGCACGGTAAAGTGGGTAATTTTGAAGTCAAACACCCGATGATTTTAGGCCATGAAGTGATTGGTAAAATCGTGAAAACCAATGATCCGAAATTGTATGCGGGGCAAAAAGTCGCCATCAATCCGAGCAAACCCTGTCAGCAATGCAAATACTGCCTATCCGGCGAAACCAACCAATGCGAAACCATGCGTTTCTTCGGCAGCGCCATGTACAACCCGCACGTGGACGGCGGTTTTACTCAATATAAAATCGTGGATAACGCGCAATGTATCGATTATCCGCAAGAGGCGTCCGATGACGTGATGGCGTTCGCCGAACCTTTAGCCGTCACCATTCATGCGGCAAAACAAGCCGGTGATTTAACCGGTAAA
The DNA here is from genome assembly GCF_000017245.1 of Actinobacillus succinogenes 130Z. Lineage (NCBI taxonomy): Bacteria > Pseudomonadati > Pseudomonadota > Gammaproteobacteria > Pasteurellales > Pasteurellaceae > Actinobacillus > Actinobacillus succinogenes. The sequence continues at coordinate 1,287,474 of NC_009655.1, forward strand.
AAAGTCTTTATTTCCGGTGTCGGGCCAATCGGTTGCCTGGTGGTCGCTTCGGTGAAAGCCTTAGGTGCGGCGGAAATCGTGTGTGCGGATATGAGCCGGCGCTGCTTGGATTTAGCCTTAAAAATGGGGGCGACTAAAGCGTTGCATGCCGCCAATGACGATTTCTCCGTTTACGCTGAACACAAGGGATATTTCGACGTATCTTTTGAAGCTTCCGGTCATCCGTCTTCCGTCGAACGCTGTCTTGCGATAACCAAAGCACGCGGCACGCTAATTCAAGTAGGTATGGGCGGGGCGCTTCCGGAATTCAATATGATGACGCTGATCGCCAAAGAAATCAGCTGGAAAGGATCCTTCCGCTTTATCGAAGAATTCAACACCGCCGTAGAATGGCTCAGCACGGGTAAAGTGAATCCGTTACCGTTACTGTCTAAAGTTTTCGATTTCCGGCAACTTGAAGACGCGCTGAACGCGGCCTCAAACAAAGACGAAACGGCAAAAGTCCAACTCAGATTCGAATAAGGAAATACAACATGAGCGATTTATTCTCACTAAAAAACAAACATATTTTAATCACCGGTTCCACCCGCGGCATCGGTCGTTTACTTGCTCAAGGCGTTGCCGAACACGGTGCCGAAGTCATTATCAACGGCACCAATCAGGAAAAAGCGCAACAGGTCGCGGACGAATTAACGGCGCAGGGCTTAAAAGCTTATGCCGTCGCTTTCGACGTAACCGATTCGCAAGCGGTGCAACAAGCGGTCGATCACATTGAAAAAGACATCGGTCCGATCGATGTATTAATCAACAACGCCGGTATTCAGCGTCGTCACCCGTTCTGCGAATTTCCGGAAAAAGATTTCGACGACATCGTAAAAGTCAACCAAAAAGCGGTGTTTATCGTTTCTCAGGCGGTGGCGCGTTACATGGTGAAACGTAATCGGGGCAAAATTATCAACATCGGTTCAATGCAAAGCGAACTGGGGCGCGACACCATCACTCCTTATGCCGCCTCCAAAGGTGCGGTGAAAATGTTAACCCGCGGTATGTGTGTGGAACTCGCCCGTTATAACATTCAGGTAAACGGTATCGCACCGGGTTATTTCGCCACCGAACTCACTCAACCTTTAGTGGAAAACAAAGAATTCAGCGAATGGTTGTGTAAACGGACGCCGGCCGCCCGTTGGGGAGATCCGAAAGAACTGATCGGCGCCGCCGTATTTTTATCCGCCGCAGCTTCCGATTTCGTTAACGGACACTTGCTGTTCGTAGACGGCGGAATGTTAGCCGCAGTATAGTATAAGGAAAGGAGAACATTCCATGTTGATTTTTATTTTAATCGCATCCATTACGCTTCTGCTCATCCTGATTATGAAATTTAAGGTGCATGCGTTTGTCGCCTTGGTTTTAGTGAGCTTTTTGACCGCACTTGCCACCGGTATGCCGGTGAACAAAATCGTGCCGACCCTGCTCGGCGGATTCGGTAGTACCTTAGCAGCGGTTGCCTTGCTGGTAGGTTTGGGCGCGATGATCGGTCGCCTGCTGGAAATTACCGGCGGAGCAAAAGTGCTGGCGGATTCCCTCATCAATAAATTCGGTGAAGAAAGAGCGCCGTTCGCATTGGGCGTCGCCTCATTCCTGTTCGGTTTTCCGATTTTCTTTGATGCCGGTTTAGTGGTGATGTTGCCGATTATCTTCAGTGTGGCGAAACAATTCGGCGGTTCTCTGTTCCGTTATGCCTTCCCGGCCGCCGGTGCCTTCGCCGTCACCCATGCCTTCCTGCCGCCGCATCCGGGCCCGGTTGCCGCCGGTGACATTTTAGGCGCCAACATCGGCTTATTACTGATTGTCGCTTTAATTGTGGCGATTCCTACTTGGTATTTTGCGGCGTATTTATACGGTACGTTCTTAGGTAAAAAATTCCATTTGGATTTACCGAAATCGTTCCTGAACTCCGCACCAATCAATGAAACCGCGGTGATGAATCCGCCGAGTTTCCGCAAAGTATTATTCATTTTACTATTGCCGTTATTCCTCATTATGCTGGACACGGTATTAAATACCTTAGCCGTAATGAAAATCGTCGACGGTTCCGCACTATGGGTGGAAAGCTTACGGTTACTGGGTAAAACGCCGATCGCCTTGCTGATTACTTTGCTTGTCACCATTGTCTTGCTGAAAGAACAACGCAGCGTAGAACAAATCGAAAAAATCTGTGACAACGCTTTAGGTCCGATTTGTTCCATCGTGTTAGTCACCGGTGCGGGCGGGATGTTCGGCGGCGTTTTACGTGCCAGCGGTATCGGCGATGTGTTAGCGGAAATGTTGTCCGACACCGGTATGCCGGTGATTGTCGCCGCCTTCCTGATTTCCACCGCGTTACGGGTGGCGCAAGGTTCGGCAACGGTGGCCATTACCACCACATCCGCCTTAGTGGCGCCGATGGTAGCGGCTTCAACGGGATTAAGCGAATTCGATTTATGTTTTATCGTGATTTCCATCGCCTCCGGCGCCACCGTATTGGCTCACGTGAACGACAGCGGCTTCTGGCTGGTCAGCCGTTTCCTGGAAATCGACACCAAAACCATGTTCAAAACCTGGACGGTGCAGGAAACCTTAATCGGCTTGGTCGGTTTCGGCATTTCTTTGGTCGGTTCGATTATTCTGTAGAATCATTATTTTTAATTAATTAAGTGCGGTCAAAAATCATTGAGTTTTTGACCGCACTTTTTGATCCGTTCATTTTTTTGCTTGTGCAAAGAAAACTAACCAAAAGAACCCCTGACTTCGACGCTTTTCTTCGCTTGGTTGAAATTTTCTTCACGGAAAATAAGCAAACTCGCTTCGCTCAAACAAACTTATTTTCCTGAAAATTTCAAGCCGCTCAGGCGTCTCAAACGGGGAAATACCAATCTAATAAAAAACATCCGAATTTTTCGCCCGCGCCTTCGCAAGTTACATTGACAAAAATCGTCCGTCGTGAAACTTTTCGAAGGAGAAAAATTTACTTGATTTTACAATTTAACAAAAAAATCGGTAAAAAATTAACCGCACTTTTCCCCCTTGAAGCCTTGTTTTGTCTATATTTTGAGCAATTTATTGATATTGCTTCTCACCTTCGGAAAAAAATTCAAATTTTTTATGATTTTTGTAAATATTTCTTTGCACTTGCAATAAATTAGTTAGATAATTATGTCAATTAGTAGTAATAGCTGTAACTACCATAATTTCCGAGCAAATTTGCGCAGGATATTTTAGGAATTTTTATAAGGGATCCACTATGAATCACATCTATAAAGTCATCTGGAACAAAACCACTCAATCTTTAGTTGTTGTCTCTGAATTATGTAAAGCAAAAGGCAAAACCAAAAGCCGTACTTCCGGGCTTAATGTCGGTAAGTTAGTTAATTCGCATCTTATCGCGTTGTCTCTTATTACCTCCGGCGCGGCAATATTGGGCGGTACGCTCTATGCGCCCGAAGCATGGGCGACCAGTAACAATTATAAAGGTATTTCCATCGGTTATATTTCTAACGGATACGTTATCGAAACTAATGCCGCTGCAAATGCGAGCTATTATGGTCGGAACGATAGCGGAACATTAATTGTAAGTTATCGTAACCCCGGCAGTTTGTCTTATGAAAATGCAAGCAGTGCCAATACCAATAATGATGATTACTCAAGTTATCGGACGTGGGGCGTCGCTATTGGTAACGGTTCTAATGCGATTAGTTATGATAGTACCCGTGATTTATATTTTTCGAACGGGATTGCGATAGGCGATCTGTCTACTGCTACGGGCGGTTCATCCGTTTCCATCGGCGGACTATCGAAAGCTACGGGACAAAGTTCAATGGCGTTGGGTATTGCGTCTTATGCGTCAGGATTTAATTCTCTTGCCATGATGCGAAATTCGGCGGCGGTCGGTAATTATTCGGCCGCCATCGGTACGACGGCTTGGGCGAACGGTACCGGTTCGGTTGCGATGGGGGCTTCGGCAACGGCAAAAGGGCATTCATCTATCGCTATCGGCAGCACGGAATTAGAAACCCGCACGGTTTATTCTTCGGGAACTTCAACCGATGCTTTAACTTATAACGGTGATACTAATACCCAAAGTATCGGTGATCGTTCTATTGCTATCGGGACAGCGGCGAAAACAAACGGTGATGATTCATTATCGCTTGGCTCTAATGCGACTACAGGTAATTTTACTACGTCAAGCGGCAATACTACGGCAGTTGTCGACCAGGCGGCTAAGCATGCTATAGCGATCGGTTCGAATGCGCATGCGATGGGGGTTTCTTCGTTTGCTATCGGTGGCGACTCAACGGCAAAAAATGATAAAGCGGTTGCTTTCGGTGTAAATTCTACTGCGACAGGAGAAGGATCCATCGCATTCGGTACGGATACGGTGAGTAACGGAAGTAATGCCGTTGCAATCGGCTTATCCGCAAATTCGACCGGACAAGACGTAACGGCTATCGGTTCTAACGCTCAGGCGGCGGGTGACAGAACCAGCGCTATCGGGGCAAATGCAATCGCTTCCGGCACAGGGGCTTCCGCGGTGGGTGCCAATGCACAAGCAACCGGTGAGGAAGCCGCCGCTGTAGGTGGAAATGCTCGGGCTTTGGGTGCATATGATGTCGCTGTAGGCGGAACGGCCAAAACGGCGGAAAACCACTCAAATCAAATTGCTATCGGCTACAATGCCGAAACTTCCGGTGATATGGCCGTGGCTATCGGTGAGGGTTCCCGGGCTACGGCAAATGAGACAATGGCTTTCGGTCGGGCGGCTAATGCCAGTGTTAGCGGCGCCATTGCATTTGGTTTACAGTCAACGGCGAACGGCACCGGCGCACTTGCTTTTGGTCAGAATACAATTTCTTCAGGTGTGAATTCTATCGCACTGGGTGCTACTGCCAATGCAACGACTGATGGTGCAATCGCTATCGGTGATGACTCTCAGGCGACGAATAGTGATACCTTAGCTCTGGGGAAAAATACCCGTGCAAAAGGTGAGCAGAGTACTGCTGTCGGTAATTCCGCTCAGGCTTTACAAAATTCTTCCACTGCACTCGGCAATAATGCCAATGCCAGTGCGGTATTTAGTACGGCGTTAGGAACGGGTACTAAAGCTTCAAACAATGCCTCTACTGCATTGGGTAACGATGCTAACGCGTCCGGTTTTTCCGCCTTTGCCGCAAGTCTTAATGCAAGCGCTTCAGGTTACGCGGCTAATGCCATCGGCTTTAACGCCGTATCTTCCAACCAGAGTACGATAGCTTTCGGTACCAACAGTACGGCAGCGGGCGAACGTTCTATTTCGCTGGGATATAACACGACTACGACTTTCCAGGATTCCGTTGCAATGGGTACCAACGCCAGTGCAGTCGGTAGCGCCGCTGTCGCTATCGGTGCGGAATCGGTGGCAAAAAATGATGATCCGGGTAAAACAAACGGAGCAACGGCAATCGGTTCGAAAGCTAATGCTACGGGTAATCAGTCTGTCGCTATCGGAGCGGCATCTAAATCCGGCGAACAGGCAACGGCAATCGGTAACGATGCCAATGCTTACGGATTCGGTTCAATCGTTATCGGCGGTGACGATTCCGGTTCAAGTATTAATAATGATCCTTATGCTTCAGGTTCGCCATATGGATTTATCGATACAAAAGAAGTTTATCGTCGTTCTGTTGCAACAGGTGTTGCCGCCGTTGCCGTTGGTGTACACGCGCAATCATTAAGTAACGGTTCTACTGCAATCGGTGTACTTGCTACTGCCGGTGATGAAACGGACACGGCAACAAACGTAGAGACAGCTACGGCGGCGACGGAAGCCACCGCCATCGGTGCGTTAGCGCGCGCCAGAAATCTTCGTTCTACCGCAATCGGTTATCAAGCGACATCTTTGGGCGATCATGGAAGTGCCATCGGTTCTAATGCTACGGCAAACTCAGCAGATTCCATGGCAATGGGGTCAAATTCTACGGCGACAGGAGAAGGATCTTTAGCTGCCGGTTTCAATGCGACCACTGAAGGTTTAAATGCCCTTGCCATTGGTAGCAGCGCACAGGCATTGGCAGAAAATGCCATCTCGATCGGTACGGGCAATATCGTAACGGGTAAAAATTCAGGGGCGATCGGTGATCCGACAACAATTTCAGGTGAAGGATCTTACAGTTTAGGTAACAACAATACGATTCCTGATGATAATTCAACTGTTATCGGTAATAATAACGTGTTGTCTCAAGGTGATGGCGGCGCCAGCACATCTGACGGTTCTCATGTTATGGGTAACGATATTAAGGTGCGTGGCACTAATTCTACCGCTATCGGTAACGGAGCAGTGGTTGGCGATGCTTTGTATGAAACAGGTGAAGTTTCAACTAATGCAACTGCTATCGGTACGTCGTCAAAAGCAAACGGTGTAAATACCTTAGCGATTGGTACAGGTGCAACGGCTTACCGCACTAATAATACGGCGATTGGTACGGGTGCAAATGTTGAACGTTCTGCCGGTACGGATAACATTGCTTTCGGTTCAAACACTAATGTAACCCGCGGTAGTAACAACGTCGTTATCGGTAAAGATTCAAAATCAGATTCGTCGAATGGTTCTTCTATTGCGTTGGGTAACAATGCTTCAGTCGGTTCCAGTGTCTCGGCTAACGGTTATGCCATCGGTACGAATGCGGTTGTAAATTCAACAAACGGCGGTATTGCATTCGGTACCAATGCCTCTATTACAAATTCCGATGGCGGCGGAGCTTCCGTTGCAATTGGTGAAAATGCAAGCGCAACGGGCACAAGCTCAATTTCCATCGGTTACAATGCCAATACAAGCAGTAGTCAAAAAGATTCTATCGCTATCGGTACGAATGCGACCACAACAGGACTTGATAATATAGCGATCGGTAAAAGCGCTTCTGCAAGCGGTAGTCAGGCAAAACAAATCGTTATCGGTTCAAACGCTTCTGCAACTTCTACCAGCCAATATAGTTCGGTGATGGGATCTGACGCAACGGCTTCACGTGAATATTCCACCGTTCTCGGTGCGAATGCGAGTTCCTCCGTAGACGGTGCCGTAGCATTAGGTGCGAATAGTATTTCAAATCGGGGAGCCGGCGGTTCGGCAACCGGTCATGCTTCAACTACGACTCCATATATTCCGGAAACGGCAAATGCAACGCAATCAGACGCAATTAATGCGACCATTGCCAATACAGGGGCTGTCAGTGTCGGTTCCGACACCGTTAAGCGTCAAATTATTAATGTTGCCGCCGGTTCGGAAGACTCCGATGCGGTGAACGTTGCGCAATTAAAAGCGGCAATCAGTGACGTAAATACTTCATGGAATATTCAGGAAAACGGCACGCAAAAAGATGTGGTTAATGCCGGTGATAACGTAAGTTTCGCCGACGGTACCGGTACCACGGCAAATGTTTCTGTGGATTCGACGGAAAATACCTCAACCGTAACTTATTCCGTAAATCAATCCGACCTTACAGTAGCTTCCGACGGCACCGTAAGTGCGGTCGAAAATGGCAATAATTTTGCAACGGCGGAACAAGTTGCGAAAGCAATTAATGATTCCGAAAAAACTACCACCGTAAACAGCACGAACGGTACGATCGTTGCAACCGCAAATACAACCGGCACGGTAACCAATTACGATCTTGATCTTTCTCAAAGTACGAAAGACGACATCCAGCAAGGTGTGGACGCCAACACCACAGTGAGCAAAGGCTTCGACATCAATGGGGATAATAACGCGCCGGACAACGTTCAGTTGGGCGAAACCGTCGACTTCAAGGGTGACAGTAACATTATCACAACAGTAAGCGATAATGCGATTGCGTTTGCGTTGAACAGCAGTATTGCGGTAGAGAACGTAACGGTGAACGACACTTTCAAAGCGGGCGACGTGACCATTAACAACAGCGGTATCGATGCGGGCAACACGACCATCACCAACGTGGCGAACGGTACCAATGCCAGCGACGCGGTGAACTTAAGCCAGTTAAACGCCAGCAAAGTAAGCGTTGAGGAAGGCAATAACGTCAACATCACTTCGACGACCGATGCGAACGGCACGGTGTATACGGTGAACGCGAACGCCTCGACGGTAAGCAACGGTTCGGACAAAGTAACGGTGACACCGACGGATAAAGGCAATAATGTAACCGATTATGCGGTGGACTTAAGCGACGCAGCGAAAGATTCATTGGATAAAGCGGACAGCGCGTTACAGAATCTGACCACCAGTGCAGACGGAAATAAGGCCCAGACCTTAGATAAAGACAACACCAATGCGAACTTTATTTCGGGCGACAATATTAAGCTGACAGCGTCGGCGGACGGCATTACGGTGGCGACCGCGGATGACGTGACGTTCAACAACGTAACGGTGAACGACACCTTCAAAGCGGGTGACGTAACCATCAACAACAGCGGTATCGACGCGGGCAACCACACCATCACTAATGTGGCGAACGGCACGCAAGACAGCGATGCGGTAAACTTAAGCCAGTTAAACGCAACGAATGCGAACGTGGCGAACAATACGCAGAATATTACTAATAATGCCAACAACATTACCAACAATACCAATACCATCAACAAAGGTATCAACTTCGGTAACGGCACCAGTGCGAACAACTTCGCTCTGGGCGACATCATCAACGTGACTTCGGACAGCAATTTGGTGGTCAGCACGGTGACGGACGGGGTGAAACTGACGTTGGCGGACAGCATTACGGTGGGTAATGTAACGGTGAACGACACTTTCAAAGCGGGCGACGTGACCATTAACAACAGCGGTATCGATGCGGGCAACACGACCATCACCAACGTGGCGAACGGCACCAATGCCGGCGACGCGGTGAACTTAAGTCAGTTAAACGCCAGCAAAGTAAGCGTTGAGGAAGGCAATAACGTCAACATCACTTCGACGACCGATGCGAACGGCACGGTTTACACGGTGAACGCGAACGCCTCGACGGTAAGCAACGGTTCGGACAAAGTAACGGTGACACCGACGGATAAAGGCAATAATGTAACCGATTATGCGGTGGACTTAAGCGACGCAGCGAAAGATTCGTTGGATAAAGCGGACAGCGCGTTACAGAATCTGACCACCAGTGCGGACGGAAATAAGGCCCAGACCTTAGATAAAGACAACACCAATGCGAACTTTATTTCGGGCGACAATATTAAGCTGACGGCGTCGGCGGACGGCATTACGGTGGCGACCGCGGATGACGTGACGTTCAACAACGTAACGGTGAACGACACCTTCAAAGCGGGTGACGTGACCATCAACAACAGCGGTATCGACGCGGGCAACCACACCATCACTAATGTGGCGAACGGCACCAATGCGACGGATGCGGTGAACCTGAGTCAATTGGAAAAATATATCGGAGACAACTCCTATAACTGGAATCTGTCCGACGGTACGAATAGCAATCCGGTACCGGATGACGGTACGGTAGCGATCACCGGTTCGGCAAATGGCGACAGTGCAAATACAACGGGCATAGTGACCGGCCTTGACGGCACCAACGTATCCGTAGACTTGAGTGACAAAGCGAAAGAGGACATCCAACAAGGTGTGGACGCCAACACCACAGTGAGCAAAGGCTTCGACATCAATGGGGATAATAACGCGCCGGACAACGTTCAGTTGGGCGAAACCGTCGACTTCAAGGGTGACAGCAACATTATCACAACAGTAAGCGATAATGCGATTGCGTTTGCGTTGAACAGCAGTATTGCGGTAGAGAACGTAACGGTGAACGACACTTTCAAAGCGGGTGACGTGACCATCAACAACAGCGGTATTGATGCGGGCAACACGACCATCACTAACGTGGCGAACGGTACCAATGCCGGCGACGCGGTGAACTTAAGTCAGTTAAACGCCAGCAAAGTAAGCGTTGAGGAAGGCAATAACGTCAACATCACTTCGACGACCGATGCGAACGGCACGGTGTATACGGTGAACGCGAACGCCTCGACGGTAAGCAACGGTTCGGACAAAGTAACGGTGACACCGACGGATAAAGGCAATAATGTAACCGATTATGCGGTGGACTTAAGCGACGCAGCGAAAGATTCATTGGATAAAGCGGACAGCGCGTTACAGAATCTGACCACCAGTGCAGACGGAAATAAGGCCCAGACCTTAGATAAAGACAACACCAATGCGAACTTTATTTCGGGCGACAATATTAAGCTGACAGCGTCGGCGGACGGCATTACGGTGGCGACCGCGGATGACGTGACGTTCAACAACGTAACGGTGAACGACACCTTCAAAGCGGGTGACGTAACCATCAACAACAGCGGTATCGATGCGGGTAACCATACCATCACTAATGTGGCGAACGGCACGCAAGACAGCGATGCGGTAAACTTAAGCCAGTTAAACGCAACGAATGCGAACGTGGCGAACAATACGCAGAATATTACTAATAATGCCAACAACATTACCAATAATACCAATGCGATTGCCAACAACACGCAGAACATTACCAACAATACCAATACCATCAACAAAGGTATCAACTTCGGTAACGGCACCAGTGCGAACAACTTCGCTCTGGGCGACACCATCAACGTGACTTCGGACAGCAATCTGGTGGTCAGCACGGTGACGGACGGGGTGAAACTGACGTTGGCGGACAGCATTACGGTGGGTAATGTAACGGTGAACGACACCTTCAAAGCGGGTGACGTGACCATCAACAACAGCGGTATCGATGCGGGTAACCATACCATCACTAATGTGGCGAACGGCACGCAAGACAGCGATGCGGTAAACTTAAGCCAGTTAAACGCCAGCAAAGTAAGCGTTGAGGAAGGCAATAACGTCAACATCACCTCGACGACCGATGCGAACGGCACGGTGTATACGGTGAACGCGAACGCCTCGACGGTAAGCAACGGTTCGGACAAAGTGACGGTGACACCGACAGATAAAGGTAATAATGTAACCGATTATGCGGTGGACTTAAGCGACGCAGCGAAAGATTCGTTGGATAAAGCGGACAGCGCGTTACAAAGCTGGACGGCACAGGTGAACGGAGCGGATGCGAAAGTTGTAAATCAAACCAGCAGTACGGTGGACTTTATTGACGGTAGCAATATCAACATCACCAATGAAGGCGGCAAGATTAAAGTATCGACCGCCAATGAGGTGACGTTCAACAACGTAACGGTGAACGACACCTTCAAAGCGGGTGACGTGACCATCAACAACAGCGGTATCGATGCGGGCAACACGACCATCACCAACGTGGCGAACGGCACCAATGCGACGGATGCGGTGAACCTGAGTCAATTGGAAAAATATATCGGCGACAACTCCTATAACTGGAATCTGTCCGACGGTACGAATAGCAATCCGGTACCGGATGACGGTACGGTAGCGATCACCGGTTCGGCAAATGGCGACAGTGCAAATACAACGGGCATAGTGACCGGCCTTGACGGCACCAACGTATCCGTAGACTTGAGTGACAAAGCGAAAGAGGACATCCAACAAGGTGTGGACGCCAACACCACAGTGAGCAAAGGCTTCGACATCAATGGGGATAATAACGCGCCGGATAACGTTCAGTTGGGCGAAACCGTCGACTTCAAGGGCGACAGTAACATTATCACAACAGTAAGCGATAATGCGATTGCGTTTGCGTTGAACAGCAGTATTGCGGTAGAGAACGTAACGGTGAACGACACCTTCAAAGCGGGTGACGTAACCATCAACAACAGCGGTATCGACGCGGGCAACCACACCATCACTAATGTGGCGAACGGCACCAATGCGACGGATGCGGTGAATGTGGCACAATTAGAAGCAAATACTACCCGTTACTATTCTGTGAACTCAAATGTTTCAGGTAACCGTAATAATGACGGTGCAACCGGTGCGAATGCTATGGCAGCCGGGGCAAATGCAGCGGCTTCCGGTGAAAATGCAACGGCAATCGGTTATGGAACAAAAGCAAATAGTGCAGCTGCTGTTGCGATTGGTAGTAATGCAAATGCTACATCAAGTAAAGGCGATAGCGTGATTGCTATCGGTAATAATGCTCAATCGACCGGTTCTTATACTATTGCCATAGGTACGAATTCCGTAGCGAATCATACTTGGTCAATGGCGATGGGGATTAATGCTAAAGCCATTGACGATTATGCGACTGCTTTAGGCTCCAGTGCGCAAGCAACTTCACAATGGGCGACAGCGCTTGGTGCGGGTGCAAATGCAACTGAATCGGCAGCTACGGCTGTGGGTTCGAATGCATCAGCTTCGGCTGATGGCGCTACTGTCATCGGTTACAGTTCAAGCGTGACCGGAGCTAATACAACAGCATTAGGTAACCATATTAATGTGAATACTGCAGGTTCTGTAGTATTAGGTAACAGCTCGGCAGCTGCAGAGGCGACTACCGAAACAACGGCTACGGTTAACAATTTAACCTATTCGGGTTTTGCAGGCGCTGATAATATTGCAACGGGTGACTATGTAAGTATTGGTTCTGCAGGACAAGAGCGTCAAATCAAAAATGTGGCGCCGGGTAATATTTCTGCGACTTCAACCGATGCAATCAATGGTAGCCAGCTTCATGCAACTAACCAAGTGTTAGGTAATGTAACGGATTCTGTCGTAAATAACTTCGGTGGTAATGCGGCGGTTGATCAAAACGGTAATATTACATTTACTGACATCGGCGGCACAGGTGAAACCACAATTCACGATGCAATTAAAAATGTTTCTGATGTAGCGAATACCGGTTGGAACGTTCAAACCAACGGGGACACTGCAACTAAAGTGGCGCCGGGGGATACCGTACAATTTAAAGACGGTAAGAACATCAACATTACTCGTACAGATAAAGATATCACAGTGGCGACGGCTGATGATGTGGATTTCAACAGTGTTAACACAAGCACGTTAACGGCAGGTCCTGTAACGATCAATAATAATGGTATTGATGCAGGTGATACGAAAATCACTAATGTTTCTAAAGGTACGGAAGATAGTGATGCGGTAAACTTCGCTCAGTTGAAAGACTATGTAGGTGACAATTCCTATAACTGGAATTTGTCCGACGGTACGAATAGCAATCCGGTACCGGATGACGGTACGGTAGCGATCACCGGTTCGGCAAATGGCGACAGTGCAAATACAACGGGCATAGTGACCGCCCTTGACGGCACCAACGTATCCGTAGACTTAAGCGATAAAGCGAAAGATTCGTTGGATAAAGCGGATACTGCAATCCAAACGTTAACCACCAGTGCGGACGGTGTGGTCGCGCAAACCCTGAGCAAAGATGACAATAATGCGAACTTTACTTCCGGTAAAAACATCGTATTAACGCCGTCGGCGACAGGCATCGCCATTGCCACGGCGGATAACGTCACGTTCGATACCGTGAACGCCACCACCTTCAATGCGGGTGACGTAGTGATCAACCAGGACGGCATCAATGCGGGCAACCACACGATCACTAATGTAGCGCCGGGCGTGAACGGTACGGATGCGGTGAATGTAGACCAGTTGAGAGAAGTTAATGCGACGGCGAATGCCGGTTGGAACTTAACGACAAACGGTCAAAACAGTTCGAACGTAGCGCCGAATGCAACCGTAGATTTAGCGAATACGGACGGCAACATCAATATCACTAACGACGGCACCAACGTGACCTTCGGTCTGAACAGCAACTTAACGGTAGGCGGTAAAGACGGCAAAGACGGTCAAATCGGCGTGAAAGGCGCGGACGGCAAGGACGGCATTACCATTACTCCGGACACCATCGTATTTAACGGTGTAAACGGAAAAGACGGTGTAGACGGACAATCCGCAATCAGTGTGAACGGCGTAGACGGAAAAGACGGAGTAAACGGTACCACCATTACGCGTATCGAATACACCGATCCGAATACCAATACGACACAAACCGTAGCGACGCTGGAAGACGGCTTGAAATTCACCGGTAACAACAACGGCACCGTGAATAGCCATACGTTAAACAGCTTAGTGAATATCGTGGGTGAAGGGGTAAGTGCGGAGGCTGCGGCGAACTTCACAAGCGCGGCCGGCAATATCAACGTGGTAGCGGACGGTACGGATACGTTAACCGTTCAGCTAGCGAAAGAGTTGACTAACCTGACCAGCGCAGTATTCGGTGGCGATACCACCATTAACGGTGAAGGCGTGACTATCAGCAACGGTACGGCGGGCAGCGATGTCAGCTTAACCAAAGAGGGTTTAGATAACGGTAACAATACCATCACCAACGTAGCGACGGGCGTGAACGGTACGGATGCGGTGAACGTCGATCAGTTAACTCAAACTATCACGGACAACGCTTACAACTGGCACATCTCGGACGGCACAAACACAACGGATGTACCGGATGACGGCACCGTTGCGGTGAAAGGTTCGGCGAATGCGGACAGCGCCAACGTATCCGGTATCGTCACTACATTAGACGGCACCGACGTCTCGGTAGACTTAAGCGATAAAGCGAAAGATTCGTTGGATAAAGCGGATACTGCAATCCAAACGTTAACCACCAGTGCGGACGGTGTGGTCGCGCAAACCCTGAACAAAGATGATAATAATGCGAACTTTACTTCCGGTAAAAATATCGTATTAACGCCGTCGGCGACAGGCATCGCCATTGCCACGGCGGATAACGTCACGTTCGATACCGTGAACGCCACCACCTTCAATGCGGGTGACGTAGTGATCAACCAGGACGGCATCAATGCGGGCAACCACACGATCACTAATGTAGCGCCGGGCGTGAACGGTACGGATGCGGTGAATGTAGACCAGTTGAGAGAAGTTAATGCGACGGCGAATGCCGGTTGGAACTTAACGACAAACGGTCAAAACAGTTCAAACGTAGCGCCGAATGCAACCGTAGATTTAGCGAATACGGACGGCAACATCAATATCACTAACGACGGCAACAACGTGACCTTCGGTCTGAACAGCAACTTAACGGTAGGCGGTAAAGACGGCAAAGACGGTCAAATCGGCGTGAAAGGCGCGGACGGCAAGGACGGCATTACCATTACCAAAGATGCGATTGTATATCACGGGGTAGATGGCGCGGACGGCACTTCATCGATCGGTGTGAACGGTAAAGACGGTAAAGCGGGCGTAGATGGAACGAATATTACCCGTATCGAATATACCGATCCGAACGGTACGAACCACACCGTAGCGACGCTGGAAGACGGCTTGAAATTCACCGGTAACAACAACGGCACCGTGAATAGCCATACGTTAAACAGCTTAGTAAATATCGTGGGTGAAGGGGTAAGTGCGGAGGCTGCGGCGAACTTCACAAGCGCGGCCGGCAATATCAACGTGGTAGCGGACGGTACGGATACGTTAACCGTTCAGCTAGCGAAAGAGTTGACTAACCTGACCAGCGCAGTATTCGGTGGCGATACCACCATTAACGGTGAAGGCGTGACTATCAGCAACGGTACGGCGGGCAGTGATGTCAGCTTAACCAAAGAAGGTTTAGATAACGGTAACAATACCATCACCAACGTAGCGACGGGTGTGAACGGTACGGATGCGGTGAACGTCGATCAGTTAACTCAAACTATCACGGACAACGCTTACAACTGGCACATCTCGAACGGCACAAACACAACGGATGTACCGGATGACGGCACCGTTGCGGTGAAAGGTTCGGCGAATGCGGACAGCGCCAACGTATCCGGTATCGTCACTACATTAGACGGCACCGACGTATCCGTAGACTTAAGCGATAAAGCGAAAGATTCGTTGGATAAAGCGGATACTGCAATCCAAACGTTAACCACCAGTGCGGACGGTGTGGTCGCGCAAACCCTGAACAAAGATGATAATAATGCGAACTTTACTTCCGGTAAAAACATCGTATTAACGCCGTCGGCGACAGGCATCGCCATTGCCACGGCGGATAACGTCACGTTCGATACCGTGAACGCCACCACCTTCAATGCGGGTGACGTAGTGATCAACCAGGACGGCATCAATGCGGGCAACCACACGATCACTAATGTAGCGGCGGGCGTGAACGGTACGGATGCTGTGAATGTAGACCAGTTGAGAGAAGTTAATGCGACGGCGAATGCCGGTTGGAACTTAACGACAAACGGTCAAAACAGTTCGAACGTAGCGCCGAATGCAACCGTAGATTTAGCGAATACGGACGGCAACATCAATATCACTAACGACGGCACCAACGTGACCTTTGATCTGAACAGTAACCTGACGGTAGGCGGTAAAGACGGCAAAGACGGTCAAATCGGTGCAATGGGTGCGAACGGTACGGGCGTGGTATTAAACGGAAAAGACGGCACAATCGGTATCGACGGTAAAGACGGTACCAACGGCACCGTAACCTTGGCACAAGGACCAGCCGGCGTAGACGGTGTAAACGGAACGGATCGTATCGTATACGAAACGCCGAACGGCACCTCAACGGTAGCGACATTAGATGACGGTTTAATCTTTGCGGGTAACAACAATGATACATTGAACCGCCATAAACTGAATACTCAAGTGAATATCGTAGGCGAAGGCGTAGATAAAGATACGTCGGCGAACTTCACAAGCGCGGCCGGCAATATCAACGTGGTAGCGGACGGTAACAGCACGTTAGTGGTTCAATTGGCGCAAGACTTGGTGAACTTAACCAGTGCGACCTTTACCAACGGTACCACCAACACGGTAGTGAACGGTAACGGTGTCACCATTAACGGCGGAGATAACGGTACGGTCAGCTTGACCGACACCGGCTTAAATAACGGTAACAACACGATTACCAATGTGGCGGCAGGTCAAAACGGTACCGATGCGGTGAACGTAGACCAGTTGAGAGAAGTTAATGCGACGGCGAATGCCGGTTGGAACTTAACGACAAACGGTCAAAACAGTTCGAACGTAGCGCCGAATGCAACCGTAGATTTAGCGAATACGGACGGCAACATCAATATCACTAACGACGGCACCAACGTGACCTTCGGTCTGAACAGCAACTTAACGGTAGGCGGTAAAGACGGCAAAGACGGTCAAATCGGCGTGAAAGGCGCGGACGGCAAGGACGGCATTACCATTACCAAAGATGCGATTGTATATCACGGGGTAGATGGCGCGGACGGCACTTCATCGATCGGTGTGAACGGTAAAGACGGTAAAGCGGGCGTAGATGGAACGAATATTACCCGTATCGAATATACCGATCCGAACGGTACGAACCACACCGTAGCGACGCTGGAAGACGGCTTGAAATTCACCGGTAACAACAACGGCACCGTGAATAACCATACGTTAAACAGCTTAGTAAATATCGTGGGTGAAGGGGTAAGTGCGGAGGCTGCGGCGAACTTCACAAGCGCGGCCGGTAATATTAACGTGGTAGCGGACGGTACGGATACGTTAACGATTCAGTTAGCTCAAAATCTGACTAACTTAACTGGTGCGGCATTTACTAACGGTACAACTAATACTGTCGTGATTGACGGAACCACCGGTAAAGTGATTACAGGTAATGTATCAATCAGTAAAGACGGCTTAGATAATGGCGGTAACAAAATTATCAATGTGGCGGCGGGTACTAATGATACCGACGCAGTTAATGTAAGCCAATTGAACGCAAGTACCGCAGCGAATGCATGGAAGATCACTGGTAATAATGATGATGCCAATGCGACAATTGTGGGTAATCAAACTGTAAGCTTCAACAACGGTAGCAATACTGTTGCGGTTGTAAACGGTACGAATGTGACCTTCGACTTGGCTGACAATATTGCGTTAACTAATAACGGTTCTATGACCATCGGTTCAACGGTAATTACTAACGGTAATATCAAAGTCGGTGATAATGTCACTGTAACGGATACCGGCTTCACAGCAGGTAATGTATCCGTTACAACCAGCGGTATTAATGCGGGCGGTAACACCATTACCAATGTAGCGCCGGGTGTGAACGGTACCGATGCGGTGAACGTCGATCAGTTAAATGCTGTAAATGCGACGGCGAACGCCGGTTGGAACTTAACTGCGAACGGTAATAATAGCTCGAATGTGAAACCGAACGATACCGTAGATTTAGCGAATAAAGACGGTAACGTCAATATTACTAAAGACGGCAGCAACGTAACCTTTGATTTAAGCGATACGTTGAATATCGGTAGCGGCGCCAATACTGTGGTGATTGACGGAACAACCGGTAAAGTCAGCACCGGTGATGCGTCCATCAGTAAAGACGGTATCAGCGCGGGTAATCAAACAATTACCAACGTTGCGGCGGGTACAAACGGTACGGATGCGGTGAATGTCGATCAATTGCGTGAATACACTGCGAATGTAGCGACTCAACCGTTAACTTTCGCAGGCGACACTGGTACGCCTTCAGAAAGAAAACTGGGTTCTACCGTCACAGTTAAAGGCGGTGTGACCGATACGGCGAAATTAACCGATAACAATATCGGTGTGGTTTCCGACGGTCAAGGTACGCTGAATGTGAAACTGGCGAAGGATCTGAGCGGTTTGAACAGCGTAACCATCAGCAACGGTTCCGCCTCAACTAAATTGACAACCGTTACCAAAACGAATGTGGAAGGTAAAGAAGCTTCAGCCTTGGATGTCGGCGGTAATCAAATTACCAACGTCGCACCGGGTGAAGTATCGAAAAACTCTACCGATGCGGTTAACGGTAGCCAATTACATGCAACCAACCAACAGGTGATTCGTAACGCAAATGCGATTAACCAGGTTGCCGGTAAGGTTCACAGCGTAGACCGTAAATTACGTGCGGGGGTTGCGGGTGCCTTGGCATCGGGCGGTTTATACCATGCAACGTCGCCGGGTAAATCCATGGTGGCGGCCGGTGCGGGTACATACCGTGGTGAAAGTGCGATTGCAGTGGGTTACTCCCGCTTGTCGGATAACGGCAAACTCGGTGTGAAATTCTCTGTGAACAGCAACACCCGCGGTGATGCCGGCGCGGCGGCAAGTATAGGCTATCAATGGTAGTGAAACACTGAAATCTTAAGCCAAAAGTGCGGTCAAATTTGACCGCACTTTTTCTGTTTAGGGTTTTGTGGTAATGTACGCTCCCTTTATTAAAATATCTAAACTATCCGGAAGAGCTATAATTTCTTTCTAATCGAAGCGACACATTGGCTTGTACTTAATATGTCGTAAAACTATCATCCTAAGGATTAACTATGCAGACATTGCTAAAAATTACTCGTTTCTTCAGCAAAACTTTCGCCTTGTGGGTATTGGTTTTCGCTTACCTGGCTTTTCAATTCCCCGACACGTTCAAACCGTTGAAAGATGCCATTCCGTATTTGCTCGGTTTAGTGATGTTCGGTATGGGCATTACGCTGACTTTCAATGATTTCGGCGAAGTATTCAAACATCCGAAATCCGTAGTAATCGGTGTAATCGGACAATTTCTGATTATGCCCGTCATCGCTTTTTGTTTGGCGAAAGTCTTTAATCTGCCGGCGGATTTGGCCATCGGCGTCATTTTAGTGGGATCCTGTCCGGGCGGCACGTCTTCTAACGTCATGACTTATCTGTCCAAAGGCAATACCGCTTTATCCGTGGCTTGTACCACGATTTCCACTTTATTAGCTCCCTTGCTGACACCGATTATTTTCTATGTGCTGGCGAGTCAGTGGTTGGAAATCGATGCCGCGGCGATGTTCGTTTCCGTGCTGAAAATGGTGCTGTTTCCGATTTTCCTGGGCTTAATCGTACGCGCACTGTTCAAAAAACAAATCGCCCAAATGAGCCAAACCATGCCGTTGATTTCCGTAATTTCCATCGTACTGATTCTGGCGGCTGTGGTGGCGGTAAGCAAAGATAAAATCGTGGAATCCGGTTTGTTAATTTTCGGCGTAGTGGTGCTACATAACTGCTTGGGCTACCTGGTGGGGTTCAGTGCCGCAAAATTACTTGGCTTGAATACTGCAGACAGCAAAGCCGTTTCCATTGAAGTCGGGATGCAGAATTCCGGTTTGGGCGCCGCATTAGCCGCCGCGCATTTTAATCCGCTGGCCGCGGTGCCGAGCGCGGTGTTCAGTTTTTGGCACAATGTGTCCGGCCCGATCCTGGCTAATATTTTCTCAAATATGAAAAACCGCGACGGCAAAGACGACGAAACCTAATAACTTTTCTATATCATCTCATCCTTAAGTGCAGTCAAAAATCCTCCCGACGCGTGCCTTTTTCGTGATTTAAACCCACATCAGGAGACGCGCACTATCAAGGGTAAAACTAAAAAGTGCGGTTAAAAATTCGGATGTTTTTATTAGATTGGTATAACTCCCCGTCTAAGACGCCTGAGCGACTTGAAATTTGTAGGAAAATAAGTTTGTCTGAGCGAAGCGAGTTTACTTATTTTCCGTTAAGCAAATTTCAACCAAGCGAAGAAAAGCGTCGAAGTCGGGGTGTGTTTCTTTTGGTTCGTTTTCTTTGCACAAGCAAAGAAAATGAACGGCTTAAAAGTGCGGTCAAAAAATCGGTTGAATTTTGACCGCACTTTTTTCTCTCTTGAATTTCCTCGAACATTCCCCCATATATTTTGTCGAATCAGGTGTATTAATTCTCTTATTTAGGAAGGAAATAATGAAAAAAATAAGAAACGTAAAATTTACCTTAACGGCATTAGCATTGAGTTTAGCTTCAACCGTTAGTATGGCGGATTTGCCGCCGTTGGTGGAAAATGCCGCGATGCCGGCACCGATGATGACGAACAGTCTGGCACCGATGTTGGAACGCGTGTTGCCGGCGGTGGTGTCCATTTCGGTAGAAGGTACGCAAAAAGCCAATCAGCGCAAATTCGATATTCCGGAAGAATTCCGCTTTTTCTTCGGGGATGATTTTTTCGGTAGCCGTCAGTCTCCGTCGCGTAAATTCAGAGGTATAGGTTCCGGTGTAATTATTAACGCGGAAAAAGGTTATGTGATTACCAATAACCACGTTATCGACGGTGCCGACAAAATCACCGTGGCATTGAACGACGGTCGCGAATTTAAGGCCAAAGTGCTGGGTAAAGATTCCCAATCCGACGTGGCGTTGGTGCAAATCGAAAATCCGAGTAAGCTGACTTCCGTGAAGTTGGCGGACAGTGATAAGTTACGGGTGGGGGATTTCGCTGTAGCGATCGGTAACCCGTTCGGGGTCGGACAAACGGCGACATCGGGTATTATTTCCGCTTTGGGACGTTCCACCGGTTCGGACAGCGGCGCCTATGAAAACTATATTCAAACCGATGCGGCGGTGAACCAAGGAAACTCCGGCGGTCCGTTGGTGAATTTAAACGGGGAGTTAATCGGTATCAATACCGCCATTATTTCACCGAGCGGCAGCAACGCGGGGATCGCCTTTGCTATTCCGTCCAATATGGCGAATAATCTGGTGCAGCAAATTATCGAGTTCGGCGAGGTCAGACGCGGTCAATTGGGTATTAAAGGCGGCGAACTCAATGCCGATTTGGCGAAAGCGTTCAATGTAGATGCGCAACGCGGTGCGTTCGTCAGTGAAGTCATGCCGGGCTCGGCAGCGGAAAAAGCCGGTATTAAAGCGGGCGATGTGATCACCGAATTAAACGGTCAGCGTATTTCCAGCTTTGCCGAATTACGTGCCAAAATCGCTACGTCCGGTGCCGGCAAACAGTTGGAATTAACTTTGTTACGCGAAGGCAAAACGGAAAAAGTGAACGTCACATTACAGGCGGAAGACGGCAAGCAGGCGCAAAATAATACCTCCGAAGGCGCAGCGATTGCCGCTTTAGAAGGCGCGGAACTGCACAACGGCAAAGACGGTATTGAAATTAAAAATGTGAAAGCCAATTCGCCGGCGGCGGCACGCGGTTTAAAAGCCGGTGACGTGATTATCGGCGTTAACCGTCAATCCGTAGCGAATATTGCGGATTTACGCAAAATTTTAGACGATAAACCGTCCGCCGTCGCTTTAAATATTGTCCGTGGCGACAGCAATTTTTATTTGTTGATCCAATAGCGAATTAGCAATAATCCGACGTTAATTTAAAGTGCGGTCAAAAACAAACACGTTTTTGACCGCACTTTTTGCATTTTCAGCAAAGTGATTTAAATGATGCGGCGTTTGGGTTAATGCAGTCTTGCGTTTCACGAATCGATCACATAATCTCAAACAGATTGTCAAATTCGGCAATCTTACAAGAAGGAAAATTATTATGCACAAACACTTCATCAAACCTTTCTTATTAAGTACCTTGGCTGTGGCGGTATCGTTGGCTGCCGCGTCCGCTTCGGCGCAAGCGGTTCAACCTGCCGTGCAGTCTAATGCGGCGGCAGTCGCCGCACAGCGTTACGACAGCGCGAACGATATTTTTCATCCGGTTTACGGCAAGCACGGTATGGTCGCCTCCGAACAGGAACTGGCCACGCAAGTAGGGCTGGACATTCTGAAACAGGGCGGTAATGCGGTGGATGCGGCGGTGGGCGTCGGTTTTGCGCTGGCAGTGGTGCTGCCGAATGCGGGTAATATCGGCGGAGGCGGTTTTATGGTGCTACACGATGCTAAATCCGGGCAGGATTTTACTGTGGATTTTCGTGAAATGGCTCCGCTTAAAGCGTCCAAAGATATGTATTTGGACGATAAAGGCAACGTGGCGGACGGTAAATCGCTCTACACCCATTTTGCCGTAGGCGTACCGGGCACTGTGGCGGGGATGGAATACGCCCTGAAAAAATGGGGTTCGCTACCGCTGGAAAAAGTGTTGGCGCCCGCTATAAAATTGGCGGAAGAGGGATTTCCCGTCAGTCTGACGTTGGCGAAAACCCTGCAAACCGAAAAAGAAACCCTTGGTAAATGGGAAAGCAGCAAAAAGATTTTCTTTAAGGACGGCAAACCGCTTACCGCCGGCGAATTATTGGTGCAAAAGGATTTGGCCGAATCGCTGAAACGAATTGCCGACCAAGGGGCTAAAGCGTTTTATGAAGGCGATATCGCCGATAAGATCGTCGCTGAAATGGAAAAACACGGCGGGTTGATCAGCCTTGACGACATGAAAAATTATCGGGCGCTGGAACGCCAGCCGATTGTAGGAAATTATCGCGGTTATAAAGTGATCACCATGCCGCCGCCGAGTTCGGGCGGGGTACATTTGGTGCAGATTCTGAATATGCTGGAAAATTATCCGTTATCGGAATACGGCGCAAACAGTGCGAAAACCATCCACACCTTGGCGGAAACCATGAAACTGGCTTATGCCGACCGTTCCGAATATCTGGGCGATCCGGACTTCGTGAAAGTGCCGGTGCAGGGATTGGTATCGAAAGATTACGCTAAAGAACTAATCGGCGGCATTAAATACAATGCCGCCAAGTCCGCTTCCGACATCAAACCGGGCAAACCGCAGCCTTATGAAAGCGACCAAACCACGCATTATTCCGTGATGGATGAACAAGGTAATGCCGTGGCGGTGACTTACACTCTGAATACCAATTTCGGCACCGGTATTGTGGCGGAAGGCACGGGAATTCTGCTGAATAACGAAATGGACGATTTCTCCGCCAAACCGGGTGTCGCCAACGCATACGGTTTAATCGGCGGCGAATCCAATGCTATCGCTGCGAAAAAACGTCCGCTTTCTTCAATGACGCCGACTATCGTGGTGAAAGACAATAAACCTTGGCTGGTTACCGGCAGCCCGGGCGGTGCGCGGATTATTACTACCGTGCTGCAAAGTATTCTGAACACTATAGACCACGGTATGAATCCGGCGGAAGCCATTGTCGCACCGCGTGTGCACCATCAGTGGTTGCCGGACGAACTGCGGGTCGAGGAAGGACTGAGCCCGGATACCTTAACGTTGCTGAAAGGCATGGGGTACACCGTTAAAGAGAAGGCTCCGATGGGACGGATCCAGATTATTCAGGCGGACAGCGAAGGTTTTTACGGTTATTCCGATCCCCGTAATCCGGACGGTAAAACTTTAGGGTATTAATCCGTCATTATAAAAAGTGCGGTCGGTTTTTGGTCTGTTTTTGCGGCATTGAAGACGATAAAAACCGATCGCTGTTGTTTTCCGCCGGATTATTCGTTTTCGGTTCATAATCAATTCATTATTTCCGCGCTTATTACAAAAATTCTTTTGCTATAATGACCGCACTTTTTACACATCTCTTATCATTCATGAATATTTTGAAATACTGTGTGTCTGCATTGTTAGGTTTGATTCTTCTCGCTGTTTTAGCTATTACCGTTTTTATGCATAGCAAGCCTTTCGGGCAGCACCCGTCCGGCGAACGTTTGGCGCGTATAGAACAGTCGGCGAATTATCGCGACGGTAAATTTCATAACCGGCTGCCCACGGAAGTACAAACGACGGATAAGCCTTTATGGAAAATCTGGTACGATTTTTTATTTCAGCATGTGGAACATTTGGTGCCGAGCCGGCCTTTGCCTGTAGTGAAAACGGATTTGCAGGCGTTACCTGCGGATAAAAATTTTATCGTATGGTTCGGGCATTCCTCTTATTTGCTTCAGTCGGACGGTACGCGGTTTTTAGTGGATCCGGTGTTGGTTTCCGGTTCGCCTTTGTCTTTCGCCAATAAAATGTTTCGGGGGACGGACGCTTATCGGCCTGCGGATATGCCGGAATTCGATTATTTGGTAATTACCCATGATCATTGGGATCATCTGGATTATGACGCCGTCATTCAATTGCAGCCGAAAATGAAAGAGAAAGTGATAACCTCCCTTGGGGTAGGCGCGCATTTGGAATATTGGGGTTATCCGGCAGATAACATCATCGAACTGGACTGGCGGGACGAATATGTTTTAAAAACCGGCTTTAAGATGACCGCACTTCCGGCGCGTCACTTTTCCGGCAGAGGATTGCGGCGGGATAAAACCCTGTGGTCGTCTTTTATGCTGGAAACCCCGACGGAAACCGTTTATATCGGCGGCGACAGCGGTTACGATCCGATTTATCGGGAAATCGGCGAACGCTATAACATTACCTTGGCTTTGCTGGAAAACGGTCAGTATAATCGGGATTGGGCGAATATTCATATTATGCCGGAGCAACTGGTGCAGGCCGTGAAAGAGTTACATCCGAAGCGTTTAATGACGGTACATCATTCCAAGTTCGCTTTGGGCCGCCATGACTGGCGCGCGCCGTTGCAAACGGTTTATGAGCATGCCCGCGAGGCGCATTTCAATTTGTTTACTCCGAAAATCGGCGAAGTATTTTATTTTGACGAAGACCGTGAGACGGACAGTCCGAAATTCCGGGAAAATTGGTGGAAGGACGTAGAAAAGTAGGACGGAATTTATCCCGTCATACCCTTAGACGAGCAAAGTGCGGTGAAAAAACGACAAGAATTTTCACCGCACTTTTGCTGTCACGGTTAGGGTAGATTTACCCGTTTTGATAATCACCTGTGAAGTCAGGCGAAATCTGCGGTGATCACGATAAATATTCTGTGATCCGGTTCACATTATTCGTATAAGACTATTTTTATGAAACCGATTTCAGACTATATTGGATTCGTCTAAAAAACGACCGCTAATTTTCTTTTATGAGGTATCTTATGAAAAAAATATTCTTACTTTTAATGTCAGTTGTTCTCGCCGGTTGTAATGATTCGGGGACAGATAACCGGACGGTGAAAATTGTTGCCGCACATAATCAAACCAATATCACCAGCCCGTACCAATCGGGTATGAATAAACTTAAAGAAGCGGCCGAAGCCGATAAGCAGTTTGAAGTGGAGGTACACGCCGGAACCATCGGTACAAACGAAAACGAACTTGTCGAAAAATTGGTTTTAGGCGGCGCGGATATCGTGTTGGTGTCTCCGGGCTTCATGACTTCGGCAGGCATTAATGAAGTGGATTTATTCTCTCTGTTATATCTGTTCAATGATTATAAGCACTGGGAAGCGGTAGTTGACGGTGAAATAGGTAAAAAACTGTCCGATATTATTTATGAAAAATCAGGTAATAAATACCGCGTCATCGCATATTGGAGTGCGGCCGTCCGTCATTGGTACGGTAAAAGACCCATTAATAGTTTAGCCGATGCGAAAGGATTAAAAATCAGAACGCAGACTTCAGGCGTGGTTTCCGATTTTTGGTCGGCCGTCGGGGCTATTCCGACTTCCGTCGCTTGGGCGGAACTTTATCAGGCGTTAGCCAGTAATGTGGTGGACGGCGCCGAAAATGCTTATCCGTATCTTGTGCCGATGGAACATCACAAAACCGCAAACGGTAAATTTATTTCCGAAACCGCCCATGATTATACCACCCGACTTCTGTTGGTAAGAGCAAGTACGTGGGATAAATTAACCGACGAACAAAAAACGGTATTGCAAAACGCGGTTCAGGAAGCGACTAAAGCGGAAAGAAACGCCATTTATACCGAAGAATCCCAGTATAAAGAGAAAGCAATCGCTGACGGCGCGGTGGTCAATACGCCGGATGTGAAACCTTTTGCCGAGATTGCGACAACTATTCAAGACAAATGGGCAAAAGACAATAACATGACGGATATTCTTGAAAAAATCAGAGCTATCCGATAATCGGTTGTGAGGGGCGGCTATGCAAAAAATTATTAATTACATAGAAAAAGTGCAGTTAATACTGGGGGCTATATTTCTGGTTATTTTTGTTATAGCCACCCTGTTGCAGGTAAGTACGCGGTATTTGGGGATCAGCGCTACCTGGACGGAAGA
Source organism: Actinobacillus succinogenes 130Z (assembly GCF_000017245.1). Classification (NCBI taxonomy): domain Bacteria; kingdom Pseudomonadati; phylum Pseudomonadota; class Gammaproteobacteria; order Pasteurellales; family Pasteurellaceae; genus Actinobacillus; species Actinobacillus succinogenes. The sequence goes on from NC_009655.1 coordinate 1,314,240, forward strand.
ACTGGCGGTTAATACTTTTATTTGGGCGATGATGCTGGGGGCGGCGGTAATGGTCAGACAAAAACAGCATTTTAGCTTCGGTTTTCTGGCATCTTATCTGTCGGACAGAAAATCCGCCTTTCTGATTATTTTTCAAAACATTATTTTAATCACATTCTGTGCATTATGTTTTGTCTACAGCAGTGAAATCACCCAAGCATTTTGGAATTCAAAGTGGGTATCTATTCCTCAGTTTAAACAAGGATACGTTTGGCTGGTTTTACCTATTACTTTTATGACCATGATAATTTATGTGATAGAAGACTCAATTAAGCAAATTAATAAATTAATACGTGATAAAAATTCATAAGGAACCCGTTATGACAATTTTATTTATTACCGGCTTATTTATTACATTAATCATTATCGGTATTCCTATTGCATTTTCGATTGCGATTGCCGCGCTTATCGGTATTCATATGATTCCGGGCGTACCACCGACCATGATACCGATGAAGATGTTTTACGGTTTAAATTCCTATGTGTTGCTGGCGGTACCTTTGTTTGTTCTCACCGCCAGTATTATGAATCAAGGTAATATTTCACGTAAACTGATTAACTTTTCTTTAGGAATAGTCGGGCGTTGTCCGGGCGGATTAGGGCATGCAAACGTTATGGTATCGATGTTGTTCGCCGGCGTAAGCGGTTCGTCTCAAGCCGATACCGCCGGCATGGGGAAAATTTTAATTCCCCAGATGATCGAACGCGGTTACAGTAAGGAAATGGCGGTGGGCGTCACGGCGGCGTCCTCGACAATCGGTAGTATTATTCCGCCTAGTATTACTATGGTAATTTACGGCGGTCTGACCAATACGTCCGTAGGTAAATTGTTTATAGGCGGTATTATTCCGGGACTTACTATCGGTATCGGTATGATGCTCTTTATTTACTATGTGGCCGTTAAACAACATTTACCGAAAGAAGAAAAATTACCGTTGAAATTGTTCTTACGATTATTTAAAGATTCTCTGCCCGCATTGTTCACACCGTTAATCATTATCGGCGGTATCGTTTTCGGTATTTTCACACCGACGGAAGCGGCGGCGTTTTCCGCCATTTATGCTTATTTTGTCAGCGTTTATTACTACAAAACGATCACCTTCGGAGATTTACCGGTTATTCTGGTCGATACCTTAAAATTAAGCTGTTTATCGCTGTTTGCATTAGCGGCCGCTTCGGCATTAGGCGAATTTTTAGGTTATTTCAAAATCAATGCGATGGTGGTGGATTTCTTTAACGGTATAGGCGGAAGCCGATATATATTTTTAGGGTTAGTGGTGTTGTTCTTTTTGTTCGTCGGAACCTTTATGGACGCCATTCCGGCAATGGTTTTATTTGTACCGGTGATTTATCCCGTCGCACAGTCCATGGGGATTGATTCCGTCCAATTAGGTATCCTGGTGATAGTGACATTGTCGATAGGTTTAGTCACTCCGCCCTACGGTTTATGTTTGTTGATCGCCAGTGTGATCGGCGAATTGCCTATCGATAGATCCTTTAAAGCCGTAATGCCCTATATCATGATTATTTTGCTGACATTGTCATTAATCGTTTTTGTGCCGCAAATTTTACTGTCCGAGACTTTACTTTAAAACGACATGCGAGAAAAACATAAAAAAGCGTCTATTAACGATGTCGCTAAGCTGGCTAAGGTGGGTAAAGCAAGCGTATCAAGATATTTAAACGGTAAGTTCGATATTTTGTCGGATGAAATTCAAACCCGTATAAAATCCGCAATAACGGAACTTGGTTACCAACCCAGTTTAATGGCAAGAAGCATCAAAAAAGGCAATTCCAAACTGATTGCCTTAATTGTCGCCGATATTACCAATGCATACTCTATTGAAGTGATGCAGGGTATTGAATATGCCTGCCGGAAAAACGGATATACGTTGCTGGTTTTCAATGCGGGTAATGATGTCAACCTCGAGGAAGATATTTTATCCAGCTTAATCGGTTATCAAGTCGAGGGCGCGATTGTCCATACTACGGCGTCACATTATAACGACTTTATTAAATTTCCTTTTCCTTTAGTATTTTTAGATCGAAAAATCGATAATTTTAAAGCGGATATTGTCGGACTTGATAATACCCGGGCAATGGATGAAATAATGTCTCACCTTTATTCGCAGGGGTTCGAACGTTTTTTATTTATTACCGAACCGATAGGTGATCTTCTCTCAAGAAAGGAAAGGGCGGTCGGTTTTTGGCGTAAAATCGAAATGAACGAAACGGTAACCGGTGAGTTATTTGAAATAACCGATGAACCGGAATTAGAGAATTGCGTATGCCGTTTTATGCGATCTTCTCCAACCGCTCCCAAAGCAATTATTACGGCCAACAGCTCCGTCACGCTTACTGTGTCCCAAACATTAAGACGGTTAAATGTCGTTTGGGGAAAAGATGTAGGATTAGTGGGGGTTGATGATCCTAAATGGACTGAAATTGCAGGTGTTGGGATCAGCGCGTTAAGACAACCGACTTTTGAACTGGGGCGGACCGCATTTCAATTATTGTATGAACGGTTACATAACCCTAACCATCACATAAAAGAGATTTATTATTCCGGTGAATTGATTATTCGTAAATCAACTTCTTATCTGCAAGGAAAATAATGATGGAAAATGAAATTGATGTGATCACTTACGGCGAAGCGATGGCAATGTTTGTCGCCGAAGAATACGGAAAGTTGGAAAACATTTCGTTATTTAGTAAAAGAGCCGCCGGAGCGGAATTAAATGTTGCAACGGGATTGGCCCGGTTAGGTTTGTCCGTTACCTGGATGAGCAGAGTAGGCAACGACTCTTTCGGTCGTTTTATTCTGCAATATTTAGATAAAGAAAACATCAATTCCGAATTGGTTTCTATAGACGATTTTCACCCTACGGGATTTCAATTAAAAGAAAAAGCCCAAAACGGTGAAGATCCTAAGGTGGAATATTTTAGAAAAGGTTCGGCGGCAAGTTATATGTCTGTTGATGATGTGGTATCTTCGGTATTTGAAAAAGCGCGTCATCTCCATTTAACCGGCGTGGCCGCGGCGCTTTCCGAGTCGTCCTATGCGCTTTCTTGTTATTTGACGGATTTCATGCGAAGCAAAAAGAAAACGATTTCTTTTGATCCCAATTTAAGACCCTCTTTATGGCGGGACGAAAAGGTTATGCGGGAAAAAATCAACCGTCTTGCCGTAAAATCGGATTGGTTTTTACCCGGTATTCAAGAAGGCCGTATTTTAACCGGGCTGTATTCGGCGGAGGAAATCGCCGATTTTTATCTTGAACAAGGCGTAGGGCTCGTCGTCATTAAACTTGGTACCGAAGGGGCTTATTTCAAAGATCGGCAGGGTTATCAAAAAATCGTTGCGCCGTTTAAAGTAGAACAGGTGGTCGATACGGTCGGCGCGGGAGACGGCTTTGCGGTCGGGGTCATTAGTGCGTTTTTAGAAGGTAAAACGCCGGAACATGCGGTCCTTCGGGGAAACAAAATCGGTTCGCTGGTTATTCAAGTTTCCGGCGATAATGAAGGTTTACCGACTCAAATCGAACTGGGAAATTATTAGGGTTTATGTATGAAAAAAAATATTCTGGTTTATAAAAAGATTCCGGCTGATCAACTGGTTCGTTTGCAACGCGAGTTTAATGTATTTTATTTCGATGGCATTGATGAATATAACAGACAAGACGTGTTTGAAAAATTAAAAATATGTGAAGGTATGCTCGGTTCAAGTGCAAGTTTTAAGGGGGATGCGCTTGATTCGGCAGTTCGTTTAAAGGCCGTTTCCACCATATCGGTCGGTTATGATAATTTTAATGTCGCCTCGTTAACGCAACGTAATATCCGCTTGATGCATACTCCCGATGTATTAACCGATACGACGGCGGACACAATTTTTATGTTGATTTTAATGACGGCAAGAAGAGCGGTGGAATTGTCCGATTTTATTCGTAATAAACAATGGCATAAAAGTATCGGCAGTGAATATTACGGCACGGACGTTCACCATAAAACGCTCGGAATCTTAGGAATGGGACGCATCGGGCAGGCTGTGGCGAAACGCGCCTTTTGCGGGTTTGATATGACGATACTCTATCATTCGTCTTCACGTAAAACGGAGGTGGAATCTTTATACCGGGCGACATATTGCGAATTGGATGAATTATTGAAAAAATCGGATTTTGTCTGCATTACCTTACCATTAAATAAAAACACCGAAAAATTAATTTCAAAAGAAAAATTACGGTTAATGAAGCCGACCGCCATTTTAGTTAACGGCGGCAGAGGTAAAATTGTCGATGAAAACGCATTAACCGAAGCATTAAAAAATAAAACTATTCGTGCCGCCGGACTTGATGTTTTTGAGGTTGAACCGTTACCTTTAAATTCCGAATTATTAGATTTGCCTAATGCGGTTTTATTACCTCATATAGGTTCGGCGACAGAAGAGACAAGACATAATATGGTCGCTTGTGCGGTAGATAATTTAATCGCGGCATTAAAGCCGGAAAAACCCGAAAAGAATTTGGTTAATACGGAAGTGGATTGAGGATGTTTTAGCTTGTGACAGCGAATAGGCGAATTATGTTTATTATGCAATCAATCGCTGCAACATCAAATGCAGCGGGATAATAGTAAAATATCAGAGAATGAAAAAGTGCGGTGAAAAAACGACAAGAATTTTCACCGCACTTTTGCTGTAACCGATGATAATCAGTTCTTCATGGATTGTACCGGAGCGGGAATGCGGCCGCCCCGATTGACGAATATTTCGCAGGAACCTTCTTTTACCGGCATAATCGGAGCGTAACCGAGCAAGCCGCCGAATTCAACGCTTTCCCCCACGTCTTTACCGGTGACGGGGATAATGCGTACGGCTGTGGTTTTGCCGTTGATCATACCGATTGCCGCTTCGTCCGCAATAATACCGGAAAGCGTATGTGCCGGCGTTTTGCCCGGCACGGCGATCATATCCAGTCCCACGGAGCACACCGCCGTCATGGCTTCCAGTTTATCCAGCGTGAGAATACCGCTTTCCGCGGCGGCGATCATGCCTTCGTCTTCGGAAACGGGAATGAATGCGCCGCTTAATCCGCCCACGGAACCGGATGCCATCATACCGCCTTTTTTTACGGCGTCATTTAATAACGCAAGAGCGGCGGTGGTACCGTGCGTGCCGCAAACGGTCAGCCCCATAGTTTCTAAAATGCGGGCTACGGAATCGCCGATAGCCGGCGTCGGGGCGAGAGATAAATCCAGAATACCGAAGGGAATATTCAGCATTTTTGCCGCTTCCTGACCGATTAATTCGCCTACGCGGGTGATTTTGAAGGCGGTTTTTTTCACCACTTCCGCCACTTCTGTCAATGTGTCGGCATGGGAATTCGCCAGCGCTTCTTTTACCACGCCGGGACCGGACACACCTACGTTAATTACCGCGTCCGCTTCGCCGGCACCGTGGAATGCGCCCGCCATAAACGGATTGTCTTCCACCGCATTGCAGAACACCACGATTTTGGCGCAACCGAATCCTTCCGGCGTGATGTCGGCGGTGCGTTTAATGGTTTCACCTGCCAGTTTTACCGCGTCCATATTAATACCCGCACGGGTGGAGCCGATATTAATGGAGCTGCATACGATGTCTGTGGTTTTCATGGCTTCCGGAATGGAACGGATTAACACCTCGTCGGAAGGCGACATACCTTTCTGCACCAGTGCGGAAAAACCGCCGATAAAGGATACGCCGATAGCTTTTGCCGCGCGATCCAGCGTTTGGGCGACGGATACATAAGAATCCGCTTTAGTCGCCGCCGCAATTTGCGCGATAGGCGTGACGGAAATCCGTTGATTGACAATGGGTACGCCGTATTTGGCGGAAAGGATGTTGGCGGTTTCAACCAGATCTTTACCGACGGTAGTGATTTTTCGGTAAATATTTCGATTTAATTCGTCAATATCGCAACTGATACAGTCGTGCAGATCGATCCCGACGGTAATGGTTCGTACGTCGAAATTTTGATCCGCCACCATACGGATGGTTTCGAGAATTTCATTGGATTGAATACTCATTTTTTACCTCTAAATGCGGTGCATGGCGCTGAAGATTTCTTCATTCTGCAGACGAATGTCAAGTGCGAGATTTTTACTTTCCCGGGTGAATATTTCCGCCAGTTCGGAAAAGGATTTCGGACATTTCGCCGTATCCGCCAGAATAATCATAGTGAAATAATCGTCCATTAACTGTTGACTGATGTTCATGATGTTGATTCGGTTTTCCGCCAGAATCTTTGCAACATCGTAAACGATACCGATGCGGTCTTTACCGATCACCGTAATCACTGAATTTGACATGATAATATCCTTATTAAGAATTGAATTCGGAACAAGAGTATAGCAAATTTTTAATTTCGTAAGAAAGCCGGGCGATTGTTAAAGTGCGGTAAAAAATTTGTATGTTTCGATCTCGATCTTAGGTGCGTTTCAGCGTATAATATGCGCCAGTTTTTCCGCGGCGAAAAGTTGTATGTCCGGAATCCAGCGAGAATAATCACTTAAAAAAACAATTGACGGAGTAATCAATGTCTAGAAGATTAAGAAGAACGAAAATCGTATGTACGATGGGACCTGCGACCGACAAAGGCAACAACCTTGAAAAAATCATTGCCGCAGGTGCAAACGTAGTACGTATGAACTTCTCCCACGGAACGCCGGAAGATCATATCGCCCGTGCCGATAAAGTACGAGAAATTGCGAAAAAATTAGGCAAACACGTCGCAATCTTGGGTGATTTACAAGGCCCTAAAATCCGGGTTTCCACTTTCAAAGAAGGCAAAATTTTCTTAAGTATCGGTGATAAATTTATTTTAGATGCGGATTTACCGAAAGGTGAAGGTAATCAGGAAGCGGTCGGATTGGATTACAAAACTTTACCGCAGGATGTCGTGCCGGGCGATATTTTATTGTTAGACGACGGACGCGTTCAGTTAAAAGTATTATCTACGGACGGCGCGAAAGTGTTTACCGAAGTAACGGTAGGCGGTCCTTTGTCAAACAACAAAGGTATCAATAAATTAGGCGGCGGTTTATCGGCGGACGCATTAACCGAGAAAGATAAAGCGGATATCGTTACCGCGGCACGTATCGGCGTAGATTATCTGGCGGTGTCTTTCCCGCGTTCAAGCGCAGACTTAAATTATGCCCGCGAATTGGCGGAAGCCGCCGGCTTAGATGCAAAAATCGTAGCGAAAGTAGAACGTGCGGAAACCGTGGCGACTGACGAAGCTATGGACGATATTATCTTAGCGTCGGACGTTATCATGGTTGCCCGCGGTGACTTGGGGGTGGAAATCGGTGACCCGGAATTAGTGGGCGTTCAGAAAAAATTAATCCGTCGTTCACGTCAGTTAAACCGAGTGGTTATCACTGCGACTCAGATGATGGAATCGATGATCAGCAACCCGATGCCTACCCGTGCGGAAGTAATGGACGTCGCGAATGCCGTGTTGGACGGTACCGATGCCGTAATGCTTTCAGCGGAAACCGCAGCCGGTCAATATCCGTCCGAAACGGTGGCGGCTATGGCGAAAGTGGCGTTGGGGGCAGAAAAAATGCCGAGTATCAACGTATCTAAACACCGTATGGACGGTCAATTCGCCACTATCGAAGAATCCGTAGCGATGTCTTCCATGTATGCGGCAAACCACATGAAAGGTGTGGCGGCGATTATTACCTTGACCAACAGCGGCCGTACGGCGCGTTTAATGTCGCGTATCAGTTCCGGTTTACCGATTTTTGCCTTATCGCGTAACGAATCCACTTTAAACTTATGCGCGTTATACCGCGGTGTAACGCCGATTCTGTTCGAACAGGAATCCCGCACCGTACACAGCGCGAAAGCGGCGGTCAATCTGTTGAAAGAAAAAGGATTCTTGGTGTCGGGCGACTTGGTGTTATTAACTCAGGGGGACGCACTAGGCACATCAACTAACGTATGCCGCACATTAATCGTTGAATAATTCGGCGATGACATAAGTAAAGGGAGACGCATGAAACCGTCTCCCTTTTTCTTTGGCAAAAATAATGTCAGGCTCGGTAATACCGGTTGGTTCGGCGAAATTTTATATTCTGGCACGGTATCGCGTTAGTTAATCTAAACGCCTCTAAGGCGGCTATTGTAAGCGGCAAAACGGTTCGGATTAAAGCGCCCTATACGGTGTGTATGTAGGGTTGAGATAAAAACAGCATAAAATTCGACCGCACTTTTCTCCGTTACGTCATATAAAAGTGCGGTCGTTTTTTAACCGTTTTGTTGTGCAATCCGGCAGGCGCCGAGATTAAATTCCTGATTGTGAAATTGGTGCAATGTGCCTCGGTGTCCGACGCTCAGTACGATCATATTCGGTAGTTTTTTGCGGATTTTGTCATACAGCATAAATTCCGTCGGTTCGTCCAGTGCCGAGGTGGTTTCATCCAAAAATACAATATCCGGTTCGGTAAGGAAAATCCGGATAAAGGCCACCCGCTGTAATTCTCCCGGCGACAAAATCGCCTGCCAGTCGCTTTCCTGATCAAGCGCCGCAATATAATGGGTTAAACGGCATTTATGCATGTAGCGTTCCAATTCGGGATGATGAGGGGCGATATGAGGGTAACAAATCGCTTCGCGCAACGACCCTTGCGGCATATAAGGACGTTGCGGCAGAAACAGAATATTGGCGTTGCAGGGACGTTCGCATTGTCCGAAAGTGGCGAACGGATAAATGCCGGCAATCGCTTTCAGTAAGGTGGTTTTACCGGCACCGGACGGGCCTTGAATCAGCAAAGCGTCGCCCGCTTTTAAATTGAGATTAATGTGCTGTAATAAGGGATCGCCTTGTTGATCGCACAAACCGAAATCTTTTAAACGAATTCCCGAACCGCATTCGGCGGGATGTGAAATTTGGTGTTCGTCGAGGTAATCCAGTTTGCTCATAAAGCCGTATAAACGGTTTAATCGCGCCTGATAAAGGGTGAATTCTTCATAAAACAGGCGGAAAAATGATAACGAGCGCATCAGACGGTTAAATGCCTGCACGGTTTGGTGCATATCGCCCAGCGTTACTTTGCCGGCGAAAAAGCGCGGTGCCTGTAACATCAGCGGTAAAATCATGGCAATTTGCGTGACGCCGGTGTTAAATCCGTCCAATCCCAACATCCGGCGCACAATCGCCCAACGATTTTGAATGACGGCACGGAATTTTTGCTGTAAATGACCGTGTTCTTTATTTTCGCCGTCGTAAAACGCAATACTTTCCGCGTTGTCGCGTACCCGAATCAGCGAATAACGATAATCCCCGTTGAATTTTTCTTTGTTAAAATTCAGTTTAATCAGCGGATGACCGATCCATACGGAAAGGGCGGTAGCCAGAATAATGAATCCGTAAATGAAAAACACCGCCGCTTTCGGAATTTCCATGCCGAACAGCGCCAGCATGCCCGACAATCCCCACAGAATGACGGTAAATTCGATAATGGATAGAACAGCACCTACCACGCCGTCCGCCAGATCTACGGTGCCGGTAATAAATTCCCGCGCGTCCTGTTCGATACGTTGATCGATATTGTCGGGCAGATCCTTCTCGTATTTCACGCGATAATAATTTTTGTTCTGCAACCAGCGGTTCAGCATTTGTTCGTTTAATTTTTCCAGCCAGCGAATTTCAAACACTTGCCGGACAAAGTAATGCAGAATAGCATGAATAATTTTAAAGCCGACCAGCAGGGCGTTGATCATCGCAAAAAACCAAAAAGCGTCCGCCGCCTTGTTCTGCATGGAACTGTACAGCCCGTTGTAGAAAAAAGTATTCAGCACACTGATTCGCACTTCAAGCAGAATAAACACCAGCAGTAAAAGGATTAATCCTAAGCTTTTCCAACGGTTTTGCGGCGTTAGGCAGGGGCGGGTAATTAACCAGAATTTCCGTCCGAATTCGGTTCGGCGCAACAAAAGTGCGGTCAGAATTAAGCCTGAAATTAACCAGAAAAGTGATTTTAAAAGCCAGGGAAAACTGTTGTGTAATTCGGTTTGCCAGTTCATAAAAAGATTTCCAAAAACGACAAAAGAGCGGAGAACCGCTCTTAAGGTAGGGGGCTTGCCAGCCCGCCAAATGATTAGAATGAATATTCCACATTCGCCCAGTAAGTGCGCGGCATACCGAGCACGGCAAAGCTGCGATCGTAACGTCCGCGCTGTACCTGCCAGTAAGCCTTGTCGAATAGATTTTCAACGCCCACACGGAAGGTCAGGGTTTGTTTGGTATCTAATTTCGCGACATATTTCGCCCCTAGATCCACGGTAGTGTAAGACGGAAATTCATAGTTTTCCGCATAATCCTGATAGGATTTACCGTAATGCTGAACGGCGGCGTTTAAGGTTAAATTATTGATAAACGGTGTATCCCATTCCACACCCGCTTTCATTATCCAGCGCGGACTGGCGACTTGCGAGCCGTTAATAATCGCACCGTCCGAATAGCGTGAATAATCGATTAATTCGCCGCGGTTATATGTTACGCCTAAGAACGGACGCAGCGATTTTTCAAGCAGGTCGGCATAAACGTTAAATTCGATACCGCGGTTACGCTCTTTTCCTTGTTGTTCGCCGGTTAGACGATGAATCCCCGGGCGGGATAATTGATAAATACTGAGGGTGGTGGTAAACAATTCGTGCCAGTTTTTGCGTACGCCGAACTCGATTTGCTTACTTACAATCGGTTTTGCCATGACGCCGGTATCTTCATCTACGGAACCGGGTTCCAAATCCTCTAAATAATTGCCGTAGAACACTAAATCCGGATTAGGGACGTAGGCGAGCGTTACCATCGGGCTGAAGCGGTTTTCATGAGCTTTGATGTCGGTAGAATAGTCGTGTTGTTTTATCCATTGAAAGCGACCACCAAGCGTGAGCCGGATAGTATTGTTTACAAAACCCGCCGTATCCGCCAAGGCTAAACTATAGCTGCCTAATTTTTCGTTGGTGCCTTGTTCTAATGCGCTATAAGTCGGTTGACCGCTGCTGAATACCGGATTATAGATATTGGCGGTAAAGCTTTTGGCGGTCGAACTTTGATTATGATCGCGCTGACGTTTGACGGCATCGAATGCCAGACTCCAGTTGTGATAAACGGAGCCGGTTTCGAATTCGCCCTGTAATTTTAAGTTACCGCTGGTTGTTCGGGTGTGATAATCCATCGCCCGCATGGAACGTACGGAGTAGTCGCCGTCTGTATTTGTCATACGGATTTGCCCGAAGGAACCGTAATAACGGGAATCCATATAACCTAAACCGCCGGATAACATCATATCGTATGGCAAATCATATTCGAAAGTACCCATAATGGTTTGATCTTCGGTGGTTTGACCGCTCCAATACGGACTTAAATTGGTCGAACCGTCCGGCGCATCCGGTAAACGGAAATTCAGATTCTGAATATCCTGAACCCGCGCACGACCGCCGTGGGTCGCCCGTTTGGCATACATATAATCGATACCGGCCCGGAATTTATCACCGCGATAATCGACGCCGACGGCAAATTCTTTGTTACGTTCGTCGTAATTATTGCGGGCGGTATCGCCGTCGCGGTATTTACCGTTTAAACGGACGCCCCATTCTTTGTTGGTACCGAAACGGCGACCGAAATCGAACGTTTCCTGTAACCGGTTATTACTGAACCAGCCGAACCTGATTTTATTGATATCTTCGTCGGTGGCGCGTTTGGTTTCGATATTCATTGAAGAACCCGCCGCGCCTTCCGGATCCATCCCGCCGATCGCTGTCGAAGCGCCTTTAATCAATTGGGCGGAGCTGACGGCGGCCGTCGGCGAGTTATAGGTGGAATAAAGACCGGGTAAGCCGTTTACCGTGATTTGACGGGCGTCCAACTGTAAACCGCGTACGTATATACCGGAAATCGTATTGGTTTCACCGCCGAAATTCATAATGGAAGAATCCACTTTAGAAATGGCGTCGACCACATTACGTTGCTGTGAATTTTCAAAAGCTTTTTCATCGTAGTTCACCACGGAAATAGGTGAAGTAAAGGCGGTTTGACGGCCGAGTAAGCTAAGATTGACAATATCTTTTTGTTTATCGCCCGCCGCTTTGGCTTTTTCCAATTCGGTGACCACATTGATTTGCTCTAAATCATCATGAGCTTGGCTCGTTTCAGCTATGGCGGCGGAAGAGATGCCGGTAAAAAGTGCGGTGTAAATCAGGCTTAGTCTAAATTTCATGCAGGCGTTCCTAATGATATGAGAGAAGGATTACCCGGGCATAAAAAGACGCCCGAGCGGATCACAATGAAAAATTTTGGGCGAGTATAGCGAAAACGGTTACCTTAATCAATCTTTAATGGGAACTATTTTCATTTAAATTAAGGGCGGAAAATTCCGGTTTTTTACTTTCCGCACTCCGGCGACGGTGATGTGCTTCTTTTGCGTCATTGACCGCGCTAAGATAAATCCGATATTCAAAAAACTTCGATTTTTATGACCGCACTTTGGGTTTTATTTAGTATGAACAGCAGGGTTATTTCAGTTTATCCAGCTGCGCAAGCAGAACTTCGTCCGGGCGGGATTGAATTTTCCGCATTCGCACGCTTAAACAGATCGCAGCGGTGGTAAGGCTGGCGACGAAACCGATCCAGAATCCTTCGGCGCCTAAATGCGGGACGATAAAATCGGTCATCGCCAGCGTATAACCCACCGGCATACCGATAATCCAGTAACAGAAAACGGTAATATACAAAATGGCTTTGGTATCTTTATAACCGCGTAACGCACCGCCGATAACCACTTGAACGGTATCGGAAAATTGATAAAGCGCGGCGAGCAATAACAGCGAACTTGCCATGGCGATAACTTTCGTGTCGTTCACAAAAACGGAGGCGATTTGCTCCCGGAATGTGACGGTGATAAATGCGGTCAACACGGTGATATTCAGCCCCACCATTAAGGCGGCGTAAGACACTTTCTTGGCATTTTGCGGCGAACCTTCGCCGAGCCGTTGTCCGACCAAAATCGTTGTGGCCATACCTAAGGACATCGGCAACATAAAGATAAACGAGCTGGTATTCAGGGTGATTTGGTGGCTTGCCACCATATCCGTCCCCAGCGGCGATAAAAACAGCGAGGTCAGCGCAAATAACGCCACTTCGCACCACAGCGCGACGGCAATGGGAAAACCGAGGCGCAGCAATTTGCCGAGCGTGGCGAAGTTCGGTTTTTCGATGAGGTGCTCAAACACTTTGAGATCCCGCTGATTTTTCGCCCGTTTGCTGTAATTGATCATCATAATGCACATCGCCCAGTTCACCAAGGCGGTGGCGATGCCGCAACCCACCGCGCCGAATGCCGGTACGCCGAGTTTGCCGTAAATAAAAATGTAATTCAGGGGAATGTTCAGCAACAAACCGCAAAAAGTAATCACCATGGCGGGTTTGGTTTTGGCGATGCCGTCGTTTAAACAGCGGAAATTCACCAGCAGCAAATACCCCGGCAACCCCCACACCATGGCATGCAAATAACCGATGGTAATTTCTGCGAGTTTAGGATCCATATTCATGTTCCGGATAATAATATCGCTGTGATAAATCAACGCGGCGATGGGAACGGCGGCGAATAATACGATCCATAACCCTTGGCGCACATGGTGGGCAATACGATTGCGTTGACCGGAACCGTTCAGATAGGAAATGGTCGGCGGCAGGGCGAGCAATAAGCCTTGCCCGAATAAAACTAACGGAAACCAAACGGATGCCCCCACGGAAATTGCCGCCATATCCGCTGCGCTGACCCGTCCCGCCATAATGGTATCCACCAATGCCATGGAATTCTGGGCGATTTGTGCCAACAAAATCGGAAAGGCGAGCAAAACCAGGCGTTTAGCTTGTTCCTGGTAGGCGGCGATGTTTAGAAATTTTTTCATATCAAGTATAATGTGGGCAATTTTTTGTTGGAGATTTATTATGTTTACAGGCATCGTGCAAGGCACGGCACAAATTCAGTCCGTTACCGAGAAAGCGAATTTTAGAACACATACCGTCAAAATGCCACAGGAATTGCTGGCGGATTTGGAAATCGGCGCCTCCGTGGCGAATAACGGCGTCTGTTTGACTGTCGTTAAAATCGACGGCGATTCGGTCAGTTTTGATTTAATGATCGAAACCCTGCGTATCACCAATCTCGGCGGATTAAAAGCGGGTGATTTCGTTAATATCGAACGGGCGATGAAATTCGGCGCGGAAGTGGGCGGACATATTCTGTCCGGGCATGTTTACTGTACCGCCAAAGTGGTGCAACGGATTCCGTCGGAAAATAATCTGCAGCTTTGGTTTGAACTGCCGACGGCGGATGTGATGAAATACATTCTGACCAAAGGTTTTATCGCTGTCGACGGCATCAGCCTGACCGTCAGCGAAGTGAAAGACAACAGATTCAGCGTGAATCTGATTCCGGAAACCGTTCACCGTACCTTGATCGGCAAACGGGAAATAGGGGATTTAGTCAATATCGAAATAGATCCGCAAACCCAGGCGATTGTAGATACGGTGGAACGCTATCTGGCGAACCGCCATGCCTAACGCCCGAATTCTGATATAAACGGACATAAAAAGTGCGGTCGAAAAAACATTCAATTTTTTGACCGCACTTTAAATTAGAATGAGTAGATGATTAATAATATAGAATTTTCTACTATAGATTTATTTGTAATTAACAACAATACAATCATTATCATATATTTTAATATTATGATGAATTGAATCTACAACTTTTAATAAAGTGCTATTAGATTGGGTACACTTTTTTGTACTAAAATTAAACTTAGTATTAAGTTTATATATGGCAGAAGCAGACCATACCCAGTTTTTTTGTAGTTTAATTTGGACTAATTTATTTAGTATTGGAAATTCTTTTCTGGCTAAATTTAATTCGGGTGAGTGAATGGCTCCACTTTCAATAAATATAGTATGATTTTTATTGCTAGGTAGAATATTGTTAAGATTTGAAATTAGTAATATCGCTCTATCTTTATTAAATGAATCTTGTGCTTTTAAAATGTTTCCATAACTATTAGATATAGTTAGCAAACAATAATTGAAACTAAAAATAAGGATAGTATATATTGGAAAAATATATTTAATTTTAAATGTGCTAAGTAAGATTATTATAATTGAAAATAAACTGCCTATCCCGGTAAACGCTCTAGCTGCGAATAAAGGCTTATCCAAGATTGTATATAATCCGAAAGACAATGTATATGCTAATAATAATGTTAAACTACCTATAAGTAAATTTTTAAATTTTTTAGTATGGGCTGCTAATAAAAAAGGAAATAATACTATAAGTGTTATTCCTATTTTTCCTATAACAGTGGTTCTGAAATTATTGTAAATATCATTGTGATAGATAGTGAAATTTTTTATAACACCTTCTATTAATTTACTTCTTGGTAGAGCTGAAGATGACACATAGGCATTGATTTCATTAACTATAAATAATTTATATAATAAACTAGATATGGCAAATATTACTCCAGATAATAATATAAATTTAATGATATTTTTTGATTTATCCTCATTAATATATAAATTCATGGCATAGCATATTGTTATGATTATAAAAATGCTATTTGCTGATTGATAGGTAGTGAACATCAATAATAGAGATAAAATTCCAGTAATCAGATATAGACTGGTATTTTTTATAAATAAAAATGGAAAGATTGTAGAGAATACAGCTATAGACATATAAATTGAATCAAATTTATAACTCATATTTTCTAGATAATAGGGGCTTAATCCTAAAGCTATGCTAGAAAATAATGAGAAATAAGTAAGTTTTCCTGTGAATAGCTTGACAATGATTATTGAGCTAAGACTTAGAAATATTAGACTTATTAATTGACTTAATGGAGATATATCCACTAATAAATTTCCCGTATGAAAAAAATGAGATAAAAAATTTGATGAAAATCGACTAAAATTTTCCCATCCAGGAATACCGTCAATAACACGTCTCATATCATCTATATATAATGAATCAGCTCTTAATAAAGCAGCATATCCTATTAAATATATGAAGAATATAAAGAAAAAATATTTTATATTATCCTTTTTGTACAGTTCTAAGCAGGAAATAAAGTCTTGGTAAATTAATTTCAAATAGCTTTTCATGGTTTATTCTCTATTTTTTTGTTTTTTAATAATAAATCTTGGTCTTTGTTTTGTTTCTGAATAAATGCGTCCTATATATTCGCCTAAAACTCCGATTCCAATAAGTTGGATACCACCTAAAAATAAAATAGAAACCATTATTGACGGATAACCAGCGACGTTATTTCCCCAAACTAATTTTCTAATAATAAGCTCTGAACCATAGATAAAACTAAAGGATGCTATAATAAAACCTATATATGTCCATAATCGCAGTGGGACGGTACTAAATGATGTAATACCTTCCAGAGCGAGATTCCATAATTTCCATCCGTTAAATTTGGTTTTGCCTGCAACCCGTTCAGCTCGTGTATATTCGACAATAGCTGTATTAAATCCTACCCAACTTAATATTCCTTTCATGAATAATTGACGTTCGGGTAATTGGATGATTGCATCTACAACTTCTCTAGACATTAATCTAAAGTCTCCAACATTTTCTTCAATTTTTAATGTGGAAATTTTATTGTGTAATTTATAGAAATATTCAGCGGTTTTACGCTTAAGGTAACTATCACTTGGACGATTGGTTCTTTTAGCAAGGACAACATCAAATCCTTCCTGATATTTAGAAATAAGTTGTGGTATGACAGAAATAGGATCTTGCAGATCAACATCAATAGGTATTACTACATCCCCGCTAGCAGTTTCTAAACCGGCAAAAAGAGCAGCTTCTTTTCCAAAATTTCTTGATAAGTCAATTAATTTGAGAGATATTTTGCGGATTGCGGATTGCGGATTGCGGATTGCAGGTTTTGTAAAACAGACAGTGTATTATCGGTACTGCCGTCATTAATAAAAATTAGTTCTAAATTATAAGATGCTAAATCAGGTGATTTACAAATTTCTCTGTAAAAAATCGGAATAGTGTCTTCTTCATTTAAAACGGGTATAACAAGAGATATATTCATGTGTTAAGACCTAAAAATAAACCATTTTGATGATATAAAATTGATCAGCATACCAGTGATACTGCCAATCGCCACTCCTAAAATAGGATACGTTATTATAAGTTGATAACGTAAGGAAATATAGTATGAAATTAAATTAACAAGTCCTCCTATAATCATAGCGAAGAAATAATAGAGAAATTCTATAGCGATATTTCGTTCTTTTTTAGTTTTAAATGTAATTGTTCGATTGAATAACCAAGTAGTAATAACGGCTGCTGTAAAAGATAGTAATCTTCCTTGATATAATCCTAAGGAATCTTTAAATAAATAAAGGATTGACGTATCGACAACAAATCCCAATATTCCGGAGATACCAAAAACTAAAAATTGATGAATAGTAAAAAAATTTATTTTTTGTAGCAAGTTTATTTTCTCTCCTATGTAATACATTGTTTATATCGGTAAATAAAAATATTTTTGTCAAATTAACATTATATGGCTCTAATTTATATAGCAAGTGCGGTCAAAAAACATTCAATTTTTTGACTGCACTTTGTTTTTATCCGATTATCCGTTCGTTTAGTCGAGATATTTGAACACTTTCACCACACGGGTGACGCCGGCAATATTGCGTGCCACTTCCGCCGCGGCATTGCCCTGTTCTTGCGTGACATTTCCCATCAGGTATACCTGACTGTTTTCGGTAATCACTTTCACATCGGTGGTTTTCACGGAAGAATTGACTAACATTTTGGATTTCACCTGACTGGTGATCCAGCTGTCTTTTGACCGTTGAGTTAAGTCGATTACCGGACCGACGGTCATTTCGTTGTAAATAGATTCCGCGTTCACGCCTTCCACACCTTTGGCTAAATTGGTGGCGGTTTCTTTGGCAGTATCCGTCGGTACTTGTCCGATTAACAATAAGCGGTTACTGTAAGACACGACGACTACTCGTCCTTCGGCCTTAATCTGTTCGTCTTTGGTAACGGCGTTGTAGACTTTGAATTCTAAGGTTTCATCGTCCAGTTGGGTACCGGCGGAGCGGGGATCCGTCGCGACTTTTGTACCCACGGCCGTCCCGCCTACCAATGCGGCGACACAGCCCTGCAACATTAATGCCGAAAGCCCGATAAAAGCGAATTTTTTAAATTGTTTGATAGTCATAAATTATCTTCTCCGATAAAACACCAGCCGTTAGTTTGCTGCCAAAGGGAAAACTTGTCAACTTTTTACTGTATCGTCGGAGGCGCGGAAACAAACCGAGCCGATCTGCCGGAGAGGAAAAATCCTGAAAAGATGGCGGATTTTACCCAAAATCGTATATCTGATTTTCGGGGGGTATCAGTGTTTTCATTCGCGTTATCAACGGGTAAAAAACATTGTTTTTCCGACCGCACTTTTAGGAAAAATACATCGCAGTTTAATTGGGAATTTGTTAAAATTCCGATTTAATTTCTTTATTTAAAAGTGAACCAATCATGCAAAATCAATCTTTCCTTTCCCGTTTTTTTCAGTTCAATGAAAAACATACCACCACCAAAACGGAAATTGTGGCGGGCATCACCACGTTTTTTACGATGGTATATATTGTCTTTGTGAATCCGTCAATTTTGGGCGACGCCGGCATGGACAAACAGGTAGTATTTGTGACCACTTGTTTGATTGCCGGTTTCGGTACGTTAGCTATGGGGCTATTCAGTAATTTGCCGATCGCGCTGGCGCCGGCTATGGGGCTGAATGCCTTTTTCGCCTATGTGGTGGTGGCGAAACTGGGTTATTCCTGGGAGATCGGCATGGGGGCGATTTTCTGGGGGTCTATCGGTCTGTTTTTGCTCACTTTGTTTCAAATCCGTTATTGGTTAATGGCGTCGATTCCGCTTGGGTTGCGGGTGGGAATCGGTGCGGGCATCGGTTTTTTTATCGCTTTAATCGGTTTTAAAAATATGGGACTGGTTGTGGCGAATCCGGCAACCTTGGTGGCATTGGGCGAGCTGCATGATCCGAAAGTGCTGCTGGGGATTCTCGGCTTTTTCATCATTACCGTGTTAGCGGCGCGCAATATTTATTCCGGGGTGTTGATTTCCATTGTGGTGGTGACGGGATTAGCGTTATGTTTGGATCCGGCGGTACGGTTCCACGGGGTGATATCGATGCCGCCGAGTTTGGATGCCGTCGTGGGCAAAGTGGATATCGCCGGTGCGTTGGACGGTGCGTTACTGGGGATTATTTTTTCATTTCTGCTGGTAAATTTATTCGATTCTTCCGGTACGTTATTAGGTGTGACCGATAAAGCGGGCATCAGCGACGAAAGAGGTCGTTTCCCGAAAATGCGTCAGGCATTGTTTGTGGACAGTTTGAGCGGCGTCGCGGGATCTTACGTGGGCACCTCCGCCATCAGTACTTATGTGGAAAGCGGTGCGGGCGTATCCGTCGGCGGCAGAACGGGTTTGACGGCGGTTGTAGTCGGCTTGTTATTTCTGTTAACTATTTTCTTCTCGCCGTTGGCGGGATTGGTACCGGCCTATGCCACTGCCGGGGCGTTGGTTTATGTGGGTATTTTAATGGCCTCCAGCCTGATTAAAGTACATTGGGAAGATTTAACCGAAGCTACGCCGGCATTTATCACCGCCGCTATGATGCCGTTTACCTATTCCATTACGGAAGGCATTGCATTCGGCTTTATCAGTTATTGCGTGATGAAAACCTGCACCGGACGTGTTCGCGAGGTAAATGGGCCGGTTTGGGTCGTGGCCATTCTGTTTTTGATTAAATTCATTTGGGTGGGATAAATCCGCTAAGGAGAACCGTATGCAAAAGTTATTGTTCATTATTCATGCCGCCCCTTACGGCAATGAAAGTTTTTTCAGCGGCTTGCGTCTGGCGTTACAGATTCAGGAACAGCATAAAAGTGCGGTCGATTTGAAGCTGTTTTTAATGTCCGATGCGGTGGCGGGCGGATTGGCGAAACAGAATCCGGCGGAGGGTTATCACATTCAGCAAATGCTGGAAATTCTGACGACACAGGGCGCCGCCGTCAAATTATGTAAAACCTGTACCGATTCGCGCGGTATGACGGATCTTGCTTTAGCCGACGGCGTGGAAATCGGTACGTTGGTCGAACTCGCCGATTGGTCGGTAGAGGCGGATAAAGTCTTTAATTTTTAACCGACGAATTGAGTCAAGGGGGAAATGAAATCCCCCTTATTTGTACGACTGAAATCTATGGTATGAGATAAATCTATGCCGGTTCAACATTTAAATCCAATTAGTACACCGTTGCAAACTACAACATTGATTGAAGCGTCCGCCGGTACCGGCAAAACCTTTACCATGGCGTCGTTGTATCTGCGTTTACTGTTGCAGGCGGGGGACAATGCCTTTTCGGTACCGTTGACGGTGGAACAGATTCTGGTGGTCACCTTTACCGAAGCGTCGACCGAAGAACTGAAGGAGCGCATTCGCGCCCGTATTCATCTGGCGAAAGCGCAATTTGCCGCTTACCGAGAAACGCAGGATTTAACCGTGTTTCTCAATACGGATAACGAGTTTCTGGTGAAAGAAAACGGACAATTGACGGATCGTTTTCTGGCAAAATTGGATCCGAATGAGGCGTTTCGTCGCCTCGGCTTTGCCGAGCAGAATATGGATCTTGCCGCCGTTTACACCATTCACGGTTTTTGCCGTCGTATGTTAATGCAGTATGCGGTGAATTCCGGCATTCACTTTAACTTGGAGCTGGTGACGGACGAAACGGATTTATTGAACCGGCTGGCAAACGATTTTTGGCGGGAACAGTTTTACGGACAGTCTTTTGTCGTAACGGAATTTATTCACCGTAAACTGGAATCGCCGCAGCAGGTATTAAAAAAGATCCGCGCTTATTTAAAAGGGGAAACTCTAAAAGTATCGGTAAACCGACCGCACTTGTTAACCATGTCCACCGCCGAATTTTTGCAACAGGAATTGGCGGTTCATTTAGCCGGTTCCGATAATATTCCTGACGAATTAAAATCCGCCTGGACGGATAATTTTGCTGAAATTTCCGCTTTATTTGAGGCGAATTATGCCGGCGCTTCAGTGTTTAACGGTAATAAATTCAAACGGGATTATTTTATTGCCCGCACGGCGAAAATTCAGGCGTGGGCGGACAGCGAACGCCGCGATATTCCCGACGAACTTTGGTATTTTACGCAGGATTATCTAAACGGCGCGGTATTAAAAGGCAAAACGGCGTTTAGTCATCCGTTTTTTGATTATTTAGCGGAACAAAAAGCCCGAATCGAAGCGGCGCAGACCCAACTGGATTTAGATGAAAAAATTCTATTGTTTCATTATTTGCGAACATTGAATGAACGATTATCGGCTTACAAGCGGCATCATCCGGAAAAGAGTTTTGACGATTTGCTGCGGCTGTTAAAAAACGCATTGCAATCGGAACGGGGCGAACAGTTGGCGACGTTCATTCGTCATCAATATCCTTTCGCGATGGTTGATGAATTTCAGGATACGGACGAACAGCAATATCAAATTTTTTCCGCTATTTATGTGAATCGGCCGGATTGCGGATTCATGATGATAGGCGATCCGAAACAGGCGATTTATCAATTCCGCGGCGCCGATATATTTACTTATCTAAAAGCGGCGAAGGACGCCGAACAGGAGCGTTTCACCTTAAGCAAAAATTATCGTTCCGACGGTAGTCTGATTCGGGCGGTGAACGGTTTGTTCGATTTTCCCGCCGCATTTATGTACGACGATATTCGGTTCGAGCCGGTGGCGGCGGGCAAAGATCAGGCGCACTTTGTGTGGCGGGGCGCACAACAGGCGCCGATGGCGTTTTATCTAGGCTCGCGCGAACAGGCGGCGGAATATTGTGCCGACAATATTCGGCAGTGGTTAACAAGTGCGGATGAAAATCAGGCCGGATTTGTTATGGATACGGCGCAGGACAACGGCCGGAATCTTCGGCTTCGCCCTGAAAATATTGCCGTGTTGGTGCGCAAGGGCAGTGATGCGGAGAAAATCAAATCCGCCCTGCAACGACGCGGTATCGCTTCCGTTTATTTGTCGGATCGCACCAATGTTTTCGACTGTGCGGAGGCGCGGGAATTAGCGTTTATTCTGGCGGCCTGTCTTAATCCTTTCAGTGAACGTCATATTATGAATGCCTTGGCGACAGGTATTTTTGCTTTTTCTATGGCGCAATTACAGCAAATTAAACGGCAGGCCGAATTACTGGACGGTTGGATGACGCGTTTCGAAGATTATCAGCGCATCTGGCGCCGGCAAGGCGTGTTGCCGATGTTGCACCGGATTTTTCTGGATAAAGGTAAACGGGGCGAGCAAGCCGATATCGTCGGACAAATTGCCGCTCAAGCCAATGCGGAACGGCGTTTAACGGATTTATTGCATTTAGCCGAATTGCTGCAGGAAGCCGCCGTCTTACATGAAAGCGAATCCGCTTTATTGAGCTGGTTTGAACGTCAGATTCAGGGGAAAGATCGGCAGGCGGAACAGCAAGTGCGGTTGGAAAGTGAACGGAATTTGGTGAAAATCGTCACCATCCATAAATCCAAAGGGCTGGAATACGATTTGGTGTGGCTGCCGTTTTTGGGGTTCGACGATGTGAAAAACCGGGATGAGATTTCCATCTTCCATGATAAAGACGCCGAGGCGCTGTGGGATATGAACGCGCGGCATCAGGATATATCGGCGAAAGAAAAACTGGCGGAGGAAATGCGTCTGTTATATGTGGCGCTGACGCGGGCAAAATATCAAGTGGCGATGGCATTACCGGCGGAATTCGGCGGCAAAAAGGAATCTTATTGGAATCCCGTTTGGTACGCTTTGAGCCGGGGCGAAATCGGCGACGGTATGAAAATTACGGGTAAGGCGGAAAAACAAACGGCGGTTTTATTATCCGCTCATTTGGAGGCGGAAAATTATACGCTGGAAACTATCCCCGAAACCGTTTCCGGCGATAAATGGCTGCCGCAGACGAATGCCGAAGTGTCCCTTTCGGCGGCAACCTTTACCGGTAAAATCGAACAAAATTGGGGCGTTACCAGTTTCACCGCATTAAGCCGAATGCATGAACAAAACCGGCGTTTTCACGGGGAAGAAAGTGCGGTCGAATTTACTGCGATTTTTGATGATGCGCTGGATTATGACGAACAACAGGATGTGTTTTCACCGACTGATGAGGAGGCGAACGCTTTGTGGCGGAATTTGCCTGCGGAATACAGCCCGTTGGCATTAAAAGGCGGTGCAAAATTCGGGGTGATTCTGCATCGCTTCTTCGAAAAACATGATTTTTCCCAACCCATTGAGGATGCCGAACTGCTTGCCCTTTGCCAAGGTTTGCAGCTGGACGAAACCTGGATTCAGCCTTTAAAAATGTGGCTTGAAGCGGTGTTAACTACGCCGTTGTCGGCGGGCTTCAAATTAACGGACATCCGCCCGCAACATTGCTTGAAAGAAATGCAATTCTATTTGAATTTAGACCGCACTTTTGACGTGAAAGCCTTTAATCTGCTGCTACGGCAATATCATCCGCTGTATCAGCAACCTTATCTGTTAGATGATATTCGGGGCATGCTGCGCGGATTTATCGATCTGGTTTACCGCCACGACGGCAAATATTATCTGCTGGACTATAAAACCAATTTATTACCCGCATACAGTGAAGAACGTATTCGGACGGATATACAACAGCATTATTATGATTTGCAGTATTTGCTGTACAGCTTGGCGTTACATTGTTTTCTGCAACGGCGTCTGCCCGCTTATGATTACGAAACCCATTTCGGCGGCGTCATTTATGCTTACGTACGCGGCATGGACGGCAGCGGCAAGACGGGCGTTTTTACAACCCGTCCCGCCGCACGTTTGATTCGCGGATTGGAGGAATTGCTGCATGCTTAATGTGTTAGCGCGATTGAAAGCGCTTAAGGTGCTGACGGAAGCCGATTTTTATTTCGCCAAACTGATCGACGAAAAACAGCAGGGCATGGGATACGATGAAACCCGCCAGGCGTTGGCGGTATTGTTGGCGGCGTTGGTGCATGCAGGTTATTTGCAGGGCAATAGCTGTTTGTTTTTAGATCAGGATTTGGAGCGTAACCCGTTCGCTTTGGCATATCGAACGCTGGACGATGAACGGGATTATCTGCTTGAAATCAAACAAAAAATCAATTTTTTGCCGGTCGAACAATGGCAGACGGCACTGGCGGGGCATATCGCTTTCACCGATACGCCGCAGGAACAAAGCCGTCCGTTCGTGTTTCAGCATAATGCGGTGTATCTGTATCGCCTGTGGCAGGATGAACAGACCGTGGCGAATTACCTGAAAAGTGCGGTCAAAAATCCGCCGGTTTTTGTTCCGACAGAAAATGCACGCAATCTGTTATCCCGTTTTTTCGGGGAAAAGAAACAGGAAACGGATTGGCAGAAAATTGCCGTTGCCACCGCGTTAATTCAGCCTTTTACTTTAATTTCCGGCGGACCGGGTACAGGCAAAACCTATTCCGTGGCGCGTTTAGTGGCGGCGGTTCAAACGCTGCAATACGAACAGCAGTTGCCGCCGTTGCGTATTCGTTTAGCGGCGCCCACGGGAAAAGCGGCGGCGCGTTTGAAAGAAAGTCTGGAAGCCAGTTTGCTGCAGCTGGATTTGCCGTCTGCGGTACGGGAAAACATTTCTACGGAAAGCGTTACTTTACACCGTTTGCTGGGCGTGCGTCCTTTCGAAGACAGCGTGAGATTCCATGCGGGAAATCCGTTGCCCTTGGATTTACTGATTATCGATGAGGCTTCGATGATTGACTTGTCGATGATGGCAAAATTGTTACGTGCCTTGCCGCTTGATGCCCGTCTGATTTTATTGGGCGATAAGGATCAGCTGGCTTCGGTGGAAGCGGGGGCGGTTCTGGGCGAACTCGGTCAGTTCCTGCGTTATGATTATTCGCCGGAATTCGCGGCGAAACTACAGGAATTAAGCGGCGAACGGATTAACGGATCGGCGAATTGTCATAATATTCGTCACCATTTGGCATTTTTAACCCGCAGTACCCGTTTCAATGCAGACTCCGCCGTAGGCAGACTGGCGGTCGCCGTCAATAATATGCGGGCGAGGGAAAGCTGGCGCTTATTACAAGACGGTACGGATATCCCGTTACTGGAATTCGTTGAACCCGCCGATAATGCGAAAAACCGACAAGCGGTTCGTCATTATTATTTAAGCCGATTATTACAAAGTGCGGTGGAAAATTATCAACATTATTTGAAACTGATTCCGCAAAACGATACGCCTACCGAGGTGCAGTTACGACAGATTTTCCGAGCTTTTAATTCGGTGCGTATTCTGACCGCGCTGCGTGCCGGCGAATTCGGCGTGGAAAACCTTAACCGACAGATTGCCGAAGCATTACGTCAGAAAGGCTTGGTCCGATTTAAACATAGTCGGGATTGGTTTGCGGGCAAACCGATTATGGTCACGCAAAATGACAATAGTGCAAAATTGTTTAACGGCGATATCGGGTTATATCTGGGCAATAACCTTGTGTATTTCGAGGCGGGTGACGGTTATAACAGCGTGTCGGTGCAGCGTATTCCGTTGCATGAACCTGCCTTTGCCATGACAATCCACAAATCTCAGGGCTCGGAATTCGAGCATACCGTCGTCGTATTGCCGCCGGATTATTCGCCGATTTTGTCGAAAGAATTATTGTATACCGCCGTTACACGGGCAAAACCGCGGCTTTCGGTTTTTGCTTCGGAGGAAATTTGGCTGGCTGCAGTGAGAAATCCGATTAAACGGCAAAGCGGATTAGGGACTCTGCTGGAACAGACCGATGAAGAATATGGAAATCCGGAGCCGTGAAACGGATAACAGAAAAGCGGAAAATCTTCCGCTTTTCTTATACGGAGAGAAAATTAATGAGCTTGCTGTTTTTCAGCCGATTTCATTAGCGGTAATAAGACCGCGCATAAAATGAGCCCCACGGCCAGACCGACGGCGAAATCGGCAAGCCAACCAAAACCGGCGGGAATGTTTAAACCTTCGATAAAATGGTGGATTATCGGTAAGTAATGCGCGAAAATGCTGCCGCCCACCAAAAACATCGCAATGGTACCAATAACGGACAGGGATTTCATAAACCACGGCATGATGAACAGCAGAAATTGTCCGAATTTTTGAGAAACGGCGCTTTTCTTTTGCAACATCCAGTAACCGATGTCGTCCAGTTTGACTATCAAGCCCACCAACCCGTACACGAAAAGGGTGATGCCTACTCCCAGCGCGCATAACGACAGAATTTTGGTTAACGTGTCCGCCTGCTGTAATGCGCCTAACGCGATAATAATGATTTCGGCGGACAGGATAAAATCGGTACGGATTGCACCCTTGATTTTGTCTTTTTCCGATGCCGCCAGCGGGATCTTCGTTTCGGCAGGTAAGTGCGGTTCGTTTTTATGCAGAAATTTATGCAGCAGTTTTTCCGCTCCTTCAAAACATAAATAGCCGCCACCGATCAGCAATAACCAGTTGATGGCGGAAGGTAAATAGATAGACAGCAATAAAGCGAGAGGAATTAAAATTACTTTGTTGATGAGCGATCCTTTTGCCACCGCCCATACGATAGGCAGTTCCCGTTGCGGTGTGATGTCCTTGCCGCTGACCTGATTGGCGTTTAACGCCAAATCATCGCTGAGTACGCCGGCGGTTTTCTTTGCCGCCGTCTTTGTCATTACCGAGACATCGTCCAGCACGGAGGCTATATCGTCCAGTAATGTAAATAAAGAGCTGAAAGCCATGTTTTTCCTTAGAAATCAAATAAATATATAATCTTTGTAAAAAGAACGCACAATGCTGTGCGTTCCCGAGCTTGTTTACCGCCAATTTTCGCGTTTTGCCTTTTGCAGTTTTGTATAAGCCGCTAATAATTTCTGATGTGCGTCGAATTTTTGCAAATGCTCGTCATCACTAATCAAACCGTAGAACGGATTACCGCCCCGAACCGCCTGCCAAGCGGCATCTACCGTCGCCTTTCCGTACATTTTTTCGAATACGCCGCGGTATTGTTGCGGTTCTCGTTTTTCATCCGAAAATAATTCCATAGAATTGATGAGACAACGATAATAGTTGGCGCGTTCGGCGGTAAAGACGGAACCGTTCATATTATAGCTCCAGTTAGCCCAGTCGAACGCAGATTCTATATCCCCCAGCGCCAGATACAGCATAGATTTTAATTCGCCTATCCGTAATGTCGTCCAGCCGGATTTAGGCGGCGGCACAATACCGATTAATTCGCGCACGCGGATGGCGTCGTCAATGCCTTCTTCATCGAGTTGAGCGAGCAGCTCCCGATAAGTGTCTTTATCATGATGGAAATGCGGAAGATCCAGCAGAATTTCACGCCAGTTCATACCCATATTATTGTTGGCGTAAATCAAATCGTCCGCCGGATAAATATCCGACATAGAAGGGACGATAATCCGGCAGGCATATACTCCCAAATGATCGTAATCCATAATATAGACTTCTTTGCCTTCGGCGGCGAAAATCGCCATTAAATTGTCGTATTCTTCATGAGTACTGCCGGAAAAATTCCAGTGTACGAAATCGTAATCGGCGTCTTGTTTGAATAAATCCCAAGAAATCAAACCGCTGGAATCGATAAAATGGGTTTCCAGATTGGCGTGTTCCGCTACGTCGTCGTTATTGAATGAGGGCGGCGTAAACACGTCTAACTCTTTCAGGCTGCGACCTTGCAGCAATTCCGTCACCGTACGTTCGAACGCCACTTGAAAATTCGGGTGTGCGCCGAATGAAGCAAAACAGGTACCGTTGTTCGGATTAAGTAAAATCACACAAATTACCGGATATTTGCCGCCTAACGAGGCGTCGTAAGCCAAAATCGGAAAACCTTCCTGTTCCAGTTTTCGGATGGAGGCCCGAATACTCGGATACTGAACGATAACGTCCTCGGGAATGCGCGGCAGACTGACGGCTTGCGCGATAATTTTGTTCTTCACGTAACGTTCGAATATTTCCGACAAACCCTGTACGCGCGCCTCAAATTTGCTGTTGCCGGCAGACATACCGTTGGATACGTATAGGTTGGCGACGATGCTTTGCGGAATGTAAACGGTTTTTTGATCGGATTGGCGTGTATAGGGCATCGCTACGATGCCGCGTTCGACATTACCGGATTGTAGATCTACCAATAATTCCGGCGTTAATTCGCCTGCGGGATCGAAATAATCCAATAAGCGATCGTCTAAAATGCCTTCCGGCAATGCGTCTTCGTCTTCAATGGGGAACCATTTTTCCGACGGATAATGCACGAAATCGCCGTTGGCGATATCCTGTCCCAAATAGTAATCGGCGAAGAAATAATTGGTGGAAAGGCGTTCGAAATATTCGCCTAATGCGGAAGCAAGCGCCGCTTTTTTGCTGGCGCCTTTGCCGTTGGCGAAACATTGCGGGCAATCTTTGTCGCGTATATGCACCGACCAAACATTCGGCACCGGATTCAGCCACGAGGTTTCTTCGATATTAAAACCGAGTGCAGTCAGTTTTTGCTGAAATTTTGCAATACTGTCTTCCAGTGCGGCGTCTTTGCCGGGAATAAAGGTTTGTTCTGTCATGCCGTTTCCTTCGCTCAAAAAATTCAGCGCATGATAGGCGAAAAAGGCTGATTGCTCAAGTGTTTATTTTTTCCTTGAACGCACCGGCGGGATTTAAAATTTCCTGATTTTCGAACCGCACTTTTTGCGGCTGTAAGGTTAACGGCAGGGTACGTTTTTGGGCGACGATCAAACACAGGGAACCGAATACTTTCGGCTCATGCCCGAAGCAAAGGGTTTGCTGCGACAGAATTTCAAAGTTCAGCAATTCCAGCCAGTCGATAACCCGGAACGGCAAGAAAAGGCGAAAGTCGAATTTGCCCAGTCTGCGTTTGAACAGTAATTTGCTGCAGGGGTTAAATAACGAAATCAACAGGTATCCGTCATCACTGAGAATGCGTTCCGTTTCCCGTAAAAGTTGGTGGGGGTCCTGCGTGAAATTCAGCGTGTTCGCGAGCAGGCAGGCGTCTACGGTTTCTTCGCCGAAAGGCAGTTCCTGTAAGCTGCCTTCTATAAGAATCGCTTGCTGACGGCGGCAAAGTGCGGCCAGTTTTTCACTGGTTTTATCATTCAGCACCACTTGCTGAAGCGGTTGATAACAAGGTACTTCCGCACTTAACCCGCTGATTTTCAACAGCCGCCGCCCCGCTATGCGGGCAAACCATTTTTCAAAATTTGCGCCGATTAGGGTAGAATAGGCGTCGCCGAAAGGCAGTTGCGACCAACTTGCCGGCGGCGTTAAACTGTAAGGCGATTTTGCTTTCCATTTCATAGGATCTACTTATGTTAAAACCGATTTCTGCATTAAACGATAATTATATTTGGGTTTACGGACGGGAAAATTGTCCCGTTATTGTAGTTGATATTACCGAAATCGAACCCTTATTGCCATTTTTACGGGAAAATAAATTTGCCGTGGAAGCGGTGCTGTTAACTCATAAACATGATGATCATGTGGGCGGCGTAGCGGCATTTAAACGGTATTTCCCCGATGTACCGGTTTACGGTCCGCAAGAATGCGCGGATAAAGGAGCGACTCGCATAGTAAACGAGGGGGAAATTGTAACGGCAAATTACCGTATTCGGGTTATTCCTACCGGCGGGCATACGGCGCAACACGTCAGCTATGTGACGGACGGTTGCCTGTTTTGCGGCGATACTTTATTTTCCGCCGGTTGCGGAAGAGTGTTTACCGGTAATTACGGGCAAATGTACGATTCCGTACAACGCCTGAAAACACTGCCCGATGACACGTTGGTTTGCCCGGCACATGAATATACGCTGGCTAATTTAGCCTTTGCCGAAAGCGTGATGAAAGACAAAAGTGCGGTTAAAAATCAGCGGGTTTTAGTGGAAAAAAAACGTGCTGAAAACCGACCGAGCGTGCCTACGACCTTAGGGTTAGAAAAACAGATTAATCCTTTTTTGATCGCTGAAAATCCGGCACAATTCGAAACATGGCGTAAAGCAAAAGATCAGTTCTGATCTTTTGGTATTCACAACAAAATTCGTGCCGAATCGAAGTAACTATTTCTTTTCACGCCAATACGTGGCGAAACGCGGTTTTCCCGCATTGGTTAAACCGCGGTATTTATAACTGATAACCGAACCGATTGGCGGCGGATTAATGCGTTCTTCCAAATTAAATCCCGAGCCGATTTTGAATCGTCCGCGGTGATTTTCACAGGTGAGAGAGCCGAGCGCGTTTTCAAACTGTCCCTTGCCTTTATGATGTGCGATCACCGTACATTCTTCGTCTTGCGCGGTTTTAACTTTCAGGATTTGATTACTGCGTTTGCCGAATTCGTAAGGGGCGTCGGGATTGCGAATTACTACGCCTTCACCTTTCGCCCGTTCGATTTCATGCAGAAAATCCAAAATGTGTTGCCGGTTTCGTACGGGAATCTGGGGAATGATTTTAATATGCGGTGAAGGATGATGTTTCAGATAGTTTTCCAATACGGTTAAACGTTCGAATAAATTTCCCGCCGCATCAGGCACGTCGAATACGTGCAGTGACAGGGTTTCCCAGCCTTTATCCTTTTGCGAACGAACGATAGAGGAAATTTTTTCGAACTGGTTTCGTTGGGAAAACAGTTCGCCGTCAATGGCAAAGGGCGGAAAATCCCGTACGAAATAGTGCGGCGGGGTAAGAATTCGGTTCTGTCTGGTATAAAGTCGTTTGCCGTCCCAATAGCCGCGTATACCGTCCAGTTTTTCGCTCATCACCCAACCGTCGATATCCTGTTTGTCGTAGCTTTGTAATAACATTAAATCCGGTGGATTTCCGACCGCACTTTGCGTAAAGAATAGCAGATATAAACTCAGCAGTATTTTTTGCATAACAGATTCTCCGCGATAAATTATTGGCATTTTGAATATCGCCGTTTATTTGGCAAGCAATCGGTTACGTTTTTTGAATCGGGATCACGAAATTCGTAAAAGTGCGGTCAAAAATAAACGGGTTTTTGGGTATAATACGGCGCGTTGTCAGATGTAATAAAAGGAAAAACCATGAGTTTGGATAACTTCAGCTTAAAACCCGTTCCGCAAAGCGAACGGAAAGGTGCGTTGGCATTAACGTTTGTGATGCTCGGACTGACTTTTTTCTCGGCAAGTATGTGGACGGGCGGGACGCTCGGTACATCGCTGAATTACGATGATTTTTGGACGGCGGTGATTATCGGTAACTTAATGTTGGGCGTTTATACTTCCGCACTAGGTTATATCGGCGCGAAAACCGGTTTAACCACCCATATTTTGGCGCGTTATTCGTTCGGCGTGCGCGGTTCTTGGCTGCCGTCATTATTGCTTGGCGGTACCCAAGTGGGCTGGTTTGGCGTTGGTGTGGCGATGTTTGCGATTCCGGTTAATAAAGTGACGGGCGTAGATACCGGCTTACTTATAGGTATATCAGGGGTTATGATGACTGTGACAGTGTTCTTCGGTATTTCCGCATTAACGGTTTTATCCGCCGTTGCGGTACCGGCGATTGCCATTTTAGGCAGCTATTCGGTGTATCTCGCCGTAGGTGAAACCGGCGGTTTGGATGCGTTGAAAATGATTACGCCGCAGGAACCTATGGCATTGGCGACGGCGATTGCCTTAGTCGTGGGATCTTTCGTCAGCGCCGGAACATTAACGGCGGATTTCGTACGTTTCGGTAAAAGAGCGAAACAGGCCATTGTGATTGCGATGATTGCTTTTTCCCTCGGTAACACCTTGATGTTCGTATTCGGTGCGGCCGGTGCGGCGGTGAAAGGTATGGCGGACATTTCCGATGTGATGGTGGCGCAGGGGTTGATTGTTCCGGCGGTGATTGTATTAGGACTGAATATTTGGACGACTAACGATAACGCGCTTTATGCTTCCGGCCTGGGGTTTGCCAATATTACCGGTTTGAGCAGCCGTACATTATCGGTAGTGAACGGTATTGTGGGGACTGTTTGCGCTTTATGGTTGTACAACAATTTCGTAGGCTGGCTGACATTCTTATCGGCAGCTATTCCACCGGTAGGCGGCGTGATTATTGCGGATTATTTATTACGCAGCAAATCCTATGCGGATTTTGAAAAAGCCCATTTTGTAAATATCAACTGGGCGGCAATTTTAGCTGTGGCGGCAGGCGTAGCTTGCGGTCAGTTTATCCCGGGAATTATTCC
Organism: Actinobacillus succinogenes 130Z; assembly: GCF_000017245.1. NCBI lineage: Bacteria > Pseudomonadati > Pseudomonadota > Gammaproteobacteria > Pasteurellales > Pasteurellaceae > Actinobacillus > Actinobacillus succinogenes. The sequence goes on from NC_009655.1 coordinate 1,346,709, forward strand.
GGTGAATGCGGTTTTAGGCGGTGCCGTAGCCTATTTGATTTTAAACCCGTTATTGGCAAAACTGCGTCAGTAAGCAAAGGAGTAAACAATGTTAATTAAAAATACCCATTTGAGCGATCGCGACGGATTATGGCAGATCTTGGTGAAAAACGGCAAGATCGTAAAAATCATGCCAAACGAAGAGTATATTGAGTTTGCAGGCGAAACGTTAGATGGCGAAAACGGCATCGCTTACCCGCCGTTTATCGCGCCGCATATTCATCTGGATGCCACGCAAACCGCCGGTCAGCCGAACTGGAACCAGTCCGGTACGCTGTTCGAGGGTATCGAACGTTGGGCGGAACGTAAGGAAATGCTCGGCCATGAAGATGTCAAAGCCCGCGCATGGAAAACCTTGAAGTGGCAAATTGCCAACGGCATTCAATACGTTCGTACCCATGTTGACGTTTCGGATCCGACTCTGACCGCCCTTAAGGCAATGCTGGAAGTCAAAAAAGAAGCGGCGCCTTGGGTGGATTTACAAATCGTGGCATTTCCGCAGGAGGGAATTTTATCTTATCCGAACGGTGAAGCGTTGCTGGATAAAGCCATGGAATTGGGCGCCGACGTAGTGGGCGGCATTCCGCATTTTGAATTCACCCGCGAATACGGCGTGGAATCCATGCACATCGCCTTCAAAATTGCACGTAAATACGGTAAGCAACTGGATATTCACTGCGATGAGATTGACGACGAACAATCCCGCTTTGTGGAAACCGTTGCGGCGCTCGCTTTGAAATATGAAATGGGAGAACAAGTCACGGCGAGTCACACTACGGCAATGCATTCTTATAACGGCGCCTACGCTTCCCGTTTATTCCGTTTGCTGAAAATGTCGAAAATCAATTTTGTGGCGAATCCGCTGGTGAATATCCACCTTCAGGGACGTTTCGATACTTATCCGAAACGTCGCGGTATTACGCGGGTGAAAGAAATGTTGAATAGCGGCATTAACGTGTGTTTTGGACATGATGATGTGTTTGATCCTTGGTACCCGCTGGGTACGGCAAATATGCTGCAAGTGCTTCATATGGGATTGCACGTATGTCAGCTGATGGGATACGGTCAAATCAACGACGGTTTAAAACTGGTGACGGAAAACAGCGCGAAAACTTTGGGTTTGAAAGATTACGGCATTCGCGAAGGGAACCCGGCGAATTTCATTATTTTGCCGGCGGAAAACGGTTTTGATGCCGTACGCCGTCAAGTGCCGACCCGTTATTCCGTTCGTCACGGCCAGCTGATTGCGCAAACTCAACCGGCTGTAACCCGGATTCATTTGGAACAATCGGAGACGGTGAATTATCGTTAATTGATATATTCCGGATTTAAAGTGCGGTCATAAAAAACTTCATTCTTTCGACCGCACTTTTCAATATGAATCCGTTTCATATTCAGTCAAAATATTTTTCATTCAATTCCGCGATTAATCTTTGCTAGAATCATTTCAACATTAAAACTATTCATTCAAGGAAAAGATCAATGACAACATTATTCCCAAACGCCGCGCCTCGTACCTCAGCACCTTACCGATTCGATATCGTAGGTAGTTTTTTACGTTCCGACGCCATTAAATCCGCCCGTTCCGCTTGTTCTTGCGGTGATATTTCCCGTGCGGATTTAACTCGCGTAGAAGATGAAGAAATCGCCAAATTGGTAGCGCATCAAAAAGCGGTGGGATTGCATGCGGTAACGGACGGCGAATTCCGTCGTACTTTCTGGCATTTGGATTTTTTAGCCGGTTTGGACGGTGTGGAAGAAGTGGATGCGGACAAATTTTCGGTGCAATTCAAACACCACAATGTGCGTCCGAAGACCTTGAAAATCGTGGATAAAATCGATTTTTCCGAAAACCATCCGTTTGTTGAACACTTTCGTTCAATACAAAAAATTGCAGACGGTACGGAAGTGAAGTTTACGGTTCCGTCACCTTCCATGCTGCATTTAATCACTAACGTGCGCGCGACGGATTATCAACCGATACCCCGTTACGAAAACAACAATCAATTGTTGCTGGACGATATTGCAGACGCTTATATTAAAGCCATGAATATTTTTTATAAATTAGGCTGTCGTAATCTGCAATTAGACGACACCAGCTGGGGCGAATTCTGTGCGGAAGATAAGCGCAAAGCTTATCAGGCGCGCGGTTTCGATTTAGATCAAATCGCCAAAGATTATGTGTATATGCTGAATAAAATTGTGGATGCGAAACCTGCCGATGACCTTGCTATCACTATGCATATCTGTCGCGGTAATTTCCGTTCAACCTGGTTTTCCGCCGGCGGTTATGAACCTGTGGCGGAAATCTTATTCGGCACTTGTCGTGTGGACGGTTTTTTCTTGGAATATGATTCTGATCGCGCCGGCGACTTCAAACCGTTGCGTTTCATTAAAGATCAACAAGTGGTGTTAGGGTTGGTGACCTCAAAAGACGGCGCTTTGGAAAAGCGTGCGGACGTCATTAATCGCATTAAAGAAGCCGCCCGTTATGTGGATATCAACCAACTTTGTTTAAGTCCGCAATGCGGTTTCGCTTCAACGGAAGAAGGCAATATACTGACGGAAGAACAACAATGGGCAAAACTCAATTTTATTCGTGAAATCGCGGAAGAAGTGTGGGGAAAATAAGATCAATCCGAACTCAAAAAACCCGTACCGTTTAAGGTACGGGTTTTTATGTATTTCATTAAAGCAGGTTATGCGTATAAATTAGAAACGATAACCCACGCCCATAAAGAATATTAACGGATCTAAACGAACGTCTTGTGATAATTGAGTGCCCGCCACTTTGAAATCCGCTTTGGTTTTAATTTTTGCGTAATAAACTGCGGTGTTGAAAATCAGCTTCTCGGTCAGATTAATATCTAAACCGCCGTTTAACGCCAAACCCCATGAATCATGAAGTTTAAGATCGGTCACACCCGCCATTTTTTCAGTTTCATCAAAGAAATTGGTATAATTCACGCCGGCCCCGAGATACGGACGCACTTTAGAATCTTTATTTAAGAAATAATATTGCGCATACAGACTTGGTGGCAAGTGTTTGGTTTTCCCCACTAATTGACCGCCTAAAGTAATTTCATGGCTGAACGGAGAGGCTGCCAATAATTCAATACCGATATTATCGGTCACCATATATGTACCCGTTAAGCCTAACTGCGTATTGGTATTTACATCCAGTCCTAATGCCGGTGTGGCGGTGTTGGAAGTATTTTCTACATGCGTCGGCATCACATGTGCCGTCCCGGCACGCACAATCCAACTGCCTGCCTGGTGTGCGCTTGCCACCGAGCTTATTAAAGTTGCGCTAATGCCTAATGCCAATATCGATTTTTTCATAATCGGCTCCTGTGTTTCCTTTTGAATTTATAAAACCTTGTAAAAAAAGTGCATTTAATGCGAATGTAAATATACTTGCATAGCGTAATGAGATCTGTGATCAAGATCATATTTATGAAAATTGATAATGTATTTGTTTTTGTTTATAACCGTATTTATTCTTTTTTAAGAAAAATAATAAATTTGATCTATATCAAGTTTAAGTTTACGAGTAACTATGAAATTATGCGGTGTAAGGATTGAATAGATGTTGGAAATGTAAAGAGCAGTCATTTGCGACAAAATATTCATCGTAAATAAGGCTTTTTCAGCGTTATTAAGACGGCTTGGTATAGGTCAGGTTAATTTGACCGAGGTGGATTTTTCAAGAAGTTTGAGAGAACGGAAACAATCCTTTGAATTAAAAACTGTAATTGCCGGATTGTAGCAGCAGAATCGGCGATAGCGATCCTGCGTGCTTGTTCTTCAATCGGCACGGGAATATGATTTTTCAGCATTCTTCTGTGTTTTTGCCGTGTTCTTCCCAAACTAATCCGTATTTTTTATTAATGACGGTTTAAATTTTTTACTGATTTGCGAATCACCAATTCCGGATGGATTTCAATGGTTTCGCGCTTGGCGGTTTTATCCTGAATGCGTTCGAATAATAACTGCAATGCGCGTTCGCCAAGACGTGCTTTGGATTGGTGAATCGTGGTTAACGGCGGTGCGCTGAAACGGGAAATATGTACGTTGTCATAACCGATGACGGAAAAATCCTCGGGCACCCGGAAACCTTTTTCCGTAATGGCGGAAATCGCACCTAACGCCATGACGTCGTTGCAACAGAAAATCGCAGTAGGGCGGAATTCTTGCGCCAACAGGCGGTTCATGCATTCATAACCGTCTTCCGGTTCGAAAGAACCTTCCAACAGCCAATCGGGATTCATTTCCAGTCCCGCTTCGTGCAGTGCTTTTAAAAATCCTTCGTAGCGCTTGCGTGCCGTTGTTTTTTTCAGTTCTGCACTGAGGTATGCAATTTCTTTGTGTCCGTTATCAACCAGATGTTTGCCCGCCAGATAACCGCCTTCGAAACTGTTATCCAAAATACGATCGGTATTCGGATTCACCGGTCCCCAATCCATTACCACCATCGGTAAGTCACTGAAGGATTTCATTAAATCCAAACTGTCAGCAGTATATTCGGAACACATCACTAAAATACCGTCCACCCGTTTTTTCGCCAACATTTCCAAGTGGTTTTTAATTTTTTCGGGATTATTTTGTGTATTACACAAAAATAACGAATAGCCTTGACGGTAGCAGTGATCTTCCACCGCATGAATAATCTCGGCAAAATAAGGCGCTTCGCTGGTGGTGACGATCATACCGATGGATTTTGTGGTGTTTACTTTTAAACTGCGAGCGACCGCACTTGGCGAATAATGCAGTTGTTCGATTGCGTTTAATACGATTTTTTTGGTTTCTTCCGCTACATGGCGCGTTTCGTTAATAACATGAGACACGGTTGTGGTGGATACGCCGGCTAATTTTGCGACGTCCTTAATAGTTGCCATAATATTCTCCTTTGAGCTTTTCACTATTATAAAATCCGTTGAGGTATTTGTAAAAATAAAAGCCGGGATAATGATTCATTTTATTTATTGATTTACATCAAACATAACGCTTTTTGATTACAAAAAATCATTTTAGCTGTTTATAATGAAATAGATCATTTAAACATGTATATAAGTAAGGAATGTATTATGCAAATAACCAAGACAGCAGTAGCTGGCACACTGGAATCTAGTGATGCACAAGTGCGTGTTGCACCTGCAAGTACACTTGAAATTGAATTGAACAGTTCGGTCGGAAAGCAATTCGGCGATGATATTATCGCTACATTGAAAGATGTTTTAAACCAGCTTGACGTGACGGCCGCACAAATTGTTGTTGAGGACAAGGGGGCGTTAGACTGCGTACTTCGTGCGCGTTTAAAAGCGGCATTATTACGTGCAACTGACGAACCGATTAACTGGGAGAAAATGCTATGAGTCAACCAATGAAAACGAAATTGAGAAGAAGTATGCTGTTTGTTCCCGGTTCGAATGCAGCGATGATCAGTAACACCTTTATTTATCGTCCGGATTCAATCATGTTCGATTTAGAAGATGCGGTGGCGTTAAAAGAAAAAGATTCGGCCCGGATGTTGGTTGCGCACGCATTACGTCATCCGCTTTATCAGGATATCGAATGTGTGGTGCGGGTAAACCCGTTAGATTCCGAATTCGGTTTGGCCGATTTAAATGCCGTCGTGCGTGCCGGTGTGGATGTGGTGCGTATGCCGAAAACCGAAACCGCTAAAGATGTCGCGGATATGGATGCGGCGATTACCGAAATTGAAAAAGCTTGTGGTCGGGAAGTCGGTTCGACGTTAATGCTGGCGGCAATCGAATCTCCGTTGGGTATTACTCAGGCGAATGAAATTGCCACGGCTTCAAAACGTTTAATCGGTATCGCATTAGGTGCGGAAGACTATGTTCGTAACTTAAAAACCGAACGTTCGCCGGAAGGTATCGAATTGTTATTCGCCCGTTGTTCTATTCTGCAAGCTGCCCGTGCGGCGGGTATTCAAGCGTTCGATACCGTTTATTCTAACGCGAACAACGAGGAAGGTTTCCTGGCCGAAGCGGCATTAATCAAACAATTAGGTTTCGACGGTAAATCTTTAGTAAATCCTCGCCAAATCGAATTACTTCACAATTTATTCGCACCGACCCAAAAAGATGTGGATCAAGCGCAAAAAATCATTGATGCGGCGGAAGAAGCGAAACGTAACGGTTTAGGTGTCGTTTCACTAAACGGTAAAATGATTGATGCGCCGATTATTGATCGCGCGGCGTTAGTGCTTGAACGCGCTAAACATGGTATTCGGGAAGAGTAAGGGGGATAACCACTATGACAACTAGAGAACAACGTATCGAGAAATTTAACGGTGGCAAACCTGTTTACCAAGCAGTACCAAAAGCAGAATCTCTTGCCCGTACCGAAAAAGATCGTAAAATCTGTGATTCGCTGGAAGACGCAATTCGTCGTTCGGGTTTAAAAGACGGTATGACCGTTTCATTCCATCACGCATTCCGTGCCGGCGACTTTGTCGTGAACATGGTAATGGATAAAATTGCCGAAATGGGCTTTAAAAATTTAACGTTGGCATCAAGCTCGTTAATCGACAGCCATTTCCCAATTATCGAACACATTAAAAACGGTGTGGTAACAAAAATCTATTCATCGGGTATTCGCGGTAAATTAGCCGATGAAATCTCTAAAGGGATTTTAAACGAACCGGTTAATATCCATTCTCACGGCGGTCGCGTGCATTTGGTTAAATCCGGTGAATTACATATCGACGTAGCGTTCCTCGGCGTGCCGATGTGCGATAAATTCGGTAATGCGAACGGTTTCACCGGTAAAAGTATTTGCGGTTCGTTAGGTTATGCCCGCACTGACGCGGAATATGCGGATAAAGTGGTGTTGCTAACCGAAGAGTTCGGCGAATATCCGTTAAACCCAATCAGTATCGGCCAGGACAAAGTAGATTTAATCGTTCAGGTTGACGCGGTAGGCGATCCGAAAAAAATCGGCGGCGGTGCGACCCGTATGACGACCAACCCGCGCGAATTATTAATCGCCCGGAAATGTGCGGAAGTGATCTTCAATTCCGGTTATTTTAAAGACGGCTTCTCATTACAAACCGGTACCGGCGGTGCATCACTGGCAGTAACCCGCTTCTTAGAAGACAAAATGCGCCGTGACAATATCACCGCAAGCTTTGCACTGGGCGGTATCACCTCCAGCATGGTGGCATTGCATGAAACGGGATTAATCAAAAAATTAATCGACGTACAGTCATTCGATAAAGGCGCGGCGGAATCTTTAGCCCGAAATCCGAATCATATTGAAGTGTCAGCAAATCAATATGCCAACTTCAGTTCTAAAGGTGCGTCGGTCGAACGTTTAGACGTGGTGATTCTTTCCGCATTGGAAATCGATACCAAATTCAACGTCAACGTATTAACCGGTTCCGACGGCGTGATTCGCGGCGCTTCGGGCGGTCACTGCGATACGGCGTCTTCCGCGCAGGTAGCGATCATCGTTGCGCCATTGGTTCGCGGTCGTATTCCGACCGTAGTTGAGAATGTGCTGACCTGCGTGACACCGGGGGAAAACATCGATATTCTGGTGACGGATCACGGTACGGCGGTGAATCCTAAACGTCCGGATTTAATCGAAGCGTTAACGGCGGCAGGTATCAAACTGTTCACTATTGAAGAACTTTGTGCTCGCGCTTACAGTATCACCGGTAAACCGAAAGACATTGAGTTTACCGATAAACCGGTTGCGGTTGTCCGTTATCGTGACGGTTCGGTGATTGATACCGTATATCAAGTGAAAGCGTAATTTCTCATGATATTTGTGATGGCATAAGACGGGTCTTGTGCCATCATTTTTTTAACCGCTTTATACGCCGGAGGGATTTATGAAAGACTTTCAAACGGCAGATCTTTGTGACGCTTATCCTGATGTCGCATCTTGCACCGCCGATTTCAAACAATACGGATTACGCAAAAAATTTTACGGCAGAATCCGTACCGTTTCCTGTTATTTAGACAACGTTTTGTTACGCCGTTTAGTCAGTCAGCCGGGAAACGGTGATGTCCTTGTTGTTGACGGCAAAGGCGCAAGAGATTGCGCGCTGATGGGCGATAATATTGCTAAAATAGCGATGGATAACGGCTGGGCAGGCGTTATCATTTTTGGTATGATCCGCGACTCGGTTGCCATCAATGGTATGAATTTCGGCATCAAAGCGTTAGGTTCGAATCCTAAAAAATCAGCCAAAAACGGTATCGGTGACGTGGATGTGATGGTGACATTCGGAAACTTGAGTTTTACCCCGTCGCACTACGTTTACAGTGATGAAGACGGTATTATCGTGTCGGAAACCGCACTTATTTAAATTCTCGTATTTCGTATAAAATGTTCAGCAAATTTTTCAAGATATTTTCACGGCAGGGGCAAGAAATTGCCCTTGAGCAACTTTTAGCCGCTCGGGAAGCGCGCGTCTCGTTACAACAACAATGTTTAGAGAAGTATGACCAGACCGTACTTTCGTTAACTCTGCTTGCGGCGGGCGGCGTCAAGAAAAACGAGCTGCTGGATTACGTGTTTGAAAAAGCATTGCAAAATTTGACCGCACTTTTTGCTGCGTTAAACGTTGAACCCGCCGAATCCTTTATCCGACCGTTGGAAACCGGTCATGAAGCGTTATTCGTATTGCCCGTTGAGGCGGCGACATTAAAGCGGGCGGCTATGCGGCTGGAAGACAGCTCGCCGCTGGCCCGCTTATGGGACATTGATGTAATTGCCGCAGACGGACGTTTGCTCAGTCGCACAGAGTTTGATTTTCCGCCTCGTCCCTGCCTGGTGTGTAGCGATAACGCCAAATCCTGCGCCCGTTCCCGTAAGCACGGTTTTGAAGAAATTTATGCAGAAATGCAACGGCGCGTACAAGCGGATTATTTTGCCGATCAAATCGCTGACGGAGTTTATCACGCATTAGTCGGCGAAGCGCGGCTTTCGCCTAAACCCGGGTTGGTCGACAGTCTTACCAACGGCGCTCACAAAGATATGAATTTGCAGACTTTTGAACAAAGTGCGGCGGCGTTACGCCCGTTTTTCGCCAAGTTCGTACTGGCAGGTATGGCGAGCGCGGAATTTTCCGAATCCGAAGTGCTGGCAACTATTCGTCCGTTGGGACTGGAAGCGGAAAAAGCGATGTTTCGGGCGACCGCCAATGTGAATACCCATAAGGGGGCGATTTTTGCTTTCGGGCTGGTTTGTGCGGCAATCGGCAGAATTTATGTTCACCACGACGAAGCCTCGATAGAACATATTTGCCGTTTAGTGTCCGCTTTCACTCAAGGTTTAACGGCGGAACTGGAACATTATCCCGCTCACCTGCCGGAAACCGCCGGCGTGAAGTTATACCGCGAATTCGGCTTAACCGGTGCACGCGGCGAAGCGGAAAGCGGATTCGCTATCGTGCGGCAAAATTTATCCGTTCTTGAACAGAATCAAACAGCGCCTTCCGAGCCGCAATTATTGATTATGCTGTTGACTTTAATGGCGGAAAATCAGGACACTAATGTGGTGCATCGGGGCGGTATGGCAGGATTGGATTTTGTTCAAAACCGGGCTCGCGCTTTACTGGAACAACCAAAAATTCGTCAAAATCCGACCGCACTTTACGAGGCTTTAACCGCATTTGACAGCGATTGTATCGAACGGAATTTAAGCCCGGGCGGCAGTGCGGATTTATTGGCGTTGACCATTTTCTTTTATTTTTTGGCGAGAACATAAAGTTTACGTGTTTTTGGCGCGACGCCTTTTTGCGCAAAATAGGGTAGGCAAACACGGGACTTACTGTTAGAATGCCGGAACTTAGCACTATTTTAGGAGAGAAACATGAGCGATTTAGGTTACGGCATTATGATGTCGATTCTAGCATTAGCGATTGTTGTAGGTTTGGCTGTGGCAATTTTCTAAAAAACACTGAAAAATGACCGCACTTTTTCGGTTTTCCCTAAATTAGGATCGAAAAGTGCGGTCGTTTTTTGCCTGGTTTTAATATGTCGGGATCAAAATTCCGGCGCATTCACATCTCGTTTTAAAATTTCCTCTTCTTTCATGGTTTGCAAGCGGGCGATAGCGTTGCGGTATGAAATTTCAAGACTTTCCCGGCCGGTCGCCAATACGCCCTGATCAATCAGATAACCGTCTTTGACATCGTAAACCCAGCCGTGTAAGGACAGCTTTTTGCCGCGTTTCCAGGCATCCTGAATAATTGACGCACGCCCTAAATTATATACTTGTTCGGCCACATTTAATTTCGTCATCATATCCGCCCGTTTTTCCGGAGACAGATTTCCCAGCAAACTGCTGTGTTTGTACCAAATATCGCGAATATGCAGTAACCAGTTGTTAATTAATCCTAAATCTTTATTGACCATAGCGGCATGAATTCCGCCGCAGTTGGTATGGCCGCAAATAATAATGTGTTCGATATCCAAGACGTCCACGGCATATTGCACTACGGACAGACAGTTGAGATCCGTATGAATTACCTGATTGGCGACATTGCGGTGAACAAACAGTTCGCCCGGTTCCAGATTGGTAAGTTTTTCCGCCGGCACACGACTGTCGGAACAGCCGATCCATAGATAATGCGGTGTCTGGTGTTCGGCGAGTTCGCGAAAATAGTCGGAATTTTCTTCTTTCATGCGCAACGCCCAACTGTGGTTGTTGGCGAAAAGCTGCTCAATTTTTTTCATGTATATTTCCTTTTTTGTTCTTTTTATTGCTGATGAATTTCATAACAAGGCACGTAGGCATCGCCGGTCGGCAATTTCATCCGGTGCTGTTTAACAAAACTTTCCAGCAGTTTATCCATTTTTTTCATTAATTCGGGCGCACCGTGCAGTTTGAATTTTCCTAATCTTTCGATTTCATCCTGCGTATCGGCTTTGATATTACCCGCCACAATGCCGGAAAAGGCACAACGTAAATTTGCCGCTAAATTCACCGCACTTTGATTTAAATGCAGATTTAAATTCGCCATATTTGTATGAGTAGGCACAAAAGGCTGCTGGAACGCATAATCGATTTTCAGCGACCAGTTAAAGCAATAACTGTCGCTATCCGCGTAACGCTGATGACGGACATCACGCATGGCTTTTTGCATATGGCGCGCTACGGTGACGGGATCATCAATAATAATCGTGTATAGTTTTTGTGCTTCTTCGCCTAAGGTTTCCGCTACGAATTGATCGATGGCGGCAAAATAGTCGGCACTTTCTTTCGGACCGGTTAAAATCAGCGGCAACCGTTGCGCCCGGTTGGCAGGATTCAGTTTAATGCCCAAAATAAACATAAATTCTTCAAAGGTACCGGGGCCGCCGGCGAAAATTACGATACCGTGCCCCATGCGGACAAAGGCTTCAAGCCGTTTTTCGATATCAGGCATGATAATCAATTCGTTTACAATGGGATTAGGCGGTTCGGAAGCGATAATTGAAGGCTCCGTAATCCCGATAAAGCGGCTGTTTTTGATTCGTTGGTTGGCATGACCGATTGCCGCGCCTTTCATCGGCGCTTCCATAACACCCGTACCGCAACCGGTAATAATATTGAGTTCGCGCAAACCGAGCTCCAACCCTACCGCGCGACTGTATTGATATTCCACTTCGCTGATAGAATGTCCGCCCCAGCAAACCACCAGATTGGGTTCTTTGTCGATATTTAACGCATTGGCATTACGCAAAATGCTGAAAACCTGATTAGTAATGCTTTCGCTGTCCTGGTGGCGATTCAGACCGAAACGGTGCATCATCGCATTTACAAACAGAATATCGCGTAAAACCGCAAACAGATTATATTGAATGTTAAGAATCATCACCTCGTCAACAAATGCGGTTTCCGGCGGATTATGCAATTCCAGACTGACACCGCGTTCTTTGGTGAGAAGATGAATATCGAAATCCTGATATTTGTTCAGCAAACCGCGGCTGTCGTCGGTGACGGCGCCGGAGTTGAGCACCGCCAGCGAACAGTTACGGTAAAGCTGATAAAGAGAGGATTCGGCTTGACGCGTCAACTGACGCACTTCCATATGGGAAAGCTGATCCATACTGCCTTTCGGATTAATGTAATAAATATTGCTCATAATTATTGTCTCGCCAGACGAAAATTGCCCGGCACGGGTTCAAAATTGGAACGGAACGGGTTAATATCCAATCCGCCACGTCGTGTATAACGGGCATACACGGTTAATTTTTCGGGTTCGGCATAATGCAGAATATCGCAGAAAATACGTTCGACGCATTGTTCGTGAAATTCATTGTGTTGACGGAACGACACGATATAACGCAGCAGTTTTTCGCGATCAATTCGGTTGCCGGCATAACGAATTTGCAGCGTTCCCCAGTCCGGCTGACCGGTAATCAAACAATTGGATTTCAATAAATGGCTGACGAGGGTTTCTTCCACCTGCACGTCACAGGTGCAATTCGTCAGTAATTCGGCATTAAAGCCATAATCTGAAATTTCAATATCCTGATTGTCAATAATTTCGCCCGAAAGTTCATGTATGGGTTGATGAGTATAAAACGCCACAGAATTTAACCGCACTTTGACTTCGCCCTGAACGCAATCCTGTAAATCCCGTCGTATGGTGTCTTGAACCTCTGCCGGGGAGGCGAACTTAGTCTGGTTAAAGCTGTTTAAATAGAGCTTAAAACTTTTGGATTCCACCAGATTTTCCGAACGGAAATCAATTTCCGCATCCGCAATGGCAATCTGCGGCAAACCTTTCGGATTCAGCCATGAAATCTCGTAAGCCGTCCAAATATCCGCACCTTGGTTAAACGGTTGTTGTGCACTGATGCCCAAATCATCGCGATTTAAGCGGCGCGGTACGGGCTGCAGTAAAGTGCGGTCGTATTTTGCGTTATATTCTGTTTTTTGTCCGAGTTTTAAGCCGCTCAGACTGTTGTCATATCGATTCATTTTGCCAATTCCAAGAGAAATTCGAAACAAGACGGCAATCATCGCATTTAAATGTAAAAAGGTCAAAAAGCGGTGTAGGTAATCGCCATTCGCCGCCGCAAAGCGGACAGAGACGGGCGGATTCGCTTTTTGCGCTTTCTCCGCCGACACGATAAAGATAATAGAAGGTCGGAATGCCGGTGTGCCGTTCTATTTCCTGCGCCAGATAATAACCGTGTTTGAACAGATTGCCGGCAGTATCGGAAATTTCCGCCAATGTTTGTTTTTCCAGTACGGCGCCGTTCATTTGCAATTGGTCGCAGGCTTGCCAGTTTTCCTGCCATTTGATTATGTCGATGCTTAAGTGCGGAATGGTTTTCAGCTGTTTATACAGCGGAATCGGCGCCAGTCGATCGCCGCTGTGCAGTGGCGAACATACTTGCAGATAAGTTGTATAGAGCACCTGCCACTGCGGTTTGTTTTGTGCAAAGGTAATATCGGAATTGAGATCCTCACCGATAATCTGAAAACTGTCTAAAAACAGACCGCACTTTTCCGCCTGTGCCAAGGCTTTTTCCACTTCAACGTTGTTATTTTCCGGCAGTAAACTGGATTGCTCGGGGCAAATTACGCGCGTTGCCAGACCCGGTTGTCCGTCCTGTTGTGCCGGAAAAACGGGAATTTCACGGCCAAGAATCTGCCCGTTATAACGCCATTGATCGATTACTTTATTTATTAACGGCATTTGCGCAAGGAGATTATCGGCGGGCTGATTCCGGAAAAAAACTTCGATAAGATACATTTTTTTGACTATTTTCGTTAAAATGACTCACATCTTAACTCATTGGAAAAATTTATGCCAATTCGACAAAAAACACGTCAAAATCTGACCGCACTTCAGGCGATTATGCATGAACTGGCTCTGTGGCAAAGTGTCCCGCCCGCAGAAGAAGCTTTCCTCAGCGAACAGCCTTTTGCCATTGATACCATGTCGGCGACGGAATGGTTACAGTGGATTTTTATTCCGCGTATGCATGCGTTGCTGGACAGTGAACACCCCTTACCGACGCAAATTGCGGTTGTTCCTTATATTGAAGAAGCGTTAAAAGAGCAGGAACGCCTGGCGGAATTGCTGCGACCGATCATTGAAATCGAACAATTACTGAAACATCAATAATGCTGGACATTTTATATCAGGACGAGTTTATCGTTGCGGTAAACAAACCTGCCGGCATGCTGGTGCACCGCAGTTGGCTGGATCGGCACGAAACCCAATTTGTGATGCAGACTTTACGCGACCAAATCGGGCAACATGTTTTTCCTATTCACCGCTTGGATCGCCCTACTTCGGGCGTGTTACTGTTCGCTTTACACAGTGACATCGCCAATTTGCTGTGTCGACAGTTTGAAGGAAAAACCGTACGGAAAAGTTATCTGGCGGTGGTGCGAGGGTATCTGAGCGGCGAGGCGCGGATTGATTATGCCCTGAAAATCCGGCGGGATAAAATCGCCGATAAATTCAGTCAGGAAAATAAAGAAGCGCAAGCGGCAGTGACGGATTATACCGGGTTACAAACCGCGGAAATGCCATGGGCGGTAGGGAAGTACCAAACCTGCCGATATTCCTTAGTGCGCTTAATGCCGCATACCGGACGTAAACATCAGCTGCGTCGCCACATGAAGCATATTTTTCACCCGATTTTAGGCGACACCCAATACGGCGATTTACACCAAAACCGCGCTTTAGCCGAACAAACGCAAGTCTCCCGTTTAATGCTGCATGCGGAAAAACTGGCGTTTAACCATCCCGTCAACCAAACCCGGTTGGTATTACAGGCGGGATTTGACGAACAATGGCTAAAACTGCTGAGGATGTTTGGTTGGAATGAATAAAAAGGAAAAGCCTTAACTTGTTGAGAGTTAAGGCTTTTAGAATTTGGTGGAGCTGGCGGGAGTTGATTTGTTTGTTTAATTGATTGATTTATAAGATGATTTTGTATTGTTTGCAATCCTGTTACTGCTTAATTTACTACCATTATTGAGCAGTGGGGGATTGTTCCCGTAAATAACGAGCTATTTCGCTTTCGGCAATCCTCGTAGAGCGTCCGAATTTAACTTTCTTTAGTCTACCGTTTTTAATCATGCGGTGTAAAGTGGCTTTTGAGCCCAATCCCTTTTCTACCAGGTCCTTGATTGAATAGTAATGTTCTTCTATGTTCATTTTTTTGATCCTAAAAAAAGACCGCACTTTTGCGGTCTATCCTTTATTATTTACGATTCTTCTTTTATCAGTCTTGAACGATGTATGTATCTTATTCTTTCGCCGGCAATCGATGAGCAACGATACCCAAATACCTTAACTTTAACCCGATTATTAGGCATTTCTTTAACTAAATTACAATACATAAGATATTTAGATTCTGATCTACCTCTGCAATGCTTACACTTTAAAAGATATTTCCCGTCCCAATTTTCCGGACGTCTTTTAAAAATAAAATATTCCATTACCACCATCCTTTAATAAAAACCCAGTTTACCATTTAAACAACATTTGGATTCTGGCTATGGTTTATTCTGCCATAAACCAACAACATCATCTCTGCAAGTAGAGTCATCAAAATACTGAAGCTGTTCATTTAACCACGCATCATCGTGACCATCTTTTCTATAAATTAGAAATAAATATTTACTATCAATTGGGTTTTTGTCAGATTGAAACAATAACTTAGCCTTATTCCCATCTCGTGTAATACCACAAGCCCCATTCAAAATAGCCTGTTTATCTTGTTCTGTAATCATTTCGTCTCTCCTTTATTTCATCTCACGGACATTTTCTTGATCAAGCTTAAAAAATAACATCCAGTGCGTATTATTGGCTTTTCCGGACCTGTGTCCGATGACAGGTTGAGCAGATAACACCTTTAAAACTTCTCGCACTGGTATTTGCGTTTCGTTCCACTTAAAAACAAGGGTGCCGAAATCATCAAGCACCCTCATACATTCATCAAAGCCCCGTTTTAATTGCGTCCTCCAATCTTCTTCAAGTCTTCCGTATTTTTGGATTAGCCAAGCTTTATCGCCGCCCTTAATTAGGGGCGGAGGGTCAAAAATTACAAGCTTAAAAGACTTGTCAGGATAGGGCATGCTTGTAAAATCGTGGATTACATCCGGATCTATTTTTAACAACCGCCCATCACAAGGCGTACCTTCGAACGAACGATTGTCGGCGAACAATACGAGAGGATTGTTTTTGTCGAAGTGAAACATCCGACTGCCACAGCAAGCATCTAAAATAAACTTTCCCATTTTGCGCTCCAGCAAAAATTAACCGCACCTAAAGCGCGGTCAGAATTAATCAAGTTTCGGCTGCCCCGGAAGTGGCTGCCAAAAATTAGCTGTGCCGAGGAAGTCGTGGATATTGGTTTTTGCCATTTTGGTTTCTCCTATGTTGGATTGTTGGTAAATAAAAAAACCGCTAATTTGCGGCTTGTGTTGTTCGTTTTATTGAATATCTGGATATTTAAACCAGTCTTTCTTCTAAACAGTTAAATTAAATAAGCATTCATCATAAAATGCGTTGTATTCGTCAATTAATTCGATATGGTTTTTTTCTAGCCACGGCATTTGTTTGCTGTATCGTTCTTCAAGTTCCTGTTTGTTTTCACATTCACGCAGACCATCTTTCAGCTTCTCCATTGTTGATTTGTCGTCCAATGGTTGTTTAGGCGGAGTAGAATTCATATTCCGCTTCGTTGAGTTGCTTGAGTTGGGCTGAGATTTTGGCTTTGGGGATTCTTTGCCGTCTTCTTCATTCGGCAAATCTTCGCCGGCATAAATATAATGTCCCAAGCCGCACATTGCGATAGCCTTAGCAAGGCAACGCATATAGGCTTTGTTAATTGCCATTGCATCGGGGTTTTTTATGGATTTATTTAAATGATCCATTACCGGCAGCCACATATAACGGCTGAATTCTTCTTCACCTTCTTTAATAGTGAGGGTTATACCAACAATCACAGAGCCATCAGGCAATAATCTGTCTTCGTGGATCAAATAAGTTGATTGTGGGAAATATTGCATCAACACGCCCCACGCCCAAGCCCAGGAAAGATAGGTTAGGGCATATTTGCCCGCACCCTTTGTTTCTGTTTTGTCGTTTACGTTTATTTTAGATAGGGTTTCCCACGCCTTTTGTTGTAAGCTCATAGCGCCCCCTCAAAGGTCATCCGTTTGTAAATTTGGCGCACACGCTCAACGTCTTTCGCACAATATTCCGCCACTTCGCTGATCTTGCCGTCTTGGACGTACTGCCATACTTTGGAGCCGTCAATATCACCTTTTTGCTCTACATCAAGCACTTTACAGAGCTTATCAAGCGATACCGTACCGCCATAGCCCGCCCATTCTGTCATCGTGTCGTAAGTATTTTGCCGACTGGTGGTGTAATACGGCTTTACGCCATTGACAACAGAGCGCTGAAAGATAAATCGGTCGTCAAATTTTGTAATGTTATGTCCGATAAATTGTGGGGCGGACGTTGATTTATTGGCGTGCTCACGTAGATAATTATTAAACCGCGTTAAAATGTCCGTTTCACGGTCTGCCGATTGCCAATCTTCACGGTAAAACAACACTGGTTCTTCATCATCAATCGCGACACCAATCACAACGATTTCGCCGAATGCGCCGTCTAGTGCGGTTTTATTCACTGCTTCGCCTTTGTTTTCTTCAAGCCATTTTTCAATCGCTTCAGCATTTTTATAATTTCCCGGCGCTTTTAGGTTTTCGCATACGTAATTTTGGTAGTCTGCGTTTGTGGTTGGGATGGTTTCGATGTCAATAAAAATCCGCATAATATGCCCTCTTGTTTTGGATTGATTTAAATAATTCGTGTTCGGTTGTGGCGTGACATACGCTACGCCAGTAAATGGATCTTCCAATTCCGCTTGTTTATCTACGTCTAACATTGTTCACGCTCCACGCACAATATTGATCGCCATTGCTCTGTATCGTCCATGTGCCTTGCTGTTGCTCGCACTTGTATTGTTCGATTTTGACGTGGTCTTCGTAGTCCATTCGGCCAACCACACCCATCAATAAAACAATAATTGATACCGGGATAATTTGTCTTAGTTGCCCCATGACGCACCTCACAAACTAATAATCAATACGGCCAAAGCCCCACACATCAGCGCAACGCTCCAGCAAATAATTTGTTCTTTCATTTTCTTACCTCATAAAAAAAGCCCGCCTCATGTCATGCGGGCACCTAACGGAGAGTACCTATGCCTAGGTTGAGTTGTTATAGTTATTATTTAGAGCGGCTCCGGGGCTGTCCAACAATTAATCTAATATTGCGTATCTGTAAAAAAATACGCGCCGGAACCGCTTTAAATAACAACTGGATAGGGGATTGACCGCACTTTTACCCTACACAACTTCAAACAAACACATGTTAATTAATCAAACAAAAGTGCGGTCAAATTTGGAGCGCGCAGATGGACTCGAACCATTATCCCTCAGATTAAAAGTCTGCCGCTCTACCAGTTGAGCTATGCGCCCTTATAAAGGTCATTATTGTAAACCGCACTCAGAACCAAGCACTTTTAAGAAAAATAAAATCAATTCAATTGTTAATATACCCAAGTGCGGTTTACAATAATGACTGTGATTATTTTAGCTTGCCACAGTCAGCAAGCCCCATGTTATCGACTACATAGGTGTCGTATTCGGTTGTTAGACAGTTCCGCCGTAATTAATTAGTGACAGTAATCATTACAAGGAACAGCCCGCCCAAACCAAATAACGAAAGGCAAGACGCTTGAGTTGAAGTTGGGTCGTCATCCCTAGTCAGAACCTCTCTTGAGGTGGCTCGCAGTGACTAAATCTTTGAGCAAACTTCAAATCCTATGAAGTCCTATTAAATTCTGAAGATAAACGAACGTTTTTTTATTAGTTATAGGATGTCGAGAGCAAGTTGGGGAATACAACTGTTTCGTTAAATAACTGATTAATAGTCATGATTGTTTTAATGCCAGTTTCTTCATCTTTAACGCAGACTTCTTGAGTTAAATCAACTTCTCCATACAGATTTTCTTTTAGAATTTCCTCGCGCTCATCTCCATTAAAGAATTCAAGTAGAATCAATTCTATTGACCCTCCGGCATAAATTTCTGTTTCTTCCCCCACCCAGAATACCTTCTGCAGATCTCGAAGGTCCTTAATCGAATTATCAATGCAATCAGTCATGGTACCGTATCTTACGGTGTCAATAAGTCCATTTTCACCAACAACCATTTCGTACGTTCCAGGTTCGCCATCTTCATGTATGGTTGGCTTGTAATGCTGGAGGAATTTCATACGATTAGCTTGAGTAACTAAATAATTGTAATGTGATTTGGAAATTGTTACCTCGTTCATTATTTAACCTCGCTTAAATTTATTGTTTGCCATTTCAAAACACACTCGCAAATGCGCTTTGAAATGTAAGCTGGCGTTTATGCTACACGATCACTGCCGTTGCTAACTTTTCCACCAGCTCGCACATCGCTTGATTCGGGCTTTGGTTCCGTCTTGTTGGTGGCGGCGGGTCTGTTACCGCACTTTTACTAACCACCTCACCATCAGGCAAACAATGTGTTTTTGTTTAGATTTTTAAAGAGCATTGAGATTATGTGTATCTCGTTTTGATGGGGATATAATATAAGATAACTTATAACCTGTAAAGCAGTTATTTATAAAATCTTATAAATATTTATAAGAAAACTTATTAAGTCATTGATTTCTAAAGAAAAGAATTTTGAAAATTTTTTGATTAATTGCTGAATTTGTGAGCTAGATCACAAAAGTAGAGTAGTGGGAAGTAAAATATCATTGATAATTTGTATCCAATTAGATACAATAAGAAACAATGAAACGGAGGGAACATGTTCACTATTATTCAAACTAAAATATTTAGTGATTGGTTAAGGGGGCTAAAGGATTTATCGGGCAAAGCTGCAATAATTGCTCGCATTAACAGAGCAGCGAACGGCAATTTCGGTGATCATAAATCGGTAGGGGGTGGATTGTATGAAATGCGTATTGCAAAAGGTCCCGGATATAGGGTTTATTATGGCAAGTCAGGTGAAATAACTTATTTGCTCATTTCAGGTGGGGATAAATCCACACAAAAGGCAGATATTGTAAAGGCGAAAGCTTTATGGGAAGAAATAAAGCGGCAGGAGGAATTAAATCATGAGTAAAAAAATAGAATTGAAGCCATTTGATGCGGCTGAATATTTGGATAGCGAGGAAATGATTGCCGCTTATTTAAGCGAAGTCTTAGAATCCGGCGATACAAACGAATTTATTTCTGCATTAGGAGATGTCGCCAGAGCAAGAGGGATGACGGAATTAGCAGAGAAAACAGGTTTAGGAAGAGAAAGCCTTTATAAAACGCTATCGTACGGCAGCAAACCTCGTTTTGATACTATAATGAAAATTACACAGGCCTTAGGCATTAAGCTTGTCCCTACACATGCTTAATGTCTAGTTATGCTTAAGAGATGTCGACGAAATTGATTTCATCGAGATAAAAGAAAACCGCCCCGAGGGCGGTTTTAGTTGATTATTGCCAACGATAACTAACTTTTAAATGATTTAATTCATGATATTGTAATAAGTTATGATGCTGTAACTGCCCTACAATAATTCCCTCTGCAATACCAATTTCTGCCGCTATTGTGCGAATATAACTTTCAGTCAGCTTTGGTTGCATGATGATCTGATGCCAATAGGTTCGAGGAATAAGATTTTTTTGTGCAAATTCATTAGCTTCATTCTCTTCCTGCATTAAATTTGATGCACGATTATACTCAAGGTGAATCGTTTTTTTGCCGTGCAATAAAACATGTCCCGCCTCGTGAAAGAAAGTAAACCAAAGGTGATCATTGGTTTTGTATCTCAAACTCAACTGAATAACCGCTTTATTTGGTGACACCCATCGAGTTGCGCCGCTTATACCGGTTTTAGCAAAACAAGGTACAAAAACAACCGCAACACCCGCTTTAGCGCAAATTTCCACTAATTGAGGAATAAAAACATCAGGATCAACCTCTCTAGTGAGCCTTTTAATCTGTTGCAATGCTTGCTTGAAGTTGGTTTCCGAATAAGATACACAAGGAATCTCGGTAGCTTTTAATTCACCTGCTCTAAGCCATGCGGCACAACTGTGCGGATTAATTGCGCTACGTTGATCTTGTCTGTAGGATGCAGAAATATTACCCCACACAGTATGATAATCGTCAGGTGAACTTACACCGAAAAAACGTAGTATTGCATCTACTTTATCGAAAATTTTCGTATATTTCGATATGAAATTGCATTTGTACAGTTCATTTAATGGGAATTGTTTTACCCATTCTGCATGCTGTGAAAGTTTTTCTTTGTCTGCTATGCGGGTTAGCGCCTCTTGATATTGAGTTTCAAGGTTTAGCCAATAACGCGCAGGCATACCTAATACACGCTCAAACTTGAGTGCAGTTTCTGGTGTAATAGGCGCTTTAGCATTGATAATTTGACTGATATGCTTTGTTGAGATACCAGTCTTTTCGGAAAGCTCCCGCTGGGACATATCCCGCATTTCCAGCTCATCCTCTAATATCTCACCCGGTGAGATAGCATAGTCAGGTATAAATTGATTGCTCATAGATAATATCTCTTAATGTGTATCAGTAATGGATAATACCTTGATACAAGTAATTTTAGACCAGTCTAAACCACCGTCTTCCTTTGTCGGTATTGGGTCGTGATACGGTTCAAACAATAAACGATAGGGGTGATCAAGATCAAGGCTTAGTAAGCGCTTTTTATCCCCTGTTAATTCATGACATCGATGTGGTGGGCTATAAGGTGCGCCCAATTCAGCAAGTGTAGATACTGCTCTAAGCGAATAAAGCACTCTTTGTAATTTACGTGCCCTATGCTGACCATATACTTTTTGCATTTCGCACTCGTTGTTCATTATTTTTTGCATTTTCTTTGTTGCAAAAATAATTTCCATATTATTTACCTATTAGGTTATCACTTTTAAACTAAAAGTACAGATATTTTTATTGTTTATTGTTAGATTATTTAATTTATAGCCACTTCAAAACAAGTCCTACTCACTTCACAGGACGCCGGTAAATTATATGGTTTTATGTGTAACCTTTTGTTTAATATCCCGCTGGTAAGAGTACATCAGTCCTTTCCTTTACACTTTTACAGCGCCTCTATTCGCTCTCTTGCTACGGTTACAGATCGAACATTTCCATCGGCATTTTCTTGATTAACTGTCCGATAAAATGAATTTGCTCAACTTGTTCTTTTTCTAGAATTTCTGTCTCATAAGTCGGGTTATCCGAAATCACTTTAAGGCGATAGCCGCTCATATATTGCAAACGTTTGATTCTGGCTTGCCCTTCAAATACAAAAGCATAGATGCCATCATTTTTGAATTCTTGGATCGATGTATCGATAAACACAACATCGCCGTGTTTAAGGCTTATTTCTTCGTTGTTTGGGTCGTACATGCTATTCCCATCGATGATCGCCATTGATAGGTTATTTGCCGTTTTGCGCCGGAATAATTCCATAAATTTTTCAGCAGAAAACTCGATAGAACGGATCGTGTCCGGGTAGTCAAGATTGATGACGCCATCACCAGCAGCAAGTCGATTATCCAATAGTGTCATAATTATTGAATCGTTTTTTCCGCTTTTAGTCGAAACAGTAACGCTATCTTCGACACCAGTTAGTAGCCAATTTAAAGAAACATCTAAAGCATTCGCTATTTCTAACCCCTTTCTAGGAACATCGGTAACTCCGTTGAGAATATTACTTATTGTTACTTGTGATGTTCCGGACATAGAGGCCAATTCTGCTTGATTTAGCCCTTTTTGCTGCATCGCAAATAATAATCTTTCTGGCAGTGTTTTCATCGTACCTCCTAATTTATTGAGGAATGTTATAAGCAAGCTTATATAAATTCAAATAAGATAAGCTTTACATTTCATAAAATATCTTATATTCTTTATAAGAATAATTTGTCTATAAGAGATAATTCATGAAAAACAAAGTTATAGAAAAAGCAATTTCCATCTGTGGGTCTCAAGCAAGCCTCAGCCAAAAATGCGGAGTTTCTCAAGTATCCGTTAGCTTTTGGCTAAATGGCGGAGGGATAAGTGCTAAATACATCCCTTTAATTGCTAAAGCCACTGATGGAAAGATCGGCGAGATTGAAATACTTAAATCGCTTACTCGTGATTAATTTACCAACATCAATCCAAAAGAAAACCATAAAAATAGGGCAAAAATTATGGCGATGAAGCAAATCATTATCGAAATGATCGAGAAGATACCGGGTGGTAAAAGTGCGGTTGCGGGATTCTTGGGATTTTCGGAAGCGGAGTTAAACAACCGCTTGTATCAGACAAAAGGGCAGCGTTTTAAGAACGAAGAGCTTGTTGCACTGCAGCTTGAATATGGCTGTACAGATTTTATCGATGAACTGTGCCGAACTGCCGGTGGACGGTTTGTGCCGGATGCCGACGCAAGCGAATTAGACGCAGTGGAAATTTCAACGCTGCAGCTACGTGAATTATCAGCGCGCGGGCTGTTGTTTAAGGCGTTAGAAAGTGCACTGGCAGATGGCGAAATTACAACTTCGGAAGAAGATTTAATCCGCAGATTGTTAAGCAAGCATTTAGCGGCGACACAGCATTCGGTTGAATGCGTCATCACGCTGAATAAACGGCAATGAAAAACCGCCGTTTCCGGCGGTTAGTATCGGCGAATTTATATAAAGGAACTATCATCCGATGGGAGGATTATCAGGCATGTTAAAACAAAAATCAAGCGGAAATCTTAACGCGAATGAAACATCAAGTAAAACGCAATGCAAGATGATTTTGACCGCACTTCGTAACGGCGAAAGGCTGACGCAATTATTAGCGTATGAACGCTTTGGTTGTACCCGTCTTGGTGCACGTATCTATGATTTAAAACAACAAGGACACGATATTCAGCGTCGTATGGTGACTGTGGCGAGAGGTAAGCGTGTGGCGGAATATTTTATGAATGAGGTGGCGGAATGAGTGATCGCAGATTTATAGCTAATTCCTTTCAAACTCCTAATGCGATTGTCGATGAACTAATGCGACACTTAACTGGCGTTGAATTTAAATGCTATTCGCTTGTTGTTCGCAAAACTACGGGCTGGGGGAAAGATTGTGATGCTATTTCAATTTCTCAGTTTGTTGAATTTACAGGCGCAGGAAAAACGCAAGTTATTGATGCCTGCAAAAGCCTTGTTGATCGTGGATTATTTATCAGAACAACAGGTGCAAGAAATACTGGCGTGTATTCTCTTGATTTTTCAAAAATTACGACTGTTTCAGAAGCTGACTTGTTCAAAAACCGAACTAGTTCGGAAAGTGAACTAGTTCAGAAAGTGAACATCACTAGTTCAGAAAGTGAACTAGTCACTAGTTCAGAAAGTGAACATACAAAACCCAATATAAAACACACTATACAAAACACAAATAATACTACGTCGGGAAAAAATTTCCCGCCGACGGAGAGAAAAAAATCTCCTATTCTGACGATGACTTGAAGGCAGCTAATTGGATTTTTAGCTTAATCAAAAATATCAATCCGAACGCAAGAGTGCCAAATATTGCCTCTTGGGCAAACGAAATCAGGCTTATGCGTGAACGTGATAAACGAACTCACAAAGATATTTGTGAATTGTTCAAATGGGCAAACCAAGATTCATTCTGGGCTGCAAATATTCTTAGTCCAGCAAAATTACGTGAAAAATGGGATCAGCTTGTGATTAAACAGCAGTTCAGTGAATCAACTAAACGCAAAGAATCATTTGCCGAGAAAAACGCAAGAGACTGGGCAACCCCTGAGAAAATGGCGGAGGTATTTTGATGAATCAATTAACACAAAAACAGCAAGTGCGCTCAACTTACGTCCCTGAACGTGCGAAAGACATGGTTGATCGGATTTTTGAGAACTTAACCGCGAGCTGCCCAATCCTACTCACCATCAGCGGAGAGCAATTAGACATTCTGAAGCAACAATGGATTTTAGGTTTTGCCGAGAATGAAATTAAAACTTTTGAGCAAGTGAAACGTGGCATGGCAGCTGCGCGAGCAAAGCCAAATGGTTATTTGCCAAGTGTGGGCGAGTTTATCGGCTGGTGCAAGGCTGGTAATAAGTACGCACATCTGGGCTTACCAAGCGCCGACGAATTGGCAAGACGCGCAAAGGCGTTTATGGGGTATGGCTTTGAGCTGGAAGACCAATTCGCCTTTGCAAGCGACCTCGAATACTGGTTAATCACCGACGTGTATCGCAAATGCAAGGTTAATCGCTGGAATGACAAGCAATTTGACGCCGGCGTAAAAGAAACGTTGGATGCATGGGCTGGCAGATTATCCAGTGGCGAATCAATCCCTGAGCGCCGTCGCCAAATCCCGAAAACAGTCAAAATCAAGGTGACTGATGAAAAAGCCATGGATTACTTGGCAAAAATGCGCTCCATATTGCGCGGCAATAAAACTCAAAACACTGTTACAGCTTAAGGATTTCATATGAGCAAATTTGATAAAGATACTTACCCAACACCGCTTTCGTTGTTCTTGCCGCTTGATGCGGAATTTAATTTTACACTTGATGGCGCTGCATTACCGAATAACGCAAAGTGCGATCGATATGTCACGCCTGAAATGGATTTCTTAACTTACCAGCTTCAGAACGAGCGTATTTTCATCAATCCGCCATTTAGCGATCCGTTAAGTTTTATCAAGCGGTCCATTGAATTGTTCGAATATTATAACTGCTTGGTGGTGATGTTGTTACCGGTTGATATTAGCACGGAATGGTTTTCGCTTATTACACGGAAGGCAACTGAAATCCGCTTTATTGTTGGTGGACGCATTAAGTTCGTAAGCCCTGAAACAGGCGACTGGACCGATGTTTGTCGTGGCAATCACTTAGCGATATTTGATCCACGCCACCGCAATATGGGGCAAGTCATCCGCAATATCCACATTGATGATTTGGGAAAATTTGAATGGCGAGTAAACAGCAGAAAAAGAAAACCGTAATTCATGCGGTGAAATACGCAAATGGTGCGGTGGTGGCGGAAACGGATTACGACCGCAATTTGCTGAAAAGCTTGCCTGTTGGAAGTGCGGTCAAAATTATGCCGCTATCCAATAATCGAAACTATCAACACCACAAGAAATTTTTCGCACTTTTGGACGCTGGATTTGAGTATTGGCAACCTGAATTTAGCGTATTAACCCAAGCGGAAGAATGGATTGCTCAAGCGGTAGCACATGAAATTGCTATAGTGGCAAATGATGAACATCTCTATCAGAACGTAACAAAGCCAATCGCAGATCGTGTTTTAGCAAAAGTGCGGTCAAACCGCGAATCTAAATTGGACTATGAGGGGATGAAGACGCTTGAAGCCTATTTAGATCATGTGATGAAAAAGGCTGGGTTTTACGATATTAAGCCAAGCCAAGATGGTGGCACAACGAAAGAACGTTGGTCAATCTCATTTGCGAATATGAGCCAAGAAAAATTCAATTCCGTTTACAGGGCTGTATTTGGGGTTATCTGGAATGAAACACTTTGTAATATCTATGAAAGCGAATGGGAATTGGATAACAAAATTAATCAATTAATAGGATTTTGCTGATGGGTGAGAAGAAACAAGAAAGCGACCGCCTTTATGCCGGGTTGATGAAACAGCTTAAAGATTGGCGTAAGTGGCAACAAAGCGGACGCCGTGATACTGATGTGATAAACGGGAGAACTAAATAATGGCAAAGGTAGATTTGAGGAAGGAAGCTAAAGGGCGCGATTGTCAAGTGCGGTTACCTGGGATTTGCAACCATAACCCAGAAACAGTCGTATTAGCGCATTATCGCATAGCAGGGCTTAATGGAGTAGGGCAAAAGCCCGATGATATTTTAGGTGCGTGGTGTTGCAGTAGTTGCCACGATGAATGCGACCGCAGAACGCGCAAAATGGATACTGAATTTGTGCGCTTAGCTCATGCGGAAGGCGTTATGCGCACTCAAGCGATTTTACGCAAGGAAGGCAAACTATGAGTGAGTGGTTAGAGATTGCCTTACCTTATCCACCGTCGGTAAATCATTATTGGAAACACACAAGAAGCGGCAGACATTACATTTCAAAAGCAGGGCGCGAATTTAAGCGCATTGCAACTGAAGTTTGTAAACAGTTCGATCCGTTTGAAAGTGCGGTCGAAATTAAGATAGAGATTTATTTTCCCGATAACCGCGCTCGTGACCTAGACAACTTACCCAAAGGTATTTTTGATAGTTTAGTCGGTGCTGGTCTAATCAAAGATGACAACCGCACAATCATTCGCAAATATTCCATCGAAGAAAAAGGCGTTATCGCCAAAGGCAAAACCATCATCAAGATTAAAGGAATTAATAATGCGTAAATGGGGTACAAATAATGAATTTTAAGGCAAAATTTATTCGGTTTGGTTATTGGGGCAATTCACGGCTGGAAACGGATTATCCCGTCGCGACAGTCGGTATAAAAGGGGCAGATAGAACAAAACCATACTTAGACCCACTAAGTGATGATGAAGGTATGCTCATTGATAAAGGGTTACTGCTGATGAAACAAATAAACTTCGACCAATTCCACGTTTTTATGCTGACTTACGTCAAGCGATATGATCGGGCGGATATTTGTCATTTTAAAAACATCAGTCTGAAACACTATTACAATTTGTTACACGAAGCGGAAAGCTTTTTGATAGGGTATTTGTTGCGCGGTGAAGTCGTTTTCTTTGCGTAATTGACGAGTGATATTCACTACAAATCAAGAGATATTAATTGCTCAAAAATTATTCAAAAAATCAATTAATTGAATCCTTTTATCTGTTTTGTGATCTAGATCGTAGAAAATCTAATTATGTTTTGTAAACTGACAAACTATTTGGAATAGTGAGAAAGTTTTTATGGCTAGAAAAGTATCTCTCTTAGGTGTCGCATTCAAGATAGCGAAGCATGCTGCAAAAGAAGCTAAGAGAGCAGAAAAAGAACGTATTAGACTTGAAAAACAAGCTTTGCAAGAAATAAGAAAGGCTAATCAGGAATTATTAAGGCAAGAAAAGGAGATAGAGAGGGCAAAAAAAGCACAGGAAAGATGTAGACTTAGCGAAATGAAGCAACGAGAGAGGGAGGCTAGAGACTACGAGAAACTATTGGCGCTAAAAAAGAAGGAAGATATTTCTAAATTCTTATCCAATGCTAAGAAAGATTATGAAAAGCGTTGTGAAGAACGAAAAAAAATAATAACAAAATATATTAGAAAAAACTTAAAATAAATATGGTAGGTATTATGGAACTATTAGTAGGTTTTTTTATTATTTTATCCTCTTTTATTTTATTGGTTATTGGTGTTTATATTTATTTTAAGAGAAAGTTAGGTGAATATAAAAGCTATAAAGAAGCAATAGTTGAGACGAAAAAAGCTCTAGAAGAGTCACAAGAAGAACTTGATAAAGTTAATGATTCGGTATCAAAAGCTAAAGAGCAGTTGAGTTCTATTGAAGAAAAAATGAACTTAATCAATGATGAATATGATGAAATATATTCTGAAACCGAAGAGTTAAGAACTTTAAAAAGTAATGCCGATAGTCTTATAAAAACAGTTAGTGACAAAGAAAAAGAAAAGGTCAATTTATCTACAACTCTTAGTGACTTATATGAAAAAAGAGATAGCTTAGAAGAGCGTATATATAAATTGCAAAGTAAAATAGATTTATATTCGACTTTAGAAGAGTTTTCAGATTCCGGACATTTTGAGCTGCCAGATTATTTATATCAAACATCAGAGAGATTTGCAGAAGAAATTAAACGAGTAAGGGAAGAGCAAAAAGCACTAATTCAGGCTAAAGATGCAATCTACTTTCCGGAAACTGCGTTAGGTGCGGTGATAGGCACACAGTCTGATAGTCGTCGGGCTTTAGAAGGTCAAGTTAAATTGATGTTATTGGCCTTTAATGAAGATTGTGATCTTTTAATCAGTAAAGTAAGACTAGGGTATTATCCAAAAACATTGGAAAGAATAAAAAGTTTGGCTGATAGTTTAGAAAAATTATCAGTCCATTTTCAATGTCGATTTAATATAAAATATATTGAATTAAAACTTGAAGAGTGTACTTTACAATATCAATATAAGCTCAAAAAACAAGAAGAAGATGAAGAGCAACGTTTAATTAGAGAACAAATGAGAGAGGAGCAGAAAGCGAGACGTGAATATGAAAAAGCAATAGCGGATGCAGAAAAAGAGGAGAAAATGTATAACGCTTTGCTTGAAAAGGCTAAATTAGAATTGCAGTCAGCTAGTGCTGAAAAAATGGCGGCAGTAAAAGCGCAAATTGAGTTACTTGAGCAACAATTAGCTGAAGCCCAAAATAAAGAAGAAAGGGCTAGAAGTCTTGCAGAACAGACCCGACGTGGATATATCTATGTAATTAGTAATATTGGGTCATTCGGGGAAAATATATATAAAATTGGTTTGACTAGAAGGTTAGACCCAATGGAAAGAGTGAGGGAATTAGGTGATGCAAGTGTACCATTCTTCTTTGATGTACATGCATTTATTTATTCTGAAGATGCCCCGGCCTTAGAAAGGGAGTTACATTATCGATTCAACGATCGTAGAGTTAATGCCGTTAACTATAGAAGAGAATTTTTTAATGTTAAGTTAGAAGATATTAGGCAAGTTATTATTGATATTACAGGTAGTGACGTTGATTTTCATATGACTGCTTTAGCAGAAGAGTATTATGAAACACAGCGTATCCGTGGTACATATAAAAGTATTATTGAATAAAAAATATAAAGCCTGTTTACAAAGCAGGCTTTTTTTATTATTATCCTCCATAAGGTGTCGTAACCTTAACAACAAGCGGCAATCCGCACCCGTCAGACAAGCGGTTTTTTTATGTCAAAATTTTGCAGATCTGTTTTCCTTGCCATTAAAAATAGATTTGGAAAACTCAATGTCGAGAGGGCGGAGAATACAATACCCGAAAGGGGAATAATCCCAGCCTACTTGTTGAGGCTTACGAACCTCTCGACACCCTATTCGATAGGGTAAATTTCGTAAGAACAACAAGGAGACAACTATGTCTAATCAAATCTCTACTCAAACTATCTCGTTCTACGGTTCAGCTCTTATTACATTAAAAGTTGAAGATGTTATCTATACAGCAGTTAGACCTATTGCTGAAGCATTAGGTTTATCTTGGGGAGCTCAATCAATTAAGCTAAATAAGAACAAAGATAAATTCAACTGTTTCGATATCGAAACGGTTGGGGCAGACGGTAAAATTCGCAAAATGCTCTGTATGCCACTGAAAAAACTCAATGGCTGGCTCTTTAGCATTAACCCTGAGAAAGTGCGGCCTGATTTAAAAGAAAAAGTGATCCGCTATCAAGAAGAATGTTTTGAGGCACTTTACAACTATTGGCACTTTGGCAAAGCGGAAAGACAAAGTGCGGTCAAAATTGAGAAACTTTCTGCGGAACATCAAACTGCAATTAAAGATTTAGTCTTAGGCAGAGCAAAAAATTTACCGAAAGACAAACAAGCGTCCGTGATTATTAAACAATGGGCAGCATTGAAAAATCACTTTGGCAAAACATACAAAGAAATTAACGATGATCAATTTGCTGAAGCCGTGAGTTTAATCGCTCGTTTACCTTTGGAAGGTGAATTGATTATTGATGAACGCAAAGAGCAGGTTGCTTTAACAGAAGCTGAATTGCAACAGCTTGCGTGGGATTGGTTCGCTTTATTCAAGTGCGTTGAGTTTACCGGTTATATCTTGCCGGCATTAGATAGCATACAATCAAAATTTGCACCACAGGCACACAGTATTGTATCCGAATATGGTTCAATGCTCCGCCGGCATCAACCACTTCTCCAAAAGCTTACCGCTGAGTTTAAAACCGGAACATGGGAAGATCAAAACTGGAACCGGGTATTACCAACTATTCGGGATAATGATGTGCTATACCCCAAACATAGATTAATTAGACGTTAAAACTTAACCAAAATTGACCGCACTTTAAAAAACACTTGCAAAGTGTACACTAAAAGTATATAGTTTGTGCTATGAGTGCGGTTTTGCACATTTAAAACGCACAAATGATTTTAACAGCCCTGATGGTTTATGCCGTCGGGGCTTTTTGTTGGTGGTTATGATGGAACGACAAGGTACTGAGTTAAAAAACGATGTAAAATATCAAGAAAAACCTCAAGATCTTGATGTTGATAACTACCAGCCTGAAAGTATAGCAAGGTGCGTTCTTCGCTCTCGAAATAACGGAAAGGACGGTATCTCCATTCGAAATGGTTTACCGCGTTTGGGATGGCTTGAGGCGGCACATCAAATGCTTTAGATAAAACTTCTTTATTTTCATTTAGATAATTGACAAGCTTTTCATCTAGTGCAAGTGAAAAGTTTTTATTATTGGCAATATTTATTTCTCTGAAAGAAAATTCTAAATAGCAGTATGAAACTTCATTTTCTGCATAATTAGCCCAATAACCACATCCTAAGGTCATGTATGGGCTTTCTGGTGCATTTAAATCTACCAATAATTTTCTTAACATCGGAGAATATTTTAATTCTGGAATGTTTTCTATCATTTCAGGGTGGGTTATTAAATCAAATCCGCCGGTATTTGGTGCAGGTGTATCTGTTTCAGAAAGGCTTTCTCCAGGACGATAAGGAAATTTATAAAAGCCATCATCAATTTCATCTAATTGAATCATTTTAAACCTCTGTTATTTTATTGTGTGGGAACTTTATCTTAACAGAACTTATGCCCACTGTAATAGGTGGGTTCTATGGGTAGGAATGGCTGAATGAGGTAAGGCGAGAAGCCGTTCACGCAAATGCTTCCAGTGAACGAATTATTGCGGGTTCAACTCCCGCTCCTGCCGTCAATACATAGCTCAGTATTTTGATACTGGGCTTTTTTATTGCCTCGATAAAAACGAGGTGGAGTAATGAAAATGCCTGAAAAATCCCCTGACTTGTGGGCGGCAGTCTTAGCCTACATACAACAAAACTATAATGCCATTACGGGGTTCGTGATGGCTTTTTTTATGGCCATACTTAGAGCATGGTTCCTTCAGCAGAAAAGCTCATACCGGCAACGCTTACTTGATGGCTCAATCTGTGGTGCACTCACCTTGTCTTGCATGTCAATGTTGACGTATTTGGGCGTTGGAGAGCATGTGTCGACGTTTGTCGGTGGGCTGTTTGGCTTTGTGGGCGCGGAAAAAATCCGTGAATTTTTGTTTGCGTTGATCCGTAAAAAAATTGAAGTCAACGATATAAGCCTTGGTGGTAAGAGTGATGACAGCTACAACGATAGCGACGAATTTCGCCGTTGAAATGTTTAAGGGTGTAAAAATGGAATCGGAAGAATTAATTATAACTGGGCTGACTGCCACACAAACAAAAGCACTTTTAAAGGCGTTAGCCAAACGAGAAAGTGCGGGCAATTATAAAGCGGAAAATAGTTACGGTTATCTAGGAGCTTATCAATTCGGCGCGGCGGCTCTTGTTGATGTTGGTTTGATTAATCAGGCTAAATATAACCAGGCGGTAGCAATGACTAAAGGCATTGCTAATGGTAGCAGCCCATCTGCGCATAAAGGTTTTCTTGCGAGCGAATCAAACTGGACTATTCGCGGCGGTAAAGATACTTATCTCAATAGCCCGCAAATGCAAGACGAAACAATAATAAAACTAATGAACCGCAATGCCAAGTATCTGACAAACAAGGCGGTATATACTGGCGACGCAAGTCATAAAGCAGGCTTGTTATTCGCGGCGCACTTAAAAGGTGCCGGTAATGCGCTCAAGTTTGCTAAAACAGGCGCGGTAACTAAAGACGGCTACGGCACATCAATTAAGGATTATTACGATCTCGGCGCTAAAAGCGTCCGTGGCGTTTAGATTAGTGGTGCGGTTATGGGACTAAGTAAATCAGATGGCGCAAGCGTATACGTAAGAGTCTTAAACCGCACCGCTATTTAATTAAGGTGATGATATGGGTATTGGTGATAGTTTAACTAAATTAGCTTGGTTACTTGTGCTTTGTGTGGTGGTTGTCTTTGGGTTGTGTGGCTGGATTTACCATCAATCAAACAAGATTGATAATCTTAACGCTGAGATTGAGACGCACAAGCAAACCATCGCTACGCAAAGCAGCACAATCAAACGACTAAAGGCAGATGCGGAATATAATAATCAGCTGACCCAAGCCTTAAGCAAGGCTGAGTCAGAAGCAAGGAGTAAATCAGATGGAGTTATTAAAGCAATACCAAAACAAGTTAAAGCGAGCAACGCTTTTAATGCTGACGCTCCTCGCAATGTTATTGAGTTCCTGCGCGAGTAAGACTGAAATTACAGCTTGTCCGCAATTCCCAGCGGCGTTTACCGCACACTTGGATAAGACGGCTTTTGATGGTCGCACTTATGGTGATGTAACACAGTATGCGGTGATCCTAAAGCGTGAGCGTGATATGTGCCTAAATCGGATTAATAAAATCCGCGAATGGCAGAAAGAAGAATTGAGTAAATAAGGTGACAGAATGAATATCAAGAAAGGGGATGTAGTTAAACTACGCAATGGACAATTATGCGATGTGGTGTATGAAACACAGTTTGGTAAATGGCTATTAGTCGAACGCATATACACGGAAGAGCCACCATTAACACGCTGGCATAATGCTGACGGTAGCTTTTACGCTGATGACGTTAGTCCGTTAGACGTGGTTGAAGTAGTTGATATGGTAGAGCTACCTATTATTGGGTGGGTATATGCCAGCAAAAATACCTAAAGCATGCCGTAAGCAAGGGTGTAGGAACACAACGACAGATAAAAGCGGTTACTGTACTGAACATCAAGCTTGCGGTTGGGTGAGACACCAAAAGGGCAGAACATCATCACAGCGTGGATATGGTGCGCAATGGCGTAAGTTACGTGCTATCGTATTAGAGCGTGATCGCTATCTATGTCAAGCATGCTTAAAGAAAGGATTGTATGTATCGGCTACAACAGTCGACCACATCATAGCTAAGGCACATGGCGGTAGTGATGATTTATCTAATCTACAGGGCTTGTGCGATTTATGCCACAAAGCAAAAACAGCAAGAGAGCGATTGAGTTAGCCTATGCGATGGTACGGGTGGGGGTGGGAAAATCTCTATAGGTTTCGCCTATGGAAACCGCCCGTGGAACTCAATTTTTACAACCGCGAAATTAAAATTTACAAGGTACGCCCAAATGACAGGTAAAGCATTAGTTCCAGGCCGAGGGCGCAAGCCTAAGCCAACGGCAGTGAAAATCCGTCAAGGCAACCCTGGAAAGAGAAAATTAAACGAAAATGAACCGCACTTTAGCGAATTGGATGAACACGTTCCCCCGCCCGATGATTTAGATGAAAATGGTCAAATCATGTGGGGGTTTGTGCTGAAAGAACTCATCCCGCAAAAAGTGCTAATGAAAACAGATTTACAAACCGTTGCGAATTACTGCATTGCTTATCAAAACCGCAAGAAAGCGAATCAAGATATTGAAAAGCACGGCAGTGTTATTGTGACGGATTCAGGCATTAAGCGGAATCCGGCCTATACAACGCTCAAAGAAGCAATGGCAGATATGGCAAAGTTTGGCTCACTGCTTGGGCTTGATCCATCTAGCCGATCGCGATTGATGGGTAATGCGGATAATCAAGTAACTAATCCATTTGCGGAGTTGATGCAACAATGGACAACGTAAAGAAAGCGAATAAGTATGCGAAAGACGTTGTTTCCGGAAAAATTCCCGCCTGCCGTTTGGTGATTAAAGCTTGTCAGCGTCATTTAGACGATCTAGACAATCAAAAGGACAAATATTTCCCTTTTCGGTTTGATGAGGCACTGGCGGAACGCGCTTGTAAGTTTATTCAGCTTTTGCCACACACAAAAGGCGAATGGGCGCTAAAGCGGCAACTAATCACGCTTGAACCATGGCAATTATTCGCCGTTGCTAATGCTTTCGGTTGGTTGAAAAAATCCAATGGATTGCGCCGTTATCGTGAAGTTTATACTGAAATCCCGCGTAAAAACGGTAAATCGGCTATATCTGCCGGTGTCGGCTTGTATATGTTTTGTATTGATGGTGAGTTTGGGGCAGAGGTATATTCCGGCGCGACAACGGAAAAACAAGCTTGGGAAGTGTTTCGCCCGGCTCGATTGATGTGTAAGAAAACTGAATTACTTTGTACCACGTTTGGGGTTGAGGTCAACGCGTCTAATCTAAATCGCCCAGCAGACGGATCGCGCTTTGAACCGCTGATCGGGAATCCGGGTGATGGCGCGTCACCAAGCTGCGCAATCGTGGACGAATACCACGAACATAAAGACGATGAACTTTACACGACCATGCTTACCGGTATGGGCGCACGTCGACAGCCGTTAATGTGGATTATCACGACAGCAGGCTACAACATCGAAGGTCCTTGTTACGACAAACGCCGTGAAGTGATTGAAATGCTGAATGGCGCTGTGCCAAACGATGAACTATTTGGGCTGATTTACACTATTGATGAAGGCGACGACTGGACAAGCTCGGATGTGCTGCGAAAAGCTAATCCTAACTTTGATGTATCAGTGTACGGTGATTATCTACTGAGCCAACAAAAGCAGGCAATCAACAATCCGCGTTTTGCTAATAAATTTAAAACAAAACACTTAAATGTTTGGGTATCAGCGAAAGAATCTTATTTCAACATGGTGAGTTGGGAGAAGTGCTACGACGAAACATTAAGCCTTGAAGATTTCCAAGGTGAAGAAGTGGTTTTGGGGCTTGATATGGCGCGGAAGCTGGATATGAACTCGCTTGTGCGGGTATTTAGTCGAATGATTGACGGAAAACGTCATTATTACTGTATATCGCCGCTGTTTTTTGTACCGGAAGATACGGTTTTCAGCATTGATACTGCTTTAAAGCGGGTGGTGGACAAATATCAAAAATGGGTAAATAGCGGACATTTAATAGCAACCGATGGGGCGGAAGTGGATTATCGCGAAATCCTTGAGTGTGTTAAAGACACAAACAAAGAACATCAAGTTAATTGTGTCGCAATCGACCCGCACGGAGCTATAGCAATCGCACACGATATGGCGGATGAAGGCTTAAATCCCATCACGATCACACAAAACTATACGAACCTATCTGACCCCATGAAAGAACTAGAGGCCGCTATTGAAAGCGGCAGGTTCCATCACGACGGCAATCCGATCATGACGTGGTGTATCGGTAATGTCGTGGGAAAATCTGCCGTCGGGAACGATGATATTGTACGCCCGGTGAAAGAAATCCCTGAAAACAAAATTGATGGTGCGGTTGCCTTAATGATGGCAATCGGTCGAATTATGCTAAATGAAGATGACGGGATTTTTATCCCGGACGAGGTATTAACGCTATGAGAACATTTTTTATTGATCTGGTCGGCTTGGCTGGACTTGGTTCATTGTGTGCCGGCGTTTATCTCCAATATGGGATCGCCCAAACCTGTATTGTCGGTGGTGGTCTGTGTCTGTTATATGCGGTTGTCGCTTCACGGGGGCGTAAATGATTTTTGATAAGTTATTTGCTGCACGGTCTTTAGAAAATCCTCAGGTACCCTTGAGTGCTGAAGGTGCTTATGATGATCTATTCGGCACGTTGCAGCCCCGAACAGTCAATGCTGACACAGCGATGAAATTAAGTGCGGTATATGCCTGCGTGTATGTGCTATCAAGTGCTATCGCTCAGTTACCGTTACACGTTATGCGCAAAGACGGGAAAAACATAGAGCCGGCACGCGACCACCCGTTATTTTACCTGTTACACGATAGTCCGAATTTCTGGCAGACGTCCTACAAAATGCGGGAATATGGACAAAGTGCGGTACTTTTACACGGGAACTCTTACTTACACATTGTCCGCCGCCGAAGTGGTGAAATCGAATCGCTTGAAACACGCGAGCCATGGTTGGTGCAGTTACTGAAAAACGGCAGACGCTATATTTACGGCTATTACGGCGAAGATGAAACGCTGTCAATCAGTCCTGATGACATGATCCATATTAAAGCGCTTGGTGCGTCGTTGAAAACGGGTAAATCCGTTATTCAGCAGCACGCGGAAACGATCGGATTAGGTCTGAATGCGAAAGATTTTGCCGGATCGTTTTTCCTTGGTAATGCTCGCCCAGCAGGGATTGTGAGTGTGAAAACGCCGCTTAACGAAAAATCTTGGGTGAGCTTCAAAAAGTTCTGGGATAAAGCAAGCTCGGAACTGAAAAACAAAGAAAACAAAACAGTGCTTTTGCCTGCCGAACTTGACTATAAAGCGCTAACAGTTTCTCCGGTTGATACCGAATTACTATCCATGATGAAGTTGAACCGATCGGAGATTGCGGGAATTTTTAACGTTCCAGCACACATGATTAACGACTTGGAAAAGGCGACATTTTCGAACATCTCGGAACAGACGATTCAATTCATTCGTTACAGTTTGATGCCTTGGATCGTAAACTGGGAGCAAGAAATTAACCGTAAGGTATTCACGGAAGCCGAACGCAAAGCTGGTTATTTTGTGAAGTTTAACCTTGGCGGCATCATGCGCGGCACTCCGACCGAAAGAGCAAAGTTTTATCATAGTGCGATCACTGATGGCTGGATGTCACGCAACGAAGCCCGCACACTTGAAGATATGAACCCGGTTGACGGGTTAGATGAATATCTTGTCAGTGTTAATGCGGCGAAACAAATCGAATCAGACAAGAAGAAGGAGAACGAACCTGATGGCTGATATTGAAAAACGCTCCTACGCCGGCGAAGTTCGGGCAGAGAGTAAAGATTCCGAACCTACTCATATTATCGGATATGGTTCGGTTTTTAATACCCGCTCGCAGTTAATGTGGGGATTCCGCGAAATCATTATGCCGGGTGCATTCGATGATGTATTAGATGATGATGTACGCGGCCTGTTTAACCACGATTCCAACTTCATTCTTGGACGAACGACGGCCGGAACCTTAAGCCTAAGCGTGGATGATAAAGGCTTGCGTTATGACATCACTGCCCCGGATACGCCAACCATTCGTGATTTAGTGATCGCGCCACTGCAGCGTGGTGACATTACGCAATCATCATTTGCCTTTAATATTGCTCGCAACGGCGATGAGTGGTATGAAGATGATGAAGGCGTCGTTATCCGTGAAATTCATAAAATTTCACGGCTCTATGATGTTAGCCCGGTGACTTATCCGGCATATCAAGAGGCGAGTAGCACGGCGCGATCGCTCGATGCTTGGAAAGAAGCTCGGAATAACGGTGATATTCAGAAAGCCGTACATCAAAAGGCTGCGCGGGAACGATTTTTATCGTTGATCTCCGGCAATTAAACAAATTTCATTAAAAACCGACCGCACTTTTGTGCGGTTTTTCATTCTATAGAAGGAAAAAAACATGGCTAAATTACATGAGCTACAAGAAAAACGTCGCAATATTGCTGCACAAATGCGTACATTACATGACAAAATCGGTGATAACGCTTGGACTGAAGAACAGCGCACCGAATGGAACAAAATGAAAACCGAATTAGACGGTGTAGATGCCGTAATTGCGCGTGAAGAAGAACTTCGTGCGATGGATGAAAAATTCATCAAAGAACAAGAAGCGGTCGAAGCCGAAAAGCGTGCTAAACACGACGGCGAAAAAACAAAAACTGTTGATGAAATGCGCGCTCAAGCGTTTAACGCATTTTTGCGTAACGGTTTGGGCGAGTTAAGCCAAGAAGAACGTCAAGCATTGTCTGAAATGCGTGCGCAAGGTGTCGGCGTTAACGATAAGGGCGGTTATACCGTACCGAAAGAAATGCAGGCACGCATTGTTGAGCAAATGAAAGCTTACGGCGGTATTGCTCAGGTGGCGCAAATTTTAACAACATCCGACGGTCGCACTATCGAATGGATCACCGCCGACGGCACTACCGAAGAAGGTGAATTAATCGGTGAAAACACCGCCGCAACCGAATCGGATACGGCGTTTGGTGTCGGAAGCCTTGGCGCCAAAAAACTGTCTTCTAAAATTATTCGCGTATCTAACGAATTATTGCAGGATTCGGCGATTAACATTGAAGCCTACTTAGCGGATCGTATCGCGCAACGTATCGGCCGTGCGGAAGCAAAATATTTAATTCAGGGTACTGGTGCCGGCACACCGGCACAGCCTAAAGGCTTAGCGGCAAGTGTAACCGGCACAACCACATCAAAAACCACTGGTAAAGTTGATTGGTTGGATATTAACGCGCTGTTGCACTCTGTTGATCCGGCTTATCGCAATGTGGGGAACTCGCGTTTAGCGTTTAACGACAACACGTTTAAAGCGTTGAAAGAATTGGTGGATGGTCAAAATCGCCCATTATGGTTGCCTGATGTTGCCGGCGTCGCACCTTCAACGATTCTTGGTAAGCAATATGTTATTGATCAAGGTATTGCCGATATTGGCGTTGGTAATAAATTCGCTTATTTCGGCGATTTTAATCGTTTTGTTGTGCGCCGCGTGGCTTACATGACATTAAAACGTCTTGTAGAGCGTTATGCTGAATTTGACCAAACAGCATTCTTAGCGTTTCACCGCTTTGATTGTGTATTGGAAGATACCTCAGCGATTAAAGCTTTAGTCGGCAAATAATCAATAAAGTGCGGTCAAAATCGACCGCACTTTTATTCTGGGGGCATGATGAATATCACAATCGACGAAATCAAATTGCAGTGCCGAATCGATGGTGACGAAGAAGACGACCTTTTGGTCATCTATCTTGATGCCGCAAAAGCCACGGTTGAAAACTACACTAACCGAAAGCTTTATGAAACGTTGCCGGACGAACCGCCCGAAAATGCACAGGAAATCACAAGTGATTTGAAAATCGCATTGTTAATGCTGGTGGCATATATGTATGAAAATCGCGGCGGTTGGAATGAAGCGCAGGGGGCAAGTAATCTTGGATTACCGCCGACTGTAAAACTAATCATTGAACGTTATCGGTTTATACATGTATGAACATTGGAAAACTACGGCATCGAATCACCTTACAGAAGCAAATCAATACTGTAAATGACTACGGCGCGGCGGTGACGACGTGGAAAAACGTTGCTACCGTTTGGGCGGATGTGCGTCCGCTGTCTGGGCGTGAGTATTTCGCGGCCCAACAAGTGCAGTCAGAAGTCACAACACAAATTTGGCTTCGTCATTTGCCCGGGATTGTGCCGACAATGAGGGTTAAATTCAGCGAACGCACGCTTGAAATCTTGTCGGTGCTGAATACCCAAGAGCGGAATATATCTCTACAGTTAATGTGTAAAGAGGTGGTTTAATGGATGGCATAACGGTTCGCGTGGACGGCTTGAAAGAATTGCAGAAAGCAATGCAAAGCCTTGGACGGAAGACCTCTAACCGCATAGCAGTGAAAGCAATGCGGAGAGGCGGCGCGATCGTGCGTGACAAAGCGCGCACTTTGGCGCCAGTCTTAAAAGAAAGCGTGCCGCACCGTAAAGCAGGCACATTACGAAAATCCATTCAAAGCCGAACGAAAGTTGGCAGAAACGGCAGAACCAACACCTATATTTGGGTAAAGGGGCTTTCGACTAAGCAAGTGCTGAAATTCAAAGGGAAAAGCGGCAGATCCGGCGCGTATAATCCGCGCGATCCGTTTTACTGGCGATTCTTGGAATTCGGCACATCAAAAATGCCCGCACGGCCGTTTATGCGACCCGCCTTTCAGCAATCGAAGGAGCAGGCGGCGCAAGCCATCATTAACACACTGCAACAAGGAATAATTGCGGAGGCTGGCAAATGACATGATCCAGAAGAAACTTTTTAGCGCCCTGTCGCCTTTGGTGTCGGGGCGTTGTTTTTATGGGCTGATTCCGGAAACAAACAAGGCTTTTCCAGTGATTGTTTATCAATTCCCGAACATCTCGCCGAATTCGGCGTTAGAGGACGGCGATCTTGATGATTATCAGGTACAGATTGACATTTACAGCCCGAATCCGGATGACATTTACAGCCTGCGCAAACAAATTTTGACCGCACTTTCCGCAGCGTTTGAATTTGCGGAGCGCGTGAATGATTTTAGCGACTATGAAGCCGATACAAAGCTGCATCGTCGTGTAATCAATTATCAAATTGCTTATGGAGAATAAAACATGGCAACACAAACTACCCCTTTCCAAGGGACAAAGTTCTATTTAGGCATCGGACTTAATACCGAAAAAGCAATTACGGCTTGTACGGTAACACCTGCCGCCACTATCACCGCAACCGGACACGGCGCTAAAGCCGGTGATTTTGTCAAAATCACGGGCCTGGGCGCTCTTGATGGCTATTATCCTGTTAAATCGGTGCAAGCCGATACATTGACCTTCGCCAATGAAGTGGATTGGTCAACACAAGATAAACCGACCGACTTCAGCACGGCTAAAGTGGCGGTGGTGAAATGGTCGTCTAACTTCTGCGCCATTAAACAGATTGAAGGCGACGGTGACACATTGGGTGAAGAAGATATTACGACCATGTGTTCAGAAGGCACAGAAACCGAAGCGGGCGAAATTGAGTATGGCTCAATTAAATTAACGTTCTTCTATGCGCCGGCCACTGCAATGCAAGCTGACTTGCGTAAAAAATTCTACGCAAAAGAAACCTTCCCTTGGATGATGATTTTGAAAAATGATCAGGGCTCGTTATACGGCACTGGCTTTATTCAAACATCACCAAACTTCAGCGGTGAAGTAAAAGGCAAATTTGAATCAGGCGTAACGATTAAAAAATCGAAACGTGATTACTTATTGCCAGTTGCGGAATAAAATAAGGTTAAATTTGACCGCACTTTTTAGGTGCGGTCTATACTGAATTAGGAGTTTGAAATGACATTACGCGAAAAACTGTTAAAGAACACCCCCAAATTAACTGCGATTGAAATCAACGGTGAAAAATATTTTGTGCGGGAATTTACCGTCGGCGAAATGAATCATGCTTTATATGGTCAGCAACAAGAATTAATCAAACTGGCGCAAAAACAGGGGATTGAATTAAATTTCAATGATGAAGAAGAGCTTACAAAACAACTTTCACAGGTTTACGATCCTTACCGATTAGCTCGCAGTCTTGCTACTCGCTTATGCGATGAAAACGGTAACAATATTTTCGATGTTGAAAACCAAGATGATTTAAATGCGCTTTCTAAATTAGATAAGGCAACTTTCGAGCAATTCAGTAAAGCATTAGCGGATATTGCCCCAAAAAACTCAACAACCGGCGCCGATTCCAACTGAATTTAGCATTGGCGCTGGGCAAAACATTAAAAGAAATCGACCAACTATCAGAACAAGAATATGCTGAATGGGAAATGTACTATCAAGAACAACCGTTCGGACAATGGCGCGAAGATTATCGCACAGCGCAAATATCTCATTTATTGGCAATGATCAATCGAGATTCTAAATCGAATCCGCCTAATTTGGGCGATTTTATGCCATTCTTTAATGATAAAACTAAAAATGATGAAGATGATGGAACTGAAGCCTATCTTAAAAGTCGTTTGATTTGATGATTAATATTTGATATGGTTATTTCAGTAGCAGGGGATAACATATGAAAGAATTATTTGCAACGTTAAGCTATGGTATTAACATGATGGCAAAATTAAGCCTGATCTTGTTAATTGCTGCCTTAGCTTTGTTTGGTTTCTCTCATTTTGCGCAATGGTCTACAGCGTCATTTTCAAATTTAATTGTCTTGGAAAGTTTGCTGGGGATTATTGTTTTAATATTCTTGGTTTATATAGTAAAGATTGTACGGAATCCGACTTTATCCAAAAAACAGAAATGGGATAAGTTATTTGGTCGATAACACAGTAGTCAATTTATAGAGCTCGCTTTGGCGAGCTTTTTTTATGGGGCATAATTATGTCATCTTTGGGTGAATTAAATATTCAACTTGCGCTTGATACTGTTGAATTTCAGAACGGATTAACCCGTGCGCAGTATAAAGCCCGCCAATTTTCCGATCGCACAACTCAATATCTCAATAATATTGAGCGGGCCGCGAATAACATTAATCGTACTGCAAACTTTGATTTTTGGGGGGGAAATCTCGTTAGTGGTGCAAAAAGCCTAGTCAATGTGGCGGATGGCTATACCGAAATCAGCAATAAAATGAATTTAGTCAGCTCTAGCTCGACTGAAAGTGCGGCACGATTACAAACAGTTTTTGATATTTCGCTTAAAACTAATCAAAGCGTTCAAGCGACTTCCGATGTCTATCAACGTTTCGCTCAAAATGCGCAAGCATTAGGCATTTCTCAGGCGCAGGTAGCAAGCCTCACCGAAACGGTTTCAAAGGCGGTTGCCGTTTCAGGTGCAAGTGCTGCTTCTGCGCAAGCGGCATTAATGCAGTTTGGAC
The DNA here is from genome assembly GCF_000017245.1 of Actinobacillus succinogenes 130Z. NCBI lineage: Bacteria > Pseudomonadati > Pseudomonadota > Gammaproteobacteria > Pasteurellales > Pasteurellaceae > Actinobacillus > Actinobacillus succinogenes. The sequence goes on from NC_009655.1 coordinate 1,390,288, forward strand.
AGTCTCTTGCTTCCGGCGTATTTCGTGGGCAAGAATTTAATTCGGTTATGGAGCAAACGCCAGGGCTTGCGCAAGCTATCGCGCGAGGGTTGGGCGTAACTACAGGCGAATTGCGCGCAATGGCTAATGATGGCAAACTCACGACAGATGTACTTATTCCAGCTTTGGAAAAAGCCAAGGCAAGCGTGGATTCGCAGTTTGCCTCTCGCATCTTAACTGTTTCGGCGGCATTTGAAAATTTAAATTCTGCAACGATGAAGTGGATAGGGGATATGGATAACGCCACTGGCGTTACTCAAGGGCTTGCATCCGCTATTCAAGGTGTATCAGGACATCTAACATTATTCGCCGGAGCCGCAGCAAGTGTTGTCGCTGGCCTTGGTGTAGGCAAGCTGAAAGATTATGTTTCAGTTGTGCGTGAGAAGGCAGAAGCAACAATAACTGCGACTGTCGCACAAGCAAATCTTGCTGTTGCAAATCGTGAGGCAGCTCAACAAGCAATAAATTTAGCACAATTGCAACGGGAACAAGCGAGAACAGCAAACGAAATTGCTGTTGCAGATGCCTTATTAATCCAACGAAAAGCCACGCTGACGTCTGCGATTGTACATGAAAAAAACGCATTGAATGCTTTAAATGTTGCGAAAAAACAAAACAGCCTATTAACCCGCGGAATGAGTAGCGTAGTTGGTTATTTGGGCGGTCCTGTCGGTATGGTGACGACTGTATTAGGAATCGGTGCGGCTGCGTGGTTTGATTATTCTCAAAAAACAGAAGAAGCACACAAGAAAGCTTTGGCGTTTGCTAATGATTTGCCGACATTAACAGGTGAATTGGAGAAACTCACAGCGGTTCAATTAGCGGCGAATAAAGCTAAAGCTGAAGAAAGTATTATTGAGCAACAAAAGGAAATTAAGAAACTTGAAAATACAATCAAGGACCTTGAGAAAACAATACTCAATACGCCTAAATTGAAAATTGTCACTGATGATACCGGGTACCAGATAGAAATTGACAATAGCAGTAAAATATCCCAATTAACCCGCGACTTGGCCAAAACCAAGGCTGAGTTACAGACAGCTCAAGAAAAGCTAAATGCCACGCAGGAAGCGTCTAGTGAAATTGCCGACCAGCTGGCCTTGAAAACGGAACAAATGATCGGCTTTGTAGAACGCTATCGTGATTTAACAATCACAAGCGAAAACCGAATTGATTCGTGGGCGCAGGCGGCAAGTTCCGCCGTTAGTGATTTTGACGGCTTAGCCGTGTCCGTTGACGGGTTATCCGGAGCTTTGCGGCGTCTGTCCGGTATGTCAATTCGAATTCCATCGGTGGAGACTGCGCCAACTTTGAGTGATGCCGCCAAACAGTTAATAGATAAGTCGAAACTACAAGCCGCAATCCAGCGGGAAAAAGATCCGAAAAAGAAGGCAAAACTACAAGCGAAAGATTACGTCTTAAGCTTAGATAAATCCAAATTTTCGGAATATGACATTGCGCAAATCCAAACACAAAAAGAAGACGAATATTTAGCTAATTCATTAGCTCGATCAGAGGGTAAAAAAGCTAAAGGCAGAGAAAACGCCCGTGAAAGCTGGCTATCGTTTTACGATGAAATCCGTCAAAAAAGCAGCTCCAGTCTTGGCGAGATCGATTTAGAAGAACAGCGCATGTTTCAACGTCTTGAAGAACATATGAAAAAAGGCGTGGTGTCACATACTGAGTATGAAACGGCTAAATTAGCTATTTCAGAACGTTTTGCCAAAGAGCGGTTAGAATTGGCGGGCAAATATGCGCCTGAAAAATTGCTGTCATCGAATTTAAAAGATGAGTTGTCAGCGATTGAAGAGCTAAGAAAGGCGGGGCAGCTTACTGACGGCGAAGCGCAAACGGCTGAATATCAGTTGAAATTTGACTATGCGCAAAGCAAGTCGCAAAGTGCGGTCAATCCGCTTGACCAAATGCGCGCACTTTACGACCCTCGGCAAGAATTAGCCAATCAGCAAACCCAAGAACTCGCACAGCTTCAGGCATTCTACGAACAAAAATTGATGAATGAAGAAGAGTTCCAGCGTCGCAAAAAAGAAATCATTGATACTTACCGTAATCAGCAGTTCCAAGAAGATATGGCGCAATATGCAACGGGGCTTAATGATCTTGGTAGTGCTTTTGATGTGTTGGCGTCATCGGTAGAAGCGTCCGCGGGCAAACAATCCGCGGCTTACAAAGCAATGTTTGCGATTTCAAAAGCCTTTGCGATTGCCGAAGCGACCGTGAAACTTTCTCAAGCCGTAGCGCAAGCAATGGCGGATACAACCGCACTTACACCGGCACAAAAATTTGCGAATATGGCGTCTGTAGCGGCGGCTGGTGCGAATGTGATTTCACAGATTACCAGTGTTGCGTTTGCTAAAGGCGGTCATGTAGTCGGAGATGGCACCGGCACAAGTGATTCCATCCTTGCTCGCTTATCCAATAACGAATTCGTGATGACATCACGCACGGTAGATCATTACGGTGTCGGCTTCTTGAATGCGTTAAACCAACGCAAATTTCCAAAATTCGCTAATGGCGGTCACGTTGGTGGTAGATCTCCGAGTTATGCCGATATGTTTAACGGTGGTGCCGGTGGAGAAACTAATAATGAAGTATCTATCACAATCAATATCGACAGCGACGGCAATACGGAAATGACGGCGGAACAAAAAGCCGCACAAGGTAAGGAACTTGCTAATGCTATCCAAGCTAATGTGCTTGAAGTATTGAAAAAACAACGTCGCCCTGGTGGATTACTCGCATAGGTGGTTTATATGGCATTAAAAACATTGTCGTGGTGTCCGCAACCCGGCTACAGCGTGGAAGAAGAACCACGGCGAAAAGTACTGAATTACGGCAACGGCTATCAGCAACGAATGGAAGACGGCATAAATACGCTTTTACGTAAATATTCCGTCACTTACAAAATCAAAAACAACGAATCGGCACAATTCCGTAACTTTATGAAAGAGCATGGCGGAGTTCGTGCCTTTTATTTTAAGGATGTTGCCCTTGGCGGTGAATTGGTGAAAGTGGTGTGTTCTAAGTTCCCGCGTCAGGTAGGAAAAACGCATACAACGTTTACCTGTGATTTTGAAGAGGTGGTGTAATGCCTAAAGATTTACCACAAAAAATGACCGCACTTTTACCTGAGTTGGAACAAGGCGCATTAATTGAGCTTTGGGAAATTGATCTGCGTCAAATTTCCCACACTGCTAATTCAGACCAAAAGGGCGAGCTTTTCCGATTCCATAATGGGGTAAGCCAAGGCAGAACCAACATTTGGTGGCAAGGTAACGAATATCAAGCCTACCCGATTAAAGCCGATGGCTTTGAAATCAGCGGACAAGGTCCAAGCTCGCGCCCTACGTTAACAGTGTCTAACCTGTACGGCATTGTTACGGGGGTTGCAGCAAACTATGGTCAAGGCGTAGGCGGCAAGGTGACACGCCGTTTAGTTTATGCGCAGTTTCTTGACGCGAAAAATTTCACCGACGGTAAAAACACAAAAGCAGATCCAACACAAGAAGCGGTAAGTTATTACATCATCGAACAGCTAAAAAGCCTTGATGATGAACAAGCCACTTTTGAACTGGCTTCCCCAGCAGAAACCGATAACGCTAAAATTCCGCTACTGATGATTACTTCTGATGTCTGTATTTGGCAATATCGTTCCGCCCAATGTGGTTACACAGGCGGTCCAGTTGCTGATGAGTTTGATAAGCCAACCACCGACCGTAAAAAAGATAAATGCTCACATTGCATTCGTGGCTGTAAGCTACGTTTTGGCGAAAATGCAGTATTACCCTTTGGCGGTTTCCCTAGTACCACACAATACGGAAATTAAAATGAAAATTGATGATTGGTTAAAAAAAGATATTTTAGCCCACGCTAAACAATGTGAACCGCAAGAATCTTGCGGTTTTGTTGTTTCTGAATATATGTATGGTGAACTGATTTACTTCCCTTGTGAAAACGTGGCAGATGACCCAGTCAACTTCTTTGAAATTTCGCTGGATGAATTTATTCACGCGGAAGATTTGGGGCATATCGTGGCGTTAGTCCATTCTCACCCTGATTCGGAAACTGAAAAAGGCTTACCGTATTTATCCACGGCGGACCGAGAATGTCAGGTCAGAAGTGCGGTCGATTTTTGGTTAGTTTGTGGAGATGAAATCAAGCAATTTCGGCATATCGCCCCGCTTATTGGACGGCAATTTGAAAATAACAAGCAAGATTGTCGAAACATTGTGCTTGATTGTTATATGTTGGCGGGAATTGAACTCCCTGACAAATCAGAATATCAATTTGATTGGTTTGAACATGCCAATTTGTACGAAGACGGCATGAAACGCTGCGGCTTTGAAAAGCTACCGCAAGATGAACCGCCACAACTTGGCGATGTGATTTTAATTCAAGTGGGGGCAGATGTGGCGAATCACGCAGGGGTTTACCTTGGCGAACAGATGATGATTCATCACAGCGAAGGACGATTATCAGCACGAGCACCCTACGATGGCTTTTGGCTTAAATCCACTCATTCAATTTGGAGACATTCACAATGGCAAGAATTACATTTCACGGCGATCTTAAACGATTTGGCAATGAACCGTTCGAACTTGATGTAAGCAATTTTCGGGAATTAATGAGCGGACTTTTAACGCAAATTCAAGGCTTGCGAAATCACTTGCGAAATGGTTATTACAAAGTGCGGATTGGTCGCGATCGATATTTGGACGAAGAGCAATTGAAAAATAACCCAATGATTACCCTTAACGATAAGTCATCAGTTCACTTTACGCCAGTAATGGCGGGTGCCGGCAAAGGTGGTGGCATATTTCAGGCGATTGTTGGAGTGGTGCTTGTCGCTGCAGCTTTTTGGACTGGTGGTGCGTCTATTGCAGCTTGGGATGCAGGAGTTGTAATGATGGGGGCTATGGGAGCTTCTTTAATATTAGGTGGTGCTATTTCACTTTTAACTAAAACCCCCGACATGACAACTGGAACAAGTGACAGCGAGAAAAAACAAAGCACGTCATTTTCAAACATCAAGAATCTGACACCGCAAGGCAGACCGATCCCTCTATTGTACGGAAAAATGATGACTAGTCTTGTGTTGATTTCTCAGGGGATCGAAACATTTGATGATGCAGAAGCATTAAAGGCTTAGTGAGTTTATAAAGAGATAAAACCGCTTACGGATTATTCCGCAGGCGGTTTTTTTTATTTAAGGAATAGTTATGGGTGGTAAATCAAGTGGTGGTGGCGGTCATACGCCTTATGAAGCACGCGACACGCTTAAATCAGCGCAGCGCTTGCGTGCGATTGGTTTGATTTCGTTAGGGCCGATTAAAGGACCGGTAAACAAGTGGAAATCAACCTATTTTGACAATACGCCAATCCAAAACGAAAACGGCGTTAATGATAACGACAAAGACAGTTTTAACTACAAAAACACAGAAATTCAATTTACGCTCGGCACGCAAGATCAAGCGCCACTAAAAGGCTTTGAAATGTCGGAACGTGAAGTGACGGTAAATACCGAAGTTAAAAACACTACGCCAATTACTCGCACCGTAACCGATCCTGATGTCACTCGCATTCGTTTAACTCTCGGGGTCAACGCGCTTTACTCACAGAATGACCAAGGCGATACTAACGGCACAAGTGTTTCTTTCAGCGTGTTAATTAATGGGCGGTTCCGTTCCTCGTTTGAAATTAACGGTAAATCATCATCAAGATTTTACAAATGCTATATCATTGATAATTTGCCGGAACGTCCGTTTAATATCACTGTAGAGCGCAATACGCCGGATTCAAAAAGCCAGCGCCTACAAAATGCCACTAACTGGGTGAGCTACACGGAAATTATTGATACAAAGCTGTCATATCCGAATATGGCATTGGTTGGTATTAAAACCGATTCACGCTATAACCCAAATTTCCCAAATGTAAACTTTCTACTTTACGGTCGCATTATTAAAGTGCCGAGTTCTTACGATCCTGAAAAACGCACTTACGCCGCCGGACTTTGGAAAGGTGATTGGAAAAAAGCCTGGACAAATAACCCTGCTTGGGTGTTTTACGATTTAGTAACCGATCCATTAGCCGGTTTAGGCAAACGTATCGGTGATTATGGGTTAGATAAATTCCAGCTTTACCAAATTGCGAAATACTGTGATGAGTTGGTTGATGATGGTTTCGGTGGCAAAGAACCGCGTATGACGGCGAATATGTGGATCACAGAACAACGCAATGCTTATGACGTTGTCTCTGACATGGCGTCCGTATTCCGCGCTATTGCAGTATGGACCGGCACGCAGTTTACCGCTATTCAAGATCGCACTTCCGACCCGATTTGCTTATACACCCAATCAAACGTGATTGACGGTAAATTCAACCGCCAATATGCGGCTCTGAAATCAATCTACACGGCTGCTGAAGTAGAATTTGCCGATGAACGCAATATGTATCAAAGTGCGGTCGAATATGTCGCCGATGATTTGATGATTGCGCGTTACGGCTATAACAGCAAAAAAATGACAGCCTTCGCCACAACCACACGCGGACAGGCGCACCGTTGGGGAAAATGGGTATTGGCTACATCATTGCTTGAGCAATGTACGATAACCTTTGCCGTAGGTCGCCAAGGATTAATGCACTTACCTGGGGATATTATTGAAATTGCCGACAGTGAATATGCTGGCAAAACGTTAGGTGGCCGTGTTGTTGCGGTAAGCGGTAAAACTGTCACACTTGATCAGGCGGTTGAAGTCAGCGGTGATAGCTATTTGAGCTATCTTAACGATGAGATGAAAGTCGTTAAAATCAAAATCTCATCGGTGGATAGCAAAAATAAAGCCATGGTAACCTTGGCAAGCACACCCACAGGCTTAAATGCTACCGATGATTGGATTTTGAAGACACCTGCCGTAACAACACAGCTTTACCGTGCGATTGGCGTTACCGAAAATGACGACGGCAGTTACACAATCACCGCACTTCAGCATGAACCGCAGAAAGAAGCGATTGTGGACGGCAGCGCAAGTTTTATTCCGGCAAATAGCACGGCTTATTCTGGCGGTGCGCCAGTAATTGCCGGTGCTAATGTTGATTTATCGGATGATGGGGTGAAAATAACTTGGTCGGTGCCATCAGCGAGAGGGATTATCAAGTACGATATTAAACTGTATCGTAACGGTAAACTTTACAGTACGCACTTAGATTTGGATGACCCGGAATTTACGTTTGAAAATTTGCCAGACGGTAGCTATACCGTACAGATTTTTGCGAAAAATGAAAACGGTCAAAAATCTGATCCCGTTACTCGCACATTTGAAATCAACCTAAACATTTCAAGTTTTACCACTAAATCATTGCTTTTTGCCATTCAGTTAGATTGGACGTTGCCGCAAACCGCAAGTGTCGGAAACTATACCGAGATTTGGCGAGCAACGGAAAATGACGTAAGCCAAGCCATTAAAATCGCTACGCTGCATTATCCGCAGAATAGCTACACAATCAACGGCGTAAGTCTAACCGAAAGTTATTACTTTTTTGCTCGTTGCGGTGATAAATCCGGAAATAAAGGGCTGTTTACCGAAGGTGTATTTGGTGAAGCGGATCATAATCCCGATACGTTGTTGAATGCATTGGAAGGTAAAATCACCAAAACCCAATTAGGGCAAGATCTCATTGCGTCATTAAAAAACGATATTGACACAGCTGTTGATGAAGAAGCGAAAGTGCGTCAAGCTGCGGTAGCAAATGCCCTGTCACAAATTACCGCTCAAGCGCAAACTACCGGCACGGCGATAAACGAGCTTAAAACCGTTGATGCGCAACAAGCACAGCAGATAGCTACCATTACCGCGAAAGCGGAAAGTGCCTTATCTGGCATTACTGCAGAACAAAAAGCACGTGCGGACGGTGACAAGGCTAATGCCGATAAAATCACAGCGATTACCGCACGTGTCGGCACCGCTGAAAGCACGATTGCCAATCTTCAATCCACAAAAGCGGGCAAAGATGAAGTATCAAGCATTGCGCAACAAGCCGTCACTGCTGCCATGGGCGATACTAAAGCTCAAATCACCGCAGTCAGCAACGCTGTGACTAATGTGAATAACAAATTGAGTGCCACGCACACAATTAAAACACAGGCTATCAGTGGTGGACGTACTGCGATTGCTGGCATTGCGATGGGCGCAAGTTCGGACGGAGTAACGACCGAATCAAGTGTGATCGTCATGGCGGACAAATTCGGTATTGTTGCTAATGCGAATGATACCAATGTTAAACAAGTTTTTAGTGTGGCAGATGGTCAGGTAGGTATTCGTGGTGATTTGGTTGTCGCAGGGACGGTGACACAAGATAAATTATCTTCCGGTTCAGGAGAAAATTTATTGTATAACCCGATTTTTGCGAACCTAGACAGTAGAAAAGTTCCGGAAGGCTGGACTTTATGGAACTCGTCATCAGCAACCAATCCACACGCTGGTTCTCATGATTCGGTATCCACATGGAGCATGACCTCTTACTTGCCGAACGAAAACATGTTAGCCCTTGTTTGTGATGGTGATATTTCTGCCAGATTTACGTGTAGTTCCAGTAAGGCACCCGTTAACCCTAATTCTTGGTATATGGCAAGCTGTTATCTCGGTGTACATCGCGGATTAGGTGCATTAACTATTCGCTTCTTTTTGGACGATGGGTCATATATTGATTATTCAAGTCCTGATGTAACGACAGCGTACTCAATGCGAGGCGGTTTAGCAAAAGGCGCATATCGAGCAAGAGTTAAAGCAAAAGCCCCTGATAATGCTTTGTCCGCTTCAGTAATTTTGTGGTTGAAAGGAGAAGGCGATCAAGCAAATAAAATTTTATTTGCTGGTCGCCCAATGCTCGAAGAATGTACCGAACATACCACCGAGCCAAGCCCTTGGGCGAATGCTGGTGTTACGGCGGTTCATGGCGGCAGTATTATTGCTAATACTATCCGCGGCGATCACATTCAGGCAAATCAAACCTTAAAATCACCTTATATCGAAGGTGGATCGCTCAACATCAACAATCTGTTCAAGGTCAGTAGTTCGGGTCAAGTTTCGATTCGTGCTGCGACGGGGAATGTTGGGTTGGTTATCAACAACGAAGCCATTATGGTTTATGACGCTAATGGCAAATTAAGAGTAAAAATGGGGAAACTATCATGATGAAAAAATATGCTATTTCAGCCTTAATTAGCTTAGCAACTGCTTGTACATCATCTTTGCCACAATTAGAGATGACGCTAAGCAATGGTAAGACTGTGGCAGTGGATTGCTATGCCAAATCTTACACATATAAGGATACCAAAATCAGACATGCCTTTAATGCTAAAGATCCTGTATCAGTAGCAATCAATAAGCGTTGTTTGACATATCCAGACTATATGTCTAACTCGCTAAATCGCACTGGACAGCGATCAACCTTTATTTTTGAGCATAAATAATATGGCTGAATATGGATTAACTATCTACAACAATAATCAACAGCCTGTTTTCAAGACTGGTGATAATGTGTTAACGATATTAAAAAAAACATCGGTAAAACTTTCATACAAAAGTCCCAGTGGCACTTATACAGGGAGCATGAATGAAGTTACCGTTCCGCTAGGGGTTTCGGTTCCGACAAACGCAGCGTTACTCCTTGGTAGAGCGGTACACAAAACAAATGGCGCAGTGAGAAACTATACTGTAATTAGTGTGTCCTCTCATCGTTTTAGCGGTACTAACTTAATCATAAAACCTAAACCTATAGCTGATGGTTATGGTGACGGTTCGACCTGGGAATCCACTTATGATCTATATGTAGCGTCAAATCAGACGACTTCACCTGGACAATATGGGGTAAGTGATTTTGGGGCTATGCCAACCTTTGTTAAAAGCCGAACGGCGAGAATAAATTTTCCAGCTTTTGGCCATGTAAGTTTAGGGGCAACAGCGGATGAGATACCTATTGTGACTTATTCATCATCATATTTTTGTCCGATGGATAGTAATACAATTCGAGGGGATAGAGTTCATTCGGGTTATATTGATGTGCTTTATGTCAAAAAAGTAACATCAGTACCAAATAATAATTATGGTATTGCTGTTTATGATGGCAATAACTCAATTATTGTGACAAATGATATTGCGCCATTGCAACTATTAGCATCATATTCAGCCGCTGATTGCCGTACAAAGTCATATACAAGCACAGCGGGGGTTGTATTGGCGCAAATCCCTTGGTTTACAGATGTTGATACAGAAACAGTTTATTATCATACAGTAAGTATGCGTATTCAAGGAGGTACGATTGATTATCAACTAGTGCGATCTAATTATTATGCCTACACTAATAGAAATGTACAAGGCTCTTCCGCAGTAAATACACTATATAAGTCTGACATCTACACATTTTATGGCGGAACATTTTTAGTCTTAAATTGTAAAAATATTACTTAAAAGGAAACAATCATGAAATACATTGAAAAACAAATCGAAGACGCCCAAACCGGCGCAATCGCAAACTATCACGAAGTAACCGCAGTAAATGTGGATTACGTCAATAATACCGTTATTGCCACTCTTGCTTCATACGTATCGCGAAAAACGAAAGAGGCTGGCAAATCGGCATTATCGCTTAATTCATTTACACTTAGCCCAATTTTACCGGCTCGCAATGAAAGTGCGCACGATTGGTGCCTGAATGAATTAATTCAAGAACCATCAGCAGATTTTGAACCTGAAGAATATCCGGGTTATGTGAACCCGCATATGTTCGCTGGTGGCAAAATTAAAGAAACAGACGCTTAATGAGCAAAAAGTGCGGTCAAAATCGACCGCACTTTATCTATATTGTACTTATCTCATCAAACAAGCCTTTGGCGCACAACTCAACATAATCAGCCCACGCCTGCAAAGTTTTGAGACGGTAGGGCAGGTATTCGGCACGATTATAAGCATTTCTCACTTTATCGCCGTTTAGATGGCTCAAACATATCTCTATAATTTCAGGATCTAGCCCTAATTCAAGTCTATTATCATTACAATATGAGCTAAATAACGTACGCATGCCGTGGTTTGTCATTATTCCTTTATATTTTCCGGCGCCCATCGATTTAATCACATCATTTGGCGTTTGTGGGTTTATATGTACTAATCGACCTCTTTTATATGCAGCGGGGAATAAATAGTCACTGGTGGAATTCTTTCGGATGAAAGTTAATAATTTCCCGGCTTGTCGGCTTAACGGTATTAAGTGATCACGAGCACCTTTTCCGCCCTTATTGACTTGAACAGTCAAAACCAATTCACCCGGTAGATTTTCATTTTCTGAAATATCTGAAAACTTAGCTCCGACAGTTTCGCTCGCTCTCGTAACATTGAGCAACCCCCACAAAATAGCCAGAAGTGAAGAGTAGTGAATATTTGCTTTCCTTAGCTCAAATAAAAATTCCGGCAGCTCTTTGTAGTGAATTGCTGCAAAATGTTTGTTTTTATCTGGGGACGGTAGATCTTCACCCAAATAACGCCATTCATTTCTATCCCAATAACCGAAACGTTCTGCGTATTCTGCGATACTTTTCAGTACAAACAGGCGTTTTTTCATTTCCGTGTATTGTCCACGCGTTCTGTGCGCATCTAATAATGCCAGTCCATGTTGCAACTTCAATTCTTTGAATGACGTATCGCCAAGTATTTCTATTGCGTCGTTTACTCGTCTAATTGTGTCGGTTTTTGTTTTTTCCGAATAATCTTTCCGTTCCATCCCGATTTTTTCTCGGTAGACCAACCATTCGTTAGCGACATGACTGAAAGTATTAGACATGGGCAATCTTTCTTGCTTTTCTTTTTCAATTTCATTTTGATGTGGATCAATGTTCTTTGCTAAAAGCTCGCGGAATTCATGCGCTTTTGCTCTTGCATCAGCAAGGCTCACGGATGGATATTGCCCGATTGTTTTATCTGTACGTTTTTTGATGTATGGTTTTGTATAATTAAAAAGCCAGGTTTTAGTGCCGTTCGGCTTTATGGCCAAACGAAGCCCTAATCCATCGGATAGGTAGTAGATTTTATCCTTTGGTTTGGCGGCGTTAATTTGCGCAGCAGATAGGTGTTTCACCAGTAATGCCATAGGATTTCCTCGAAAATGGTAGTAAGATTTCGGCATTGTAAAATCTTACTACCATTTTTACTACTATTTTTTTGATATGATTTGATACTTAGTGAGATTATTTGAGACTAGAAAAAATAGAAAAGCCTTGATTTTTCAAGGCTTTTGATACTATTTGATACTTATTGAGATTTGTTAGTGGTGGAGCTGGCGGGAGTTGAACCCGCGTCCGAAATTACTCTACCTTCAGCACTACACGTTTAGTCTGGTCTTTAACTTCATTTATCCCCTGCGGACAGACACGCGAAGAATAAACTAGCTTGATTCAATTTAGTGTTTCGATCTCCAAGCCGAAGCGTCCACACGATCTCGTTTAGGTTTGACTCCGCTTGATCCCCGTCTTACGAGCGGAAGCTGGGGAGCGAAGGCTAAATGCAGGTTATTAAGCTGCTAAAGCGTATTGTTCGTCGTTTGCGACTATTTTTTTGCGGTTTATTTACGAGGCCTACCGCACCTCGACGTGCACCTTGGGCTTCGCCAATCCCGTCGAATCCAGAATCAGCCCCAAAAAGTGCGGTCAGTTTAGCAAAGATTTTACAGAAAACCAAGTAAATTAATTGGTTTTGACTATTCTTTCCACACAATGTGATATTCGCGATCTTCTTCACGGTGAGAAATCAGGAACTTGGCGAAAACATCATCCATTTCGTCTTTTTCGTTGAGCAGACCGATCCAAACTTCCGCATATTCTTCCGGATCAATCAAAACGCCGATTTCTTCATCCCAATTATCAGCGGTTTCCACAAATTCCACGGCACCGCGCTCTTCAAACTGCATATTAAACAGCAGAATATCCGCGGGATCTAAATTTTCAGGCGCCATTTCAAGGAAAATATCGTAAGCGATATCAATGGCGGTATCGGGATCCAGTTTTTTGATTTGCTCTGTCATGCGTCATTCCTAGATCATTTCCCGGATGAATTGGGCGATACTGTCGTCGTTATTTGACCCGATAACGCGTTTTGCCTGAGATTTTACGGTATCGTCCGCATTACCCATAGCAACGCCTAATCCGACGGATTTCAGCATGCTGGTGTCGTTATGATTATCGCCGAGAGCAATCACGTTTTGCGGATCGATATTCCATTGTTTTAGTAATTCGAGCAGGCGTCCGCCTTTACTATTGCCGTTATTAGCGACATCGACGCGATCAATCCACGACCATTCGCAACTGAATTCGGAAACCGGTAATTCTTCGACCGCACTTTCCATAGCTTGGCGATCCGGCGAGCTGATGACGAATTTCCAGATGTTCTCGGCAGGGTTATCAATCAACGTATTGAAATCTTCGATTTTTCGGACATTGGGACGTACGTTTGCGGGACAACTCATCACCCATTGCTGAAATTTCTCCATATGCGGATTTAAACGCATATAGTTCATGGCGTTACGACTGTACATGAGCAAATGGGTTTGATATTTATCGGCAATGTCCAGCACTTTACGGCATTGTGCCGCCGAAAGCGGATTGGCGGATTTTACCTCGTCGGTTTGCGGATAATAAATATAGGTGCCGTTACAGCAGATAATCGGCGTGTCCAGCGCCATTTGGTGATAATAAGGTTTAACGGCGGTGTGGTGGCGTCCGGTGACAAAAACGATTTTAATACCTTTTTCTCGTGCCTGCCGAATGGCTTTCCGGCTGCTTTCCAGAATTTGCCCCTGACCGTTTAATAGGGTACCGTCAAGATCAAAGGCGATGACTTGATATGCCATAATATTTCCTTAATGATGGTGAATTGTCGCCCGTTCGGCGTCAATAATGAATTTTGCCTCGTAGTATAGGGTGAAATTCGAAAAAAAAGCAAGGCGAAATGCCTTGCTTGTCGATTATTCGGCGGGAAAAACGAAGGGGTTTAACCCGCTGCGGCTGAACTGTTTTTCTTCCATTTCAATATCGAGGAAAATGCTGGCTAAATCGTCGGCGACAGGGTCGACATAGGGATCTTTTTCTTGGTAAACCGTTTTCAAATAGCTGTGGCAATCGCCGCAGGTTTCGGCTTTTACGGTTTCTTTATCGGTATCGATTCCCCAGTATTCCAGTTCTTTCGATTGATCGCAGACCGTGCATTTGGCGCGGACTACGTTCCATTCGCTTTCGCACAGCGAACAGTGTAAATAGCGTAATCCCTGATTTGAACCGAATTGCACCACACTGGCAACCGGAACCGAATTACAAACGGGACAGGTGTGCAGATCTTCGGCGTTTTCCATGATGGCGTGATGAGGAATAAATTGTGTCAATTGCACCCAGTAAAGGGATAATGCAGCCCAAATAAATACCGCTTTATCGCTGGCGACTTGAGCATATTCCTGTACCAGCAGTTTATCGGCCAGTCGTTCCAGTTCTTCTGACGACGCTTTTTCCAAACAGTCAATGGTGCCGATCATTTGCTCATTGGCACGCGGTTTGATTTCAGCTAAAAGCGCGCTCAAATATTCGCGCCATTTGGCACTGCGCGGCCAATGTTTTATGTCTAAAGGACGGAGCTGGTTAAAGGTAAATTCCGTTTTTTCCAGCGGATTTTCCGCAAAAATCAGATTTTGCGCTTCGACGACATCGGCGGCGAATAACAGATAATCACTGAACGGATGATTTTCTGCCAGTTGACGTAAACGTTGGGCTCGGCGCGCATAAAGATTTTGGGGAGAAGAGAAGAGTAGCGGCGGGTTTTGGAATGAACTTGCAACCTGCTTGATTTCATTTTCGGGAAGAATTCGAATTGCCATATTGTTTCCGTATGAATAAAAGTGCGGTCAAAAAAGCGATTGTTTTTGCCGCTGAATGAGCGATTGAGACGAATCGCTAAAGGGCGTTCGTTATTTATAAAAATGATTTTAACGTATTTTACCTGATTCTGCAGTACGCAATTATTATTAGGTCGCCGATAACATGAAAAGTGCGGTCAAAATCGTAAAGATTTTTGACCGCACTTGAAGCCGTTTATGAATAGCCCGAATTAATCCCGGGTATTCTTTTTAACTTCTTTTTCCAGCTCGGGTAATACTTCTTCGCGATACCATTTCGGATGGTGTTTTTTCGCCCAGCGAACGGTCACCCAACCTTCAATCATAGCACGGATAGAACCTTTCACCCAGAATGCCATATATATGTGCACCAGAATCCCGGTGAACAAGGCAAAAGCACTGGCGGCATGCAACAGAATGGCAATGCGCAGGGTGGTGACGGAGAAGTAACCGGAAAAATATTTCCGCCACATGATTAAGCCGGTTACCAGCAAGGTGACCATCGCCAAAATCAAGGTCCAGAACAACATTTTCTGACCAAGGTTGTATTTGCCGTTGTAAGCCACATTGTGCTCATTTCCTTTGAGGACTTCTACGATGCCTTTCGCCCAACGAATATCATTTTTTTCGGGAATATTATGATGGGCATACACAAACGCCATAAAAATAAACGCGATGAACATAATAATACCCGTAAACGGATGAATGGCACGAGCCAGTTGCGGCGTACCCAGAATTTCATGTAACCAGGCAAAATCCGGGAAGAAGAACGCCACCCCGGTAAACATGGTGAGGAAAAAGGCGATTACCAAGAACCAGTGTGAAACCCGTGCAGGGAATTTATGACGTAGGATTTTGGTGTCCTGCGTAATTTCGGTAAGTTTTTTTTGCTTACTCATGGTGTCCCCCTTTACGAACTTTTGTTTTCTTCTCGGCTTCTTCTAACGCCTCGAATTCCGTATGATGGTCGTCCACGTCTTCTTCATTATTCGGACCGACACCTACATAATGGGCAATTTCGGCTAACGCCAAACCGCCCATTGCCACAGCGGCAACCGGTTTTAAGATGTCTTTCCAAAGTTTGACGGTGATGTCGATTTCCGGATCTTTCGGCAAGCCGGAATAAAGTTCCGGTTTATCCGCATGGTGTAATACATACATTACGTGCGTTCCGCCGACGCCCTCCGGATTGTAAATGCCGGCATTTTCATAACCGCGGGATTTTAAATCGGTTACCCGTTGTTCAGCATAATGCAGCATTTCTTCTTTCGTGCCGAAATGGATAGCGCCGGTCGGGCAGGTTTTCACGCAAGCCGGTTCTTGTCCCACATTGACGCGATCCACACACAGGGTACATTTGTACACACGGTTGTCTTCATCGTTCATTTTCGGTACGTTGAACGGACAACCGGCGATACAGTAACCGCAGCCGATACATTTATCGGTTTGGAAATCCACGATGCCGTTGGCATATTGGATTATCGCCCCCGGAGCCGGACAGGCTTTCAAGCAGCCCGGCTCTGCACAGTGCATACAACCGTCTTTGCGGATTAACCATTCCAGACGATCGTTTTCTTCCACCTCATTAAATTTCATTACCGTCCATTGTTGGGCGTTCATATCGCGGGGATTATCGTAAACCCCCACGCATTCTTCCTGCGGCGCGCGTAAATCATTCCATTCGGAACAGGCGACCTGGCAGGCTTTACAGCCGATACAGGTAGTGATATCAATAAGTTTGGCAACTTCGATTACGTCTTTGCGCACTTGTGGCGGCGGTGTCACGGCGGAAGTAGCAGAGCGCTTGATAATGTTTTGTTCTTGTACAGTTGACATTACAGTGCCTCCGTTGTTCTTTCGATGTTCACTAAGAACGCTTTGTATTCAGGGGTTTGCGTATTGGCATCCCCCACACGGCCGGTTAAAGTATTCGGTAAGAACGATTTACGTCCGTTCGCCATGAATCCGCCATGGAGCGGAATACCGATGGTGTGGACTTTTTTACCGTCGACTTCAAGCGATTTAATACGTTTAGTCACTACGGCTTTGGCTTTAATATAACCGCGTTTGGATGTCACTTTCACTACGTCCCCTTGCGCGATACCTTTCTCCTTGGCCAGTTCTTCGCTGATTTCAACAAATGGTTGCGGTTGAGCGATCATATTGAGATCAGCGTTCTTCGTCCACCAGTGGAAGTGTTCGGTTAAACGGTAAGTCGTTCCGACATAAGGGAAGTCGTTGGCATCACCGAAACTTGCTTTATCGTTATCCAGAATACGCGCCGCCGGGTTGTAAATCACATTCGGGTGAAGCGGATTGGTGCCGATAGGCGTTTCGACCGGTTCGTAATGTTCCGGGAACGGCCCTTCCGCCATTTTATCCAGTGCGAATAAACGGCTGACACCTTCATTATTCATAATGAACGGCATAACGTTGCTGTTCGGAGGAGCGGTACCAAAGTCTGCGATATCGATATAGTTCCAGTTTTTACCGTTCCATTTTACTAACTGGCGTTTCGGATCCCACGGTTTGCCGGATAAATCCGCCGAGGCGCGGTTATAAAGTACGCGACGGTTGACAGGCCATGCAAAAGCCCAGCCTAAGGTATTACCTAAACCGGAAGGATCGCTGTTATCGCGTTTTTCCATTTGGTTACCTTTTTGTGTCCACTGACCCGTATAAATCCAGCAAGCGGATGAGGTAGTACCGTCATCGCGTAACTGTGCGAAACTCGAGAGCAATTCGCCTTTTTTCGCAATAAGATTGCCGTTGACATCGTACAGATCTTCTAATGCATAACCATTGTTTTCTTTGGCGATTTCATCGGATTTCGGTTCTAACGGATTAGCGTAATCCCATGACATCGCTTTTATGGTATCGATAGAAGAACCGCCTTCTTTTTCATACATCTCTAGCATGACTTCGCGAATTTCAGCCAAGATATCCACATCCGGTTTGGCATCTTTCGGCGGTTCGGCGGCTTTCCAGTGCCATTGCAGCCAACGGCCGGAATTTGCAATCGAACCGTCTTCTTCCGCAAAACAGATACTCGGTAAACGGAATACCTCGGTTTGAATATCCGCCGGATTTACGTCGTTATATTCGCCGTGATTTTGCCAGAACTCGGAGGTATCGGTTTTTAACGGATCCATTACCACTAAAAATTTTAATTTGCGCAGCGCGGATGAAATTTTATGTTTATCCGGATAAGAGGCGATCGGATTATAGCCTTGGCAGAGATAACCGTTAACTTTGCCTTGAGCCATTAAATCGACATATTGAAGTTGATCCAGTTTCTTGGTGTACTGCTTAGGAAGATTATGGAAACCGAATTCATTGTCTTTAGTCGCATTTTCACCATATAGAGCTTTCAGCATACTGACTACAAATTTAGGCGTATTCTGCCAATAGTTTGTTTGACCGTCTACCGCCGTTTTAGGTGTGATACGATTGATATAACTTTCTAATGTAGTATCGGTCTCAATCGGCAACGGAATATAGCCCGGAAGCATGGACGGGAACAAGCCCATATCCGTCGTACCTTGAACGTTGGAATGACCGCGTAATGCGTTAATACCGCCGCCCGCCATACCGATGTTACCTAACAATAACTGAATCATCGCCATGGTACGGATATTTTGCGCACCGACGCTATGATGAGTCCAGCCTAAGGCATAGAGGATAGTCATGGTACGATCCGGTACCGCAGTAGAACCGATGGTTTCGGCGAATTCGAGGAACGCCTTTTGTTTGGTACCACAGATGCGTTCAACCATTTCCGGCGTATAACGTTCAACATGTTTTCTCAACAGGTTGATAACACAGCGCGGATCCTGAAGCGTTAAATCACGTTTCGGTTGACCGTTTTCGTCCAATTGATATGACCAAGTGGATTTGTCGTATTGACGTTTTTCCGCATCATATCCCGTAAATAAACCGTCTTTGAAATCAAAACCTTCATTAATCAGGAAAGAAGCGTTGGTATAGTGTTTTACGTATTCGTGCTGGATTTTATCGTTATCCAGAAGGTATTTGATGACACCCAGCAACAGGGCGATATCCGTACCGGAACGAATAGGAGAATAGAAATCGGCAACCGCAGCCGTACGATTAAAGCGGGGATCGACCACCATTAATTTCGCACCGTTTTGTTTTTTTGCTTCGATCGCCCAACGGAAACCCACGGGGTGAGCTTCAGCGGCATTACCGCCCATTACGACGACAACGTTCGCATTTTTTATATCAACCCAATGGTTGGTCATGGCACCGCGACCAAATGATGGAGCAAGACTTGCTACCGTTGGTCCGTGTCAGGTACTCGCTACGTTATCGATAAACAACAAGCCGAGCGAACGTGCCCATTTTTGGGAAATCAGCGCCGTTTCGTTGCTTGCCGCCGATGTGCAGAGAAATCCGGTGGTTAACCAACGATTGACCGGCGTACCCGATTCGTTGGTCGTCTGAAAGTTCGCATCGCGGTCTTCTTTCATTAATTTAGCGATTTTGTGAATGGCGTCGTGCCAGGAAATACGTTCCCATTTATCGGAACCCGGTGCACGGTATTCGGGATATTGGATTCGGTTCGGACTGTTGACGAAATCTAAAACGCCCGCGCCTTTCGGGCATAGCGCCCCACGGCTGACCGGATGATCCGGGTCGCCTTCCACATGGATTAATTTACCGCGGGAATTCATTGAGCCGTCACCCATGCTGTACATCAGCATGCCGCAACCGACTGCGCAATATGTGCAGGATTGACGAGTTTCTTTTGTCCGTAAAAGTTTATACTCGCGTGGTGCGGCAAATGCTGCGGTAGGCATTAAACCTAATGCTGCAACAGACGTCCCCGCCATGCCTCCTGCACAGACCTTAAAGAACTTACGTCTTGTGATCTGCATAGATTGTCCTTACTCCGAATGAGGAGATGGGTTAAGAAAAATTCGTTATGGAAATGTTAATCAAAAGTAAAAAATACCTAGATTAATGGCTTAAGAATACCGAGTTTTTATAGGTAAATCTATAACTAATCTTGTGCATATAGGTTATTTTCTGTGATTTAGGTCAATTTTTTAGCAAAATTGTCAAAAAAAACAGTAAATAAGAACGCTTTTTATTTAACCGTAATTTATTGATTTTCAGATTGTAGAGTCACACAATACATTCTAAAATATTTAAAAAATACGATTAAAAAGGACCGCACTTTGAATTCTACCACCATTACGCCCGTCACTTTCTTTCAAAAATCCGATGAAAAAGCCATTTTACAGAATAAGAGTGATGTTTTGGCGTTAGAAGTGCCGGCGGCATTGGTGTATAACGGTATATCTCACGCAGTGATGATGTGCAGCCCCGAAGACTTGGAAGATTTTGCCGTGGGATTTTCTCTGACGGAAGGGATTATTGACAAACCTGCCGATATTTACGGAATTGATGTGCTGGAAAGCTGTGGCGGCATTGAAGTGCAAATCGAATTGGCAACCCGGTGTTTTGTGCGACTCAAAGAAGTACGCCGTAATTTAACCGGGCGTACCGGTTGCGGTATTTGCGGTACGGAACAATTGGAACAGGTCATTAAAAAATTGCCGAAAACCGACCGCACTTTACATTTTGAGCTGAATTTATTGGATGATTGTCTGGCTAAATTACAACAGGCGCAGTCGCTGGGAAAACAAACCGGTTCAACCCATGCCGTTGCGTTTTTCTCGGCACAAGGCGAATTACTGGCAATCCGTGAAGACGTAGGGCGTCATGTGGCATTGGATAAACTGCTGGGCTGGCATGCTAAAAGCGGTCGTCCGCAAGGTTTCGTCGTCAGTACCAGCCGCGCCAGTTATGAAATGGTACAAAAAACCGCAATTTGCGGCATTGAAATGTTAGTTGCTATTTCTGCGGCGACGGATTTAGCCGTACGGACCGCGAAAGACACGGCTTTAACCTTGATCGGTTTTGCCCGCACAGGACGTGCGACAGTATATACGGGAACGGAACGTTTAAGCCTAAACGGGTTCGAAAGTAAGTAAGCAAGACGCGCAAAACAGGAAGTGCGGTCAAATTTCAGTGATTTTTTCATAACGGCATGAAGTGGGAACTTACATGCCGTTACCGTTAAATGTGCAAATATTATTGGTTTAGCGAAGTATCCGTCCAGCGCTGAATCAGGCGTTTGCTTTCTTTATCCGAACCGAAACGGATAACATCGAGATCGATGAAATTGACGGTTTGCGGCAGACGGGCTTTAGGGTAAGCCTTGGCATGAATATTTGTCGGCTGTTGATAAGAATTCGCTTCCCGCCAAGGGATTTCCTGCGCTTCCGCCGTTAATACCCAATCAGTGAATAATTTGGCGTTATCCAAATTTCTGGCGCCTTTGATAATGCTGGTGGCACCTAATGTATAACCTACGCCTTCACAAGGTAGTACGCCTTCGACCGGTGCGCCTTTTTCCCGTTCGCGCAAATAAGCGTTCATAAAACTGATATCCACTGCCACTTCGCCTGTCGCCAGATTACTGGTGGCCAAACCGCTTTTGGAAAATTGAGCCACGTTTTTATTCAGTTCGGTTAAGTAATCGAAGGCTTTATCTTCTCCCCACAGTGCCGCGAGGGTAGTGATAAAGGAATATCCCGTACCGGATACGCGCGGATCCGCATACTGAATTTGATTTTTAAAGCGGGGGGCTAATAAATCCTTAAAGCACTTCGGCGGTTTGACGTTCAATGCTTGCAACTTTTTGGTATTGACCCCGATGGCCAATTCCATCAGATAAATCACCGAGATGTAATCGCCTTGCTGGTCCATCAATTTTTTGAAGCGCGGCATAATGTATTTTTGATTCGGCGAACGGTATTTTTCCAATAACCCGAGATCCGCCGCCTGTAAATGGGGTTCCAAAGTGCCGCCGTACCACACGTCCGCCTGCGGATTATCCTTTTCGGTTCTGATTTTACCCAATACCGTGCCGGTGCTGTTGCGCACAAATTGAGTTTTTACATTGTATTTTTCACCAAAGGCGCGACTGATTTTTTCGCAAGCGGTATTTTGTACACTGCAATAAATATTTAATCTGCCTTCTGCCTGAGCCGTCATGGGGAGAAGCCAGCCGGAAAAGAGGTAAAGTGCGGTTAATTTTAGAATAGTTTTTTTGCGGTTTAATAGAACTGAATGAATCATTGATTTGCTCCCGTACAGATAAAAATAGAACAAGTCAACAGCTAAACGAAAGAGTCAAAACAGAAAATTAGTTTCCTACGCCAGTGCTAACTGTATCAGGTTCCCGGGTATTTTCTCAGCCGATTTTCGCGGCACCCCGACTAACGGGAAGCACTATAAATTGTTTGCATGCATTTGTAAATACGGGCGGATGAACGCATTGACAATTCATCCGTACTGTCTATAATTTAGTGTAAATTTAAACAGATATGAAATTTTATGGATATTTCAGAATTACTTGACGGCTTGAACGACAAACAGCGCGAAGCCGTCGCCGCCCCTTTAGGCAATTATTTAGTTCTTGCCGGGGCGGGGTCGGGCAAGACGCGCGTATTAACTCAGCGAATTGCCTGGTTGATTGCTGTAGAAGGTATTTCCGAAGGCAGTATTATGGCGGTCACCTTCACGAATAAAGCCGCAGCGGAAATGCGTCAGCGGATTGAATCCGCATTAGCCCGGTATTCCTCCCAGCGTTTATTCGGTATGTGGGTGGGAACCTTTCACAGCATTGCACACCGCTTATTGCGCGCTCATTACGCCGATGCCGGTTTACCGCAGGATTTTCAGATTTTAGACAGTGAAGATCAGTTACGTTTAGTCAAACGGTTATTAAAACTACACAATTATGACGAAAAAATGTATCCGGCGAAACAGGCCTGTTGGTATATCAATAATAAAAAAGACGAGGGATTAAGACCTCAGCAGATTGACGATATGAACGATCGCCAGGAACAGGAATGGATCAAAATTTACCGCATTTATCAGGACACCTGCAATAGAGCCGGATTGGTGGATTTTGCCGAAATCCTGTTGCGCGCTTATGAACTGTTTTTACATAAACCGTTGATTCTGCAAAATTATCAACGTCGATTCGGACAGATTCTGGTGGATGAATTTCAGGATACCAACAAAATTCAGTATGAATGGATTCGTTTGCTTGCCGGGAAAACGGGTAATGTCATGATTGTGGGCGATGACGACCAATCTATTTACGGTTGGCGCGGCGCTCAAATTGAAAATATTCAAAAATTTTTAGATGATTTTTCGCAGGCGCAAACTATTCGTCTGGAGCAAAATTACCGTTCCACCGGTAATATTCTGCAGGCGGCGAATCAACTGATTTCTCATAACAGCAACCGTCTTGGTAAGGATTTGTGGACGGAAGACGATAAAGGCGAACCGGTGGGCATTTATGCGGCCTTTAATGAACTGGACGAAGCCTTATTTGTGTCTTCGCAAATTAAAATCTGGCTGGAAGACGGCGGTAAACTAGACGAATGCGCCGTGTTGTACCGCAGTAACAGTCAATCCCGGGTGCTGGAAGAAGCGCTGATTCGGGCGCAGATTCCGTATCGTATTTATGGCGGTATGCGATTTTTCGAACGACAGGAAATCAAGGATGCGCTGGCATATTTGCGGTTGGTCAATAACCGCCATGACGACGCTGCATTTGAACGCGTGGTGAATACGCCGACCCGAGGTATCGGCGAACGTACGCTGGAAACCTTGCGTCAATTTACCCGAGAACGGCAGATTACTTTATGGCAGGCCACCCAAATCGCCATTCAGGAAAATAAGCTGGCGGGACGTGCCGCGACCGCCTTAATGCGTTTTGTGGAATTAATCAATTCCTTAGCGCAAGAAACGGAAGAAATGCCGCTATTTGCTCAAACGGATTTTGTGATTAAGCATTCCGGGCTGTATCAAATGTATGAACAGGAGAAAGGCGAAAAAGGAGAAGTGCGGATAGAAAATCTGGAAGAATTGGTATCTGCCGCTCGTGAATTTATTAAGCCGGAAGAAGCGGATGATATGTCCGATTTAACCGCGTTTTTAACTCATGCTTCGCTGGAAGCCGGCGAGGAACAGGCCGGTCCGCATCAATCCTGTGTACAGATGATGACCTTGCATTCGGCGAAAGGGCTGGAGTTTCCGCGCGTGTTTATGGTGGGTGTGGAAGAAGGGATTTTCCCGAGTTTTATGTCTTTGGAAGAACCCGGCCGTTTGGAGGAAGAGCGTCGTCTAGCCTATGTGGGCGTTACTCGTGCAAAGAAAAAACTGACCATTTGCTATGCGGAAAGCCGTCGTTTATACGGTAAGGAAGAACGCCATATTCCGTCTCGTTTCATCAATGAATTACCGGAAGAATGTATTCGGACGGTACGTTTACGCGGTACGGTGACCCGCGCTTACAACCGGTTGGCAGTCGGACAAAGTGCGGTCAATTCCGGACGTGTATTGAGGGGCGATGAGAACGAATGGAAAACCGGACAGAAAGTACGTCACGCCAAATTCGGACAGGGAACGATTATCAATGTGGAAGGAACGGATAACAATACGCGTCTGCAAATCGCGTTCCAAGGGCAGGGCATTAAGTGGTTGATAGCCCATTTAGCGAAACTGGAAAAAGTTTAAAATCCGATAAAGTTCGCGAAAAACAAAAAGAAGAGGAGAACCTCTTCTTTTTGTTTATAGGTCGATGAATTAACATTGCAAAATACGCTGGAAAAGCCGTGTGATTTTTTGCGGATCTTTCACGCCCTTACCGCTTTCCGCGCCGGAATTTAAATCCAAACCAAGACATTGCTGATCCAGTGCGGCGTCGATATTCTCCAGGGATATACCGCCTGCCAGCATAACTTTAGCTTTTAGCCGAGCGGGTATTTTTCGCCAATCGAAAGATTTTCCCGTACCGCCTCGGCAATTTCCGATTTTACTGTCCAGTACATAGCGATCAACATAGGGGATCTCAGAAAAAACGTCGGTATTTTTGACCGCACTTTCCAGATTATTTTCTGGCTCCACGTCAATGGAAATTGCTTTCCAAATTTGAATTCGGGACGGCAAGGCTACACGCAAATCTGCGATAAAAGCGTCGGTTTCCGAACCATGCAGTTGCACCGCATAAACCTGTAATTGGGCGGCGATTTTTACAATAAAATCAATAGATTGATTTTGAAAAACTGCGACGAAACGTAACGGGGCGGCGGCGGTCAGTTCCTGAGCCTGACGCAATGAAACCTGCCGCGGCGAACCTTCGGCAAAAATCAGTCCGCCGTATAATGCGCCGTTGATATACGCGGATTGCACATCCTGCGGGCGGGTTAACCCGCAGACTTTATTCTCGCCGAAAACCACGGCGCGTACCGCGTTATTCAAATCATCGCTGCCCATTAAGCTGCTGCCGATCAGAAACCCATGTGCGTATGTCGCCAACATGTTAACCTGTTGATGGGTATAAATACCGGATTCACTGATAATTCTCACATTTTCAGGAATTTGCCCGGCATATTTTTCCACCAGATTTTTTACGCGATTTAAATCGACGGTTAAATCGTGCAGGTTGCGGTTATTCACGCCGATAATTTGGGCGTTTAATGTCAGTGCGCGTTCGAATTCCGCTTCATTACCGGCCTCCGTCAACACGCCCATACCGAGTCGGTGGGCAAGTGCGGACAATTTTAGATAGGTTTCGTCATCCAGCACGGAAAGCATCAGCAAAATAGCATCGGCTTGACTGTAACGGGCAAGATAAACCTGATATTCGTCGATGATAAAATCCTTGCACAATACCGGTTGCGTGACAATGTCACGCACGATTTTCAGATAGCGGAAGTCGCCCTGAAAATATTTTTCATCCGTCAACACGGATATGGCTGAGGCATAATGCTTGTACACATCGGCGATCTCTTTCGGCTTAAATTCGTTGCGAATCAATCCTTTAGAGGGTGACGCTTTTTTGCATTCAAGAATAAATGCCGGCTTCTGATGAGAACCTTGGCTTAAGGCATCGTAAAAACTGCGGTCGGATTTTGTGATGTTTTGCTGAAAACTTTCCAACGGCAATGCCGCTTTTTGGTTTTTTACCCATTCGATTTTGTCGGTCACAATTTTTTGTAAAATTGTCGGAGCTGTATCTAATGTCATTATTTTTCCCGTATTTAAAAAATTAGTATGCGGTGAGTTTTACCAAGGTATCGAAGGCTCGGCCGCTTGCAAGCTGTGCCAGGACTTGTTCCGCATTTTGCTTAATGTTCTCATGGCCGAACAGTTTCATCAATAAAGCGGTATTCATGGCGACCGCTTGATTTTGTTCATCCGTCCCGCGTCCCTGTAAAAGTGCGGTGATAATTTCGGCATTTTCTCTTGGTTCGCCGCCACGCAGATTTTCCAGCGGTTTAACGTCGAAACCGAAATCTTGCGGGGATAATTCATAATATTCGATTTTGCCGTCACGTAATTCCGCCACTTGAGTTTTTCCGTGAATGGCGACTTCGTCTAAGCCGCTGCCGTGCACAATAATACTGTGTTCGCGATTCAAACGGGCGTTGGTCTGGGCATAAGGTTTCAATAATTCCGGGCTGTATACGCCCAGCAACTGGCGTTTGGCATGAGCGGGGTTAATCAGCGGGCCTAAAATATTAAAAATGGTACGGGTTTTTAGTGCCTGACGTACGGGAACGGCATGCTTGAAACCGGTATGATATTTTTGTGCGAATACAAAGGCTAACCCGATTTCGTCCAATGCCTGACGGGCGTTTTCGGCGCTCATATTAATATCTACCCCTAAACAGGAAAGTAAATCGCTGGCGCCGGTTTTGCTGGAGACGCTACGATTCCCGTGTTTGGCGATTTTCAAACCGAGGCTGGCACCGACAATGGCGGATGCGGTGGAGATATTAATCGTATTGGCGCCGTCTCCGCCGGTTCCCACAATATCGGCGAACGGGTAATCCGGTGCCGGAAACGGTTGGGCGGCGGTTAACAGGGCGGTAACCGCCCCGGCGATTTCGTCGATGGTTTCGCCGCGTAATTTTAATGCAATCAATGCGGCGGATAATTGTTCGGGCGCCACTTCGCCGTTGACTACGGCACGGAAAAATTCGGCGGATTGTTCTTGTGTAAGCGGTTGATTGTTAAACAATGTCGCAAAAATTTGGTCGAGTCGCATAATATCTTCCTTGTTTTTATCATAAAGTGCGGTCAAAAAATGATGATTTTTTAATGTCGGTTTCGGGTTAACAACCAATCGATGCTTTGTTCCAGCAATTTCGAGCCTTGGACGGTCAACAGGCTTTCCGGGTGGAACTGGAAGGCGCAAATAGGCAAATCGCGGTGGCGGATTGCCATAACGATGCCGTTGTAGTCCGCGTTGACAATCAGTTCTTCCGGCAAATCACTGCCCATTAGAGAATGATAACGGGCGACCGGCATCGGATTTTGCAGTTTCGCGAACATAGCTTGGTTATCGTGTTGAATCTTTGAGACTTTACCGTGCAATATTTCGCCTGCATGCACCACTTTGCCTCCAAAAGCCTCGATTAACGCCTGATGTCCCAAACAAATACCGATAAGCGGTATGTCTTTTTTTACGCGTTGAATTAACGGCAGCATATTACCGGCTTCGGCAGGCGTACCCGGACCGGGCGACAATGCCAGAATAGTCTGGGGTTCGCGACACATTTTTTCCAATAAATCCAAATCGCAATCGTTGCGGTAAATTTTTACCTGATGACCGAGGGTACGGAATTGATCCACCAAGTTGTAAGTGAAGGAGTCGAAGTTGTCTAAAAATACGATAGTTGCCATTTTCCTCTCCTTATGCCTGACGATTGGTTTGAATAATGGTATTCAGTACGGCACGCGCTTTATGCCGGGTTTCATCCGCTTCCATTTGCGGATCGGAATCCAATACTTCGCCGCACCCCGCTTGTACGTGGGCGATACCGTTTTGCACAAAGGCGGAACGAATGACGATACAGGTGTCGAAATTGCCGTCGGAGGATAAATAACCTACCGCACCGCCATAACTGTGGCGTTTTTGTTTTTCTAACTGATAAATAAGCTGCATGGCTTTAATTTTAGGTGCGCCGGTGAGGGTTCCCATATTCATGCAGGCTTGATAGGCATGCAATGCATCCAGTTCGGGACGGAGTGTCCCCACCACTCGGGAAACCAAATGCATAATGTGGGAATAACGGTCCACCTGCATCAGATCTTTGACCTGACGAGTGCCGCTTTGGCAAACCCGGGCTATATCGTTGCGGGCGAGATCCACCAGCATAAGATGTTCCGCCAATTCTTTGTGATCCAGTCGCATTTCCAGTTCTAAACGGGCATCCAGTTCCGGATCGATATTACCTTGAGCGTCAAAACCTCGCGGACGGGAACCTGCAATCGGATAAATTTCCAGCTCTCGGTTGTCCGCATTGAATTTTAATGCGCTTTCCGGCGATGCACCGAACAGTACAAATTCGTCATCCTGCATGTAAAACATATAGGGGCTGGGATTGTTATGTTTCAAATTGCGGTAGGTCGCCAAACTGTTCGGACAAGGCAGAGAAAAACGACGGGACGGTACAATTTGGAACACATCACCCAGATAAATATGCTGTTTAAGTTCGGTGATAATCGCTTTGAACTTTTCGTCTTCAATATTGGTCTCCACTTCCGTCCCCGCCGGCACGACGGCAGGAACAGGTTGCAGATGTTGCATTTTACGGGAAATTTTCAGCGCATTTTGTTGTAATACGGCATATTCTTTCGAGCTGAAACAGAAAGTTTGTAAGGTCGCCTGTTGCGTCGGATGGTTAAAACAGAGTAAATTTTCCGCCAGATAGAATACGTAATCCGGACAATTTAGTCCGTCGTCCTGTAATGCAATACCGTCCATCGGAATGAAATTCGCCACTAAATCATAAGCAAATAATCCGCCTAGAAAAATCGGCGTTTGGCTGTGCGCATATAAATTATTCACAACCCGTAACCCGTCGAATACAGTTGCCGCCTGTAATTTAGTATCTTCATCCAGATTTTGCTCCAACGGCGCAAAGGTGGCGATTAATTCATGTGCGTTGATTTGGGTTAATTGGGCGAGTTGACTTAATTTATCCCGCAAATGAATTAATACCGCTGCGCCGTTATCGGTTAATGCTTTAAACGTGACAGTTTGCCCGGTACAGCAGATTTTCACGGCGGCGTTTACTAACAACAGACTTTTCAAACTGTTTTTGCTGGAAATTTCGGCGCTTTCGAGTAACAGACTGTTGGTGTTACCGGCACATAGAGTGGTAAATACCGAGGCTAAGTCACTATGGTATTCCACCGGTTGGCTAAAAACCTGAATATAAGGTTGAAACATTGCTTATTTATCCTTTTGAATTATTTTGCACTATTAAACTAGTACATGAATTATTTGTCAAGCGGCGGAAACGTTTTTTGTGATTAAAATACAGAAAAGTGCGGTCGAAAATTAATGTGTTTTTCAGGCCGGTACTATTGAATAAACCAATGCAGCCAAGTGACGAACTTTTGCGTACGTCAGTAAAAAAGAGTATTATGCGTGCCTGTTTTTTTAAGAACAATATTTATAATGAAAGCATTAGAAATTGCAGCGTTGACCAAGTGTTATAAGAACGGCGTGCAGGCATTGCACGGTATTGATCTCAGCGTTGAAGAGGGCGATTTTTATGCGCTGCTTGGCCATAACGGTGCAGGAAAATCCACGACTATCGGTATTATTAGCTCGCTGGTCAATAAAACCGGCGGAACAGTGAAAGTTTTCGGTTACGATTTAGATAAAAATCCGATTCAGCTTAAACAACAAATCGGGCTGGTGCCGCAGGAGTTTAATTTCAATCAGTTTGAAAAAGTGCAGGATATTCTGATCAATCAGGCGGGATATTACGGTATTTCCCGTAAATCCGCGCTGATTCGAGCGGAAAAATGGCTGAAAAAACTGGATTTATGGGATAAACGCGAGCAACAAGCCATGCGCCTTTCCGGCGGTATGAAGCGGCGCTTAATGATTGCGCGCGCCTTAATGCATCATCCCAAATTGCTGATTTTGGACGAACCGACCGCCGGCGTCGATATTGAATTGCGTCGTGCCATGTGGCGGTTTTTGCGCGAACTGAACGAGCAGGGTACCACCATTATCCTCACCACCCATTATTTGGAAGAAGCGGAAATGTTGTGCCGTCATATCGGTATCATTCAGCAGGGCCGATTAGTGGTGAATATGCCGATGAAAGATTTATTGGCGGAACTGGAAAGTGAAACGTTTATTCTGGATTTGGCAGAAAACGCGACGTTGTCACAAATTGATGGCTATCCTGTGCGTCCGCTGGATGAAAAATCGATTGAAGTGGATGTTCACCGGGAAAAGGGCTTAAACGACTTATTCAGTCAATTAACGGCGCAAAATAAGCATGTGGTGAGCATGCGCAATAAATCCAACCGTTTGGAGGAATTGTTCATCGGTATGGCGTTAAACAAATCGAACAGGGGCGGACAATGAGATTGGCTTGGGTTGCGTTTTATACTATTTTGTATAAAGAAATCCGTCGATTTACGCGGATTTGGGTACAAACCATTGTGCCGCCGGTGATTACCATGACTTTATATTTTGTGATTTTCGGGCAACTGATTGGCAGTCGAATCGGCGAAATGGGCGGATTCAGCTATATGCAGTTTATTGTACCGGGGTTGATTATGATGTCGTCCCTCACAAATTCTTTTACCAATGTGGCTTCTTCTTTTTACAGTACAAAATTTGCCCGTAATGTGGAAGAGCTACTGATTTCGCCTACATCGCCGCATGTGATTATTTTGGGGTATATGATGGGCGGTATGACAAGGGGGATTTGCGTCGGAGTACTGGTCACGATTGTGTCGTTATTATTCGTCTCTTTTGATATTCACGCTTGGAGCGTAATTTTTATAACGTTGTTGCTGACCACGGCAACCTTTGCGTTAGGCGGTTTGATTAATGCGATTTTTGCGCGTTCTTTTGACGATATCAGCATTGTGCCGACCTTTGTTTTGACGCCGTTAACCTACTTAGGCGGGGTGTTTTATTCTATTTCGTTATTGTCGCCGTTTTGGCAAACGGTGTCGAAATTAAATCCTATCGTGTATATGATTAACGGATTCCGTTACGGATTTCTCGGCATCAGTGATGTGTCGCTCGTTTACACATTTGCCGTATTGTCGGTGTTTATTTCGGTATTATATTATTTCGCCTATTATCTGATTAGCCGTGGCATCGGATTACGCAGCTAGGGCGGGTTTATGAAAAATCAACCGACCTTAAAGTGCGGTCGGTTTTTATCAAGTTTTTTACATATTTAAGGAGAGCTTATGTGGTCTGATATTGCCGTGGGATATGGCATTTTTATTTTGGAAATTCTAACGATTTTGCTGGTGGTGGCAGGGATTGTCGCCATGATTTTTGCATTCAAACAACGTCAACCGTCTTCGCATGGCGAGCTGAAAATCACGGATTTATCGGAAGAATATGCCGATATGTCGAAAAAATTACAGCAATTCCATTTAACCGAAGATGAATTGAAACAACTGGAAAAAGAAGAGAAAAAAGCGGAAAAAGCCAAAGCGAAAGCGGAAAAAGCAAAACGTAGAAAAGGCGAACCGGTAAATCAGGAACACAAACCCACCCTATACGTTTTAAATTTTAAGGGCGATATTCAGGCTTCGGCAACCACCGCTTTGCGCGAAGAAATTACCGCCCTTTTATCCGTGGCGAAACCTGAAGCCGACGAGGTGTTACTGCGTCTGGAAAGTCCCGGCGGTCTGGTGCACGGCTACGGTTTAGCGGCATCTCAATTGGCGCGTTTGAAACAGGCGGGAATCAAATTAACCGTTGCGGTGGATAAAGTAGCGGCAAGCGGCGGTTACATGATGGCTTGCGTAGCAGATAAAATCGTAGCGGCGCCGTTTGCAATTGTCGGTTCTGTGGGCGTGGTGGCACAGGTGCCGAACATTCATCGTTTGCTGAAAAAACATGATGTGGATGTGGATGTCATGACAGCGGGCGAATTTAAACGAACCGTGACGATATTGGGTGAAAATACGGAGAAGGGAAAACAAAAATTCCAACAGGAACTCGAGGAAACCCATGAGTTGTTCAAACGGTTCGTTGCTGAAAATCGGCCGCAGTTAGAGGTAGAAAAAATTGCAACGGGTGAACATTGGTTCGGTCAACAGGCACTGGCATTGGGGTTAATCGATAAAATTGCGACCAGTGACGATGTGATCTTGCAAGCAATGAAAGAAAAATCCGTATTAGAGCTGCAATTCAAGCAAAAAAAATCTTTAATTCAAAAACTGGGTAAGCAAGCGGAGGATAGTACGGAAAATTTATTCTTAAAATGGACGACAGCGTCGAAACAGCAGCATTTTTAAGTTTACTTTATAAGCCGTTATGGCTAGTATTAACTCTATATTTATTTTAACTTAACGGCTTTTTATAAAAGTCTGTTTGCCCGTACATCAATATTAATTTTCCATCATTTTTTAAATTTAAGGAAAAACAAATGAAACTATCACGTTTATTGTTATCAACAACTGCAGCAGTAGTTTTAGCGGCATGTGGAAATCTGAGCGATATCACGGAAGACGGCTTACCGGCCGGTGATACGCCGGAACAGGCAATGGCTAATTTAGTATGGCCGAAAATTGATGACGCCCGTTTTAATCATGACGGTTCTCAATTTGGTTCTTGGCCTAACTGGGATAATGTCCGTATGGTTGAACGCGGTATGAATAAAGATCAAATCGCCAATTTATTGGGACGCCCGCATTTTTCCGAGGGGTTATACGGCGTTCGTGAATGGGATTATGCCTTTAATTACCGTGAAAACGGAGTACATAAAATTTGTCAATACAAAGTATTATTCGACAAAAATATGAATGCACAAAGTTTCTTTTGGTATCCGAACGGCTGTAACGGTTATTCGTCATTTCATTTAAGCGGTGATTTCTTATTTGATTTCGATAAAGATACATTAACAACCGAAGGTAAAAAAGTGGTTGATAATGTGGCTTCACAATTGAAGTCTTCCGAAGCTAAAGAGGTTTCCGTTGCGGGTTATACCGACCGTTTAGGATCCGATGCGTACAACTTGGATTTATCACAGCGGCGTGCGGATCGTGTTAAGAATCGTTTGATTGAACAAGGTGTGAGCGCACAAATCACAGCTACAGGTTATGGCAAAGCTAATCAAGTTAAAGCCTGTGAAGGTGAGCGCGGACAAGCTTTAATAAATTGTCTTCATCCTAACCGTCGCGTTGAAATTAAATCCTCCGGTACGGTGCTGAAACAAGCCATTGGCGGCCAAACGAACGGTGGTAAAATGGGGCCCAAACCGCTTTATAACAAATAATTAGCTATTTTCTTGTTTTTAATGATCACGCATCTGATAACCGAAATTATCAGATGCGTTTTTTTTATTTTTCTTTAATTAAATAAAAATAGTTCTCATTTATAATTATAGGTTATAAAAAGTAATATATTTATGTAAAAAAGTTGTTATATTTTGACTTAAATCAACGTATTTTCCTTCTAAAAGCGTAGCATACATTTCATTAACCACGTCTTTTATACGTGAATAGGAGTGATATATGCAACGACATGACGGATTTGTATCTGCGCTAAATTCGGTATCCCGTCGGGATTTCATGAAATTATGTACCGCACTTGCGGCGACAATGGGGTTAAGTTCAAAAGCGGGTGCTGAAATGACTAACGCACTCACGAATCCGCAACGTCCGCCGGTTATTTGGATTGGCGCACAGGAATGTACGGGTTGTACCGAGTCCCTTCTTCGAGCCACTCATCCGACTATCGAGAATCTGGTTCTTGATGTTATTTCATTGGAATACCATGAAGTACTATCCGCCGCATTTGGCGAACAAGCGGAAGAAAACAAACACCGAGCACTAGAACAATATAAAGGAAAATATATTTTGGTCGTGGACGGTTCCATTCCTGTTAAAGACGGTGGAATCTATTGTATGGTTGCCGGAAAACCTATCATCGAACACATCAAAGAGGCCGCAAAACATGCGGCGGCAGTCATTGCTATCGGTTCCTGTTCTGCTTGGGGCGGTGTACCTTCCAGCGGCGGAAATCCGACGGGCGCCACCAGTTTATCCGGCGTATTACCGGGTGTACCGGTGATTAATATTCCGGGCTGTCCGCCGAATCCGCATAATTTTCTGGCAACCGTGGCCTATATTATAACCTATAAAAAATTACCTGAAACGGACAAATTAAATCGTCCTTTATTTGCTTATGATCGGCTTATTCACGAAAACTGTTATCGTCGTCCGCACTTTGACGCAGGGCGTTTTGCTAAAGAGTACGGCGACTACGGTCATCGTCACGGCTGGTGTCTGTATCATCTCGGCTGTAAAGGCCCGGAAACTTACGGTAACTGCTCAAGCCTGGATTTTTGCGATGTAGGCGGTAATAACTGGCCGGTGGGAATAGGTCATCCTTGTTATGGTTGTAATGAAAAAGGTATAGGTTTTACCAAAGGTATTTTTGAACTGTCTTCGGTTGAAAATCCGACGCCTCGTGTAAATAAACCCGATGTGGGCAATCAAGAGGGTAATACGGCTTCTATGACGGCAGTCGCGTTATTAGGCGGTGCCGCTGCGATTTTAGCCGGCGTGAGTGTGGTGACGTTAAAAGAGTTGAGTAATCAGCGTAAAGCTAAAGCCCGTGGGCATGAAGAACAACGAAAAAACGCTAAACATGAATAAAAACCAAGCAGGTAGAAAAATGAATAGACGTAAATTTATAAAAAACAGCTTGCTTGGCGGAATAGGGGCTTCAATTCCCGTTGTGAACGTTCAGGCGGCTGAAATACCTGAAAGCAAGGTAATTCCCAATGCGTTGGGTATGCTTTACGACGCTACGCTTTGTATCGGTTGCCAGGCTTGCGTGGCGGAATGCCAAAAGATTAACGGTACGGCAGTTAATCCCGATGGCGAACAGCAGTGGTCTAATAACGACAAATTATCACCGTTTACCCGTAATGTAATCCAGATTTGGTCTGGCGGTGACGGTTCGCAGAAAGATAAAGCGGAAAACGGTTACTCCTACATTAAAAAGCAATGTATGCATTGCGTAGAACCGAACTGCGTCAGCGTTTGCCCGGTTCAGGCGCTGACCAAAAATCCGATTACCGGCATTGTACAGTATGATCCGGATATTTGCACAGGGTGTCGTTACTGTATGGTGGCTTGCCCGTTTACCGTACCTCAATATGATTACAATAATCCGTTGGGCGAAATCAGCAAATGTGAATTATGCAACCAAAAAGGCGTAGAACGTATTGATCAGGGAAAACTGCCGGGATGCTGCAATGTTTGTCCGACAGGTGCGGTAATTTTCGGTTCCCGAGAGGATTTATTGGCGGAAGCTAAACGCCGACTATCTTTGAAAGCGGGTGAAAAATACGGTTATCCGCGTCAGCATATTCACAGTCAAGATAAAAACACAACGGTCGTGCCGGAATATGTTCGGCATGTGTATGGCGAATTTGAAGGCGGCGGTACTCAAGTTTTGGTTATCAGCGGCGTTCCGCAGGAAAATTTGGGACTGCCGGCGTTGGATAATGAAGCCACCGGTACGCGAGCCGCTCATTTACAGCATACTCTTTATCGCGGTATGGTGTTGCCGTTGGCGGCATTAGCCGGATTGACATTTGTTACCTATCGCAATATGAGGGGAGAACATAAAGAAAAACACAAGGGGGCGCGTCATGAATAATGTTCGTCCTGTCGGTGGAAAATTAATTACGGCATCAATCCTCTTTTTTTCTCCGTTGGCATTAATTTGTTTGATACTTATCGTAAAACGGATGTTTTTCGGTATCGGCTCGGTAACGGCACTAAATGGCGGGTATCCTTGGGGCTTATGGATTGCTTTCGACCTGCTTGTAGGAACCGGTTTTGCTTGTGGCGGTTGGGCTTTAGCCTGGGCCGTTTATATTTTCAATAAAGGGAAATATCATGCGCTCGTTCGTCCGGCATTACTTGCCAGCTTATTCGGTTACAGTCTGGGCGGTTTTTCTATCACTATCGATATGGGGCGTTACTGGCACTTACCGTATTTTTATTTGCCGGGACAATTTAATACCAATTCCGTTTTGTTTGAAACTGCGGTCTGTATGACAATTTATATTCTGGTCGTGACACTTGAATTCGCACCCGTTTGGCTAGGTTTCTTCGGCTTCAAAAAATTGTTTAATAAGTTGAATAAAATCATGTTTTTCGTGATTGCCCTTGGAGCGTTATTGCCGATGATGCACCAGTCTTCGATGGGCTCGTTGATGATCGTTGCCGGACATAAAGTTCATCCCGCTTGGCAAAGTTATGAAATGTTGCCGATATTCTCTTTGCTGACGGCATTTATTATGGGATTTTCCATTGTGATTTTCGAGGGGTCTTTGGTTCGCGCAGGTTTGGCCGGTAAAACGCCGGACGAACGTCATCTGTTTACCAAACTGGCTCGTGTAAGTGCGGTTTTAATTGCGGTATTTTTACTTTGTCGCTTCGGAGAACTGATTTATCACCGCAAACTGCAATATGTCATCGGATTATTTAAATTCGAAGCCTGGATGTTTTGGGCGGAAGTCTGGTTAATGACTTTACCGCTACTGACCTTGTTTCTCGGGGAAAAACGCTCCGACGGACGTTGGTTATTCGTTTCCGCATTGAGTATGTTGCTGGGTGCAGCCTTATGGCGTATGGATTATTCATTAATCATGTACGATCCGGGTAACGGTTATAAATACTTCCCGTCAGCACAGGAATTATTAATTTCAATCGGTTTCGTGTCTATTGAAATTTGTGCATATATTTTAATTATCCGTCTGTTCCCGGTGCTTCCGGTATTAAAAGAAGCAAGAAAAGAAAAATCACAACAGGCTATGGCACAAAAAATCGCACGTAGCGAACAATTAAGCCGCTAATAAGAGAATATAAAAATGAGTGAGAAAAAACGTATTACTATTGACCCTATTACCCGCATTGAAGGGCATTTACGCATTGGCTGCGAAATTGAAAACGGAGTCGTGACTAATGCCTGGTCGACAGGAACCATGTGGCGCGGGATGGAAAATATCGTAAAAGGCGCGGATCCCCGTGATGCATGGATGATTATGCAGCGAATCTGCGGGGTATGTACCACGGTGCACGCCATTGTAAGCGTGCGGGCGGTAGAAGACGCTATCGGCGCTAAAGTGCCGGTAAATGCCCAATATATCCGTAACATGATTTTAGCGGCGCACAATATTCACGATCATATCGTACATTTTTACCAACTTTCGGCTATGGACTGGGTGGATATTACCGCCGCATTGAAGGCGGATCCGGCGAAAGCCAATGAAATGCTGAAAGGCGTTTCGACCTGGTCGCTGAACAGCGAAAACGAATTCCGCAACGTACAGAAGAAAATTCAAAAATTGGTGGATAGCGGACAATTAGGTATCTTTGCCAACGGTTATTTCGGGCATCCGGCAATGAAACTGCCGCCGGAAGTAAACCTTATCGCCGTTGCGCATTATCTACAGGCATTGGAATGTCAGCGAGATGCAAACCGCGTAGTGGCATTATTGGGCGGAAAAACGCCGCATATTCAAAACCTGGCGATTGGCGGGGTTGCTAATCCGATTAATATGGATTCTGCCGCCGTATTGAATATGGAACGTTTAATGTACGTAAAAGCCTGCATAGATCGCCTCACTGATTTCATCAATCAAGTATACAAAGTGGATACGGCGGTAATCGCGGGTTACTATCCGGAATGGCTGAGTTACGGTAAAACGTCACGTAATTATTTAGCCATGCCGGAATTTCCGATTGACGCCGATAATTCTAAGTTCATATTGAACGGCGGTTATATTGAAAACGGCGACATGAGCGCTTTCCGCCAAATCGACGGGCAAAAGAGCGATTTTGTAATAAAAGGGATTAAAGAAAGCGGCAAACACGCTTGGTATGAAGATGACGAACCGCTCGAGCCCTGGGAAGGGTTAACCCGACCGAAATATACCGGCTGGGATGAAAACGGTAAGTATTCTTGGGTGAAAGCGCCGTCATTTTATGACAAAGTGGTGGAAGTCGGTCCGTTAGCCTATTTATTAACCAATCTCGCGGCGAAAAATGCGTTAACTACCGCTCATTTTAACCAATTAAAAGGTTTGTATGATACCGTTACCGGCACTAATTTAGGCGTAGAACATCTACATTCGACTCTGGGGCGAATCATCGGCCGTACCGTGCATTGTGCCGTATTGAACGACATTTTAGTTCAACAATGGCAGTTGCTGATTGAAAATATCGGCAAAGGCGACACTGTGGCGTATTTAAAATGCGCAATTCCGGAAAGCGGTGAATTCAAAGGTGTCGGTTTCGGTGAAGTGCCGCGCGGTATGTTGTCTCACTGGGTGGTGATCAAAGACGGTAAAATCGAAAATTATCAAGCGGTTGTTCCGTCCACTTGGAATTCCGGTCCGCGCAATCATAACGACGAACTGGGACCTTACGAACAATCACTTATCGGTACACCGGTTGCGGATCCCGCCAAACCGTTGGAAGTGGTGCGTACCATTCATTCTTTCGACCCGTGTATGTCCTGTGCCGTACATGTGGTGAACACCGAAAACGGTGAAATCACAGAAGTGAAGGTATTGTAATGAAACCGTTAATTCTAGGTATCGGTAATATTTTATTGTCTGATGAAGGAGTTGGCGTACGAGTGGTTCAGGCTTTGGAAAAACGTGCGGAAATTTCACCGTACGTTTTCGAACAATTCGATATAGTGGACGGCGGTACCTGCGGCATGGAACTGTTGGATACGCTGGCGAATCGTGATTATATTATCGTAATTGACGCCGTACTGGCCGGTAAAGAACCGGGTGAAATCGTGGTATTGAAAGACGAACAGGTTCCCGTCTTTTTTTCGCGGAAAATTTCTCCGCATCAGCTGGGATTATGCGATGTGCTGTCCGCCCTCAAATTGACGGACGAATACCCCAAAAATCTTTGTTTAATCGGCATTCAGCCGGATTCGCTGGCACCCCGGATCGGGCTGACCGAAACCATGGAAAAGGTTATGCCGGCTATTTTTATCCGGCTTAATCGTATTTTAACCGAATACGGTTTGCCGACTTTGGATAATTAAAATTCATTATGTATCGACACAAAAAAATATCGGAAAATCCGACCGCACTTTCAGGCGTAGTCGGTTTTTCAGAAAATCCGGCGCTGCTTTTGCAAACGGAAATGGAACGCACACGCCCTAATATGCGTTCGCTTCCGTTCTTTCGCGAGAATATTCCGTGCTATTGCCCGCCGTTTATTTTGCTCGACAACCAATGGATCGGCACGGTGCTCACCCCATGGATGCTCAGTCTAGTGATTTTGCCCGGGCCGAATCAGGAATGGGAAACCAGACCGTTAGGCGACAAACTTGGTGTCGCATTACCGTACAAAACGTTAATGTTTACTGTCAGCCAACTGGAAGGGATTCCTTGCTATCTCAGCCATTCGCTGGCTTCACCGTTGGCGCGGAAACTGACAGCGGAACAAGGCGTTCAACTTGCCGACGATTGCCTGAAAATGGCGTTATCTTTCCCGTTAAATCAGCCTCAACCCGATTTAAAACGCCGAAATATTTTTCGGTCGATGGTAAAGTAATGCCGCTAAAATTAAGGATAAATTTATGTGTTTAGGTGTACCGGGGCAAATCGTCGCCATTGGAGATGACGTCTTCCAGCTTGCCACCGTCGATGTATGCGGTGTGAAGCGGGACGTGAATATTTCTCTCATTTGCGACGAAAACCCGCAACAGCTTTTAGGAAAATGGGTACTGGTTCATGTGGGGTTCGCTATGAGCATTATTGACGAAGACGAGGCAAAACAAACTCAGAAAGCGTTAATAGCCATGAGCCGGTTAGAACATGAAGTCGGTGATTTCCTTGGACTGAATCAATAATAATCTTACTAAGCAAGTGCGGTCGAAAATCTGGTTAATTTTCGGCCGCACTTTTTGTAAAGAGTGTTTAATAAATCGTCAGGTTACTACTGGAATTGATCTAAATTAATAAATATTTTATTTACTTTATATACATAAATTTACACTACAATTATATTAAATTAAGTAATTTTACGGTTATTTATGTATAGAGGCGGCTGGATGAATGAATCTTTCATTGCGCATATCCGAGAAGTTGATAAACAACGACAATCTGTTCAAGTACATTTATTAGAAACAGCTGTTATAGCTAGCATGTTTGCAGTTAAATTAGATTTGTCCGAAGCGGGTGAATTGCTGGGACTCATGCACGATTTCGGCAAGTATTCTACGGCGTTTCAGGAATATATCAGGGCGGTAACCGGCCAAGATCCGGATGCGGATAATGATTACGTTCTGCCGAACGGTAAGAAAATCGACCATTCCACCGCCGGGGCGCAGTGGGTTTACCGCCGTTTGAAAAAATTCGGTTTGCAAAATGGTATCGGCGAATTGGTCGGGCAGATATTGGGCTTGTGTATTGCTTCGCATCACGGCGAAGGCTTGATCGACTGTTTAAACATGAACGGCGAAGCGGTGTGGCAAAAACGCTTTGATAAAGAAGACGAACTGACCCATTTAAGCGAATGTGAACAACGTGCTGATAAGGCGGTAAAAATACGGGCGGAAGAGCTGGCAGGCGAAAATTTGGTGAAATCGCTATTAAAGCTGCTTGCCGCCATTTTTAAGAACCCTGACAGTAATGACAAAATCAAAGAATTCTATCTCGGCTGTTTAACCCGTTTCCTGTTTAGTTGTCTGATTGATGCCGACCGCATCAACAGTGCTGATTTTGAACGAGAGGAGCAGAAAGACTTACGCCGCCTGAATCAATCCCCTGATTGGCAGCAAGCTATTGATAAATTGGAAACACATTTGGCAAATTTTGAAATCCGTTATCCGATTGACGAAATCCGTCGTGAGATTTCCTCCACTTGCCTGAAGCGTGCGAATGATCCTCAAGGTATTTATACGCTGACTGTGCCGACTGGCGGCGGTAAAACATTAGCCAGCCTGCGTTATGCCCTTCATCATGCACATAAGCACAATCTTGACCGCATTATCTACATTATTCCCTACACATCTATTATTGACCAGAACGCTTCAGCCGTGCGTGAGATTCTGGGCGAAGACTGGGTGCTGGAACACCATTCCAACCTTGAACCAGAACAGCAAAATTGGCAAGACAAATTGTTATCTGAAAATTGGGATAAACCGATTGTTTTCACGACGATGGTGCAGTTTTTAGATGCCTGGTTCGGCGGTGGTACTCGTGGGGTAAGGCATATCCACCCGATGACAAAAAGCGTACTGATTTTTGACGAAATCCAAACCTTGCCAGTGAAATGTGTGCATCTGTTTTGCAATGTGCTGAACTGGCTGACGCAATTCGGTAAATCCAGTGCGGTGTTGTGCACGGCAACTCAACCGTTGTTGGATAATTTGCCGAAATCCGAATTTGGCGAATTAAAGTTGGCGGAGAATTCGGAAATTATGGGGCAGAATAAAACACTGAATCAATTATTTGATGATTTATCGCGCGTGGAAATTCACTATAAGCCAAAGGCGGGCGGCTGGTCGGCGGATGAAGCCGGTGCGTTCTTGCTGGAACAGTTTCAGACGGCCTCAAGCTGCCTGTTTATCGTCAATACCAAAAAATGGGCGCAGGAGCTGTATCAATATTGCCAGCGGCAGGATGTACCGCCGGAAGCCTTATTTCACCTCAGCACTAATCAATGTTCGGTACACCGCAAAGCCATCTTTGATGAAATCAAAGGCCGTCTAAAAAACAAACAACCCGTGATCTGCATTAGCACCCAGCTGATTGAAGCGGGGGTGGATATTTCTATGAG
The DNA here is from genome assembly GCF_000017245.1 of Actinobacillus succinogenes 130Z. Lineage (NCBI taxonomy): Bacteria > Pseudomonadati > Pseudomonadota > Gammaproteobacteria > Pasteurellales > Pasteurellaceae > Actinobacillus > Actinobacillus succinogenes. The sequence continues at coordinate 1,432,219 of NC_009655.1, forward strand.
TTGCGTGATTCGAGCTTTAGGTGGGCTGGACAGCATTGCCCAAGCGGCAGGGCGTTGTAACCGTCATGGCGAGAAAGTGGGCAAAGGGCAGGTGTATGTGCTGAACCTACAAGAACCGAATTTGGCACGGGTGTTACCCGATATTGACCAAGGGCAGCAAAATGCCGAACGCGTACTGCGCGAATTCGCCGAACAGGATATTTTACAGCCTGCCGCTATGCGGCAGTATTTTGAATACTATTTTTATAACCGCAGCAACGATATGAGCTATACGGTTAAAGGCAGCACTTCAGGTAGCCTGTTAGACTGGCTTTCTGATAATCGTTTGAATGTCTATGCTGCTAAAAACGACAAACGCCGCCCTAAATTACCGTTGCTGATGCAGTCGTTCAAAAGTGCGGGGAGAGCCTTTCAGGCGATTGACGCACCGACCCGCGCTGTGATCGTGCCCTATAGTAAAGGTAAAGATTTAATCGCCGAACTGTGCGGCGTATGGAATCCGAAAGAAATGTACCGCATTTTGAGCAAAGTGCAGCGTTACAGCGTGAACGTATTTCCGAATGTATGGGAAAAGCTGGAAAAAGAACAAGCCGTGCAGGAAGTGCAGGCCGGTTTGGGTATTTATTATTTAAAAGAACGTTATTACAGCGACGAATACGGCTTGTCCGTCGATGAAGTCGGTGCGATGACTTTTTATGAACTGTGATTTAAGGAAATGTGATGAACAACAAAAATACATTCCGCAGTAAACCGTTCTGCTTCCGTGTCTGGGGGCGGCAGGCCTTGTTTACCGACCCCGTCACCAAAATCGGCGGTGAAAAATTCAGTTATCAAGTGCCGACTTACGAGGCACTTAAAGGCATTTTAAAAAGCATTTACTGGAAACCGACCCTGATTTGGCACATCGACCGCGTGCGGGTGATGAAACCTATCCGCACCCAAAGCAAATCCACCAAACCGCTGGATTGGAACGGCGGCAACACACTGGCGATTTACACCTTTCTGCAAGACGTGGAATATCAGGTAGAAGCGCATTTTACCTGGAACGAAAACTGGGAAGAACTCAAAGGCGACCGTAATGAAGGCAAACATACCGCGATTGCCGAACGAATGCTCCATCGTGGTGGTCGGCAGGATATTTTCCTCGGCACCCGCGATTGTCAGGGCTATGTCGAACCGTGTGAATTCGGTTCAGGTAAAGGCTTTTACGATGAAATCGACAATCTGGATTTCGGGTTGATGTTCCACAGCTTCGGCTATCCGGAAGAAACGGGCAAACATGAGCTGATCAGCCGCTTTTGGAATGCCGGTATGCAGCGCGGCAAGATTGAGTTCCCAAGCGTGAATGACGTTTCGGGCAGCCTGAAAACCCGCTTTATCCGAAAAATGAAACCCGAAAAACCGTTTAAACGCGGTGAAAACGTGAAACCTGTGGAAGACGAGGCTAAGGAGTTGGGATTATGAGCTGGATGCAGAAACTGTATCGGACATATAACGAAGTAGAGATGCGTTCTGATCTATCAGATACTGATAAAGAGGCATTAGCTCCGCTGTGGCATAGTCCGCAAACTGCACATATTCAAATCACATTGGATGGTGCTGGAAATTTTATCTCTGCTAAAGTGTTAGTCGATAAGCCGATTATTATGCTGCCTGTCACTGAAAGTTCGGAAGGACGAACAAGCGGTTTGGCTCCTCATGCTCTGGCAGATAGTCTGCAATATGTTGCCAAGGATTTGGGGCTAACTTATCAAAAAGAAGTTATTACCGAAATAGAAGGGAAAAACGACAAGAAGAAAAAAACGAAAATCAAGCAAGAAGATTTGATTTTTAACCTATATGTAGAACAATTAGATAAATGGTGCGCCAAGACCGATAACAAAAAGATTTTGGCTATACAAAAATATGTCCATAAAGGCACGGTTTTGGCAGATTTAATTAAAGTCAAAGTTGTACCGACAAACGAGCAAGGCACTTTGTTAGATAACTGGATTGAAAAAGATAATAAAGAACGTTCAAAACCTGAATTATTCACTGTGTTAGCTAAAGAACAGGGGAAATTTGAAATCCGTAAAGCACTGGTGGTTTGGGCTGTTGAAATTCCGGGAGATGAATCTTCTGCAACTTGGAAGGATAAAGAAGTTCAACAAAACTGGGGGATATATTACCAAAGTACACTAGATAGCCAATTTTGTATGATGACAGGTGAAGAACGACAAATACGCGAAAGTCATCCTGCCAAACTGACTTATACAGGTGATAAAGCCAAGTTAATCTCTGCAAACGATAAAGATGGATATACCTTTAGGGGGCGCTTTGAAACATCTAACCAGGCTAGTAGTATTTCAGCAGAAGTCTCTCATAAAGCGCACGCGGTTTTACGCTGGCTGATCGCCCGTCAAGGTATCCGCAACGGCGATCAAGTGACCGTTGCTTGGGCAATCAGCGGTAAAGAAATTCCCTCACCGATGAAAGATACCTTTGATGAAATCGACTGGGATAATCTGGACACAAGTGCGGTTGAAAATAATGAAGAAATCAAAATGCCGTCTGAAAACGAAAATAACGGTATTGATTGGTCGGCCAATATCGGGCGACAGGCTGCCGCTATTATTAAGAAAAAATGGCGGGGCTATCAAGCGGAATTGAAGGAGTATGAGCAAATTTCCCTGCTGATGCTGGATTCCGCCACACCGGGTCGCATGGCATTGACCTACTACCAAGAATTTCTGCCTGCTGACTACTTTGACAATCTGGACGCATGGGTAGACGATTTTGCCTGGTATCAACGCCGCAGCATCGAAAAGAAAAATGGCAAAAAAAACGACAAACAAACCCTTTGGCCGGAACTGCCGCCTTCGCCTTTTGACATCGGTCACGCCGTTTACGGTAAGGCTTTGAGCGATACCCTGAAAAAACAGCTTTACGCCCGATTATTACCTGTGATTGCCGGCGGCAGACAAGTGCCGATCCCTTATGATTTGGTACAGAAAAGCTTTCAGACGGCCTGCAACCCGCACGGCTTCGAAAATTGGGAGTGGCAACGCAATATCGGTGTCGCCTGTGCCTTATATAAAGGCTGGCGTGCCCGTCATCACGATTTATCACAACGGAGAACTTACCTTATGAGTTTAGACAAAGAAAACCGCTCGCGCGATTATCTGTTTGGCAGATTATTGGCAGTGGCAGACAACATTGAATCTTACGCCCTATATTTAGCGGGTGAAAAACGTGCTCCGACCGCAGAGCGTTATATGCAGCAATTTGCTGAACGTCCGTTTTCAACTTGGCGGAATATTGAGTTGGCTTTAAAACCTTATCAAGAACGTTTGCGTAATAATGGTAAAGATACAGGTAGCCAAGCAATAAGCGAGATTATGGAATTATTTGCCTGGGAGGAGTTTGTTGATGACGGTAAATTAAGCGGAGAATTCCTGCTTGGCTATCACTGCCAAAAAATGGCGATTGCCCGAGAAATTTCCGAACGTGTCGCAGCTAAAACAAAAACAACCGAAACCCATTAACCCCTTATGGAGATGAATAAAATGTCTTTAACTAAAAAAATCGATTTCGCCCTAATTCTTAAAGTAACCAACGCGAATCCCAACGGCGATCCCTTAAACGGCAACCGCCCGCGTACCGATTTTGCCGGAATCGGTGAAATGACCGATGTTTGTTTAAAACGCAAAATCCGCGACCGCTTGCAAAGCAACGGTGAAAGCATTTTCGTGCAATCTGACGAAAAGAAAACCGACGGTATGACCAGCCTTGCCAATCGTGCTAAAGACAAAGATGTCGGCTTGGGGGCGGAAGCGTTCGGCAAAAAAGCCAATAAAGACGAAACCGCCAAAGCTGCCTGTGCAAAATGGCTGGACGTGCGCAGTTTCGGGCAGGTATTTGCTTTCGGCAAAAGCGACGACGGTGCGGGCGTATCTATCGCCGTGCGCGGTCCGGTAACTATTCAATCTGCATTTAGCGTCGAACCGGTTAATATCACCAGCACGCAAATTACGAAAAGCGTCAGCGGCGAAGGCGACGGCACGAAAAGAGGCTCGGATACCATGGGCATGAAACACCGCGTGGACAGCGGCATTTACGTTGCCTTCGGTGCTATGTCGCCGCAACTTGCCGAACGCACCGGCTTTTCCGACGAAGATGCCGACAAAATCAAAGCCGTGCTTACCAAACTGTTTGAAGGCGACGCTTCTTCCGCCCGTCCTGAAGGCTCGATGCAAGTCTTGAAACTGATCTGGTGGGAACACAACTGCAAATCTGGACAATATTCGTCCGCCAAAGTGCACGGCAGCCTGAAAGTCAATACCGACGGCAGCTATCAGCTGGATAATCTTGATGGATTAAAACCTGAAGAAATAGACGGTTTCTAAATGACAGAAAATTTGCAAAATTTCCCCCAAAAACCACCGCTTGCAGGGCGAAACGGGGTGGGGGAAAGCCGCCCGATTCCCCTTTCCGCCCTGCAACATTACGCTTTTTGCCCGCGCCAGTGTGCGTTAATCCATAACGAACAGGCGTGGGCGGAGAATTTTCTCACCGCACAAGGCAGGGTGTTGCACGAACGGGTGGACGGCGGCGAGCCTGAAACCCGCAAGGGCGTGCGGTTTGAACGCAGCATGCATTTATCGGCGCAGCGTTTGGGCATTAGCGGCATTGCCGATATGGTGGAACGTGATTTGGCGACAGGCCGTCTGAAACCTGTCGAGTACAAACGCGGTAAGCCCAAACCCACCGCGATGGACGAAATCCAACTCTGCGCCCAAGCCCTGTGTCTGGAAGAAATGACGGGGCAAACCATAGAAGAAGGCGCGCTGTGGTATATGCAAACCCGCCGTCGCATTCCCGTCGCTTTTTCTGATGAACTCAGGGCGCAAACGCTGGCGGTAATCGAACAAGTGCGGGCGTTACTGGAAAGCGGCCGAACCCCACCGCCCCGCTACGGCAAACACTGCAAAGCCTGCTCGCTGGTGGAAATTTGCCAGCCGAAGTTATTGGAAAAAGACAAGTCGGGGAGGTATGTGAAGGGGTTGTTTGGGGAATATTAACTTGAAATCAGGCGGACTATCCGCCTGCCCGATTTTTCTTTTACTCACCATAAACCTTGATGGCTCTCTGAAAGGCGGACCATGCTTTCGGGCCACCGCTGTAAAACGCCAAATGGGTAATCAGTTCGGACATTTCCTGCTTAGTAACGCCGTATTCTTTGGCGCGCTGCATTTGAAATTCCAATTGGTCGAAATCACCGGCGGCAATCATGGCGGCGATGGTAATCATAGCACGCTCTCGAAGCGGTAGCTCATTAGTTCGCGACCAGATCTGACCGTATACGAGGTCGTCATTAATCTCGGCGAACTTGGGGGCGAATTTGCCCAATCGCTCACGACCGATAGTCACTTGTGTCGGTGCTTGGGCAGCAAGCCGGTCGGTAGTGTTTTGTTCGTTTCTTTGCGCATGGGCAGCCGTAATACAACCGAACAAGGTTAACGCGATCATTAGTTTTTTCATAAAATCTCCTAGAATTTATTAAAGTGTGCTTAAACTAAAGTTGCGGATTCAGTATAATGCAGAAAATATACCTTTAAAATAAGGCACTTATAGGTTCGATACTTACTTTCTGGTAATTTTTATGTAAAAACACAGGCTTAGATGATGAAAAAAATTTCAGCGATTGATTTAGCAATGAAACTGGTGGGTGGGAAATGGAAATGTTTGATTCTTTACCATTTATATTGCGGCGACAAACGCCCCCGCGACTTACTGCAACTGCTGGAGGGCATCAGCCAAAAAGTGCTGACCGAACAACTGCGCCAGCTCGAAGGCGACGGCCTGATTGCACGGCGGGTTTATTCGGAAGTTCCGCCACGGGTGGAATACCGCCTTACCGACGAAGGTGCGGGGTTGGAGCCGGCTCTCAGAATGTTGTGCGACTGGAGCCGCGATTACGACAGCCGCCACGGTAACCGAGTGGAAATCTGCTTCGCTAAAAACGAACAGGATACGTCATCTCTATCTTTGCAGGGAAATGTAGATTAGCTATCTGCTTTGGGTGGGATACGGTGAAGCTTTTTAGGTGTAGGAATTGTGGAGTGAGGTGAAAAGTGCGGTTGAGGTTTTAGGCGTTTAGGGTATACAGGCAGTCGGGAATTAGCTGAAATTTTACGAAAATGAAATGTGTTATTGTTTTGATATAAAGTTAATTTATCATTGAATATAAGGAAAAAATGATGAGTTTACAGCAAGCGTATTCTTTAGATCTTGGGAAAAAAGTTAATGCGAAAGAGGCGGATATTGCTTATCAGGCTGGTTTGATTAGCAGTCAAAAAAATTTTCGATGTCCCCATCAGTTATGCGGTATCGCAGTTACTTGTGCAAATTTGGAACGTCCTAAACATAAAAGAAAAGTAGAACCTTATTTTAAATCAGTTGAATACCATAAACCAAACTGCCCGTTCGCAGAAGAGGAAAGATGCATAAAATTGCAAGGAACTGATCAAAGAAGTTTGTATGAAAATGTCGCTTCAGGTGAGATTTTAGTAAATTTGGCAGAGCCTTCACCTAAAAAACAAAATATTTTAGGTGCTTCTGAGGTTAAAAAAGGCAGCTTTTCAAGAACTACTCAATCTTCAGATTCCAAAAAAGAAAAGGTCTCAATCAACCATACGAAAACATTGTCTGTATTGATTTCATCTTTCTTAAATAATGAAAATTTTCAAATAACGTTACCTAAGCCGTATCAGGAAACAATATTTCTGAAAGATGTTTTTATTAAAATCGATGAGCAGAATTTATCAGATCTCGAACAAAATTGTTGGCGGATTTTTTATGGAAAGGCTTGGATAAACAAGGGAGCTAATGGTGACTATCGAATAGTATTTAATAATAAATTATATGATTCATCCCTTGAGAAAGGAGAAGTTCGCCCTTCTTTTTTCATTCCCAAACAGTGGATTGATAACTCTGCTTATCAAAAGTTCAGCAGTGAAAAAATGGATGAGTTAGTAACTAAAAAATGGCCTAGAACTGTCTTTATCTTGGCAGATACTCCTGCTTTAAATCATTCACAAAAGTATATAAATTTTATGCTTGAAGGTCTGCCTTATTTAGAGATGCGGTATTTGAAATAAGGAATTTTATTATATGCGCAAACTCCAAAACACCCTCTATATCACCACGCAAGGCTCTTACCTTCACAAAGAACGGGAAACGCTGGTGGTGGAGCAAGATCGTAAAAAAGTGGCGCAGTTGCCGGTGCATTCTATCGGGCATATTTTCTGTTTCGGCAATGTGCTGGTGTCGCCGTTTTTAATGGGGTTTTGTGGGGAGAATAACGTCAATCTGGCGTTTTTTACCGAAAACGGGCGGTTTCTCGGGCGTTTGCAGGGGCGGCAGAGCGGGAATGTGCTGCTCAGGCGGGCGCAGTATCAGCGGTCGGAAAGCAATCCCGTATCGATTGCGCGCAATATTATCGCCGCCAAAATTCAGGCGTCGAAACGGGTGTTGCAGCGGCAGATTCGCAACCACGGCGACAATGCGGAGATTCAGACGGCGGTTTCGGCATTAAATTCATCACTGATGCAGTTGAAAAAGGCGGAAAATCTGGAGCTGATTCGCGGCATTGAAGGGGACGCGGCATCGCGTTACTTCGGGGTGTTCGGGCAGTTGCTCAAGGCGGAAAGCGGTTTTGTGTTCGACGGCCGCAACCGCCGCCCGCCGCGCGACGGAGTGAATGCCTTGCTGTCGTTTCTCTACAGTATCTTGGGTAAAGACATTAGCGGTGCGTTGCAGGGCGTAGGATTAGATCCTCAGGTGGGCTTTTTGCATGCCGACCGCCCCGGACGCGACAGCCTGGCGCAGGATATTTTGGAAGAATTCCGTGCTTGGTGGGTAGACAGAATGGTGCTTTCGCTGATTAACCGCGGGCAAATCAAGCCCGATGATTTTACGCAGGAGGCAGGCGGGGCAGTGAATATCAAGCCGGACGTGAGAAAGCTGATTTTTCAAACCCTGCAAGCGAAAAAGCAGGAGAAAATTACCCATCCATTTTTGGGTGAAGAGGTGGAAATCGGTCTGTTGCCCTATATTCAGTCGATGCTGCTCGCCCGCCATCTGCGTGGCGATTTGGCGGAATATCCGCCGTTTCTGATGCGGTAGACGGCTTGCAAGCGGTCGTTTTTTAAGGAAATTTTACCCATGCTGATGTTGATTACTTACGATATTTCGTTTGACGACCCCGGTGGGCAGAAACGTCTGCGCAGGATTGCAAAACATTGCCTAGATTACGGTGTGCGGACGCAATATTCAGTGTTTGAATGTGATGTGACGCCAGATCAGTGGGTGAGGCTGAAAGCGAAACTGCTGGAAACTTACGACCCCGAATGCGACAGTTTGCGGTTTTACCATTTGGGCAGTAAATGGCGCAGAAAAGTGGAGCATCACGGCGCCAAACCGGCGGTGGATATATTTAAGGATACGCTAATTTTATAATTCGCTAACCTGTGGTTCTCATCAAAATGCGGGCAGGTTAGCGATGGTAAAAAGTTCTTTAAAAATCAGGATATTATAAAAATGCAGTATAAAAATTCATGCTGTGCTATACTGCAAATCACTCCCTATGCGGAAGTTTAGCGAATTACAGGCCGCCAAGCCTTACCCTGCAAAGCTTCAAACCATAGGGAGCAGCCGCCTTCAGGCGGCTGTGTGTTGAAACGCCGTTTTCGGCGATCAATTAGCCGCGCTCTATGCGCAGCCGCCTTCAGGCGGCTGTGTGTTGAAACAGCGTTGTGTTGAACAAGCAGTTGAGCAAATAAGCAGCCGCCTTCAGGCGGCTGTGTGTTGAAACTGATGCATCACGCGTAGTCCCAACCGCAGCCGAAAAGCAGCCGCCTTCAGGCGGCTGTGTGTTGAAACCAATTCACCATCGTACCGAAATCCGAGGGTTTCGGCAGCAGCCGCCTTCAGGCGGCTGTGTGTTGAAACCCGCCGGGATGGTGATGCCGGCGGCCTCTTTGGCGGCAGCCGCCTTCAGGCGGCTGTGTGTTGAAACGTTAAAGCGCAGTTTAACACTGCAACAACATTAAAGCAGCCGCCTTCAGGCGGCTGTGTGTTGAAACGCGAAATCAACCATGCTTAAAAAATTGTATTTGGCAGCCGCCTTCAGGCGGCTGTGTGTTGAAACGCGTTATCGGTTTCCGCCGGCAAAGCAAGGGTAAGCAGCCGCCTTCAGGCGGCTGTGTGTTGAAACAGCGCGTTAGCATGATTTGCTTGTTTAGTTTTTAGGCAGCCGCCTTCGGGCGGCTGTGTGTTGAAACGCAAGTATAGTTTACGCCGGGAAAAACGAGGAGGTGCAGCCGCCTTCAGGCGGCTGTGTGTTGAAACATCAAGCGTTGAAGGTGCGGATATTAATAGCGGTATGCAGCCGCCTTCGGGCGGCTGTGTTGCTTACTATGATTTTGGTTAGCGTCAAAATAAAACGCCCTGTGTCAGCAGGGCGTTTCTATTTATGGGTTATGGACTTAGAAATTTGCGTTACGCGGTGAACGAGGGAATGGGATTACGTCTCGGATATTTTGTACGCCGGTGACATAAACGATTAGGCGTTCAAATCCCAAACCGAAACCTGAGTGCGGTACGGTACCATACTTGCGTAAATCACGATACCACCAGTAGTCTTCAGGTTTTAAGCCCATTTCTACCATACGTTTGTCTAATACGTCTAACCGTTCTTCACGTTGCGAACCGCCGATGATTTCTCCGATTCCCGGGGCTAAAACATCCATTGCCGCTACAGTTTTACCGTCATCGTTCAGACGCATATAGAACGCTTTAATGCCTTTAGGATAGTTTTTCACCACAACCGGTGATTTGAAGTGTTCTTCCGCTAAATAACGTTCGTGCTCGGAAGATAAATCGATTCCCCATGAAACCGGGAATTCAAATTTTTTACCGGATTTTACGAGTACATCAATAGCGTCCGTATAGTCGATTTGTGCAAACGGTGAATTAACGAAGTGCTCCAAACGGGTGATGACATCTTTGTCCACGTGTTTGCTGAAAAATTCCAAATCGTCGCGACGTTCTGTTAAAACCGCATTAAATACATATTTTAGCATGTCTTCCGCTAGCTTTGCGTTATCTGCTAACGTAGCGAAAGCGATTTCCGGTTCCACCATCCAGAATTCTGCAAGGTGACGGGTTGTGTTTGAGTTTTCCGCACGGAATGTCGGTCCGAAAGTATAGATTTTGCTTAATGCGCAGGCGTAAGTTTCACCGTTTAACTGACCGGATACGGTTAAAAACGCTTCTTTGCCGAAGAAGTCTTGGTTAAAATCTACCGTTCCCGCCTGCGTACGCGGTAAATTTTCCAAGTCTAATGTGGAAACACGGAACATTTCGCCCGCACCTTCCGTGTCCGACGCCGTAATAAGCGGTGTTGCCACCCAGTAAAAGCCTTGTTCGTGGAAGAAACGGTGAATAGCTTGAGCCAAGCAGTGGCGAACGCGGGCGACGGCACCGATAATATTGGTACGCGGACGCAAATGCGCCACTTCGCGCAAGTATTCGATAGAGTGGCGTTTTGCCGCCATCGGATAGGTATCCGGATCTTCCACCCAACCGACGACTTCAACGGTTTCCGTCTGTAATTCTACCGCCTGGCCTTGCGCCGGAGACTCGACAACCGTACCGGTTACGATCACGGAACAGCCGGCGGTTAAACGCAAGACTTCGCTTTCATAATTTACAATGTCGTTATTGATAATAGCTTGGATTGGGTTAAAGCATGAACCGTCGTAAACGGTAAGAAATGAAAGACCGGCTTTTGAATCGCGACGGGTGCGTACCCAACCGCGAACGGTTACTTTTTCACCCACGGCAATCTCGCCTTGGAGTACATCAGCAATTGATGCAATTTTTGTCATTTTTATCTCCGAAAAATTGAGTCGATATTAGATTTGAAAATGTGTGGTAGTTTACCTTAAATTAGCCGAATTACCAAAAACTAATACGATTTTCTTCATAATGACAAATACGGTTGTCTCTATCTTTTCGCTATTACAAATTATTAAAAAAATCTTGTCTTTTCCGACCGCACTTGGTTCTTCTCGGTTTTTTCTTCAGTGAGATTTTGCTAGAATACGCCAATTATTTTTACCCGAGATTTAAAAATGACAATTTCAGCAGAAGCAAAAAAAGTCCGGAACGCCTTAATCGAAAAAGGTATAGAAACCCCAATGGTGGAATTTCAACAGAATAAAAACGAACGTCGCACGGCAATCCAGCAAAAAATGCGCGAAGTCATGGAACTGATTGGCTTGGATTTGCGGGATGACAGTCTGGAAGAAACGCCCGTGCGTTTAGCCAAAATGTATGTAGATGAAATTTTCAGCGGTTTGGATTATGCCAATTTTCCTAAAATCACCAATATCGAAAACCGCATGAAAGTCAGTGAAATGGTGTTAGTGAACGATGTGACTTTAACCAGCACCTGTGAGCACCATTTTGTGACAATCGACGGCTTGGTTTCCGTGGCTTATTATCCGAAAAAATGGGTAATCGGGTTATCGAAAATCAACCGCGTAGTGCAATTTTTCGCTCAACGTCCGCAAGTGCAGGAACGTCTGACAGAACAAGTATTATTGGCATTTCAAACTATATTGGAAACCGATGATGTGGCGGTTTACATGAAAGCCACCCATTTTTGTGTCAAATGTCGCGGCATTAAAGACAGTAATAGTTACACTGTCACATCCGCTTTCGGTGGTGTTTTTCTGGAGGACAGAGAAACCCGAAAAGAATTTCTTTCTTTGGTGAATAAATAGTTTAGCTATTTTACAGATCAACCAGCTTGCAAAGTGCGGTCAAAAACGTAAGGATTTTCGACCGCACTTTTTGACGTGAGTTGTCGGAAACTCTCGCTAAAGTTATTCATCCGGTTTTGCGAATCGAACCCATTCCGGCGCGGTAATCCTTGCATAATCCTGCGTATTCAAAATCAACGAGCGTTCTAATGTACCCGCATTAAACGCCAGTTCGTCGTAGCGTTCGAGCAGGCTCGGGTCAGCAATGAGTCTGAGATCCGGATGGAAACTGAAGGGCGGGATGGCGCCGAATACGCAGTCGGTCAGCTCACTCACTTCTTTCGGGCTGGCCAGCGAGGCTTTGGCGCCGCCTAAGTATTCGGCGATTTTAGTTAACTCCGCCTGTTTATCGGCGGGCAGAACGGCGAGCACCGCCTGTTTGACGCCGTTGCCTTTGATTTTACACACAAGGGCTTTGGCACCTTGCCCGAGTTCCGTGCCGCGGAGTTTCGCCACCTCTTTCGATTTACCGGCGCTGGAATGTTCCACCACCCGATAACGGGCGTGTTGTCGGTCTAAAAGTGCGGTCAGTTTTTCGAATGTTTTTTCCGACATGGATTCTCCTTAGTGATCCGATTTCAGCCCGGCGCCGCACATGGTGATCAGGCAGTCTTCCGCCGTGCCGTAAAGTTCGCAGTAGCGGAGATAGGCGGCATAATTTGCGGCGGTGGTGTGTTCGCAGTACACGCCTTTTTTCGCCAAAATATCACGGGCGGCGAGGATTTTATCTTCCGGCGCATGCACGAAGCGGACGGGGTATTTTTCCGCATAGGTTAAAATTTCCGCGGCTCGCATCGGTTGTCCGATGGCGATGCCTTCGGCGATGGTCGGTTTGACCTCGACGTTTTCTGCAAATTTTTGTCCTTTTTCGACCGCTTGTAACAGCGGGTCGCAATGCTCGCTTTGCAGGGCGATGATAGTCGGCATTTCGTTTATCGCGCCGCTTGCCAATAAGTGTTCCAAGCCTTTAATCACACCGATAAACAGGGTGCCGTTGCCCACCGGTACCACGATGTGCTTCGGAATGCGTCCGAGCTGTTCGAAGGTTTCGTAAATATAAGTTTTGGTGCCTTCGTAGAAGAACGGGTTGTAAACGTGGTTCGCATAGTAAATGCCTTCATTTTCCACCTTGGCTCGGCACACGTCGGCGCAGTGGTCGCGGCTGCCGGCAATCACATTGGCTTTGGCGCCGTGGGCTTCAATCATATTGATTTTCTTCGGCGAAGTGCCTTCCGGCACGAAAATTTCACATTGAATACCCGCTTTAGCACAATATGCCGCCACGCTGTTGCCCGCATTGCCGCTGCTGTCCTGCACCACCGAATCCACGCCGATGGCTTTGCAATGGCTGATCAGCACCGCCGCGCCGCGATCTTTAAAAGAAAGGGTCGGCATAAAATAATCCATTTTTAACAAGACGTTATCATCAAACCGCACAATCGGGGTCATCCCTTCGCCAAGGGAAATGCCACGCCAAGATTCGTCTTGCAAGGCAATAAATTTACGATAACGGAACAGGCTCCATTCATGGCGGTCGATGTCGTTAAGATCGAATTTCGGCGGGTGATAATCCAGCGTCCACAAGCCGCCGCATTGGCATTTGGCCTGGCGGGTGGAAACCGGTGCGGTTTGATGGCATTGGTTGCAGATAAATTTCATCGTTGTTCTCCTAAGCGAATTCGGCGGTGGCTTCAATTTCAATAAGGGCGTTGTAATGTAAATTACCGCACGGCACGATGGTGCGGGTGGGTTTGTGTGAACCAAAGAAATCCGCATACACTTGATTCACTGTGTCCCAATACGCCACATCGGGAATATAAACACGGCATTGCACCACGTCATTTTTGCTAAGCCCTGCAGCGGAAAGCACTTGGGCTAAATTGGCGAGTGCCTGTTTGGTTTGAGCGGCAACATCGCCGACAATTTTTCCTTCCGCATTAAAGGGAAGTTGCCCTGAAACATATAACATCCCATTGGATTTCACGGCAGGCGAATAATGCCCCTTGCTTTGGTCGGGTAGAATCATTTCCATCAACGTTTTCCTCTTACTTCGTCTAAATAACTATAAATGGTCACTTTATTGACCCCCAGTTTTTCGGCGGCTTTCTCAATGCTGCCTTTCATTAAAAACAACCCTTTTTGCTCCATAAAACGGACTTTCTCTATTTTTTCATCACGGGTCATCGCTTCCGCCGAGCGTCCGTTTAAAATTTTCTCCATCAGGTTTTCCACCATTTCGGAAAGCGGCAATTCCGCTGTTTGTTCCGCCTGTTTCGGCGGATTTAAATTGGGCAACAAAGCGTTTAAATAGGCAATTTGATCGGTAATCGGCGTGGTATCGATATTGATACACAACGCCCCGACTAATTGATGGTTTTGATCAAAAATTAATTGTGTAGAGGAGCGAATCAGTTTGCCTTTGGCTTCAAAATAGTAGTTGGCGACATAATCATTATTGAGCTTATCGGATAACATCACCTCCTTCACTAAGTGCTCAAAGTTCTGCCCAAGCTTGCGATGTGTCACCTCTCCGGCCACATATACCACAGAATGTTCAGGATCATTTAAATCGTGCAAAACCACCTCGCAACTTTTGCCAAAGGTTTCAACCAGCATATCCGCCATGGAAATATAAGGGGTAAGAATCGGGTTCATAGGGTCTCCGTATAAATTTTTATATATTTTATAGAGTTTATTCTATGTGAGCAATGGTTTTGTAGAAGTTTTTATATGTAGGTAGAGGTTTTTATGGGGAAAGGGAAAGTGCGGTGGGGATTTGGTAAGTTTTTGGGGAAATTTGACTGCTTGTGGGAATGAAAATGCCGTCTGAAAATTGAGTTTTTCAGACGGCATCTATTTAATTTTAATTGTTAAGGTGTTGTTTCAAGTAAATGCCCTGAACCTTTCAGTGTTTTTATAGGTTTGATGTCATTTGCTATAACGTAAAGCTTAGATAACTTCTTTGAGATGTGCCTTTGAAATTAAAAAATCAGTATTATCGTGGTTAAAATGTGGGGTGTACATTCTTATTTCATTACTAGACATATATAATCTCCTGCATTGGATACTTTAATTTTAAATAAAACCAATTATTTATTCAAAATACTCAAAAACCCCTTCAAACTCAAACATTCCACCCCTTCAAACGTATTGCCCTCAAATTCGTCCATCGTCACCACATATTTCGGGTAGTTGTCTTGAATTTTTAGCAGGTTGCCAAATTCTCGTTCCAGCGTTTTTTCTTCGTTAATCGTCAGTGTGGCTTGCACGTAAATGCGTTCGCCGTCTTTTTCGGCGATGAAGTCGATTTCTTGTGTGCCAAGTCCGCCGATTTTGACATCGTAACCTGCGATTTGCAGGTGGTTGAAAATGGTGTTTTCGAGCAACTTGCCACGGTCTTGCACTTGATAACCGATTAAGGCGTTGCGTAAGCCTAAATCTTCAAAATAGTATTTCTCGCCGATTTCAAAAAGGCGTTTGCCTTCAATGTCATAGCGTGGCACTTTGTGGATTAAAAAGGCGTTGGCAAGGTATTCGGCGTAGTTTTGTACTTGCACGGTATTGGCATTGATTTTTTGCGATTTGAGAAAATCGCTGATTTTTTTCGCCGAAAACAGGTTGCCGATGTTGCTGGCGAAAAATTGCGTGAGCTGTTCTAAAAACTGCACATTACGCAAGGCATAGCGGTTCACGATATCACGTATGGCAATGGTGGAATAGATGTTGCGCAAATACTCAAATACGATATTGTCTTGTAACGGCAAATCTTTCAAATAAGGCAAACCGCCGTATTTCAGGAACTGCGACATCGCTTTATCGCCGTCTTCCAGTCGCATAAATTCCAAAAATTCAAAGTAAGAAAGCGAATGCACGTTGATTTCAATCGCTCGACCGCTCAGACTGCCTGCAATATCCCGTGAAAGCAAATGGGCATTGCTGCCGGTGCAATATAAATCCAGATCGTCATCTAACAGTAATGAACGAAGTGCGGTGTCAAATTCGCTAATTTCTTGAATTTCATCAATAAAAACATAATTTTTTTGACCGCTCTTTTTCTCGCCAAGCACAAATTCCGCCAAATCCTGTGCGGTTTTGAGATGCGAAAAAGCCAAATCTTCCTTGTTGATATAAATGATATTGGCTTGGCTGTCGCCGGCTTGAATTTCCTGCATAATCTGAAACAGCAAATAGCTTTTGCCCACACGGCGCTGCCCTGTGAACACTTTAATCAGCGATTTGCCGATAAACGGGCGTACCCGCTCCAAGTAGCGTTTGCGGTAGATGAGATCTTTTTTCATAACCTACTCCTTCAAATTTATATTTTAAACCTTATATAAATTTAGAAAAAGTTTCAAGTATACTTCAAACTTTTTGATATTATTTGGTAAGTTTTAAGTATAAACTTAATCAACAAGCGGTCTTTTTTGTAAAAAATTTGCAAAATCCGACCGCTTGCATAAACAAAAGATTGCCTGAAAAGCTAGTTTCAGGCGGCATTCCATGGCATTTCACTTAGTGTAAATTCATCTCCGGATGAGTTTTATCCATAAAGCTTGTTTTGATATGGAATCTTTTTTGATTTCAAGACAGCGAAATGGATAAGCCGCCGGGTTTTATGATGATTTTGCATGACGAATAAAATTTAATGTGTAGAATAAGCACACAAACAGTATTATTGGAATCACTATGAAAAAACTGACTTTGACATTATTAGCGGCGCTGGTGTGGGCTTCGCCGATGATTTCCGTCGCGGCGGAAACCGAACGGGCGGTAGAACGGAGCGAACAGGCGCGGGCAATTTGGATTGACGTGCGTACGCCCGAAGAATTCGCCGAAGGGCATATCGAAGGGGCGGTAAATCTGCCGTTCGATCAGATCGGAGCGCGTATTCACGAGGTGACGGCGGATAAAAACGCGCCGATTCATTTATACTGCCGTTCAGGACGCCGTTCGGGGCTGGCGCTGGAAACCCTGAAAGCGCAGGGTTATACCAACTTGGTTAATCGGGGCGGTTATCGGGATTTGTTGGTCCAAAATATTCGATAAATTTAAATCAAAATATTGGTAACTCAAAAGCGTTGGCTGTTTGCCAACGCTCTATTTTTACGGTTGAAAATTGTTCGTCAAGTTTTCATTCATCTAAGCTTAAATCCATCTCCGGATTGGCTTTATCCACAAAACCGGTTTTCACTTTGCCAGCCCCCAGTTTTTCCAACATTTCTGCCAGTGCGGAAGCGGCTTGTCGCACGCTGTCGTCGTTTACGCCGATAAAGCCGTCGATAGGGAAAAACACATAGTGCGTATCGGCGCCGATTTTGCCGACTTCGCTTTGACGCCATGTCCAGCGGCGGGTTCGTACCTGATTATCCACCGCATAAACTACTTCTCCTGTCGGTACGTTTTCGCTTTCCGTTGCGCCGAAAGGAATAAAGCGGTCGCTGTCTTTGGCAGGGCGCATTTCAATATCCTGTGGCGAAATGCCTAAATCGTGCGTACCCATCGGCAGGGTATAGGTAAGGGAAACGGCATTGTTTAAATCCACCAGCGGGTTAATATGCGGCAGCCCCTTGCCTTTGGCGATGCGGGTGAACAGCGCTTCCGCCGAACACTGAAATTTATTGGGGTTAATGTCGAGAGCCTGAAAGGCGTTGCGGTAGGGGGTAATCAGCGGGCTTTCTTTCACTTTAACGTCGGCGAACCGCTGTTCGGCGGCGGCCACGGCTTGTTCCAGTAAGGCGTCGATTTCGGGGTAATGTTTGCGGTTGTCAAACCCTTTCACCACCACGACCCCGGCGCAAAAGTGCGGGAGTTTTTCAAAGATTTCTGCGGCAATTTTAAATTTCATGCTGTCTCCTCGTTGTTTTTCTTGCCTACAGCATAACGTAAACTGTCGGGAATTTCGATTCCTTTTCTTGTCGTTCCGGCAGAATATAAAAAATAAAGACAAAATTGACCGCACTTTTATTACTATGAACGCTTAGCGTAAGCGAAAAAGTGCGGTCGTTTTTTTAACAGTTTTTTAGGGGGCGTTCAAAAAATAAAACCCCACAAATTTTGTGAGGTTTTTTATCATGGAATATTGCTGTTACAGCGCAAATAATCCTAACGCTGCGCCGCAGGCTAACGAAATGAGTGATAACACCCAAAGACGCGGGGCACAGAATTTCAGCATATCCTTGATTTCAACACCGGCCAAACCACAGGCTAAGAATGTGGTTGCCGCATGCGGTGTTACCAACACACCGTAGTTTTTGGATATCAACATCGCCATCGCCATATCCTGACCGCTTACGCCGAATTGTTCACCGACCCCGATAGCCAACGGCATTAAGCCGAAGAAGTAAGAGTCCGTACCTAACAGCATACCGATTGGTAAACCTAAGATACCGAATACGTCTTGTAAGTGGCCGCCGATAGCGTTCGGTATAACGCTGATTAAGAGCATTGCCATATTTTCCATCATTTTAGTGCCGCTTAATACACCGAGGAAAATACCGGAAGCTAATAAAATCATCGGCATGGTCAATGCGGTATCCGCATGGACTTTAATCGCTTTCGCTTGCGCTTTGGAGCCCGGGAAATTAACGATCAACGCTACCGCCAAACCGAACATGAACGCGCCGTACAGAGGGATTTTAGTAAAGCAGAGTAAACCGATAACGACAAGGGTTAATAAAGCATTAAACCAAAGTAGTTTCGGACGTTTCATCGCTTCTAAATCCGCTTTTGATGTACCGCTGTCGGTCGGCACCAGTGTTTCGTCCAGTTCCGCCGCTTTTCCTGTCGGGTTGATGCCCGCGCCGCGACGTTTTTCGATTAACCCCATATAACCGGCAAAAATAACCAAAATAATCAAACCGACAATTTGTAACGGAATTAATTCTTTCCATAATTCGTTTACATCGGCACTTAATACCACACCGGTACGGGCAACCGGACCGCCCCATGGCACCAGGTTCATAATACTCATCGAGGCCCCGATAATACATAGCAGTACCACCGGCCGTATATGCAGTTTTTTATAAACCGGTAACATAGCGGGAATGGTAATCAACAAGGTGGAAGCTAACGCGCCGTCCAAATGGGCGACAACGGAAATTAACGAGGTTGCAATAGTAACCAACATAATGTTGTTACCGGCTTTTTTCGCTAACCAGTTTACCATCGGATCAAATAAACCGACGTCGCCCATTAAAGAGAAGTAAACGATGGAGAAAATGAACAGTACCGCAGTAGACCAGGTTTTTGATACGCCGTCTTTGATAAAACCGAAAATTTCTACCGGCGTGAAACCGCAAATCAATGCGGCGATAATCGGTACAATAACAAATATCGGCACCGGATGGGTTTTTGATTGAATCAATGCCCAAACAATGACCACAATCATTAACATACCAACAACACCTAAAAACATATGATGGATACTCCTTAAATATTTAGGTTAGTTAAACTTATTAAAAGTCACAGCAATATGACAAAATGGTTAAGTATTCAACACTCGAATACCCTTTATTAAGTATTTGGTGCTTGAACCGTGTCATCATAGGATATTTATTAGGTAACGTCCAATACGCTAAACTGAAATTGTGATATAGATCATAAAAATTATAGATAACACTAGTTATTTAGATGAATTAATGACCAATTATATGGTTTTGTACAGGCAAATGAGCGAAAAGACAAAAAATCGTTAAAATAAGTGCGGTCAATAATTTATGTAAAATTCAAAACGATTATTACCTTAAATTTTAGCGCTATGTAGCAGGTGTTGTAATCGCTATCGTGCTTTACTCGAATTATCGACTTTTATATTCGCCGAAAACCGATAATTTACCCGTTTTCCCCCTATCATTATTCCCAAAGATTATTCGCTTTTCCCAAACAGTGAATTCGGAATTTCTTAATTTTTATTACTCAACTTCAGGCGTATGATAAATCTATCAAACAGTCGAATTCGACCAGAACCCATTATTAATTGAAGGAGAAAGGATTATGAACAACATCGTAAACAAAATCGTGATTATTACCGGCGCTTCGTCAGGTATCGGCGAAGCTACGGCTTATAAATTAGCGGAGCAGGGCGCAAAATTAGTGCTGGGCGCCCGTCGCGAAGATAAACTTAAAGCTATTGTGAACAACATCAAAGGCAAGGGCGGGGAAGCGGTATACCGTGTGACGGACGTAGTGAAACCCGAGGATAACGGCGCATTGGTAGACTTGGCTAAACGTGAGTTCGGTAGGGTGGATGCGATTTTCTTAAACGCAGGGTTAATGCCTAATTCTCCGCTTTCCGCACTTGAAACAGACAACTGGAATCAAATGGTGGATGTGAATATCAAAGGCGTGTTAAACGGTATTGCAGCGGTGTTGCCGACCTTTGAAGCGCAAAAATCAGGGCATGTATTGGCGACATCTTCCGTAGCGGGTTTAAAAGTATATCCGGGCGGTTCGGTTTATTGCGGGACAAAATGGGCAGTGAAAGCCATTATGGAAGGTCTGCGTATGGAATCGGCTCAGGCAGGTACCAACATTCGCACCGCAACCATTTATCCGGCGGCGGTTCAATCAGAATTAGTGGCAGGTATTACCGACAAAAACACGTCGCAAGGCTATCGTCAGCTTTACGATACTTACGAAATTCCCGCCGAACGCGTGGCGAGTGTAGTGGCGTTTGCGCTGAATCAGCCGGACGATACTAACGTGAGCGAATTTACCATCGGTCCGACTACGCAACCTTGGTAAAAATCAGTCTTTGGCAAAGGTGGCGATCTGAAAAACGATGAAAAATCCGACCGCACTTTTGCCTGGTATTTACGCTAAATGACTTGAATTTCCACAACTATCGGAAGAAAAAAATGAATCGTCGAGAATTATTAAAAGCCGGCGTAGCATTAGCCGTAGCGACAACTATTCCAATGTCAGCGACAGCAAAAACGCCAAGCAAGAAAACCTTGGTAATTGTGTCGCACCCATACCCTGATCGCTCAATTTTTATTAAAGGCTTGCAACAAGCGGCGGAGAGCGTGCAAGGCATCACCGTGCGTAATTTGGAAAGCATTTACGGTTTCGACAGTCGAGCCATTAACGCCGATGAAGAATACCGTTTAATGCAGGCGCACGAACGTGTCGTATTTATCTTTCCAACCCACTGGTTCAATATTACGCCAATGCTGAAAACTTATCTAAACGATGTTTGGGACAGTGTTGGTCCTGATTTATGGAAGGGCAAAGAAATGCTGGTGGTATCTACAGCGGCGGGCGGTAGTTCGACCTACGGTAAAAACGGACGTGTAGGCGTAGAACTTGCCGATGTATTTCTACCGATGAAAGCCACCGCTTTGCATTGCGGAATGACTTATCTGCAGCCATTAGTGTTCCAAGGCGTGAGCCGTAGCGAATTGCCGAATTATCAGAAACAGTTAATTGAACGACTTACTCAATAATTTATAAGGTCGGCAAATAATAACCGTTCCTCTGTTTAAAGAAGGAGAATATCATGTTATCCCGACGTCAAACCCTTAAAACTTTAGCCGGCGCACTGGCTTTAATCTTGTTGCCGAATGCTGTGATTAAAGCGGCGGATTCGGCGGGTCAAATCTTCCATCCCTTTGATTTTAAAAAACGTACTGTGAAACTGAACAACGGTATCGAAATGCCGATTATCGGTATCGGGGTGTGGACATTAACGCCGGAGCAGACGGAAAAATCCGTCGGTGAAGCATTAAAAGCAGGCTATCGACTGATCGATACGGCACGTATGTATCGCAACGAACAAGCGGTAGGACGTGCGGTGCGTGATTCAGGCATTCCCCGCGAAGAGATTTTTATTACGACTAAAATCTACGGTAGCGGCGATTATGCTAATGCCGAAGCGGCAATCAACGAACGTTTGCGTTTACTTGATACGGACTACATTGATTTGTTGCTGTTGCACTATCCCGACCAAAATGACACAAAGGCTTGGAAAGTCATGGAACAATTCGTTAAAGCGGGCAAAATACGTGCTATCGGTTTATCCAATTATCACCGCAAAACCTTTAACCGTATTATGCAAGCGGCAACCATTACGCCTGCCGTGGTACAGAATGAAGTGCATATCTATAATCAGGACAAACAGACTAAAGCGTTTCTGAGAAATTACGGAACCCAAATGGAAGCTTGGTATCCGTTAGGAGGACGCAATAGTTACGGTAACGGTGGCAAAGATGTCCTGTTTGCCGATCCGACAATCGTTTCACTGGCGAAAAAATATGCAAAAAGCCCGGCGCAAGTCTTACTGCGCTGGCAACTGCAAGCAGGCAATATTGCCATTCCCGGTTCAAGTAATCCCGCCCATATTCGTGAAAATATCGATATTTTCGATTTTGCGTTAAGTGATGACGAAATGGCGACGCTTAGCCGCTTGGATAAGAAAAGCAAGTTTTCCGTTTTCGGCGGTGAATAACCCATTCAGAACAGATTCTGAATAAATGCTGCCGGGGGGATTAAAAACAGTGAAGAAAACGACCGCACTTTAAAACCGAATAAGACAGGAGTAGACCATGCAAAACAGCAACATATTAAAACAAATCAATGAAGCGGATGATCTGAAAATAGCCCCGTTCCATCCGTATATGCATCATATGACAGGCAACTCAAGCCGTATGGCGACAGTGGAAATTATTCTGGAAGGCGCCTAAAATGAAACTCGCAAAAACCTTTCTTTTTCTAACCGCGCTTTTCCTGCCAACGGCAATTCTTGCCGCTGACATTCAGCCTGCCATTGAAAACACACAAGGAGTAAAATACATGACACTTTCCGCTCGTCAATTCAGTTTGGCACAAATCGGCGCACTTACCGCCAACGGCGATACTGAAAATTTAAAAATTGCCGTTAATACGGCGTTAAATAACGGTTTAACCATCAACGAAATTCAAGATGCGATGGTACAACTTTATGCCTATACCGGCTTTCCGCGTAGCTTGAATGCCCTGGGCGTATTGTCACAAGCAGTAAAAGAACGGCAGGATAAAGGTGAGAAAACCGAGTGGGGCAAAACTGCAACGTCACTGCCGGCAAACACGGATATGTTAGCTTTAGGCAGTAAAACACAAACTGAATTAACAGGGCAAAAGGTCGATCTTTCCGCTCTTTCGCCGGATATTGACCGTTACCTGAAAACCCATTTGTTCGGCGATATTTTTGCCAGCGATTTGTTGAATTGGCAAGAACGGGAATTGATTACCGTTGCTGCTTTAAGCCATATGCAAGGTACACAGAGCCAATTGGAAGCGCATGAAACTATCAGCAAGAAAAACGGCATAACCGATACGCAAATCCAAGCGGTGAAGTCCGTTGCCTTGCCTGCTCTCAGCCAGTTTCCGATTGGAGCAAAAAATGATGCCTATGCCCAATATTTTGTCGGACAAAGTTATCTTGCGCCCATTTCTACTGAGCAGGTGAAAATCTTTAATGTTACTTTTGAACCTGCCTGCCGTAACAACTGGCACACCCACCGTGCCACCAAAGGCGGCGGACAAATGCTGATTGTGACCGCAGGACGGGGCTATTATCAGGAATGGGGTAAACCGGCGCAAGCACTCAATCCCGGCGATGTCGTGCATATTCCCGCCAACGTTAAACACTGGCACGGCGCGGCAAGAGATTCATGGTTCCAACATTTAGCCGTTGAACTTGACGGTGAAAACACCAGTAACGAATGGCATGAACCCGTATCGGAGGCGGATTATGAAAAATTAAAATAGCTAAAGTGCGGTGGGATTTTGTAACGCTTTTACAGCATTCCACCGCTTGCCTTTCGACAAAACTCGTCTTATCCTAACCGCACTTTTATTTTCTCGAATCTCATTATGACAATCAGTACATCGACAATTGTTTGGAAGTGAAGCAATGGAAAAGAATTTCGATATTAACGAACAAGGACACAGTATTCGCTGCAAACTGTTTTACGGCAAAGAGCCGCATAGCGCAGAAAATGTAGTGCTGATACTGCACGGTTTCGGTTCGAGTAAAGAGGTAAAATCCAACAGCAAATTCGGTGAACGTTTAGCCGCTAAATATAAAAACTATGCGGCAATCGCTTTCGATTTGCCTGCTCATGGTGCGGACGCCCGTAAAAAGCTCACTGTGACGGAATGCTTGGAATATATACGACTGGTGGCAGATTACGCCAAAGAAAAACTGCACGCCCGAAACCTGTATGCCTATGCCACCAGTTTCGGCGGTTATCTTGCTCTGAAATATATCGCCGAAAAAGGCAATCCGTTCACCAAAATCGCCTTGCGTGCGCCCGCAGTGCAAATGCGGCAAACTTTGCTCGACAATATGACGGAAGATGAACGCAACAAAGTGGCAAAAGGCAAGGAGGTAATGCTCGGCTTCGAACGCAAAATGAAAATCGGTAAAGACTTTTTAGATGAACTTGAACGGGGTGATATTCAGCAATATGAGTATTTTAATTTTGCCGATAATATTTTGATTATCCACGGCACGGCGGATGAAATGGTAAACATCGCTACTTCGCAAGAGTTTGCCGACAATAACGTGATTGAACTGATAGCGGTTGAGGGGGCGGATCATCCTTTTTCCAATCCTAAACATATGGATTGGACGATTGGCAAAGTGGTGGAGTTTTTAGCTCCTTAGCTGTTCTAAAGAGGAAAGCTTAAAGTTACGAAGATATCACGCCCGGTTTTGTCCGGGTTATTTTTTTATTGATTTTTCTTTCTTTCATTCAATCTCATCTTTGATTTTATGACTCTATTTGATATTACATCTTTCTATTTTTGCAAAGTTATTTTGCAAAATCGCATCTTGTTGCAAATTTGTATTTGAGTAAAATCTGCAACGAATTTAACGTGAATTAATAAGGAAGCTTTATGAACAATTTATTTGAAAAATTCTCAACAGCCTTAAGCCCGATGATTTTATTGATTGCCCGAGTTGTAATCGGTTATTTAATTTTGTTACACGGCTTACAAAAATTGACCGGTGATATGCCGTTATTTTCGCTGATGGGCGTAGGCGGTTTGATTGAAACAGTAGGCGGTGTATTGATTACTATCGGTTTATTTACTCGCGCATCGGCATTTTTGTTGGCGGGACAAATGGTTGTGGCATATTTAATGTTCCACACAAGTACGGCAACCTTCTTTAACCCGCTTGCCAATCAAGGCGAACCGGCGGTACTTTTTGCTATGGCGTTCTTATTTATTTTCGTGACCGGCGCAGGCAAACTATCGCTGGATGCCAAAATTACCAAATAATTGCCGTTGATTTAGATGCGAATGAAGATCGAAACAAATCAATGCTTGGATTGTGCCGTTGATTGCCGACAGTACGAAGTTGCCGGTAATGGCGGCACTACATTATGCAAAGTAATGTTTTGCATAAAAAAACTTCCGATTGTCGAATAAACAGATATATTCTAAGCAAGAATATTGTTAAAATATATAAACTAAATATTAACTATCAGTTTAGATAATCCAAATAATGCCTCATTTCGACGACCTACATTTATTTATCACCATTGTTCAGGCGGGCACTTTTACCAAGGCGGGCGAAAAGCTGGGAGTATCCAAATCCGCTCTGTCGCAAAGCATTGCCAACTTGGAAAACCGCCTGAATATTCGTTTGCTCAACCGTACCACAAGAAGCGTCTCGCCCACACCAGAGGGGTTGACGCTGTATAACGACATCGCCGCGCATTATGCCGCCATCGGCTTGGGGGTGGAAAGGCTCATTGAAAACCAGAACTCCGCCACCGGCACAGTGCGGATCAACGCCAGCGAAATGGCGATAGAAACCGTGATTTTACCTAAATTAGGCAGGCTGCTTGCCGATTTTCCGCTGATTTCGGTGGAACTGCACAGCGACAACAATTTTGTAGATATTGTCTCGGCAGGGTTTGATATGGGCGTACGCTTGGGCGATGAGGTGGCACAGGGCATGGTAGCGGTCAAAATTTCACCGCCATTGACTACGGCAATCGTTGCCACACCGCAATACTTACACGATAAGAATCTGCCAAAAAATATTGCCGATCTGGATAATCACCGGCTTATCAATGTGCGCTTTGCCCCTGGCAGACCGCCGATTACGTGGGATTTTCGAGTAAACGGCGAGCTGGTCGAATACACATCCAAAGCGCAAATCATCGCTAACACCAACCCTTTGCAAGCGGTCAGAAATCATCTGGGTATCGCTTTTGTCGGCTTGAAACAGGTAGAACAAGAATTGCAATCGGGCGAATTGGTGGAACTGCTTGGCGGTTATCGTATGACTTACGAACCGTTTTATGCTTATTATCCCAGCAGAAAACACCATTCACGGGCGTTTGAACTGGTGCTGGAGGCGTTAAGGGAGTAGGCGCAGACTGTCTGAAAATGTTTGGTGGTTTTTATGTCGTTTGCTGCTAAATTAGGCATAATGATAAAGATTAAACCAAGTTCAAGGTCAAACGATGAAAACGGAAAAAACGGCGGATATGCACTGGTTGGAAGGTGGCCTGAGCCTGAAGGCGGTCTCTAAAATTCTGGATATACCGGCTTCCACTCTGCGTTACTGGGATAAAGAAGGGCTGGTAGCGTTCGAGCGGAATTGGCAGAACGATTATCGGCAGGTGTCGGTGAACACGCTGCTGGATTTGCTTGATGTGCTGGATTATCGGGAAATGGACGTGCCGATTGGTAAAATCAAGCAGATACCGCAAATGACGACGGGGGATTTGTCGCAGTTGTTAGATGAAAACCGGGCGGTGTTGCAGGGGAAAATCGCCAAACTGCAACAAACCTTGGCAAAAATTGATTTAAAAGAGCAGGCGTTGCAACGGCTCAAAGCCTTGGAACAGGCGGAGCCGACCCTGATTTATCGGCAAATGCCGCCGGTTTATCGGGTGAATTTGCAGGATACGGACGAGGTGAAAAAATACCTGGTGCCGTTTCAATCGGCGGATTTGCTCCATGCCGATAATCCCGACCACTGGCAGGCGGGCATGTGGACGGAGAACCGCAGCGAGGAAGTGCTCCGTGCCGCCGATAGGCAGCCGATGCCTTATTTGAACGGGTTATTGCGTTTCGGGCGGGACGGCAGGGACAACAGTGCCCGATTCATTAGTCTGGCTTATGAAATGGGCTACCGCCCGCAATATATCGTCGTTCAATATCTCGCCGCCGCTCATCACCCCGAACACGGTTTGTGCGATTACCATGAATGTTGGGTGGAACTGGTGGCGGGAGCTGATTGATAACACCGTACCAGCCATACCGCCGCCAGCAATCCCAATAATTCACTGCCGATGAGCGTAAACCAAATGCCGTCGGTGCCGAGCAGCGGTGGCAGGATTGCCATTCCGACAGCGATAAAAATCACCCCGCGCAGGGCGGCAATAATCATTGAACCAAAAGCATTACCCAGTGCGGTGAAATAGCTGATAATCAGCAGCGTAATACCTTCCGCCAAAAACACCCACGAAAAGATTTTCAAGCTATTAGTGGCCAGTTGAATCACCTTTTGATCACCGCTTTGGAAAAACAGGCTGACAAAGTAACTTCCCCAAAGTTGTAAGGCGGTAAAAATCAGCACCCCCAGCGTGGCATTCACTTTGGCGGTAAACAGAAAAATCCGTTGCAGCCGTTCGGTTTTTCCCGCGCCGAAATGATACGCCATTACCGGAATCAGGCCGTCTGAAATCCCCAAAAAGACCAGCACGCCGATAAACTGAATATAGCTGATTGCCGAATACGCCGACACGCCGTCCGCCCCGAGCATTGCCATTACGGTGCGGTTGATAATCAACACCGCAATCGCCGACGACAACTCCGACACCCCTTCGGACAAGCCGTTGTAGCAGGCTTTAAACAGCAATCGACGGGAAAAATTGCCTTTAAACAGCGAATAAGGTTTCGGCAGATAAAACAGTGCGACCGCAAACGCTAGACTAAACGCAATACTGGTCGCAAAACTCGCCCCGAACACGCCCCAATCCAGCCACAGCACAAAGGTTAAACTAAGAACAATATTCAGCACCACCGCACTGCTCATAATCAGCGTAGAAAGCAACGGTTTGCCGAATGCCTTAATCAGCAAATCCAGATAAAACGCCAGTGTCATCGGCAGCATAAACGGCACCAGGCCGCTGAAATAGGCAAGCGCATGCGGCATCAACACATCGTCCGCCCCCATTGCCCGAACCAATGGTTCACGAAAAATCCATAACAGCGATGAAGCGATAAGGCTCACCACCGCCAAGCCGATAAAGCCGGTTTTCACTGCATTTTGCACCTGTTCGGCATTTTTATTTCCCAGCCCTTGACTCACCAGCGTCTGAATACCGACCCCGACAATCAAGGCCACCACAAATTCCACACTGAACAACGGCAAAATAATGTTCACCCCGCCCAACGCCGTCGCCCCCAGCACATTGCCGATCACCAAGGCGTCAATCAGGTTCTGCACCCCGAAAAACAGCATGGTAACAATGCTCGGTAGAGTGAATTTCAATAACAAAGCGGGAATAGGTTTATCCATTCCCTTGATTTCAGTTTGTTGCATAACCATTCTCTCATTATGAAAAGCGCGGTCGTTTTTCGGCGGATTTTTGCAAAACTCACGAAAAAACGACTGCTTGTAACGGAGGCGGATTATAAAGGTTGAAGTAGGTTTAAGGTCAAGGGGATTTTGCATTTGTAAAAATATCCTCTATAAAGGATATTGTTGATTTTATCCTTTTTAGGGTATAAACTTACTTTTATCCTCTATATGGTATAAGGAAGTTTAAAATGTTCCCAATGGTTGTGACTACACCGCAAATGCTGGCTCACGCAATAAAAGAGTACCGTAACTTACAGAAAAAATCTCAAACGGAAGTGGCGAAGTTTGCTAATACCAAGCAAGCGACAATTTCCGTGTTTGAAAATGACCCTAACGGCACAAAAATCGAAACGTTGTTTAATATTCTCACCGCTTTAGAGTTGGAGTTAGTTGTTCAACCCCGCCCGAAAAGTTCGGAAATCCAGTATGATGATGAAGGTGAAGTATGGTAAATCAGATTTTGACGCTTGCGATGAATGGTATTGAAGTGGGCGAATGGCGGAAATTTGCTGATGGTTCAACAGCGTTTCAATACTATCCTAGTTGGTTGGAAGCCTCTCGCAGTCGTGCCATTTCGCTTTCTTTACCACTATCAAATAAGGTTTATCATGGTGATGTTGTCTATAATTTTTTCGATAATTTATTGCCGGATAACGAACTAATTCGTTCACGCATTCAACAGCGTTTTCAAACCACAACGAAATCTCCCTTTGATTTGCTTTCTGCGATCGGGCAGGATTGTGTCGGGGCAATTCAGCTTTACGCCAAATCTCCTTCATCGATTAAATCTATTTTATCCCAACCACTGACAGAACAAGAGATTGAACATACTCTGCTCAATTATCAAAGTTTACCATTGGGAATGAAAGAGCAGGAAGATTTTCGCATCTCACTTGCCGGCGCACAGGAAAAAACCGCTTTGCTTTATCATCAGGGGCAATGGCATCGTCCGCTTGCCGCTACACCGACAACCCATATTTTTAAGCTACCTATCGGCATAGTCGGGCAGGGGCAGATTGACCTTTCCGACAGTTGTGAAAATGAATGGCTATGCTTGCAAATTCTCGCTAAATTCGGACTGAAAGTACCTAGTACGGAAATTGCTCATTTCGGAAACACGCAAGTGTTGATTGTTGAACGTTTTGATCGCCGTTGGGCTAAAGATAATTCTCATCTTATCCGCCTGCCGCAAGAAGATATGTGCCAAGCCTTCAATATCGCCCCTGCTCGCAAATATGAAGCCGATGGCGGAGTTGGCATTTTGCCGATTATGCGGTTGCTCAAAGGCTCATCGAATGCAATGGAAGATCAAAAAGATTTTTTTAAAGCTCAAATTCTCTTTTGGTTGCTTTGTGCGATTGACGGACACGCCAAAAATTTCAGTATTTTTTTAGCGCCGAATAACCGCTATAAACTTACGCTATTTTATGATGTGATCTCCGCTTATCCGCTGATTAAGCCGAATGGCTTGCAAAGGCAAAAAGTTAAAATGGCCATGGCGTGGCACGGAGAAAAGAATAAACATTATTTATGGGATAAAATCCAGCTACGCCATATTTTCCACACCGCAAAATTAGCCGGATTATCGGCACAAATTGTAGAGGAAATATTGCACGAGATTTGTGTTTCAGTACGTAAACTAAGTGATATTTCGATAGAGCATATTCCTATAAATATTGCCGAACCGATTTTAAATGGGGTTGAGAAGAGAGTGGAGATGGTGAAGGGGACGTTTTGATTGTTTTTGTAAATCTGTTTAGTTGGTTTATCTCCGCTAATCTCCCCTAACCCCTCTTTACAAAAAAGAGCAATGGCGAGTTGCAAGCGGTCATTTTTCAAGAAATTTTTGCAAAGTTTTCTGAAAAAACAACCGCTTGCCATTCAAACACTCAACTCAATTATTAACTTTTCCCATCACAAACTCCACAAATGCTCTTACCACACTCGAAGGATAACGATGTGCCGCATAGAGCATTGTTAAAGCAAATTTCGGGCTATCGAAATCGGGTAAAATTGGCACTAAACCGTATTCTCGGGCTAAATGTTCCACAGAGTAATCCGCCAGCAAGCAAACCGCTTTGCCTTGTTTTGCCATAAATTCTACGGCAAAGCTTTCGTTACTGGCGAATAGATAGGGGAGATTGAGTGTTTTTTTGCCCATATTGATTGATAAGGTTTTTTCACCTTTTCTTGCCCAGCCAGCCAATGGAAAATTGGAAAGATCTTGCACCGTTTGGGGTGTGCCTAGTTGAGCTAATAAATTAGGATGAGCTGCCCATTTTGCCTGTACTTCCAGCACTTTTTGGGCAATAAACTGATCACCGTGCAGATCGCCCATTCGAAATGCCACATCAATGCCGTCGGCGGCCATATCCAAGAGATTATCGGTTAAGGAACAATGAATTTGAATCTGCGGAAATTGGCTTTGGAAATCGGCAATCCACGCCAGCACCGGCGTGCAGTTGGGCGGGGCGGAAATGCGTAAAATGCCTTTCAGTTCCGCCTGTTCTTCATTCAGCACCTGTGCGGCATTGACCAGATTATCGATGGAAAGGTAAACCTGCTCATACAGCCGTTGCCCCGCCATCGTGGGCTTCACGCCCGATTTAAAACGGTCAAACAGTTGAATGTTGAGCGATTTCTCCAGTTCGGCAATCTGACGGCTGATGGTGGCAATCGGCACATTCAGTTTTTTCGAGGCTTTGGACAGACTACCGTCTTGTACGACAGCGACAAAAAGGCGAAGGGCGTTGAGGTTCATTGTATTAAATTCTCATTTTTGAAATGAATATTTGTAATATTAGCTATTCTTATTTCATTTTCAAGGCCTTATTAAGCGTGTTATTCGTTGCTTAAAAAGTTTTCATTATACTTAAAGCTTTTATTGGAATTGTTGTTTTCTGAAAGTATAGGCGGAAGAAACTTCTGCAAGTACAATACTAATATTTAAGTAATATCTCCTGATTTATGAGAAATACGCGATATTTCTATTTTCATAATGGGGTTCCCGTTTACCCGGATCATCCTGAAAGATGTTTAGTATCTGGGAGGAGTTAAGGGGAAGTTTATAAACATGGCGGTTATGAGTATAATATAAAGATTCATCTTTGATAACTGCGATATCGTCGGTTTCACCGTTGCCGAACATCTTCCGTTTGATGAATACGAACCGTATAAAATATTCAAAAACGTGCGGTTGTTGATGGGGAAGAGATAAAAATGCTGTTTGGAAGATTTTTTTACGAATCACCAATTAGGCTAGGCCGTGTAACCTACTATTGATAAGGAGTTTTTTTGCAAACGACAAAATTTTATTCGCTATTTTCAGGTATTTTCTTTCTGTTTTTCGGTTACGGGTTATTTCTTAACTCTGCAGGGGTTAAATTGGCGGAAATGGGGGTAAACGATGTTATCATCGGTTTCCTGAATGCGGCTTTCTTTGTTGGAGCTGCACTCAGCGCCGTATTTGCCCATCGTATTGTATCGAGTGTCGGGCATATCCGTTCTTTCAGTGTTTTCGGTGCGATTTTTGCTATTGCCGCGTTAAGCCACATGATGGTGGATGATTTGTGGGTATGGGGGGTATTGCGTATCGTTCTCGGTTTTTGTCATTATAGTTTACTATTATTAGTGGAAAGCTGGATGAGCGAAAAAACCAACGTAGAGACTCGCGGTCGGGTACTGGCAACCTACAATATTATTTTTTACCTTGCCTTCATTCTCGGGGTTAGTTTGCTTAGTTTGGAATTAACCAGTAATAACATTTTTACGTTGGCGACTATTTTGGTCGTAATGTCGATGATTCCTATTGCGCTCACTAAAATGAAACAGCCCGAGATTCCTGAACGCGAACGTATCAGTATTCCTCATTTTCTTGCGGTATCGCCTTTGGCATTGGCTACCAGTTTTATCAGCGGTATGTTGGTAAATGGTTTTTTTACTATGGTGTCGGTGTTTATGTTGAAATTGGATTTTTCGCTTGGTGAAATTTCCGTTTATTTAATGATTTCCATGGTCGGCGGGTTCGTCAGCCAATTGCCGGTAGCCGGTCTATCGGATCGATTCGGCCGACGTAATACCATTTTATTTTGTTCTTTAATTGCTTCCGTTACCGCAGTCATCGGGATTGTCGCTGTTTTTAGACAGCATTCGCCATACTGGTTGCAATATGTGGTTGCCTTTTTATTCGGGTGCAGTTTGTTCACGTTGTATGCGTTAAGTATTGCCCGTGCCAATGACGAATTACCGAATAATATGAGTACGGTAGAAGTCAGCCGCAGCCTGTTATTCTGTTACGGTATAGGCGCGTTAACCGCTCCGCCGTTGCTCGGGATGGCGATTGGGGTTTCGGAACAATACGGTTTTTATTCTTTCTTCGGATTGTTTTCGTTGATTTTGCTCGGTTTTGCTATAGCCACCAAGCCGATTCCGCGTGCCCACCGCGTAGAAATGCAGTTATCTACGCCTATGGCGACGGCCACTACGGTGGATGAAATAGAAACCAGCGAAGAAACGCTCGTACCGTTTGATGAAGAATTGGTTCAGGAATACCAAGAACATTTGGAAACGCTGGATGCTGAGTCAACAGAGGAAGAAAAAGAACCGGCAGCGGGAGAAGAGAAAGAAAAAGAATCCATGAAAGAAGAAAATGAATCGATAGAGGAAGATGACTTAAAATAACGGTATTTCACTATGTTTGGATTGAATACTGAGAAATTTATGTTAACTTGATTAAGTGCGGTCAAAAAATCCGGTTTTTTGACCGCACCGTTACATTCTTGAACATGACGGGTATTTATTCTCTACAAAAATCGGAAGGTATTGAAACAGCCTCTACGGCTAGGTTTTGTTCGCTGCTTTTTCACAGGTCTTCCGAAACTCCGCTTGCAGCCACTGTTTAAACACCGTTTTGCGCGGATCGTGGGTGAAGGGACTGTCGGAGAGTAAGTAATAAGCGGAACCGTCGTGTACTGGCTGGCTGACCGCTTTGACAAACCGATAATCCAGCTCTTTTTCCACCATAAAAAAGGAGGCGATCGTCATACCTAATCCCGCCATCACGGCTTCGATGCACAAATAAAAATGCTCAAAATATTGGCGCGGATATGCCAAAAATTTATCGTTTTGCCATTGATATTGGTGCAACTGTTCAGGGAAATTCGGACGGGAAGTGCTGAGTAGCAACTTCTGAGTCTGATGATGAGGGTGATCGATGGCGATGATGTATTCATCACCTAATTTTTCAGTGAAAAAGCGGTTATCAAATATAAAATCATTACGGCGAATGGCTAAATCAATGTGTTTATAGGCAAAATCCACCTGCCCGCCGCCTGCCAGCACCACCACATCAAAACCATGCCCCAGAGCGTTGAAAGTTTGCAGGCGAGGAATCAGCCACTTCATGCAAATGGTCGGCTCGCAAGACACCACCAGCGGTTTATTCGCAGATGTGCTACCGGCGATGTCGTGCAAACAATGGTTCAGCTTAGGAAAAATCTCTTCGCAGCAAGCATAAAGTTGCTTGCCCTGTTCAGTGAGCTGCAAGGTTTTGCCCACACGTTCAAACAGCGCCGTTTTCAGCAATTCTTCCAAATTTTTCAGTTGTTTGCTGACCGCACTTTGGCTGACAAACAACTGTTCGGCAGCCTGCGTAACGCTGTTGCATTTCGCCACCCTGTAAAAGAATTTCAACGCATTGAGCGAAATTTTGTTAATCATTCCAAAAACTCATCAATTTTAATGAAAAATAGTGAATTTTATTATAGGTAACTTTATGTCAAAATGCCAAAAAGTAATCCATTTTGTGAGTAATTTAGTATGACCGAATTTTTTGCCGTGGCAATGATCACTATTCTTGCCGTTATCAGCCCCGGAGCAGACTTTGCCATCGTGACCAAAAATAGTTATTTATACGGGCGTGCCGTTGGGTTTTTAACCTCTATCGGCATTGCCTTGGGCGTGTTGGTGCACGTTGCTTACACCCTTATTGGCGTAGCGGTAATTTTAAAATTCTTCCCGAATTTCTTAAACATTATCAAATACTTGGGGGCGTTTTACTTGATTTACATCGGTTATAAAACCGCCACCCAAAAGCCCGTGTTGCAAGACGGCGAATCCGTTCCAATCAGCAGAGGGCAAGCTCTGCGCTTCGGCTTTTTCACTAACGCGCTCAACCCGAAAACTACGCTATTTGTAGTCAGCACCTTCACTCAAATCGTCTCGGCAAGTACTCACGCAGGAGTGTTGCTCGGCTACGGCGCATTTATGTCACTGGCGCATTTTATCTGGTTCGCCCTCGTCGCCTGGCTGTTTTCCGCCCCGCTGTTACGCACCCGAATGCTGAAAAATCAACGCATCATCAACCGCATCATCGGCGTGATTTTGGCATTGCTCGGCGTATTTTTATTGATGAGCAATATTGGATAAAGGGTTCTGAATGTAAAAATATCGTCTGAAATTTAGCATTTTGATCTGCGCCCCAAAATTTTGCACATTTCTCAAAAAATCTCACCGCTTGCTATTTTCTTATTTACAAATCTAAATCTATAGATATAATGCACGCCATCAACACAGCAGGAGAGAAAAATGGAGTTGGTTGAAATTTTTAAAGTACTGTCTAACGAGCATCGTTTGCAGATGTTGCAGTGGATTAAATCGCCTGAGCAGCATTTTCGTGGGGCGGAATTTACTGCCGATGCGATTGCGGCTGATGGCGGTGTGTGCGTGCAGGCGATTACCAACAAATCGGGCTTGGCACAATCGGTGGTGTCGGGCTATTTGAACAGCCTGAAAAAAGCAGGCTTAGTGGAAATGAGTCGTTCGGGTAAGTGGACGTATTACCGTTACAATGCCGAAAAAATCGAGCGGTTTTTGACCGCACTTCACAATGAAATTTAAGCAAAACGCCCATCACGGCGTTTTTTAAAATCAACTCACATCTATGTTTTTAGATTTAAAGAAATGAGGATTCATTATGAAAATAAAAATTTGGTCTGACTACGCTTGTCCGTTTTGCTATGTGGGCAAACGTCATTTGGAAGCGGCTTTACGCCAGTTCGCCCACGCCGAGAACGTGGAAATCGTGTATAAAGCCTTTGAGCTTGACCCGACCGCACCAGCGATCGTTACCGCCACCACGCAGCAGCGTATCGAGCGGAAATACGGTAGAACGCCAGCTGGGGCGATGGAATTTATCCGCAATGTGGAAGCGGCGGGCAAGCGTGCAGGTTTGGAAATACACTACGTGCAAAACACCAACACTTTTGACGCACACCGCCTGACCAAATTGGCGGAAACGCTGGGTAAGGCGGACGAGATAAACGAGCGTTTGATGAAAGCCTATTTCACTGAAAATCTTGCCCTTGCCAATCGTGAAAATTTAGTGAAATGTGCTGAAGATGCGGGTATCAACCGTGAACAAGTAGAAAACCTGCTTAATTCCGACCGGTTCGCCCAATCCGCTCGTAACGATGAACACCAAGCCCGCCAAATCGGCATTCAGGGTGTACCGTTTTTTGTGATTGACGGCAAAATCGGGCTGTCAGGGGCGCAACCTGCGGACTATATGCTGCAAGCCCTAAACCAAGCGTGGAACGAGCAAACCGAGTCTGAAATCACAGCAGGAATAGCGTGCGGCATTGACGGCTGCAACTGATGGAAAACGTTTTCACCCCACGTTGCGAGCCGCTTGTCGTACCGTCTGCAAAAAATCCTGAAAACCCGATCGCTTGCGTAATTTTCCTGCACGGCTTAACCACCAGCGGTTTGCAGTTCCGCTCCGTTGCCGAGCATTTGACGGTGCAACTGCCGAACGTGAAATTCGTGTTGCCGTCTGCTCCAGTACGTTTCGTTACTTGGGCGAAGAGCAATATGTCGGGCTGGTATGATTTATTGGGCGATGATTTTCTCGCCGAAGAAGACGAAAGCGGTATCAAAAGTGCGGTCAATTATGTGCATAAATTGATTGACGAACAAATCGCTCAAGGCATTTCGAGCGAACGGATTTTCTTGAGCGGTTTCTCACAAGGCTGTGCCATTTCGCTGCTGGCGGGTACAACTTACGCCCAACCGCTTGGCGGCATTATCGGGTTGTCGGGTTATCTGCCGTTAGCTTCAAAATGGCAAGACAACAGTTTTCATACGCCGATTTTATGGCTACACGGAAGTTCTGATCCGCTGATTACCCTTGCCCAAATCGGACAGAGCAAAAAACTGTTAGCACAAAATCGGGATTTTACCTTTAAAACCTACCCCATCGAACATTATGTGGCGATGCCTGAAATTGAGAAGATGGGGAGATGGATTCAAACAAAACTTTAACTTGGAGAACAAAAATGACATTAAACAAAACAATGAAAACCCTTATTGCAACGGCAATGATAGCAACATTTTCCCCTGTTTTACACGCAGAAACAACCGAGCAACCCGTCGTAAAACAGGCTGAGCAGCAAGTGGCAGGCTTTTACCGTATGAAATTGGGCGACTTACTCGTTACCGCACTGTATGACGGACCCGTGAACGTGCCGCATAAATGGATTCACGGTATTTCAGGCGAAGAAATGCAAGATGTGTTCGACAAAATGTTTTTACCACGCACTTCAGACGGCATTCAAACGGCGGTAAATGCGTTTTTAATCAAACAGTCGTCTGGTTATACCTTAATTGATGCAGGGGCGGCGAAATGTTACGGCGATACCTTGGGACATATTACTGAGAATTTAAAAGCCTCCGGCGTGCAACCTGAAGACGTGAAAAACATCGTGGTTACGCACTTGCATTCTGACCACGCCTGCGGTGTGGCGACAACCGACGGCAAAATGGCATTCCCAAATGCGACACTTTACGCACCGAAAAAAGATGCTGATTTTTGGTTAAGCGAAGAAATTGCCGCCAAGCAGCCGAAAGAAGTGCAGATTTTCTTTGATTCTGCTCGTCAAGCGGTTACGCCTTACCAAGCCGCTGGGCAGTTTAAAACCTTTAATGAGGGGGAAAACCCGATTGAAGGCATTGAAACGGTGCAAGAATTTGGGCATTCACCGGGTATGACAGGGTATTTAGTAGGCACGGGCGAAAACCGTTTATTAGTGTGGGGCGATATTATCCACAGCCACACCATTCAGCTGAAAAATCCTGATATTTCAATGGAAGTGGACAGTGATGAAAAAGCGGCAATTACCACCCGTAAACGCATTTTAAAATTAGTCAGCGAAGGCAAATTGTGGGTGGGGGCGGCTCACATTCCATTTCCGGGGATCGGACACGTGGTTAAAGAAGAAAAAGGCTATTCTTGGGTGCCGACACAATATTTACCTTTAGAAAATCAATAAGATACAAGCAGTCTGATTTTGTGAAAAATTCGCAAAATCAGACTGCTTGCCATAAGGAGAAAATATGCAAACACAAAAATCTATCCTGTGGTTTATTTTCGCAGGGCTTTCTGCAAGCCTTATTTCCATCGGCTTGGCACGTTTTGCCTACACGCCGTTGTTGCCGTTGCTGATTAGCGAAAACTGGTTTTCAGCATCTGATGCGGCGTATCTCGGGGCGGCGAATTTGGCGGGCTATCTGATTGGGGCGTTATTCGCGCGACCTATGGGCAATGCGTTTTCCAACAAACAGACGCTGCGTGTGATGATGTTGCTGGTTACATTGTCGTTTTTTGCTTGTGCGTTTCCGATTTCGACCGCTTGGTATTTCGTTTGGCGATTGATTTCAGGCATTTCAGGCGGGACGATTATGGTGTTGGTGGCGGCAACCATTACACCGCACGTGCCTGCGGAACGCCGTAATCTTGCCGGCGGTGCGATTTTCTTAGGTATCGGCTTGGGGATTTTCGCTTCTGCTACCATCGTGCCGATGTTGATTGATATGGGGCTGAAAACTACGTGGTTCGGACTGGGTATTTTCTCGGCAATTTTGACCGCACTTAGCTGGTTCAACATTCCCGATCCGATTGTCAGCGTGCAGGAAGTAGCGGATGGTGATGTGAAACCGCATGCTGTTTTACACGCTGAAGAACCGAAAAAAGCCTTTTTAATCTTATATTTGCAATACGGCTTGATGGCGGTATTCATCGTTGCCCCTGCGGTGTTTATTGTGGACTACATCGCCCGTGGCTTGCAACTGGGGGCTGGTACAGGCGCATTGTTCTGGGGATTATACGGCATCGGCTCGATGATCGGTCCGCCACTTTACGGTTATTTCGCCGACAAATTCGGTGCGAAACCCACTTTGCGTGGCGTGTTGGCGGTCGAATTTTTAGCGGTTTTTGTCTTGTGTGCCACTGAAAATATTGTCGCAATGGCAGTGCTGACGGTCATCATCGGTTCATTTCCACCGGGGATTGTGCCGTTAATGCTCGCCCGCATTTTTGAAATGACCACTTGCCCACGACTGCGTAATGTAAACTGGAGCAAAGCCACCGTGTTCTTCGCTACCGCTCAAGCCTTGGCAGGTTACGGTTTATCCGCTGTTTTCTCCGCGACGAATAATGATCATCGTGTATTATTTTTCATCGGCGGTGTGGCGTTGGTGATTTCATTGATAATGGAAAGTTTGCATCGTAAGGCTTAATTTTAGTTTAAGTTATCATTATACCGTTGTTTAACCTAAACCCAACAGGCGAATTAACCGTATTTGGTGCCAACAGCCAGTTAAACGCATTAAAAAAAATTGTCGTTTAGTGGCATTGGTTGAGCCAAGATAGGCTTTAGAAAAAACTAAGTAAAAAAGCGGATAAATTGTCCGCTTTTTTACTTATCCGATGAATCATTCCGTTAACATGCGATGAATTGCGTCAGTTCGCGATGCTTTATATGCCTTGGTTTGCGGGCTTTCCGGGTTGAACAGTTCGAAAGCATGGTATACACCGGAAATAAGTTGAAAATCGGTCTTCACGCCGGCTTGGATAAGTCGATTTGCATAGTCCATATCTTCATTAACGAATAAATCCAAATCGCCCACCATAATATAGGTGCGCGGTAAACCAGAGAGATCTTTTGCCGTTGCAGCGGAATAATAAGGCATTTCGCTTTCAGGAATAGATTGATTACCTTTAAGCATACTCCAGCCGAGACGGTTCAATTCAGGCGTCCAAACGAACTCGCCGGTATTCGGGCTGCGGTAAAGGGATTGTCCAGATCCGGTACGATAATCCAGCATTGGGTAAATCAGCACTTGCCCTTTCAGTTTGAATTCGCCTTTATCGCGCACTTTTAAACCTAAACGAGCCGCTAAGCCGCCGCCGGCACTTTCCCCCATAATAATGGCTTTATCCGCATCAATATTAAATTTGTCGGCGTTTTTTAGCAGGTGAGATAAGCCGTGATAAACATCATTAATGTCGGCCGGAAACGGCGCATTAGGCGCTAAGCGATATTCTACGCTTACGACTGCAACATGGTTTAAATTCGCTAATTCCTGTAATGAAGTATTATTTTGCCGAGCATTACCGATTAAATAACCGCCGCCGTGAATAAAATAAATCACAGGTAATTTAGTATTTTTTGCATTATCCGGGCGGAATAGGTACAGATCCACCGCCGGCTGATTTCCGTCGGCAGGCGCGGTAAATTTGGCAACGGGTTGAATTTTATCTTCATCCGCCGCTTTTAAAAAGGCGGTATTGATTTGCGTCAAACCTTCTTTGGTTTTCATCAGTTCGGGATCAATTTTTACCACGGAAAGCAGATTTAAATCCTGATACTCAGGAGCGAGCAGCGGAGCGGTGCAGGGAGCTTCCGTCGCCATTGCCGTGACAGAAAATGCAAGGGTTAATGAAAGTGCGATATGTTTGAGTTTCATAGGATTTCCTTATGTTTTTATGTCCGATCACTAAAAGCATACGCTCAACCGATGGTGTTTTCAAAAACTTTATAAAGTACGGTCGAAAATTCGGCAGAATTTCAAATCTGAACTCAATTGATAAATGTGAGTCTATATAAAAACAGTCACAAAAAGGGAATAAATGTATGAAAAATTTAGCTAAATGGACAGTAGCAGTGGGGACTATAGTCACGGCAGTGGCCGTGTCGGCGAAGGATTTCGCCATTTATGACATGATGGATTATGTAGGAAAACCGAAGGATTTGACGTCAAATAAAATTTCACGAGCGATGTTGATTTATGAATCCGAGTTGGTAAAACCGGATCCGACCGGCAAGCGTAAACACGGCGTTCTGAATCTGGACAAGGTTATAGAATTGGCACGTCGTTCGAAGCGGGAAGGCTATACCGTGATTTCTACGGATATCGAATCTTGGTTCGGCAATAAAGACGGCCAGCTGTTATCGCCGGAAGAATTGCGTCATGATTTTGAGCTGATGTTTAATATTTTTAAACATGAAAATCCGGATGCGGTAATCAGTAATTACGGATTACCGACGGAAAGTCTGAGCGTTATTCGTCATTATCGCGGCGAGGTTCCGTATCAGGTTTCATACGATAAGTGGAAAGAATTCAATAAACGTCGTAACCAATCCGGCGCTATTTCCGACTATGCCAATCCGGTGCTGTATATCGTCAATCCGGATGTGAAAACTTGGGAAAAAGACGTCAGCCATACGGTACAGGAAATTAAAAACCGTAATCCTAAGAAAAAAATTATCGGTTATATTTGGCCGCAATATTATTCCGCCAAAAACAGCGGATATTTCAAGCAGTTTATTGATCCCAAAGTTTGGCGTCAAATGCTGGAAATCAGCTACAAATATACGGACGGCGTGATGATTTGGTCGGATAAACGGGATGAAAACGATAAAATCGTTCGTTGGGAAGACCCGCGCGTACAGGCGATTATGAAAGAAACGCAGGCATTTATCCGGGCACATGAAAAAGATATTAAAGTAGAAGGAGTGCGGAAAAAATAGCATTGCGGAAAACGGACAAAAACGGCGTTTCATTTGAAATGCCGTTTTTATATTACCGATGAATGGCGTCACTTAAATTTCGTCATCCAGCAATAACTCTATTAAACGTTTTGCCAACGGGACGTAATGCCCGCTGAAACGATGACTGAAGTTGAGCAGATAATAGAGTTGATAGATCGGTTTGCGATCTTTATATCCTTTAGCGATAGGGAAAGTGCGGTCGTAATTTTCATAGAATTCGTCCGGGAAAGGTTCGAATAATTCGGTGAACGCTAGGTCACATTCGCGATCGCCCCAGTAGCAGGCGGGATCGTAAGTATAAACTTTCCCATTGACGGAGCCGACGTTTTCAATCCATAAATTTCCGTGCAGCAGCGACGGCTGAGGACGGTGTTTCTTCAATTTGACGGCGACGGTATCTACGATTACTTTGATGGAACCGAAATCTAATCCTTTCTCTTTGCAGATTTGCAACTGCCAACCGATACGCTGATCAGAGAAAAAAGTCGCCCAGTTGTCCCGCCATTCGTTCGGTTGATACACGGGACCGAGCCAAGTATCGTAGTCCAAGCCGTAACGTTCGGACCCCTGCTGTTTGTGCAGCTCCGCCAATGCTTTAGCGAATTCGGCGAATTGTTCTTTTGTTACCGGCTCGAGTTTTAATGCTTCAAGCAATAAGAAACTGTGACTTTGCGAGCAACCGACGCCGTAAACCTGCGGCACGCGGATCGTGTTAGTTTTGGTCAGCAATTGCAATTGATCTGCTTCCGCACGGAACATGGAACGATAAGATTTTTCGTTTAATTTTAGAAATACCGGTTGGATTCCGTCGTTGATGACCCATGCTTCATGCATTTCGCCCGTATGCACTTTGTCTTTTTCCTTGATGTTGTAATAAGCACCAAGTTGATCGGCTAAGACTTGAGATACAGATTTCCACATAATTGCCTCCTAAACTACAGATCGATTAAGATTATCTTGATAATACAAATATTTTTATCAATAATCTGTGACGAACTTCAAACTTTCAACGATTAAAGAAGCAAAAGGAGCTAAAGGAGTTATATATGAAACTATATGTTTATGATCATTGTCCTTATTGTGTTCGCGTACGTATGATTTTCGGTTTGAAAAATGTTCCCGTCGAACAGATAGTGTTAGCGAATGACGACGAGGAGACCCCAATTAAGCTGGTGGGCAAAAAGGTTGTTCCTATTTTGCTAAAAGACGACGGCGAGGCCATGCCGGAAAGTTTGGATATTGTGAAATATACGGATGAACATTTCGGTTCAAAAATTCTTGATGAAAGCGTACGACCGGAATTGGAGGTCTGGATGAAGCGGGTAGGCGGCTATTATAATCATTTGTTGTTGCCGCGTTTTGTTCAGCTGGGTTTGGCGGAATTCGCCACTCAAAGTGCGATAGATTATTTCACTAAAAAGAAAACGGAATTTATCGGTGATTTCGCTGAAAATCTTGCCGACAGTCAGCAATATATTGAGCGCTTAAACCAGGATTTACCGGAATTAAGCCAATTATTGAAAGCGGAAGATAAAGCCAACGGTGTGCAAGTTTCCTTGGAAGACATTATGCTTTTCCCGATGTTGCGTAACCTGACCTGCGTGAATGGACTGGTATGGTTGCCGAATATTCAACGCTATGTTGAGCAAATGTCCGCATTAAGTCGCGTGCCGCTCTATACGAATCGTGCGATTTAACATTCAATCCCGTTTAAAATTATGCTAAAATCCACCGCACTTTTACTGTACATGGTAGGTACAAAGCAAAAGTGCGGTGCTTTTTTGCACCTTTTTTATTTACTCATTACGCACAAGTCATCTTTCGTATGGATGACCACTGTATAAGGATTTAACATGCCAATTATTACTTTACCCGACGGTTCTCAACGTCAATTCGATAACCCTGTTTCCGTACTGGAAGTCGCCCAATCAATCGGTAGCGGTCTTGCTAAAGCGACTATCGCCGGTCGCGTTAACGGCGAACGCCGTGATGCGTGCGATATGATCAACGATGACAGCACGCTTGAAATCATCACCGCAAAAGACGAAGACGGTTTGGAAATTATTCGTCATTCCTGCGCGCATTTACTCGGCCACGCCATCAAACAATTATTTCCGGATGTGAAAATGGCTATCGGCCCCACCATCGAAAACGGTTTCTATTATGACGTGGATTTAGATCGTTCTTTAACGCAGGAAGACCTCGATACGTTAGAAAAACGTATGTCGGAACTGGCGAAAACGAATTACGACGTGGTAAAACAACGCGTAACTTGGCAAGAAGCCCGCGATACTTTTGAAAAACGCGGCGAACCGTACAAAATGGCGATTTTGGATGAAAATATCGCAAAAGACGACCATCCCGCTTTATATCACCACCAAGAATATATCGATATGTGCCGTGGTCCGCATGTGCCGAATATGCGTTTTTGCCATCACTTTAAACTGATGAAAGTCGCAGGCGCATACTGGCGCGGCGACAGCAAAAATAAAATGTTACAACGTATCTACGGTACGGCATGGGCGGATAAAAAACAATTGAACGGATATTTAACCCGTTTGGAAGAAGCGGCAAAACGCGATCATCGTAAAATCGGTAAAGCGCTCGATTTATATCATATGCAGGAAGAAGCACCGGGAATGGTGTTTTGGCACAACGACGGCTGGACCGTTTTCCGCGAACTGGAAACTTTCGTACGTACCAAATTAAAAGAGTACGATTACCAAGAGGTGAAAGGTCCGTTTATGATGGATCGCGTGCTTTGGGAAAAAACCGGTCACTGGCAAAATTACGGCGATTTAATGTTCACCACGCAATCTGAAAATCGCGAATATGCCATTAAACCGATGAATTGTCCGGGACACGTACAAATCTTTAACCAAGGTTTGAAATCTTACCGTGATCTGCCGATTCGTATGGCGGAATTCGGTTCATGTCACCGTAACGAGCCGTCAGGTTCATTGCACGGTTTAATGCGGGTACGCGGTTTTACTCAGGATGACGCTCATAT
The DNA here is from genome assembly GCF_000017245.1 of Actinobacillus succinogenes 130Z. Classification (NCBI taxonomy): domain Bacteria; kingdom Pseudomonadati; phylum Pseudomonadota; class Gammaproteobacteria; order Pasteurellales; family Pasteurellaceae; genus Actinobacillus; species Actinobacillus succinogenes. The sequence continues at coordinate 1,476,577 of NC_009655.1, forward strand.
TTTCTGTACGGAAGATCAAATCGAAAGCGAAGTGACCTCATGTATTCGTATGGTGTACGATATTTACGGCACATTCGGCTTCACCGATATTGCCGTGAAACTTTCTACCCGTCCGGAAAAACGTATCGGTGCTGATGAAATGTGGGATCGTGCGGAACAAGGTTTGGCAAATGCGTTAAAACATAACGCGCTTGAATATGAAATTCAGGAAGGCGAAGGTGCGTTCTACGGTCCGAAAATCGAGTTCGCGTTACGCGACTGTTTAGATCGCGAATGGCAATGCGGAACAATCCAATTAGACTTTGCGTTACCGGGTCGCTTAAACGCATCTTATGTAGCGGAAGACAATGACCGTCGCACGCCGGTAATGATTCACCGTGCGATTTTGGGGTCAATCGAACGTTTCATCGGTATTATCACCGAAGAGTACGCCGGTTTCTTCCCGGCATGGCTGGCACCCGTACAAGCAGTGGTGATGAATATTACCGACAGCCAGGCGGAATACGTTCAAAAGGTAGTGAAACAACTTTCCGATGCCGGTCTACGTGTGAAAGCGGATCTTCGCAACGAAAAAGTCGGTTTCAAAGTGCGTGAACACACCTTACGCCGCGTGCCTTACATGCTGGTTTGCGGCGATAAAGAAATCGCCGAAGGCAAAGTGTCGGTGCGTACCCGTCGAGGTACGGATTTAGGCACTTACGACGTGGAAGATTTCATTGAGATTCTGAAACAACAAGTGCGCGGACGGGAATTGAAATTACTTGGTGAAGGGTAGTTTGCTAATTCAGAGTAAAAGTGCGGTCAATTTTGACCGCACTTTTTTGTTGCGAAAACGATTAAAATCGTTCTTTCCAATAACCGATCCATTCTTTCAACAGCTGCATATTGGCGTTGAGTGCGCCGGCTTGCGGGATGAAGTGCATGGCATTGTGTTCGTAACTGACAGGAACAATACCGGGACCGACGCTTGCCGGTAAAACTTCAAATCCTTGTTTTTCAAACAGCATTTTAGCGCGTTGCATATGCCATTGATTGGTAATGAGCACAATGCGTTTAATATTTTCCCGTTCCAGAATTTCTTTACTGTATAGGGCGTTTTGTTTGGTATTAGTGGAACGTTCTTCCAGCCATTTCGGTTGAATGCCGAAGAAAGTGAAAAATTCCTGTCCCATGACCTTGGCTTCGGAATTACCGTTCGGGCTGGCTCCGCTGATTAAAATCGGTAATTCCGTTTCTTTGTGCAAATAAGCGGCATAACGCATCCGCTCCAATACCAGACCGGGCACCGTGATAGTGTTAAACAGCTCTTTGCTATCTCTTAATCCGCCGCCTAAAATGACGATTGCCTGCGCATTGCGGTAATCCTCCACAGTTAAACGGTCTTCTTGGGTCAGACTGTTGTTTAATCGTTCCGCAGTGTAGGGAATACTTGATACATATAGGACAACCGCTCCGAAAAGTGCGGTCAAAAATGCGAGTTTTTTGAATCGGAACAGCCGAAGCAACAAGGCGAACACCAGTAAAATAAGCACATCAAAAGGGGGGAGGATGATCGCGGTGATGAGTTTCGTCATATCAATCATAATAATGCCTTGGTTGAGTTCTTTGCCGGTATTATTCCGTAAAAACGGGACGAACTCAATCACTAAAATACTGTCCAACAGGCAGTCGAGGTGATAAAATACGCCAATTTTTAAAGGAAGTTTATGAATCCGATTCTTGTTGAATTAAAGCAAAAATTACAGAAAATTGAAGAACTTATCATTGATAAAAATGATGTAGTTTACTTTGATTATCCGCTTCATCTGAATGTGGGGGATTTGCTGATTTACGCCGGTACCGAGCAGTTTTTCCGCGATTACCGAATTAATGTTACCTTAAGACGTTCGTTACAGGCCTTTGATATCCAGGAAGCGAAAAAGTATATTCGTCCGAATACGACGATTTTATGCCACGGCGGTGGCAATTTCGGGGATCTTTATCCTTTAATCCAAAAAATGCGTGAAGAGATTGTGACGGAATTTCCGCACAATCGTGTGATTTTATTGCCTCAGACCGCGCATTTTTCTTGTCGGCAGGAAATGCAAAAGTCTTCCGCACTGTTTTCTCGCCATCAGGATTTACACTTGTTTGCGCGCGACAACAAAACGTTTGAATTATTCGGCGAATATTTTTCTGATAAGGCTTATTTATCGCCGGATATGGCGCATCAGCTGTATGGGTCGCTGCCGAATAAATCTTTATCGATACATCCGCACCGGACACTTTATTTTTTACGCAAAGATATTGAAAAAAGCCATATTGAATCGGAAATTCAGGCGACATTGCCGAATTTGGATGACGTAAAAGATTGGGAAGATATTTTGTTGCCGGGCGATCTGAAATTTGAACTGTGGTGCAGTCGTTTTTCCAAATTAGCGAATCGCTTTAATCTGACATTTGTGAAAAATAACATTAATCGGCTTTGGTATCGACACGCATTAAACGTGATTACACGCTGCCAGGATATTTTCCTGAGCTACGATGAAGTGATTACCAGTCGTTTGCACGGGCATATTTTTTCTTGCCTGTTGGGATTGCCGAATCGGGTTTGTGATAATTCTTACGGGAAAAATACCGGTTATTACAACCAATGGACGAAAAATATCGAGTACGCTCAACTCTATGAAAAGTAACCGTCATTTTATTACGCTGATTGGTGTGACAATTCTGAGTATGGGGCTCACAATGGTGAGCTCTTTTGTGTTGGCGCACATGCTGTCCGTGGACGATCGCGGTCTGTATCAACTATTTATGACCACAATTTCTTATGTCGTCACTATCGCGACGGGCGGGTCGGGATTTGCTTTAGCATTATCCATGCGCAACAAACGTTATCTTAACTGGCGTCGGTACTTTACGGCATTTATCGCCGCAGCCGTTATGGTAGCGTTAATTACGACGGCATTGTTCGATTTCATCCGATTTGAATTTTTATTCGTATGTAATGTAATTTTAACTGCCATTCTAACTATTACTTTAGAGAAAAGTAAGATTGATCCGCGACTCAAAATTTACCGTATACTGACCTTACAGCAGCCCGTATTGCTGGTAGCGGTTTATGGGGTAACTTATCTATTGTTAGGCGAACAACCGTTGAAGACCGCCATTGAACTCTTGACTTTATTCAGTTTTATTCAGGCGGCGGCTTGTCTTTTTTATCTTTTTCGGATCGAAAAATCTTTTCTTAAAACAGAAAATCTGTCGGAAATTGACCGCACTTTTTTCTTGAAAACTTGGTTTAAACAGAATTTATATCAGATTTTCGGCGCCACGACGTCCAGTATCGATAAATATTTAATCGCCCTTTGGCTCGGGCATTATTATTTGGGATTGTATACCGTCTGTCTTGCTTTTGACGCATTACTGACCAAATTTATTAATATGTTGACGGATTATTATTATTCCGGGTTATTGAACAATTTAAACCGAATTAAATCCGTGCTGGCGGTGATTGCTTTAATAAGTGCAGGGGCTGTTATTTTAACGCCGTTACTGGCAGAACCTATTATACGGTTTTTCTTCAGTGCGAAATATGTAGCAGTAGCACCGATATTAATTTGGTTTATTCTGAATTCAATTATTGCGGGCCTGTCTTGGTTGTTGTCGCAAAATATGCTTATTCAAGGAAAACAAGTGCTTTTGTTTACCCGACAAATTATTTCTCTCGCCGTATTCGTCGGTTTATTTTATGCCTTAAAAGATTATCAACTTTATGGCGTGGCCTATGCTTTCATCGGCGGCAGTTTGACCAGATTGGTCATTTCAATTGCGTATTATTTTAAATACCCGGTTAAGCCGATAATGTTGGAAAATAAATAATATGAAAAAATACTTAATTTCTCTTGAAAAGGATGTGCAACGCCGGAAACTGTTTTTTTCTCAGCCCGACACATCCGATTTTGAGGTTTTTAATGCGATTAACACGATGGAATTGTCGCAGGCGGAATTAGAAAAAAACTTTGATTTCGCCGCATTTAAAAAAGCTTATCGCCGTGATGTAACGAAAGGTGAGATCGGTTGTACCTTAAGTCATTTGAACGTGTATAAAAAAGTGACGGAAGATGAAACGATCGAAGAAGAGGACTACGTGTTAATCTGTGAAGACGATGCACTTTTCGCCGAAAAATTTAACGAAAATCTGACCGCACTTTTACGGCAAAATCTGACCGCCGATATTATTTTGGCGGGGCAATCCAAAATCCCAAGTTTTGACGACAAAGAATTAGCCGTCAATTATCCGACCACCTTCAAGTGTTTACAAAAATCCGTAGGCGGCACTCCATATCGTTATGCTTATCCGTATCAAAATTATTTCGCCGGTACGGTTGCCTATCTGATTAAGAAATCCGCCTGTCGCCGTTTTGGACAGGAAGTCGAACGATTACATTTAGCTCATTGGTTGGCGGACGATTTTATTTTATTCGGCAAATCATTCGGTTTGGATATTTTGGTGGTGCGCCCGCTAATGGCGATTGAAAACCCGAATTTAACCAGTAATCTGGAAGCGTTACGCGGTTCGTTAAATAATAATATGGTGAAAAAACTGATAAAATTTCCGTTGAAAAAATTATTGGCGATTAAGAGAAATCTGTGATGTCTGCATTGATTAATTTATTTTATCTTTATGACCCCTGGCTTTTTCATGTGTTGCGCATGAGTCTGTTCATCGGTTTTTTATCTTTGTTGTGGCTAGGCTATAAATGGTACAGAAAAGAGATTAAGCGAATTCTTATTCCCGTAGATAGCCTGTTAGTGTGCACGGCGTTGATCGGCATATCGGTGGTTCCGATTTTAATTAACGGCACTTCGGAATTCGGTGTGATCAGCATGTATATAAAATCGCTGGTGATTTTTATTTTCGGGATTGTGATTTATAACCTATTTTATTGTCATCAAAGCGGTAAGCGGCAATTTATTCGTGATGTCAATGTGGGGATCGGCGTGCAGTCCGCTTTAGGTGCTCTGGCTTTGGCGGGAATTCCGTTATTTGTCACTATTGCGCTGGGTACGAATTCGGATATGGGCGGTCAGTTGTCGCGTTTTATCGGTTCGGAACAGGAATATCGTTTGTATAATTTCACCTCTTCCGCCTTTTTTCCGCTCAGCGCTTTTTATCTGATGCTGTTGCATTTTTTATTAGCATACGGCGAAAAAAAAGAAAATTTGAATACCGTTTATCTGTTTTTAATTTTAGCGATCGGGTTGATTTCGGGCAGAACCTTTTTCATCTTTTCCGTAGTCAGTCTGGCGATTTATTTTAGATTGCGTTATATCCCCGCAATCGCGGCATTTGCTGTCGTCGTGCTGTTTTTGGCTTATCGGTATCCGGCCCATCCTTATGTGGCGCATGCTTTGGAGCCTCTGATTAATTTGATTTACGGCGGAGCCGAAGCAAGTATCAGTTCGTCTACGGACACTTTAATCGATAAACATTTGTTTACGCCTGAAATTAAACAACTGATTATGGGGGACGGTAGATATTATGTGGTCGGACGGACTTCGCGCAGTTATTACGGCGGTTCCGATTCGGGCTTTATCCGCCAGGCATTGTATGGCGGTGTAGGCTATATTTTGGCGTGTTTTTTATTTACCGCTTATTTTGTGAAACGAGTTGCCGATAATTGGTTTAACGGAAGCTGGAAATTTATTTTATCCGCTTTATTGCTGTTAAGCGTATTAAATATTAAAGCGGATACTTATGCTTACCCGGGTATCATGATGACGTTTTTAATGTTTGTTTCTTTATTCGGCGATAAAGGCAGAATTATAGAGAGAAGCTGATGTTTAGTATTATTGTGCCGTCTTATAACCGAAATTCGGAAGTGAACGCCTTATTGGCGAGTTTGGAAAATCAGACGGTAAAAAATTTTGAAGTGATCGTGGTGGACGACTGTTCGCCAAACGCGATAAAAATTGACCGCACTTTTACTTTTCCGGTGAAGTTAGTCCGTAATGAATGCAATGCCGGTCCGGCAAAAAGCCGTAATGTAGGGGCGGAGCACGCACAACACGACTGGCTGCTATTTCTGGATGACGACGATCGGTTTGATGATCGGAAATGCGAAATTTTAGCCGAACGTATCGCTGAAAATCCAATGGCGAACTTTGTTTATCATCCGGCAAAATGCGAAATGGTTAATGAAGGTTTCAGTTATGTTACTAAACCGTTTCCTCCCCATGCGTTAACTTTGGAAAATATGCTGTTAGCCAATAAAATCGGCGGAATGCCGATGATGGGTATCAAGAAAACGTTGTTTTTCCAGTTAGGCGGATTATCCACGAACTTGAAATCTTTGGAAGATTATGATTTTGTGCTGAAATTAGTATCTTGCGCCGATTTAAATGCGTTGTATGTAGATGAACCGTTGAGTTTATGCGCGTTTCATACCAAACGTTCCAGTGTATCCACCAATACGGAAAATACGGAAAACGCCATTGAAGCCATCCGTCGCCAATATGTGAAAACGCCGCAACAGTCGCATAATTTTAAGCTGAATTCATTGTATATGCTGGCATACCCGAACGCGATGAATTTATCCCGCAAGGCGGCAGGTTATTATTTTGCTATGTTCAAACTAAGTTACAGCTTAAAACATCTCATTATTGCCGCCGTGACATTTATTTCGCCGAAACTGGCGATCAACCTAAAAAGATTTGTATAAAGATGAAATTTTCTGTTTTGATGTCCTTATACATTAAGGAAAAACCCGAATATTTACGTGCCAGCTTGCAAAGCCTGGCGGATCAAACTCTGCAGGCTGACGAGGTTGTCTTGGTATTAGACGGTCCGATTACGCCCGAATTGGAACGCATACTAAACGAATTTCAAGCGAAATTACCGTTAAGAACCGTGCCGTTAACACAGAATGTTGGTCTAGGTAAAGCGTTAAACGAAGGTATTAAAGCGGCGCGTAACGAATGGTTGTTCCGCATGGATACGGACGATATTTGCAAGCCTGAACGTTTCGCCAGACAAGCGGCATATATCGAACAGCATCCCGATGTCGTGATGTTTAGTACGCAAATAGCCGAGTTCGATGAAGATCCTAACGTTATCATCGCGGAACGTCATGTACCGACGGAATATGCCGATATTGTAAAATTCAACCGAATGCGTTCACCGTTCAATCATATGACGGTTGCTTATAAAAAATCCTTACTGGAAGAAGTAGGCGGTTATCAGCATCATATGTTTCTGGAAGATTACAATTTATGGAATCGCATTATCGCTACCGGACATAAAGTGGGGAATCTGCCTGAGGTGCTGTTATTGGCACGTACGGCGGGTAATGCCATGTTCAGCCGCCGTCGCGGTTGGGTTTACGCTAAAAGCGAATGGAAATTATATCGTTTGAAGCGAAAGCTAAAAATTCAAGGTGCCGTCAGTGGTTTTATGACATTCCTTGCCCGAACTTTACCGCGTCTAATGCCGGTTTCCGTTATCAAAGTGTTATATAAATTAATGAGAAAATAAACATGAAAACATTGTTAAAACTGACCGCACTTTCAACCGGTCTGCTTCTTGCTAGTTGCTCTTCCGAATCGTCACACTCCAAAACCGTCAATACGCCGAATACTCCCCGTATCATTCAGGCGGATTTATCGCCGTTAAGCATTGACGCAACCTATAATGCGCCGCGTACGCTTGATAATTTTAACGATTATGTGATTTTCCTAAAGCGAAAAGCGGCGGGGCAGGGGGTGTCAAAAACAATTTTGAACCAACAGAACTATATTCGTTATATTGATACCGCCGTGCGTTTAGATCAAAAACAGGCGGGACTGGCGGAACGCCGTAAAAATCAGCCGCCTTTGCCGCCAAATCCGAACGGTGTAACCAACTATATTGCAAAGCATTTAACCCAAGCCAAAGTGGATAAAGCGGAAGAAAATTATTGGGATGTCCGTGCCCCGTTACAAAAAGCCAGTCGCCAATACGATGTACCGCAGGAATATTTATTGGCATTATGGGGCATGGAAAGCAGCTTCGGTTATTACCAGGGCGATTATGATGTGCTTTCCGTATTAGCAACTTTAGCCTTTGACGGACGCCGTGAAAACCTGTTCGGTAAAGAATTTATCAATGCGCTGAAAATGCTGGAGGCCGGTCATCTGAATCGTGCGCAAATGCTGGGATCTTGGGCCGGTGCCATGGGGCAAACCCAATTTATGCCGAGTTCATACTTAAATTATGCCGCAGACGGCGACGGAGACGGTATAAAAGATATTTGGACCAATGAATATGATGTGTTTGCCTCTATTGCTAATTATCTCCACAGTGTGGGATGGGACAGCGATTTGCCGTGGGGCGTTGAAGTTACCTTAACTCAACCGTTGAATTTATCCCTTGCCGGTACGGAAAAAGACAAAGCCCGTTCATTAAGTCAATGGCAAAGTATGGGCGTGAATATCAAAGGATTCCATGCGACGCGCGCCAATGCGTTAGCTTCGACGGATTTATGGTTGATACGCCCGGATAAAGAAGTCGGCCGAGCCTTCTTAGTGACGAATAATTTTCGTACGATTTTAGACTGGAACCGTTCCAGTTACTATGCTTTGAGCGTCGGTATGTTCGCCGATCGTATTAAAGCGGCAACAGGCTTGTAATTTAATTCGGAGTTCAGGTATTATGCTTGAGCTCTTTTTATTTTTATCAAACGATATTCAACACAACCCATAAGGATGCCATTATGAAAAAATCCGTTTTAACCGCTTTTTTGACCGCACTTGTCGCGGGTTCTGCGCAAGCGGAAAGTTCTGCGCCGGATACCTTAAATAAAATCCTTGAACGTAAGGAAATTAAAGTGTGTTCACCGGGGGATTACAAACCGTTTAGTTTTGACAATAACGGTAAATTTGAGGGGATTGATAACGATCTGATTGACAAATTGGCAGAAAGTTTAGATGCGAAAGTGACTATTGTGAAAACCACCTGGAAGACCTTAATGGACGATTTTACCGCGGGAAAATGCGACATCGGTGTCGGTGGGATTTCTATTACTTTGGCGCGTCAGCAAAAGGCGCTGTTCTCCGAACCGTATTTTACCAACGGCAAAACGCCGTTAGTTCGTTGTGAAGACGTGGATAAATATCAAACCGTAGAACAGATTAATCGCCCGGAAGTAAAAATAGTGGCGAATCCGGGCGGCAGCAACGAAAATTATGCGCGTACGGTGTTGACTAAAGCCAATTTAACCATGAATCCTGAAAATCTGACGATTTTCCAACAAATTATTGATAAAAAAGCCGATGTATTTGTGACGGAAGCGGCGGAAGCTATTGTGAAATCTTATGAACACAAAGGCGTATTATGCGGAGTGAATCCGGATAAACCGCTGAAACCGGCGCAAAACGGTTGGATTATACCGAACGGCGATTTCCGTTTTAAAGAATACGTAGATCAATTCTTTCACTTGGAACGCCAATCCGGCGAATTAGATACGATTATCAATAAATGGCTGCCGCGTGACTAATTCGCATATAGATTAATCGAGTTCGGTTGATTATAAAAATCCTCGGCTTAAAACCGAGGATTTTTTCATGGTTCATTTACTGTAAATATGTTTTTATACACGCTGAAATCTGTTAAAAAAGTACCGCACTTTTACCTTTGGGTAAGGGGAGTTATTCTTTCGGTGCGATCATTTTTTTCATTTCCGTTTGAATATGGGAAATCACGTCGGTCGGTAATACCACATGGCGGTTTTGTGCCAGATTTTGAGCAATATAACTGTGCAGATAAACGGCACTGCAAACGGCCTGTTGATAATAAAGCGGAAATTGGGCGATGAACCCCGCTATCATTCCCGCCAGAGTATCTCCCATACCGCCGGTTGCCATGGCCGGCGTGCCGACATCAATACGGCGGGGCTCGGTTCCGGTAAGATAAAGTTCGGTGCCATGTTTTTTCAGGATAAGATCAAGCCCCAGCCTTTTGGCCGTAGTTTGATTATTGTTTTCCGTTTGTTGTGCCAGTGCCAGTCCGGATAAGCGTTCCCATTCTTTTTGGTGCGGGGTCGCCAACACTTTTATAGTATCAGGAAATTGAGGATTTCGGGCAAACAGGGTGATAGCATCTCCGTCTAAAATTAATTTCTGGTGAGTGTCGATATTCGTTAAAACGGTTTGCAGCAAACCGGACGACATCGCATCCAGACCCAATCCGCAGCCAATTAGAATAACATCCGCTTGTTTGATTTTACTGATCAGTAAATCGCTATTTTGCCAATCCAGTACCATCGCTTCAGGCAGCCGACTGTGCAGTGCCGGATGATTGACTTTATCCGTCGCTACGGTGGTAAGTCCGGTACCGGAACAAACCGCCGCCTGCGCCGCCATCATAATTGCGCCGCCCATGTTACAGTTACCGCCGATTAACAGTAAACGTCCGTAATCGCCTTTATGCGACAAGAGCCGGCGCGGCGGCAGGCGGTGGGATAATTCATTTAATGTCAGCGTTTTCATTATTTTTTTCCCGTTCTTAGAGGATTGTTGAACGATTTTCAATAAATTACCAAAAACACTATTTAACTCCGTTAGCTAAAGTAATCGCGATATTCGATTAATTGGGCTTTGGTTAAACTGAACACGCCGACCCCGCCATTGGTTAATTCCACCCAGTTAAAGGGGACTTCCGGATATTGTTCTGTCAGATGAACCATACTGTTTCCCACTTCACAAACCAAAATGCCGTCATCGGATAAATAGTCGGCGGCCTGCGCCAAAATTCGCTTGGTAATATCCAAGCCGTCCGCACCGGAACCTAAGGCTAATTCGGGTTCGTGACGGAATTCTTGCGGCATATCGCTCAAATCTTCCAAATCCACATAAGGCGGGTTGGTGACAATCAAATCATATTGATCCTGCGGCAGATTTTCAAATAAATCCGATTGTAACGGGAATACGCGGTGGAGCATGTTATGACGTTCGATATTGATTTCCGCTACGTTTAACGCATCGAAAGACAAATCCACCGCATCCACTTCAGCTTGCGGGAAAACATGGGCGCAAGCAATAGCAATACAGCCGCTGCCCGTGCATAAATCCAGAATACGTTTCGGTGTGTGTGATAACAACCCGTTAAAATTTGATTGAATTAAAGCGCTGATAGGCGAACGCGGAATAATGACCCGCTCATCCACATAAAACTCCAACCCGCAGAACCATGCGCTGTTGACTAAATAAGCCACCGGAATGCGTTTAGCCAATCGCTCGGCAACCAAACCTACAATCAGTTGTTTTTCCGAAGGCGTTAAATTGGTATCAAACAATTCGTTGGGTAAATCCATCGGTAAATTCAAACCGGCAAGAACCAGTTGCAAGCTTTCATCCCATGCGTTGTCTTGGCCGTGTCCGTAATAAATATCGGATCGGTTAAAATTGCTGTACGTCCAACGCAAATAATCTTTTAACGTATGCAGATTGTTCGGCACGTCATCCGCTTCAATCAAATCCAGTAAGTCTTGGTTAAATGTTTCCATAGGTTGTCACTTGGTCAGTAAAATTTAAAGGGATTATATGCTAAAATCCGTTTCAAATTCCACCGACGAGGAAAAGAATGTTAAAGGAAGAGGATATCGCCCTGTTCAGAGAAAATATTCAGGGCACTAAAAAAATCAAACAGGACACTTTTGTGGCGCCGCGGAAAATCAATACCAATAAGAAATCCGAAACACGGGAAATCCGGGAAAAGCAGGATACGCTTTTTTATTTTTCTGACGAATACGAGCCGTTGTTAGACGAAGAAAGTGCGGTCAAATATTTGCGAGAAAATGAAGACAGTTATTTATTGAAACAATTACGTCGCGGTGATTTTTCGCCGGAACTGTTTTTGGATTTACACGGTTTAACGCGAGAACAGGCAAAACAGGAACTTGCAGCTTTACTACAGGCATGTGCGGACGAGCATGTTTATTGTGCAAGCATTATGACGGGATACGGTACCTTTACGCTGAAAAAACAAATTCCGCGCTGGCTGGTGCAACATCCTCGCGTTCGCGCGTTGCACCAAGCTCCGAAAGAATGGGGCGGCGATGCGGCTATTTTAATTTTAGTGGACGTTTAATCATAATAGCTCGGTGCGGTTTCATCGGGTCGCGTTTTGAAACGGCGGTGAAGCCACATATATTGTTCGACGCCTTTCATAATTTCTTTTTCTACCACTTGATTCATTCTGACCGCCACCGCATACGGTTCAGTTAAATCCGAAAAATCTACGGCAGGAGAAATACTTACGGTATAACCGGAACCGTCCGCATTTCGCAACGGAGCAAAAGGAACCACTTTGGCATTAGGTACCGCATGCAGTAAAAAATAGGACCCGCTGGTGGTTGCGGCGTCTTGCACGGCAAAAAACGGTACGAAAACCGAATTTTTGCGACCGTAATCATGATCCGGTGCATACCAAATCGTTTCGCCGTGTTTCAGGGCTTTAACCATGCGACGCAAGTCTTTGCGATCCACCATATCTTTATTGGAACGCAACCGTCCCCTAACCTGCAACCAGTTAAACAGCGGATTATCGTTAGGACGGTAGATGCCGATACCCTGATGATGAATACCTACGATGCGCGCACCTAACTCCAAAGTTAAAAAATGGACGCCAACGAATAAAATACCGTTGTTACCTTGATTTTTAAGATGTTCCAAACCTTCTATTTTTGACCATTTCCGGATACGCCGATCCGACCAAAACCATGCCATGCCGGTTTCGATAATCGCCATACCGACAGAATTCAGATTCTGTCGCAAGATCTGTTCCCGTTGTTGCAGGGGCATATTGGGAAACGCCAGTTCAAGGTTACGTCGCGCAATTTTTGCCCGGCGTTTTCCCACTTTCAGTTTTGCAAATAACCGACCGAGCCCTAATCCGATTTTACGCAAAACAGGATAAGGCAGGCAGAGAATCAGCCAAAACAACCCTACGGCAAGCCAGAATCCCCAATGTTTAGGGTGTAGATAGGATTTTTCGAACTGTGGCAGATGTTTTTTCGGCATAACAAATTAAATTTCAGCTAATAATGATTGCCCGTAAATTTATGGAAAATCCGAGTTGTCATTCAAATTGGAAGAAAGTGCGGTTAGTTTAACGTAAATTTTACTAAATTTTAAGCCAAAGCGTTCTTGCCTGTGTTAAAATCGCGCGTAAATTTTTGAAAAACAAAGAAGGATTCGAAAATGGCGCAGTATTCAGCACAATTTCCGCACGCAAAAGTTTTGGTGTTGGGCGATGTCATGCTTGACCGCTACTGGTTTGGGGCGACCAACCGAATTTCACCGGAAGCGCCGGTGCCGGTAGTGCGTGTGAAAAAACACGAAGAACGGGCGGGGGGAGCCGCTAATGTTGCAATGAATATCGCTTCATTAAATGTACCGGTACGGTTGCTTGGTTTAACCGGAGATGATGAAGCGGGTAATGCGCTCACCGGCTTGCTGGAAAAGCAAAAAATCTGCTGTGATTTTGTGAAGTTAAGTTCCCATCCCACTATTACCAAACTGCGTATTTTATCTCGCCATCAACAGCTGTTACGTCTTGATTTTGAAGAGAATTTTAATAATGTACATAGTGATAATCTGCTTACCAAGCTGGAAAGTGCGGTCAAAAATGTCGGTGCTTTGATTTTATCGGATTACGGTAAAGGCACGCTGAACGATGTACAACACATGATTCGGATAGCCCGTCAGGCGAAGGTTCCCGTATTGATCGACCCGAAAGGAACGGATTTCGAGCGTTACCGCGGCGCGACCTTGTTAACGCCGAATATGTCGGAATTCGAAGCGGTAGCGGGCGTATGCCAATCTGATGAAGACATCGTGGAAAAAGGTTTAAAAATGATAGCCGATTATGATTTAACGGCGCTGTTAATCACTCGTTCGGAAAAAGGCATGACCTTGTTGCGCCCGAATCAGCCTGCTTTTCATTTGCCGACGGAAGCGAAAGAAGTCTATGATGTAACGGGTGCGGGCGACACGGTGATTTCTGTGTTGGCAACGGCATTGGCGGATGGGCGAACCGTTGAAGAAGCCTGCTATTTGGCGAATGTCGCCGCCGGTATCGTGGTGGGTAAATTAGGAACGTCCGCAGTTTCTACCGTTGAATTGGAAAATGCGATTCACGGGCGCACGGTCAGCGGTTTCGGTATTATGACGGAAAACGAACTGAAAAACGCGGTCAAATTGGCGAAAGAGCGTGGTGAGAAAATCGTGATGACCAACGGTTGCTTCGATATTTTGCATCCGGGACATGTCTCTTACTTAGAAAACGCCCGTAAATTGGGCGATCGCCTGATCGTTGCGGTGAACACCGATGAATCGGTGAAACGTTTGAAAGGCGAAACCCGTCCGATCAACGATTTGGCAAGCCGTATGGCGGTGTTAGCGGGACTATCTTCCGTGGATTGGTTGGTTGCCTTTGACGAAGATACGCCGCAGCGTTTAATCGGTGAAATTCTGCCGGATTTATTAGTGAAAGGCGGTGATTATAAACCGGAGGAAATCGCCGGTTCCAAAGAAGTTTGGGCTAATGGCGGCGATGTCTCGGTACTGAATTTTGAGAACGGTTGTTCAACCAGTAACGTCATCAAAAAAATTCGGGATTTGAAAGACTAAAGGTGATGAAGAACCGACATTAAATGTTCGGTTTTCCAACAAATACTGAAAAAGGCAAGATAAAAATCTTGCCTTTTGCTTTTGTCGTATTCTTTTTAGAATTTCGGCGAATAGTAACCGCCCATCGAGCTGTAAATAGCGTTTTCATTTTGAATAACGCTGTATTTCGCGTTCAGAATAGAAACCTGCGAAGTTTTTTCCGTATTCGCCGCATTCAACCATTCACGTAATTCGGATACGCCCGCGTTGTAACGGTTTTGATAATATTGCGTAATACGTTTATCGTAATCATATTTTCGCTGCAAATTGGAGAAATTCTGCACTGCTTGGTTGTAGGCAAAATAATTGGTATCCACTTCGTTTAATGCGGTGGTGATGCCTTGTTCGTAGTTTACGCGCGCAGTCTCATAAGCGGCTTCCGAAATTTTGACGTTCCATTTTACGTGATTCCAATCGAGGAACGGCAAACTGATTCCCAAGGTTCCCGCAGCGGTCGGATTTTCAAAGGCATTACTGACTTTGTTATTGCTCGAAGACATGGAACCGCCGAGAGAAATAGTCGGGAACCAGGCTTTTTGCATCGCTTTGGCGTCTTTAAACGCACTGCTCAATCGGAACAGATTTCCTCTTACGTCAGGACGGTTGGCAATAGTAGAAACAGGAACGTTTAAATTCACCGGTGTTGTTTTTACATTCAGGATATGCGGGAAATTGATATTTAACGGTGCGTCCGGTTTCAAATTTAACAAATTACGTAATGTTTGTTCCGCCGTTTTACGTTGAGTTTGATAGCTAATCAAATTATTACGCGCCGTTAAAACGGATTGTTGCGCCTGATCCGTACTGGCGCGATCTTCTACACCCTGATTCAGTCTGTTTTGCATAATGCTGTTAATACGGCTGTAGTAATCAATACTGTCGTTTGTAGCGGAGATCGCGTCGTTCAGATAAGCGATTTGGTAGTAAGTTACCACTACAGCATTAATAAGGGACAAACGGGTAGCCTCCAAGTCCTGTTGGGTCGCTTTGTAGTTCCATTCGCCCGCATCTGCCGCATTTGCTAAACGGCGCCATAAATCTAATGTATAGCTCACATTTAAGGAACCGCCGTGACTGATAGTCGAATTTGCGCCGGTATCTGTACGACGGGAAGCGGAAGACGAGGTGGAACCGCTAAAACTCGGTACTAAATCCGCACCTAATAAATTTGCCTGATAAAGCGCGGAATTGACAGAAATCGCCGCTTTCGCCAAGTCTTTATTGTTTAATAACGCCTGTTCTACCACGCGGTTTAATTGAGCGTCGTTGTAAAGCGACCACCAGTTTTCTTTAATGTTGTATTGATTGGTAATGTCTTCGTATTGTTTGTAATCGTCTTGGCTCGCTTGGTAACTGTCGCTGATGTTTGCGCAGCCGGCCAACGACATTGAAAGAATAACGCCGAAAGCAATTTTATTCAGTTTTAGCATGGATATTTCCTTATAAGAGTGGGAAAGTGCGGTCAAAATTTCGTTAATTTTTAACCGCACTTCAGATAATCTATTCATTAATGAACGTTCGTTCAGTTTGTGGCGTATTGTAACAGAATTTTTTCATTTTGCTACTATTCGCGCGCTAAAGCCGTAATCGGATCCAGTTGCGCCGCTTTTTTCGCCGGCATATAACCGAAGATGACGCCGATTAAAGTGGAGAACAACACCGCCGCCACAATGGAAAAAGTGGAAAAAGACATGGTGAAATCCGTCATAAAGACATTAAACAATCCGCCGATAATCAGCGAAAGTAAAATACCGGATATTCCCCCGATCATACAAATTAATATGGCTTCAATTAAAAACTGCTGCAAAATATTACTTTTGCGTGCGCCGATCGCCATGCGTACGCCTATTTCCTTAGTACGTTCCGTCACGGACACCAACATGATATTCATCACTCCGATACCGCCTACGATAAGGGAAATAAAAGCAATGGACGAAATCAGTAATTTCATGGTACCGGTAGTACTCTCAATCGTTTGTTTAATAGTGTCGCTGTTCATAATGAAAAAGTCTTTTTTACCGTGACGGACGGTCAGGTAGTCGGTGAGACTTTTTTCGGCGACGGTAGTATTAACGTTATCAGCAATTTTTACCGTGATAGAACCGATTTTAGTTCCCCCTGTCACTTTATTCATAACAGTTGTATAAGGAGCGTAAATACTTAAAGAACTACTTGCCGCACCCATTTGACGATCTGTCACAACACCGATAATCCGAAAAGGACGTTTGGCAAACATAACGGTTTTGCCCAAGGGATCTTCGTCTGGGAAAATAGATTTTTTCGAACTTTCGTCCAGCAAAGCGACTTGCGCATTTTCACTGACTTCCTGCTGAGTAATGGAACGGCCCATTACCAGCCTCATACCTTCCACATCGAAATACTGTTCGCCGATCCCGCGCAAATTAGTCGATGTAAAAGACTGGTTTCCGTAAATCAGTAAACCACTGGAAGAGCTGTTTGGCGTAACGCTTTGTACGTAGCTTTGCTTAGCCAGTGCATTGGCGTCGTTTACCGTTAAATTCTGCATTTGATCCGCACGGCGGTCACCAAAACCCGTGCCGTTAAAAATAGTCATGGTATTGGTGCCTAATCCGTTGATATTAGAAAGAATTTTTTGCTGAGAACCGTTCCCTAACGCCACCACGGAAACTACTGAAGTTATCCCGATAATAATGCCCAACATGGTCAGCAGAGAACGCATTTTGTGAGCAACAATGGCACTGACCGACATCCGGAAAGCTTCAATCAGTTGATCTTTACTGAAACCGAACCGGGATTTGGAAACTCGGACATTTTTGACCGCACTTTTTACCGATGATTTCCGGTTATCGCCGATAATTTCACCGTCTTTGATTTCGATCACGCGGTTGGCGCTTGCCGCAATATTACGATCGTGAGTTACCATAATAATCGTGTGACCTTCATCATGCAGCTGACGCAGAATCTGTATGACATTTTCGCCGCTGGCGGAATCCAATGCACCGGTAGGCTCGTCCGCAAGAATAATTTCACCGCCGTTCATTAAAGCGCGGGCGATACTGACCCGTTGCTGCTGGCCGCCGGAAAGCTGACTCGGTTTATTTTGTTCTTTACCGTCCAAACCGAGCTTTTCCAATAATTCTTCCGCATGAGCCAAGCGTTCCGCTTGGGATTTGCCGGCGTAAATTGCCGGTAAAGCAACATTTTCCTGCGCAGTGAGAGCGGAGAGCAGGTTATACCGCTGAAAAATAAATCCGAATTTCTGACTGCGCAAATCGGAAAGCTGATCTGAAGAAAGTTCTACGGTTTCTTTACCGTCTATTTTATAAGAACCGCTGGTTGCCGTATCCAAACAGCCGATGATGTTCATCAGCGTGGATTTCCCCGAACCGGATTGTCCGATAATCGCAACAAAATCGCCTTTCTCAATATCCAGAGATATATTCTTCAGAATATGAACACGGTTTTCGCCTTCACCGAAATAGCGATTCAGGCCTTTTATTTCGATAATATTCATAAAATTTTCACCGCACTTTAGATTACTTAGAACATACGCGGACCGCGCCCCATGGTGCCGACTTTTTCACCGGCGGCTACTTGCGACACGATTACTTTTTCACCTTCGTTTAAGCCGGATTTAATTTCCGTTTGAAAGTCATTTTGTACGCCGATTACGACTTCCCGTTCTTCCGCCAGATTTTTATCGTTCAAAATATTTACGAAATATTTATCGTTGCGTTTTTGTAATGCCATATTGGAAACGGTTAACACATCCTGTGCATTAGCAATTTTTATGGTATTTTCCGTGGTCATACCGATGCGTAAAATATGATCCGTATTGTCGACTTCCATATTGGCATAATAATAAATCGCCGATGTAGTGGAGGAGGAAGAAGAACTGCTTGAAGCGCTGCTCGTCGAACTGGCGTCGGTGGTGGTTGTGGTCGCCGGATCCACACTTTTTATAATAGCGTGATATTTGGTGGTACTGTCTGATAGAATAGTAAACTCCACTTCTTGACCCGCTTTCACTTTGGTGATGTCGCCTTCGGAAATTTCCGGCTTGATCAGCATTTTTTCCAGGTTCGCTACGGTAACGATAGTCGGTGTCGTTTGGTTCGCATTCACGGTTTGTCCTTCGGAGATGGGGGTCGAAATTACCGTACCGTCGATTGGCGAGGTAATTTTAGTGTAGCCCACGTTGGTTTCCGCCGTATTTACTTCGATTTCCGCTTGTTTAATGGATTCTTTCAACGCGTCAATTTCCGCTTTAGCCGCATCTAACGCATTCTTTGCGTTGTTGACATTATCCAGCGAGGTAGACTGTAATTTGTACAATTTAGATAAACGGTTATAACTGGATTGTGCTACCGTGTAAGCGGTTTGTTTGGCTTTTAGCTGTGCCTGATAGCTGGCTAATGCGGCTTTTGCCCGATCTAAATTATTTACTTGAGTCGTGGAATCGATGTCGGCGATCATATCGCCTTTTTTCACTTCTTGACCTAATTTAACATATAGCTTGGTAATTTTACCGGAAACCTGCGCACCCACGTCCACCTCGTTCGAGCTTTCAATTGAACCGGATGCGACAACGGATTTTTCTACATTGCCTCGACGTACTTCTTCGGTAAGAAAAGTCGGACCTTTTTCGCCTCCGGACATAAAAAAGTACGCACCGCCTGCGATAACGGCAGCTAAAATTGCAATAGCTAAGGTTTTTTTCTTCATGATTATTCCCACTATATCCATAAAACTCGGGCAGAGTATAAAATCAAAAACTTAAGAGATTCTTAAATATGATCGGTTAAATCGCTTTTATGACCATTATTCTGAACGATTGTTCGTAGAATGTGAAAGTGCGGCGGATTCCAACGCGAAATTCTAACATAGATTTGCTTAAGGAATGTGCGATATTTTTTGATTTCAGCGCGCTTTCTCAGCATAATAATCCGGCGTTCGAGGGAAACATCCATGAAAAAATTACTAATATTGTTAACGGCTTTGTATACATCGAGTGCGGTCGGTTTTTCCGTCGTTTTGGATACGGGGCATACCGAGACCGATTACGGTGCCGTCAGTCCGTTCAATAAAACGGAATTCAGTTATAATAAGGCTATGGTGGAAACGCTACAACGTCACATTTCAGCGCAAAACCGGGATGTCAAACTTGTACCCAATACCCAGCCGGATTTAACCTTGCAGCAGCGTACGCTTTATAGCGGTGAAACGGACTTGTTCGTTTCGATTCATCATGACTCGTTTCCGGCGGAATTGAATGCACAGCGTGAAATATTGTCCGGTTTTTCAGTTTTTGTGTCACAAAAGAATGTGAATTACCCGCAAAGTTTGGATTGTGCTAAGAAAGTGGCGGCGCAATTAATCCGGGCGGGCGAACACCGTTCCCGTTATCATGAATCAGATATCGAAGGGGAGCGGAAAATTTTACTGGATGAACGAGGCGTATACCGTTACGACGATTTAGCGGTGTTAAAAAATGCCCGTTCGCCGGCCATTCTGATTGAAATCGGCGTGATTGCCAATCCGCGGGAAGCGAAACGGTTGGAACAAACGGCGGTTCAAGAGAAAATTGCAAAAGCGACAACTTTGGGAATTACAGACTGTATGAAAACGCGTTAAAAACTGACCGCACTTTAAATCTCGTCGTAAAACCTGTAGAATACGACAAAGTTTTCAATACATATAAAAGACCTATGGCAACAGCAAATATCGAACTACAAAGCGCAGCGGAACACGAGGCGCATCCAACTAATTTTATCCGCCAAATTATTGATGAAGATCTTGCCACCGGTAAGCATCACAACGTTTATACTCGTTTTCCGCCGGAACCGAACGGCTATTTGCATATCGGTCATGCGAAATCGATTTGTCTGAACTTTGGTATCGCGCAGGATTACCACGGCAAATGTAACCTGCGTTTTGACGACACCAATCCGGTTAAAGAAGATGTGGAATATGTGGATTCCATCAAACAAGACGTGGAATGGCTAGGTTTTAACTGGGAAGGCGAACCGCGTTATGCCTCGGATTATTTTGATCAGCTTTACGGTTATGCGGTCGAGTTAATCGAAAAAGGCTTGGCGTACGTGGACGAACTTTCGCCCGAAGAAATGCGCGAATATCGCGGAACCCTAACCGAAGCGGGTAAAAACAGTCCTTATAGAGAACGCAGCGTAGCAGAAAATCTGGCATTGTTCGAAAAAATGCGTAACGGAGAATTTGCGGAAGGAAAAGCCTGTTTACGGGCTAAAATCGACATGGCGTCGCCGTTTATGGTAATGCGTGATCCGGTAATTTACCGCGTAAAATTCGCCAGTCACCATCAAACCGGTGATAAATGGTGTATTTATCCGATGTATGATTTTACGCACTGTATTTCGGATGCCATCGAGCGGATTACCCATTCTCTTTGCACATTGGAATTTCAGGATAACCGACGCTTGTACGATTGGGTGTTGGAGCATATTTCTATCGAGCGTCCGTTGCCGCACCAATACGAATTTTCACGTCTGAATTTGGAAGGTACATTAACTTCTAAACGTAAGTTATTGAAATTGGTGGAAGAAGGTGCGGTAGACGGTTGGGACGACCCGCGTATGCCGACCATTTCCGGTTTACGTCGCCGCGGTTATACGCCGGCTTCATTACGCGAATTTTGCCGCCGTATCGGGGTGACCAAGCAGGACAATGTAGTGGAATTCAGTGCGTTGGAAAGCTGCATTCGCGATGATTTAAATATCAACGCGCCACGCGCAATGGCGGTGATTAATCCGTTAAAAGTTATAATCGAAAATTTTGAAACGCCGGAAACGCTGACGATGCCGAATCATCCGAATCGTGAAGAAATGGGCACGCGTCAAGTTCAGTTGACAAAAGAACTTTATATCGATCAGGCGGATTTCCGCGAAGAAGCGAATAAGCAGTACAAACGTTTGGTGTTAGGGAAAGAAGTCCGTCTGCGTAATGCGTATATCATTAAAGCGGAACGGGTGGAAAAAGATGCGGAAGGCAATATCGTTTGTGTGTATTGCAGTTACGATCCGGAAACTCTCGGCAAAAATCCGTCGGACGGGCGTAAAGTGAAAGGCGTGATTCAATGGGTTTCCGCAACGGACTGTTTGCCGGCGGAATTCCGTCAGTATTCCCGTTTATTCACCATGCCGAATCCGGGCTCGGAAGAAGACATTATTGCCGCGATTAATCCGCAATCATTAGTAGTGAGACAAGGTTTTGTCGAGAGAAGTGTTGCGAACGCTCTATCTGAAAAAGCTTACCAGTTCGAGCGGGAAGGATATTATTGCGCGGACAGCAAAGACAGTCGTCCGGATCATTTAGTCTTTAATCTGACCGTGAGTTTAAAAGAGGGGTTTTAACATGAAAAAAATTATTTTACTGGTGGTAACGTCCGCATTTATTGTCGCGTGCTCACAACCGAAGGATATTTATATTAATGGTTCGGAAGGCTCTCATTCCGGCTTAAAATACAATAAAACCGATAAGTCGTTCGACTTAAATCGTTAATCGAAATAATAGCTGAAGTGCGGTCGGAAAATGTCCTGTTTTTTGACCGCACTTTGCTTTGTACAAGAAGTGATTTGATTCTCAATACCGATTATGTAGTAAAATATGAATTTAGAACCTGAATTCTGGAAACACAAATCCCTAAAGGAAATGAACGACGCCGAATGGGAAGCCTTGTGCGACGGCTGTGGAAAATGTTGTTACCGTAAATTTATTGAAGGTCGTGGAAAACGGGAAAAGCTGTATTATACGCGAATTGCCTGTAACTTGTTGGAGCTGGATACGGGAAAATGCGGTGATTATGCCAATCGTTTTAAAATCGAGCGGGATTGTACCAAACTCACCAAAAAGAATCTGCCGGATTTCGGTTGGCTACCGGCAACCTGCGCCTATCGTTTGCTTTATGAAGGTAAACCCTTATTCTATTGGCATCCGTTAATATCCAATGATGAACGATCAGTAAAACGGGCGGGTATTTTAATTGAAAACGGTATTCACGAAAAAGACGTGATTGACTGGTTTGAATTTGTGATTGATGAAGATCACAAAACCGCCTAAAAAATATTGTATTTATCGGTTGCTTGGTTAAAATGTAATTAGTTCGTTTTTACAGGGCAACGCTATGATGATTTCTCAACAGCAAAAAGATCTGGCGGAACAAGCGGGAATTGCAATTTCCCATTATTCCATTGATGGGGATTTGGTTTACGCTTCTCCTGAAACGATTAATTATTTCACCGCACTTTTACAACCGAGCGTGAAATCTTCACCAGCGCAAATGAACGATGTTTGGGTGGCTGTTGAAAATACGGCGTTTAGTGTAGATTTGACCCGCTTCTTTCCGACTCTTCCTGCGGAATTAACCTGTCAGCTTTTCAACGAACAGCGTCGCAAGATACGGGAAGACGGGGTTGCCCGGGGTTCAACAACAATTCTTATTCCTGCATTGGCCGCCGGTTATTACCGACTTCATCTGATTACGTCAGATCAATCCATACGAATCCGTTTATTGGTTTCTCCTGCCCAAGTTTATCAACCGACCTGTTTACAAAATGGTAAGGTCTGGGGAATTTCCGTTCAGCTTTACAGTTTGCGTTCCGAACGAAACTGGGGAATAGGCGATTTTGCCGATTTGCAGTATCTGATTGAAAGAGCGGTTAAATTCGGCGCAGATTTTATAGGTATTAGTCCGTTACACCAACTTTATACGGCGGTACCGGATTGGGCAAGTCCTTACAGTGCGGCATCCCGTCGTTGGTTGAATACCTTATATATTGCCGTAGATACGTTGCCTGAATTCAAATCCAGCCGTTCCGTTCAAAAGTGGTATCATGATCATGCGGAGCAGATCTCCGTTTTGCGGCAGCTGGATACCGTCGAATATGAAACAGTTTCTGCGTTAAAAATGACCGCACTTGAACAGCTTTTTTCGTTTTCAAGACGCAGTAAATCCAAATCTATCGTTGCTCGTCGACGACAGTTTTTAGCTTTTGTAAAAGCGAAAGGTAAAGGGTTACGGAATCAGGCGCTTTTTCAGGTATTGGATAATATTGAACAACAGGGGTTGCCTGAGGACGAAAACCGAATAGGTTGGTTGGGTTGGCGGAAGGAATGGCAACGTCTCACCCCGAAATGCCGTCGAGAATTACTGACGAAATATGCCGATCGCGTAGAGTTTTTCATGTGGTTGCAATGGTTGGCTGAGATTCAGTTGGCGGAAGTACAGGAATTTGGCCGTCAAAAAGGTATGGCGTTGGGCATTTACGGCGATTTAGCGGTGCAAAGTTCCCGTGGTAGCGCGGATGTTTGGGCGCATCCTGATCTATACTGTGTGAATGCTTCTATTGGCGCTCCGCCGGATCCGCTCGGTCCTGTGGGGCAGAATTGGAATCTGCCGCCTTATAATCCGAACGAATTAATTGCCGAAGGATTTGAACCGTTTATTGAATTACTGCGGGCTAATATGAAACATTTCGGCGTGCTGCGTATTGATCATATTATGGGGTTATTCCGTTTGTGGTTAATTCCGCAGGATAAAAAAGCGTCGGACGGTTGTTATGTGTATTATCCGTTTGAGGCATTCATGGCAATTTTAGCGATTGAAAGCCGGCGTAATCAATGTCTGATCGTAGGAGAAGATCTCGGTATCGTTTCCGACGAAGTGCGGTCGAAATTAACAGAGTTTTCCGTTTTTTCTTATTTCGTATTGTATTTCGCCCGTCAGGGCAAATTCTTCCCGCATACCGACGATTTCCCCCGTAATGCTTTTGCCACAATCGGTACTCATGATTTGGCCTCGTTAAGTGCGTTCTGGCATTGTCGGGATCTGGATATTTTCCGTGATTTACAGGTTTTAACGGACGATGAGCTGCAACAAAAATATGACCTGCGTGTGGAAGACAAACAGGCTCTATTGGATACTTTGCACCGTGACGGTTATTTACCGCCGGATTATGAGGGAGACGCATTAAGCATGGCAATGCATGATCACTTAAGTGAGGTGATTCATCAATATCTGGCGAAAGGGCAAAGCCGTTTAATCGGGGTTCAGTTAGAAAATTTAATTGGACAGGAAATTTCCTTTAATTTACCGGGAACTTCGAAAGAATATCCGAATTGGCGTAAAAAGCTTGCCGTCCCCCTGGAACAGATTTTCAGTGATAATAGGATTCAATCGTTACTTTCCGTCATTCATCATGACAGACATTCAAAATAGAGAGCAGACTTATGACAACATTCGTAACACAAGATACCATTAACGCCTTCTTTGACGGACGTCACGCCGATCCGTTCGCCGTACTGGGCATGCATGAAACGGATAACGGGATTGAAATCCGTGCCTTATTGCCGGATGCCGGACGGGTCGTTGTGATTGATAAAGAAACACAGGATGAAGTATGCGAATTATCCCGTATTGACGAACGGGGATTTTTCGCCGGTATTATGCCGCAACGAAACAGTTTCTTTAATTATCAATTACAGGTTTCCTGGGGAAATGAGGTGCTTCGAATTGAAGATCCGTATCGTTTTCATCCGATGATTCAGGAATTGGATAATTGGTTGTTAGCGGAAGGTTCCCACCTGCGTCCTTATGAAGTATTGGGGGCGCATTTTATGGAGTGTGACCATGTATCCGGTGTGAATTTCCGTTTATGGGCACCGAATGCCAAACGGGTTTCCGTTGTGGGCGATTTCAATTACTGGGACGGTCGCCGTCACCCGATGCGTTTCCATCAGGCCAGCGGGGTATGGGAACTCTTTATTCCGAAAGTGGCATTAGGCGATTTGTATAAATTCGAACTATTGGATAACAATAACCGTTTACGGTTGAAATCGGATCCTTATGCCTTTGCGGCACAGCTCCGTCCGGATACCGCTTCTCAAATCAGCGTATTACCTGAAATTCAGGAAATGACGGCAGCACGCCGTAAAGCCAATCAACTTGATCAACCGATTTCTATTTATGAAGTTCACCTCGGTTCATGGCGTCGTAATTTAGCCAATAATTTCTGGTTAAACTATGATGAAATCGCCGATGAGTTGATTCCTTATGTGAAAGAGATGGGGTTCACCCATATTGAATTGCTGCCGATTTCCGAATTCCCGTTTGACGGTTCATGGGGGTATCAGCCTATCGGGCTATATGCGCCGACCAGTCGTTTCGGTTCGCCGGAGGGGTTTAAACGTTTTGTCGATAAAGCTCATGCGGCGGGTATTAATGTTATTCTCGACTGGGTACCGGGGCACTTTCCAAGCGACACCCACGGTTTGGCAACATTCGACGGTACGGCGTTGTACGAGCATGCGGATCCGAAAGAAGGTTATCATCAGGACTGGAATACTTTAATTTATAACTACGGACGCCATGAAGTGAAAAATTATTTGTCCGGAAATGCGCTTTATTGGGTAGAACGGTTCGGTTTGGACGGTATCCGTGTTGATGCCGTAGCGTCAATGATTTATCGTGACTACAGTCGTCGTGACGGCGAATGGATTCCTAATCAATACGGCGGACGGGAAAATCTGGAAGCCATCGAATTTCTAAAACATACTAATTATATTCTTGGTACCGAACATCCGGGCGTTATGTGTGTGGCGGAAGAATCCACCGCCTTTGCCGGTGTCACCTTACCACCGGAAAACGGAGGGTTGGGATTTAATTTCAAATGGAATATGGGATGGATGAACGATACTTTGTCTTACATGAAATTGGATCCGATTTATCGTCAATATAATCACAGCAAACTGACTTTCGGTATGCTGTATCAATACAGCGAAAACTTTGTATTACCTTTGTCTCATGACGAAGTTGTACACGGTAAATGTTCATTATTGGATAAGATGCCGGGCGACACATGGCAAAAATTTGCTAATTTGCGGGCATATTACGGTTATATGTGGGCGTATCCGGGTAAAAAATTATTGTTCATGGGAAATGAATTTGCACAAGGCCGGGAGTGGAATTATCAAGAAAGCCTGGACTGGTATCTATTGGATGAATTCCACGGCGGCGGCTGGCATAGCGGCGTACAACGCCTGGTTAAAGATTTGAATAAAACCTACCAGAAACAGAGCGCACTTTATCAACTGGATACCAAGCCGGAAGGCTTTGAATGGCTGGTAGTGGATGATGCGCAAAATTCCGTGTTTGTTTTTGAGCGTCGTAATGCCAAAGGTGAACCGCTCATCGTTGTCAGTAACTTTACTCCGGTTCCGAGAGAAAATTACCGTTTTGGTGTAAATGTAGCAGGAAGCTATGAAGAAATCTTAAATACGGATGCCGATATTTATAAAGGTTCAGGGTTGAATAACGGCGGTGTGATTGATAGTGAAGAGATTGAAAGCCACGGCAAAACGCAATCCATTTCTATTACGGTACCGCCATTAGCAACGGTTTATTTCAAATTAAAGTCCGCCCGTAAAGTTGCCTCTCCCAGAAAGGTAACAAAGAAAAAAACAACGGCGGACGGAGCCGAGGCTACTGCGAAAAATGCGTCCGCATCAAAAGCGACTAAAGTGAGTACGAAGAAAACCGTGAAATCTAGTGAAGCAAAACCGGTAAAAGCTGCAACGAAGTCATCTGTAACTAAGGTCGCAACGAAAAAATCAACGGATAAACCTACTGCAAAAGCAACGCGGACGAAAAAGGCTACTGTGACCAAAACGGCGAAAGCCTCAGCAAAAACAACCGCAAAGAAAACAAAAGATAATGCATAAAATATAAAAGGCGGGCGAGAGTTCGCCTTTTCCGCATGAGGTAACTAGAGATGGATACTCAAAAAGGTTCGCCTTATCCGCTTGGAGCAACGCTGAAAAAAGTTAAAAATCAATGGGGTGTGAATTTCGCCTTATTTTCGGCGCAGGCAAGAGCGGTAGAATTATGTTTATTTGATCGATTTGATCATGAATTACGTTTTTCCGTTTTGGAAAAGACCAATGATATTTTCCATATTTGGATTCCGGGAGTACCGGTCGGAACGAAATACGGTTACCGGATTTACGGACGCCATGATTATGTGGTGAATTTTGAGCGTACATTGAGTAATTCAAACAAATTAATGTTGGATCCTTATGCTAAGGCTGTAGTCGGCAAACCGGACTTAAGTACGATAGAAGCGCAATCATGGTTCGTGCTAAACGATGAACGGGATAATGCTAAACTCGTACCGAAGTCCGTAGTGGTAGACGGTACGTTTAAATGGGGACGGGACAATCATCCGCGTACGCCTTGGTCTAAAACGGTAATTTATGAATTACATGTAAAAGGATTCACTCAATTACAGCAAAATCTTCCGAAACGAATTCGGGGAACGTATAAGGGATTGGCGCATTCTGCGACTATTGATTATCTAAAATCTTTAGGTATTACGGCGGTGGAATTGCAGCCGATTAATTATATGCTGGACGAGCAGCATTTACAGGAAAAAGGGCTGGTGAATTATTGGGGCTATAACCCGTTGGCAATGTTTGCCGTTGAACCCCGTTATGCCGCCACGGATGATCCGCTGAATGAATTTAAAACCATGGTAAAAACACTGCATAAAGCGGGTATTGAAGTGATTTTAGATGTGGTGTTCAATCATACTGCGGAATCGGAAAAATTTCATTCTACCTTCAGTCAGCGCGGAATTGACGACAGTTATTATTACTGGCATGACGCGGAGGGCTGTTATCTGAATTGGACAGGTTGCGGCAATATGCTGAATTTGTCTTTGCCGCAAACCCGCCGTTGGGTAATAGATTGTCTAAAATACTGGGTAGAAGAATGTCATGTTGATGGATTTCGTTTTGATTTAGCACCGGCATTAGGGCGTGATTCACCTGCTTTTAATCCGAATGCGGCGCTATTTAGTGAAATTTTTGACGAACCGAGTCTGCATCAGACTAAATTTATTGCCGAACCTTGGGATATCGGCGTCGAAGGTTACCAATTAGGCAATTTTCCGCCGTTTTTCAGCGAATGGAATGACCGTTATCGTGACGAGGTCACAAGATTTTGGTTGTGGAAAAGCGGTGATGTGGGGGCTTTGGCTTCCCGTATTGCGGGATCCAGCGATATTTTCAAAAAAAGTAAACGTCTACCGCATAATTCCGTGAATTTTATCACAGCGCATGACGGATTTACTTTGCGGGATTTAGTCAGTTATAACTATAAACATAATGAAGCGAATGGCGAACACAATCGTGACGGACGAGATGTCAATTACAGTTATAATCATGGTTATGAAGGTAGAGTCGATCATTTGTTCGGCAGTGAACGAAAAACGATTGAGAACCACCGTTACTTGAGTTCCGGAGCACTATTATGTTCATTATTGTTATCTAACGGTACGCCGATGTTATTGGCCGGAGATGAAATCGGGCATAGCCAGGACGGTAATAACAACGCATATTGTCAGGACAATAAAACTACCTGGATTGACTGGTCAAAACAGGATGTCCGCTTATTGAATCTGGTGAGGGAAGTCATTGCTTTGCGTAAACATATCCGCAGCCTGCAAAGCGATGCCTGGTGGACGGATGAGAATGTGCAGTGGCTGAATGATTCGGGGCAAGCTATGGCGGCGGTCGACTGGCATAATCAGGGCAGAAAATCCCTACAGATTATGCTGGATGAAAAATGGCTGTTTTTGATAAATGGCAAAGCGGAATTACAGGTTTTTCGTCTTCCGCCGGGAAAATGGCAAGTGAGAGCGGGTAATTACTTGGAAAAAAGTCAGGGAAAACTCGTAATGAGCGACTTAGGTTTTTGCGTATTGTCCCGTCATTAAGGTTTGTTTATGAAAGGTAAACGGACCTTAATATAATTAAAAAACGATATATTTTTTGACCGCACTTTTAATGAATATTCAATTATGTGATCTATCTCATGGTTTATTTTTGAAGAATAGTTATAATATGGACATTGCAAACGATTGCTTCGTTTGATTGTGAAGATTTTAATTACGTTGCATACTAAATCGTTTCACGCATGATTGTTGTTAGTTGATTATCGTAGTGACCTGTTAAATTTCTGTACATATGGGAGAGTAAATATGAGCAAAGTAATAACAAAGTATGATCTGGTAGGAGATACCCTAGTGTTGATTTTAGCAGGCGGACGAGGTTCTCGACTTCATGAACTGACGGATAAACGGGCAAAACCCGCATTATATTTCGGCGGTAATCGTCGAATCATTGACTTTGCGTTATCTAACTGTATTAATTCCGGATTGAATAGAATCGGCGTGATAACCCAATATGCCGCGCATTCGTTATTGCGTCATTTGCAGACCGGTTGGTCATTTCTACCGCAGGAACGCGGTGAATTTGTGGATATGTTACCGGCCCGTCAGCAAATTGACGATAATACCTGGTATCGCGGTACGGCCGATTCGGTTTACCAGAATATGGCTATCATTAAAAATCACTATAAACCTAAATATATATTGATTTTAGCCGGTGACCATATTTATAAAATGGATTACTCGCAAATGATTTTGGATCACGTGAACAGCGGGGCGAAATGTACTGTAGGCTGTATCGAAGTACCGCGAGAATCTGCGAAAGAATTCGGTGTTATGGCCGTGAATGAGAATTTAAAAGTCAAAGCATTCGTAGAAAAACCGTCTGATCCGCCGGCGATGATCGGTAAACCGAATTCATCGTTAGCTTCTATGGGGATTTATGTCTTTAATGCGGAGTATTTATATGAAACATTGGAACGTACGGTGAATAGTCCGCAGACCTCACATGATTTCGGTAAAGATATTATGCCGATGGCGTTAGAGGACGAGGTTCTTTATGCGCATCCGTTCGATCGCTCTTGTATGGGACGTAATACCGAAGGTGAAATCTATTGGCGTGATGTCGGAACTTTGGACAGTTACTGGCAATCCAATATCGATTTAGTTTCAAAAGAACCGCAATTGGATATTTATGATCAAACTTGGCCGATTCGCGGTAACCCGGTACAGGCTTATCCTTCGAAATTCTTCTATGATGATCCGGCTTGCAAGCAAGTAGACAATTCGCTCATTGCCGGCGGTTGTGTCATTACTAACGCTTCTATCAGTTATTCGGTACTGTTTGACAATATCCATGTGAACGAAGGAACGCTAATCGATGAAAGCGTGATCCTGCCACAAGTTAAAGTCGGTAAAAATTGTATTTTAAAACGTTGTATCGTTGATCGCCACGTTCAAATTCCGGACGGTATGCAAATTGGTGTGGATCCTGAAGAGGACAGCAAACATTTCCGTATCAGTTCAAAAGGAATCGTATTAGTTACGGAAAAAATGTTGCAGAAAATGAAAGGCGAAACAGTTAAATCGGAAGATGATTTAGATTAAATTAATCATTGCGGTGTACTTTATGTACACCGCCTCTTTATCGGAAAGTAAAAAGTATGAAAGTATTGCATGTATGTTCTGAATTTTATCCTTTATTAAAAACCGGCGGTCTTGCCGATGTGGTGGGAGCATTGCCTGCGGCACAAAAAGCTATTGGCGATGATGCTCGGATTTTAATTCCGGCTTATCCCGCTATTTGGCGGGGCATTCCGGATACGGTAGTAGTTGCGGAATTTGATAATTTTGCAGGTCACGTAACGTTACGTTATGGGATTTATAATGGTGTAGGGGTGTATTTAATTGATGCGCCGCATTTATATGCGCGAGAAGGCAATCCGTACCATGACCAATGGTATAATGATTATGCGGACAACTATAAACGTTTCGGTTTATTAGGATGGGTTGCTTCGGAATTGGCGTTAGGATTGGATTTCTGGTGGCAGGCGGAAGTGGTGCATGCTCATGACTGGCATGCGGGCTTGGCAAGTGCCTATTTGGCGGCAAAAGGGCATCCGGCGAAATCCGTATTTACTATCCATAATTTAGCGTACCAAGGTAAATTTGCCGCCCGGCATCTAATCGAATTAGGCTTACCGGTGGATATGTTCAATGTCAACGGACTAGAATTATACGGCGAAATTTCTTATTTAAAAGCCGGATTGTTCTATTCCGATATGGTTACTACAGTCAGCCCGACTTATGCGAAAGAAATTACCACTACGGAATTCGGTTACGGCTTACAAGGATTGCTTTCGACATTAGATCAGCAGAACCGTTTAGCTGGTGTATTAAATGGTGTAGATGACAGTATTTGGCATCCTAATAACGATCCGTATATTCATCACCATTACAAATTGAAAAGCATGAGCGGCAAGGCAAAAAATAAAGCCCTATTACAGGAACGTTTTAATTTGCCGCAAAATCCGAATGTGCCGGTTTTTGTGATGATTACCCGTTTAACCGAGCAAAAAGGTGTGGACTTGTTATTGCAATGTGCTGATGAAATTGTGAATCAAGGTGGGCAGTTAATGATTCTGGGTTCCGGTGCGCCGCACTTACAGGATTGGGTAAACTGGCTTGCGTCACAACATCCCGACAACGTAGGAGTTTGGATTGGTTATGATGAACCGCTTTCCCACCTGATGGTAGCCGGCGGTGATGTGATTTTAGTGCCGAGCCGTTTCGAACCTTGCGGATTAACCCAGCTTTACGGGCTGAAGTACGGTACATTACCGCTCGTACGTAAAACCGGCGGATTAGCCGATACGGTAGTGGATAGCAGCGCTGAAAATATCAAAGCCCGTCGGGCAACAGGTTTCGTGTTTAATAATGCCGAACCGGAAGCTTTACGACACTGTATTCAGCGTGTTTTCTCGCTATGGAGCAAACAACGGACATGGTTTACGGTGCGTACTGTCGCTATGGAACAGGATTTCGGTTGGCGTGTAGCTGCCCACCGTTATCATGAATTATATAACAAAATTTGATTTTTTTTTGACCGCACCGATAAAAAAGAGTAAAGTGCGGTCGTTTTTATTTTCGTTTTAGAATTTAGAGGGAATATTTCTATGCTAGATAAAGTAACAGAGATGGTTATCTATGATAGACCGGAGCAGACGGTAGAATCGTTTAAAAAATCAGTAGTGTATAAATTGATTTTTGCTATTGGACGTTCGCCGCAAGAAGCCAGTCAACGTGATTGGCTAAACGCCTTAATGCTAACCATACGTGATTCGGTAACTGAAGGCTGGATCGATACAGCCGCTCAATTTAGAGAAAAAGACACCCGTCGGGTTTATTATCTTTCTATGGAGTTTTTACTCGGACGAATACTTTCTAATGCATTATTGTCCGAAGGTATTTATGATATCGCTAAAGACGCGTTAAAAGAGCTGGATATTAATCTGGAAGATTTATTGGAAAAAGAAGTGGATCCGGGGCTGGGAAATGGCGGTTTAGGACGTTTAGCCGCTTGTTTTATGGATTCTATTGCAACCCTGGGATTACCGGGTATGGGATACGGTATTCGATATGAATACGGAATGTTTAAACAGGATATTGAAAACGGTCAGCAAATAGAAAAACCTGACGCATGGCTGGAAAAAGGCTCGCCGTGGGAATTTGTCCGACCGTCAAAACGTCATAAAATCCGTTTCGGCGGTAGTATCTATTTCGAAGGTAAAAAATGTATTTGGAAACCCGCGGAAGAAATTACCGCACTGGCTTATGATCACATTATTCCGGGATACGAGACAGCGTCCGCCAGTACGCTTCGGTTATGGAATGCGCATGCAGCGGATGTATTCAATTTGGAAGATTTTAACAAAGGGGATTATTTTGGTGCTATTGCGGATCGTTCGTCTATTGAAAACGTTTCCCGCGTATTGTATCCGAACGATTCTACCGGGGCGGGACGGGAATTACGTTTACGCCAGGAATATTTCTTAGTTTCGGCTTCTTTACAGGATATTATTAAGCGTCATAAACGAACTCACGGTACAGTAGAAAATTTAGCCGATGAAGTGTCCATTCATTTGAATGATACTCACCCGGCACTGGCGATTCCGGATTTAATGTGTATTTTGGTGGATGAAGAAGGTTTGTCTTGGAAAAAAGCTTGGGATATGACTCGTCGTATTTTTTCCTATACTTGCCATACATTGATGTCCGAAGCATTGGAAACTTGGCCGGTAGATATGATGAGCAAAATTTTACCCCGCCATTTACAAATGATTTTTGAAATTAACGATTATTTCTTGGATTACGTAAAAACCTACGTCACTACTGATGTGGATTTTATCCGTCGTGTATCTTTAATTGAAGAAGAGGGGCAACGCAAAGTCAAAATGGGCTGGTTGTCCGTTGTCGGTTCTCATAAAGTAAACGGTGTGGCGGAAATTCACTCACGGTTAATGGTTGAATCGACTTTCTCCGATTTTGCCAAAATTTATCCGGAACGTTTTACCAATGTGACGAACGGTGTAACTCCGCGTCGCTGGATTGGCGTAGCCAATCCGCAATTAGCCGCCTTATTCGACGAATATATCGGTTTGGACTGGCGTAGAGATTTAACTCAGTTGGCAAATTTAAAAGAACATTTTATCGATCCTAAATTGAAAACCCGCTTAGCCGAAATTAAGTTTGCCAATAAACAAAAATTAGCAAAATATATTATGCGTGAACTGGATATCGAAGTGAATCCGGAAGCATTGTTTGATGTGCAAATCAAACGCATTCACGAATATAAACGCCAATTTTTGAACGTGTTGCATATTATCACCCGCTATAACCAGATTTTGGAAAATCCAGAAAAAGATTGGGTACCCCGTGTGTTTATCTTAGCTGGTAAAGCGGCATCGTCATACCATCTGGCGAAGCAAACCATTAGACTGATTAATGATGTGGCTGAAATCATCAATAATGACGAGCGAATTCGCGGCTTGCTTAAAGTAGTATTTATTCCTAATTACAGTGTGAGCTTGGCTGAATTAATCATTCCTGCCGCCGATATTTCCGAGCAAATTTCCCTTGCCGGTACGGAAGCCTCCGGTACCAGTAATATGAAATTCGCGTTGAACGGCGCTTTAACCTTAGGAACGCTGGACGGTGCGAATGTGGAAATTTTGGAAAATGTGGGCAAAGATAATATATTTATTTTTGGTAACACCGTAGAACAAGTGGAAGAGTTACGTCGTAACGGTTATCATCCGATGGATTACTATTCTAGTGATGATGATTTACGTCTTGCCGTTAACCAGATTGTATCGGGACATTTCTCACCGAAAGAGCCTACCCGTTATAATCTGGTGGGAGCGTCGTCACAGGCGCAGGATTATTATCAGTCATTGGCCGATTTCCGCAGCTATGTGGATGCTCATGCATTAGTGGATGAAAAATATAAAGATCAGGATGCCTGGGTAATGAGTTCTATGCACAATATCGCCAATATGGGCTTTTTCTCCTCGGATCGTACTATTCAGGAATATGCAGAAAGAATCTGGCGTATAAAGCCTCTTGATGTCGATTAATCCGGTTTTATTAATAAAAAAAAGTGTGGTCAAAAGATTGTTAAAATTGACCGCACTTTTATTTTTGGCTATTCTCGGCACGTAGTTTAGTTATTTTAGTTTTATGAAAGGCAAAAGCAGTATGCGCCACAATCCCGATTATTTTTATTTAAAGATGGAAGAACATTTTCTTCATGTTCCTTATTTCAATCGTCAACGCCGAATTCGGGTACTGTTACCGAAAAATTACCATCATGAACCGAATTGTTCTTATCCTGTACTGTACATGCACGACGGACAAAATGTGTTTTACAGCAAAGAGTCTTATTCCGGTTATTCATGGAAAGTTATTCCGACGCTTAAATACCATAAAGAATTTCCGAAACTCATCGTGGTGGGTATTGATAATGCGGAAGCGGCACGTTTAGACGAATATTCGCCATGGCAAACGGACGTAGGTAATACCCCGGAAGCCCGCGCTGCCGGCGGTATGGGTTATGAATACGGTGAATGGGTAGTGAACGAAGTGAAACCTTTTATCGATCGCCATTATCGCACTAAATCCGATCGTTCGAATACCCTATTGGCGGGTAGTTCCATGGGCGGTATTATTACTGCTTATATGGGCGCAGCTTATCCGCAGGTATTTGGCCATTTGGGCGTATTTTCACTGGCTTCATGGTTTAACGAGCCGGCATTTTTAGATTTTACCCACCGCCATTCCATTGATTCGAACAGCCGTGTATTTATTCAGGTAGGAACCAACGAAGGGGATGAAGCGGATTCGCAGTTTATTTCCAATATGAATCAGGCTTATATTGATTGCTCGTTGCGTTATTATCAATCATTGTTGCGCACAGGTCATCCGTTAGACAATATTCGTTTAAAAATTATGGCAAACGAAATTCACCATGAGAAATACTGGGCGGATCATTTTGCAGAATTTTTAGCGTTTTCACTGGTGGGATATGACAGATGAGGATTCAAAAGTGCGGTCAAAAAATTGATATTTTTTAGCTCGATTTACTGATTAAAAGGCGCATGATTGAACTGCGCCTTTTAAATTAGATGATACCCTGTTCTTCCAGTTTGCTCAGGAAGAAAGGCATTTGTACTCGCCACCAAGGCCAATCATGATCCACATCATTTCCCCAGAAATCAAACCATGCAGAAATTCCTTTGGCGTCGAACGCTTCTTTTAAACGGGCGGTATCGGAAATGTGATCCGCTTCCCAAGCACCTTGTCCCACGGCGATAATATAGTGGTTTTGGCGATAACGCTCTAAGAACCAGTTATCATTTTGTCCCCACAGGCTGTCAATCGGCGAATTAAAATATACCGCTTGATCACCGCCGAATTCACCGGTGAAAAAACGGGCGTCGTATACACCGCTTAATGCAATGACCGTATCAAATAAATCAGGATGACGTAGTCCGAAATTTACGGAATGGAATGCCCCCATGCTGCATCCGGTAGCAATCATAGTGCCGTTCCATTGGGATTCATGACGAATTAGCGGCACCAGTTCATGTACGATATAACGATCATAAGCGTTATGAGCTAACGCCATATCATGTCCGGATTTCCATGTAGCAAGCCAAGACTCTTTATCATAAGAGTCCGGGGTATAAAATTTGATTAGCCCGCGATCAATAAAACTGCGACAAGCTTCAATCATGCCGAAATTGGCATATTCGTTCTGATTACCGCCGGAAGAGGAAAATACCACAACCGGTTTTCCTGCATGGCCATATACATTGAAGTACATTTCACGACCTAATTCACCGCTCCAATGGCTTCTTCTTTCAAAATGCATAGTTTTTCCTTTTACAGGCGGGCTGTCTCCCGCCTTATTAATTAATCTTGTTATTGTTTGTCTTGCGCAAACCGCACGATTTCGCGTAATTGCTCCATGGTTTCGGTCCGAGCCAAAATACCGTGTTCTCCCATGACCTTGGCAAAAACTCCCGGTACGGTTTGTACGCTGATGATATTACCGCTGAATTTTCGGCAGACATCATCGATGGAATTTACGTAATTTTGATTAGCTTTACGTGAGATATACACCACATTCCACGGATGGGTGATATTTGCATAGAATTTGTTTTCGGTGACAATATGGGCATATTCAAGGAATACGTCGAAATCATTGGCGTAGTTCCACATATCAATAGTTAAACCGCCCGGCGGACGACAGTTGATTTCAAGCGGTAACAATTCTCCGTTTTTTTTCACCCGGAAAAATTCGAAATGGAAGAAACGTTCGCGTACTTTAAAGGCTTTCACGCATTTTTTACCTAATTCTACCAGTTTGGGCGAAATTTCCCGGGGAACGTAATAAAACATGTCGCCGTCTTTTTCGACGGTGTCTAATACCGCTTCGGAATATTCAAGACTGGAATAGAAAACGATGTTGCCGTCATGATCCACCAATCCATCGAAAGTGACAATGTCACCATCGATAAATTCTTCCATAATATATTCCACATTCGGATTTTTATAGCCAAAAAAATCTTCCAATTCCACCGCACTTTTGATTTTATAAGTGTCGCTTGCACCGACCCCGGAATTCGGTTTGATGATAACCGGAAATTTCAGACTTTTCGCCAGTTTACGCGCATCATCGTCATCGCCGAATACGCGACCTTGAGCCACCTTCAAACCGCTTTTACGGAAAACTTCTTTCATTTGCGCCTTGGTTTTAATGGCAAGCATGTCGTCATTTTTATAACCGAACACGTTAAAATCGGTGCGTAATTTAGCATCCAGTTCTAACCAGTATTCGTTATGGGATTCGATACGGTGGATACGTCCGTATTTATGAGCGAAATAGCCGACGGCGCGATAAACCTGATCATAATCTTCCATGTTATCTACTCGATAGTATTCCGTTAATGAAGCTTTTAATGTGTCGCTAAGTTGAGCATAAGGGGTGTCGGCAATGCCTAATGTATTAATCCCGCATTCTTTCATTCGAACGGCAAACGTTTCGAAGTTGGACGGAAAGTGGGGAGAAATCATCACAAAATTGAGAGGTTGGGCCATAGACTGGTTCTCCGATTAGTAAAAAAATTGTTGGTGATTTGATTCTAAGCGAAAATCGGTCTTTTTTAAACGATTTTCTGGCTAAAAAGCGCCTAATTAGGTAATTAAAATTTTTTAATGCGTTTTTTGCAGTAAATAGGTTAGAATAAGCAACGCAAACGATTTACATCCGTCTCTTTTATTCAGAAGGAATATACACATGTTAGAAAAGAAAACCATTGCGGAATTAGACCCGGTTTTATGGGACGCCATGCAAAATGAAGTACGTCGCCAGGAAGAACATATTGAGTTAATCGCGTCGGAAAATTACGTCACGCCGGCAGTTATGCAAGCGCAAGGTTCCCAGTTAACCAATAAATATGCCGAAGGCTATCCGGGTAAACGTTACTACGGTGGTTGCGAATATGTGGATATCGTGGAACAGTTGGCTATTGATCGCGCAAAAGAGTTATTCGGTGCGGAATATGCCAATGTTCAACCGCATTCGGGGTCGCAAGCGAATGCTGCCGTATATGGGGCATTGTTAAGTGCGGGCGATACGATTTTAGGGATGGATTTGGCCCACGGCGGTCACTTGACCCATGGTGCGAAAGTGAGTTTTTCCGGTAAAATTTATAATTCCGTCCTTTACGGTATTACTGCTGACGGCGTGATTGACTATGCCGACGTACGTACAAAAGCCTTAGAAAGCAAACCGAAAATGATTGTTGCCGGTTTCTCCGCCTATTCCCAAGTAATCGATTGGGCTAAAATGCGCGAAATTGCCGATGAAGTGGATGCCTACCTGTTCGTGGATATGGCGCACGTTGCCGGTTTAATTGCCGCAGGTTTATATCCGAATCCGTTACCGCATGCTCATGTTGTCACGACTACAACTCACAAAACTTTAGCCGGTCCTCGCGGCGGTTTAATTTTATCCGCCTGCGGCGATGAAGATATCTATAAAAAATTAAACAGTTCCGTATTTCCGGCAAACCAGGGCGGTCCGTTAATGCATGTGATTGCGGCGAAAGCGGTATGCTTCAAAGAGGCATTGGAACCTTCATTTAAAGTATATCAGGCTCAGGTTCTGAAAAATGCCAAAGCGATGGTGGAAGTTTTCAAACAACGCGGTTTTGACGTGGTTTCCAACGGCACGGAAAATCATTTGTTCCTTGTAAGCTTCATTAAACAAGGTTTAACCGGTAAACAGGCTGATGCCGCATTAGGCGCGGCGAATATTACGGTGAATAAAAATTCCGTCCCGAACGATCCGCAAAAACCGTTTGTCACTTCCGGTATCCGGGTGGGGTCGCCTTCAATTACCCGTCGCGGTTTCAGCGAAACCGATGCGGCAACTTTAGCCGGCTGGATGTGTGATGTATTGGAAAGTATCGGCAAAGACAATCACGAACAAGTGATTGCCGAGACTAAAACCAAAGTGTTAGACATCTGCAAACGCTTACCGGTTTACGGTATTGGACGTTAATTTTTTATACGGCGACGGTGAATATCGTCGCTTATTTTTTAATGCGCTCGGATAAACAGCGCGCCGTCGATAAAGACTGGCGTGTGCCTGAATACGTTTTCCTCATCTTGTGTTTTATCGGCGGATTTATCGGTGTGCATTTAGGCATGGAACATTATCGCCACAAAACCCGCCATTGGACGTTTAAAGCGGCAGTGCTGGTAAGTGCGGTGGGATTTTTAATCGTTTTACCGTTTTATTTCCTGTTTGTCTGAAAATTAATGCTTTCTTCATTTTTTCTTAAGTTTTCTTTGGTTTAATCATCTCAACAAAACAATAAACGTGTTGTTTATGGGAATGTTTAAAGGGAGGATTCATCATGAAAAAGACACATTTAATTTCAATTTTAACGTTATCTGTGATTGGTACGGCAACCTTTGTTCATGCGGCGGACCCTAAAGAGGGCTTTGCTAATTTAACGGATAAATCCGCAACTGAACGCGTGGAAATGCCGAGTACCAATGATGCCGGAAACGGTCGATTCCCGGCAGGGGTACGAAACGGTTTTATTGATCCGTCCAACGCTAATCAGACAAATATGCCGAGATATGTTAACCGATGGGGCGAAGAACGGTTCGGCAGAGGATTGCCTTGTGATCAAGCCTGTATGCGCGATTTCAGAATGGGACAACCGATGCGCGGAGCATTCCATCGCGGCGGCATGATGCCTTATCATTCTTGCATGCAGGGATTCGCTCATCCGAGCTGGGGCGGTTTTTCCGCTTCAAAAGAACCGACCAAAGTAGCGGATGCGGAAAAATGGCAAGACGATCAATTCATTACTTTAGAAGGCAATATCATTAAACAAACAGGTCGGAAAGATTTCGTCTTTAAAGACGGCTCCGGTGAATTAACCTTAGAAATTCCTCGTCGTGCATGGTATGGAACGGTAACGCCGGAAGACAAGGTTCGTATTACAGCCGGTGTGGAAAAATCCTGGGGTAAAACCGAAGTTCGGGCATTCAGTGTAACATTCGCGGACAAATCCACCTCAGCCGAAAAACCATAATTCAATGAAAGAAAGCGGCGGCAATGCCGCTTTTTTGTTACACTGAACCGAGTAAAATAAATACCGGATAAAAGTGCGGTCAGAAAAATGAGAGTTTTATTAATCGAAGACGATCCGTTAATCGGTAACGGTTTAAATATCGGACTGACGAAATCAGGTTTTTCCGTAGATTGGTTTACGGACGGGAAAACCGGACTGGAAGCGGTGAAGTCCGCACCTTATGATGCAGTGGTGTTGGATTTGACCTTACCCAAAATGGACGGTTTGGACATTCTGCAACAGTGGCGGCATGATGGATTTGATGTGCCGGTGTTGATTTTAACGGCACGCGATACGTTGGACGAGCGGGTAAACGGTTTGCAAATGGGGGCGGACGATTATTTGTGCAAACCCTTTGCGTTAGCCGAAGTGGTTGCCCGTCTGCAGGCGTTGATTCGTCGTCGCTACGGACAAGCCAACCCGATTATCGAACATAGTTTGGTGAAATTCGATCCGAACAATCATCGCGTAACCTTGCGCGATAAAGAAGTTGCGCTAACAACAAGAGAATACAAACTGCTTGAGTTGTTTATGCTGAATAAAGAACGGGTGTTAACTCGCGCCTTTATCGAAGAAAAACTGTATAACTGGGATGAAGATATCAGCAGTAACGCGTTGGAAGTTCATATGTATAATTTACGTAAAAAACTGGGAAAACAGTTTATCCGCACGGTGCATGGTGTGGGGTATGCTTTAGGAAAAAATGATGAAACTCCTGAAACGACGTAGTTTGCGTTTTCGTTTGATTGTTATTTTATCTTTGGCGGCCTTAGTGATTTGGTCGATGGCAACGGCAATAGCCTGGTTCCAGGCAAAAAACGAAGTCAACAAAATGTTTGATGCGCAACAGATATTGTTTGCCAAGCGGTTAGCGTCTTCCGATTTGGGCGGGATGTTATTGGATCGACAATTTCGTTACCGATTTCGCAGCGGACACAGAGCAAGACCGAAACGTTATGATGATAATGCACTTGCTTTTGCCATTTTTACCCGTCACGGACAATTTGTTGTCGGAG
The DNA here is from genome assembly GCF_000017245.1 of Actinobacillus succinogenes 130Z. Taxonomy (NCBI): domain Bacteria; kingdom Pseudomonadati; phylum Pseudomonadota; class Gammaproteobacteria; order Pasteurellales; family Pasteurellaceae; genus Actinobacillus; species Actinobacillus succinogenes. Next base: position 1,518,238 of record NC_009655.1, read on the forward strand.
ATGAAGCTAAAGGCGATAATATCCTGTTTGCTCCTCGTTCGGGATTTACCCTGGCTAAACCTCGCGGAGAAAACGATTTATGGCGCATTTTTTGGCTGCCGTCGAATAATGGGCGGTTAATGATTGCCGTAGGACAGCAAATTGAGTATCGCAATGAGCTGGTGCAAGATATGGTTTTCGGTCAAATGTGGGTGTGGATTGCAGGCTTACCGTTGTTAATCACCCTGATTATTTTTCTGATTACCAAAGAATTGAAAGCATTAAAACAAGTAGGTGATGAGATGCGTAAGCGTTCGCCGGAATCACAACAGTTGCTTTCAACACGCAATGTGCCGCATGAAATTTTACCGTTGGTGAACGGATTAAACCGTTTTTTCAATCGGACATCCAATATGTTATTACGCGAACGTCGTTTTACCTCCGATGCCGCCCACGAATTGCGCAGTCCGTTAGCCGGATTGCGTATTCAAGCGGAATTGGCACAAATGGCGGGAGATGATGTAAAACTACGGGAAGAAGCGCTGAATCATTTAACCGACGGTATCGATCGTGCCACGCAGCTTATCGAACAGCTGTTAACTTTGTCTCGTTTGGATAATTTACAGCAACTGGATAATTTGGAAGAGATTCATTGGGAACAGCTGATTCCTTCGGTTATCGGCGAACTGTATTTTAATGCGGAAAAACGACGGATGAACTTATCCTTCGAACATGCGGAAACCCCGAACGTACAGAAAGGACAGCCTTTGTTATTATCTTTAATGTTACGCAATGTCATTGATAATGCGATAAAGTATTGCCCCGAAGGTTCGGATATTAAAGTGCGGTTAAAAAAATCCTCGATTTTGGTGGAAGACAATGGCGGAGGAGTAAGCAAGGAAGATCTATCCAAACTCGGACAGCGGTTTTATCGTCCCGCCGGGCAAAATGAAAAGGGCAGCGGGTTGGGGCTATCCATCGTATTTCGTATTGCCGAGTTACACCATATAAAAGTGCGGTTGGAAAATGTGATGGATTTTCAGGGAAATCGCGAAGGTTTACGTGTGATTTTTACACTTTAATGCACGTCATATAACTAAAACGGGAAAATGCTCGTATGGCATTGTCCCGCTTTTTATTTTGCCACTTTAGTAAATTAGGCTTCGGCACGTACGCGCGGAAACAGAATATTGTTTTCCAGATGGGTGTGTTCCATTAAGTCGTCAATAAATGTGGAAATGCCGGCATAAAGCGCGCGCCATGTGGCGCAGGCATCCGCCGGAACAGTCACGTTGTTGGTTAAGGATTGCAAGGTTTCCAGCTGCTCGCCGGCTTCCGCGTGTTCCATTTCCATCACCCGAATCGGCATAACCGCCATTGCATAATGACCGGCACGAATCATTGGAAAGAGAACTTTTTCTTCCTTAATAAAGTGTTGGCTTAAGTGATCATAAAGTGTCTGTAATTCCGTCGTTAGCCCTGCCGGACAATCATCGCGTTCCGCATGTACCCGTTCGACGGTTTCGGCTAAACGGATAAGTTCCGGTAATTGCTCGCGATGGCGATCATGAAAACGCGTGACGATAAATTGCGTGAATTCGTCATAATTCGCCGTCGTCCAATCTTTTTCAGGTGTCGTCGGGTTTTGTTGTAATTTGATAAGTTTTGCTTCAATTTCGGCAAGATTGATATTTTTTTGTTGCGCGGCGGCAGATAATTCTTCCGCACCGCCACAGCAAAAGTCTAAATCGTATTCACGGAAAAGTTGAGTTGCACCGGGAATGGTTGCGGCGATTTCGCCTAATTTTTGATTTGCAAAAGACATGATAATTTCCTCAAATTATATCGGGTTTTAAATCTGATTAAAATGGTAAGGTATCATGAGAAAATTGCAATCGTTTTTTATTACTTATTTCAGGGTAGGCATTTTCCAGCCCCGTAAAAACATAAAAAAATGCCACGGTAATTCCGCGGCAAAAAGAAATCTAATAGAATTATACGTCGTATGTTCCCATTATCGACGCTTGTGCCAAAACATGTCCTTGCATAGCAAAGTGCAGCTCATTAAAACGAAAACCTTGAACCAAATCCAGATCCGTATCCAGCGCATATACGATAATTTCGTAACGATGCAGGCAATTCGGCGGTGCCATACCACCGTAAGCAGACGCTTCTTCAATGCTAAAACCGCCTAATTTACTTGCCCAGGAATTCGCCCCCTGGATAAAATCCGTTGCCGTTTGGCTTTCATTTTCACTGACGGAAGTACGGTGAAGATTGGCGATTAACCAGTGAATCCATACAAAACCGCTGGCGGTAATCGCATCTTTATCTTCCACTACCACGGCGAATGATTTGGTATCCGCCGGCGCCTCGCTAATTTCAAAAGGAACGGAATAACTCGGCATGCCGTTGGGGGTAAATTGGTTACCGCGTTTGCCGTATTTGTCTTCAAATGCACCGTTTATGATGGCTGAACTAGTTACTTTCATAAGCTTTTCCTCATGTAAATTGACAGTTCAATCATATCGTAAATCGGCCGGATATTTGTTAAACTAAGTCAAATTTTCTCGTTTTTTTAAGGAATTTTTATGCATTGCCCATTTTGTTCGACGGAAGAGACAAAAGTGATCGATAGCCGCTTGGTATCGGAAGGTTATCAGGTTCGCCGACGCCGTGAATGTACCAACTGTCACGAACGCTTCACCACTTTTGAAACTGCAGAATTAGTAATTCCGAAAATTGTAAAAACCGACGGTTACCGTGAACCCTTCAACGAAGATAAATTACGCCGTAGTATTCAGCAGGCGGTCGGAAAACGACCGGTCAGCGAAGACGATGTGGAAAAATCTATCAGCTGTATTATTCATAAACTGCAAACTACCGGAGAGCGGGAAGTGCCGAGTAAATTAGTGGGCGATTTGGTGATGGATGAATTAAAAAAACTGGACAAAGTTGCCTATATCCGTTTTGCTTCGGTTTATCTCAGTTTTGAAAATATTAATGAATTTACTAAAGAAATCGAGAAATTAAAGAAGAGCCAAAAATGACAGCATTTACCGAGCAAGATCAAGCTTATATGCAGCTTGCCCTTGATTTAGCCCGCCGAGGACGTTTCACTACTACGCCGAATCCAAACGTAGGATGCGTACTGGTAAAACACAACAAAATCGTAGGCACAGGTTTCCATTTTCGTGCCGGCGAACCTCATGCGGAAGTGATGGCAATCCGCGATGCCGGTGACAATACCCAAGGGGCGACGGCTTATGTCACCTTAGAGCCTTGTTCCCACTACGGACGTACACCGCCCTGCGCACAGGGATTAATCAATGCCGGGGTAACAAAAGTGATTATCGCCACGCAAGATCCCAATCCGCAGGTAGCCGGTAGAGGGTTAAAAATGCTGCAGGACGCCGGCATTGAAAGTGCGGTCGGTTTATTAGCAGAAAAAGCCGAAGCCGTCAATCTGGGATTTTTGAAACGTATGCGGACGGGAATGCCCTTTGTGCAGTTAAAATTAGCCATGAGTTTGGACGGACGGACGGCAATGGCGAGCGGCGAAAGCAAATGGATTACCGGTGAAGCCGCCCGTGCGGACGTACAGGAAGGGCGTGCACAGGCATCGGCAATTTTATCAACCGCTGAAACCGTACTTGCCGATGATCCGCAGTTAAACGTACGCTGGGAACAGTTGCCGCAAGCCGTTCAGATAGAGTATTCACTGACGGATTTGCGTCAACCGATTCGCGTGATCTTAGACCGCCGTCATCGGGTACAGCCGCATCATCGGCTTTTTCGAATAGAATCACCGGTATGGTTGGTGAGCGAAAAACCGCGGGATATGTCGGCGTTTCCGGCATTTTGCGAGCATATTCAGTTAAAAACGACAGAAAATCCGACCGCACTTTATGCGCTTATGCAGGAATTGGGCAAACGCCAGATCAATACTATTTGGGTGGAAGCGGGGGCAACGCTGGCGGGCGCGCTAATCGAACAGAATCTGGCGGATGAGCTGATTATTTATATGGCGCCGAAATTGCTTGGCCATCAAGCCCGCGGGTTATGCAAGTTGCCCCATTTAACCCGTCTTGCCGACGCACCACAATGGACGTTACAAAGTGCGGTTAAAATCGGTGAAGATTTAAAAACCGTCTATACAAGGAAATCAGTATGATAAAAAAATTATTGCAATCGGCTCTAATCGGTTTGGTTTGCGCCGCATTGATTTTATTCGTTATTCCTAAGTTTACAGGCGGCTCGTCTATGCGATTAGTCGGCGAAGTAGTCTCTTTTAAAAATGCCGTGCGTATTGCATCGCCTGCAGTCGTGAACGTATATAATCAGTCTTTCAGCAGCGAATCCAATTTAGACGCCGGGGATGTGACCACGAACAATTTGGGGTCGGGCGTGATCATGTCTAAAGACGGGTATATTTTAACTAATAAGCACGTTATTCAAAGCGCGGATCAAATTATTATCGCATTACAGGACGGACGGGCGTTTGAGGCTAATTTAATCGGAGCGGACAGCCTCACTGATTTGGCCGTATTGAAAGTAAGAGCTGATGATTTGATGACTATCCCGCAAAACCCCGATCGTCCCGTACATGTGGGAGACGTAGCCTTAGCTATAGGCAATCCTTATAACTTAGGGCAGAGCGTTTCGCAAGGTATTATCAGCGCTACCGGACGTAACGCCATCGGTGAAACGGTCGGCCGTCAGAATTTTATTCAGACGGATGCATCCATTAACCGCGGTAATTCCGGTGGGGCGTTAATTAATTCATTGGGTGAATTGGTAGGTATCAGTACGTTAAGTATCGGAAAAAATCCGAATGATATTGCGGAAGGATTAAATTTTGCCATTCCTATCAGCGTGGCTAATGATGTGATGCATAAAATTATCCGTGACGGTCGAGTTATCCGCGGTTATTTAGGTATCAGCACCAATATTCTTTACAGTAACGGACAGGAGCGAGATTTCGGTAAAGGCATTTTGGTAGAAAGTACGAAAAACGGCTCGCCGGCGGAGAAGGCGGGATTGCGTCAGGGTGATTTGATTCTCAAATATGGTGAGGTGGATATCGAATCACCCACACAGATGATGGAGTTAATCAGCAACACCCGCCCCAATACTACAATTAATCTCATTATTTCCCGGTTGGATAGGATGATTGAACTGCCCGTTGTTATAGCGGAATACCCTGAAAATTAATCGCCTGTTTAATAGCGAAATAACAGAATAATTTAAATCAAGTGAGTACATCTTGATAAAAATATGATAGAATCTTTCTTGTTTAAATTATACTTTTAAAGTATCTATCGGGTCGTTAGCTTAGTGGTAGAGCTGCGGACTCTTAATCCGTCGGTCGAGCGTTCGAATCGCTCACGACCCACCAACAGATCAAAGTGCGGTCAAAATTTTTGATATTTTGACCGCACTTTTACATAGAGAATATTATAATTTTTCTGACAAATAAATTTTTAATTTTTCGATTGCATTTTTCCCGTCCGATACGCCTAAATCATACATTGCCTGAAGTTTAGCCGGGTCTTTTTCCAAACGGTGAATAGCCAAAGTTTCAGAAGGACGAATAACAAAAATTTTTCCTTCTTTATGGAGTTTGATAATCCGTTCCACCGTTTGATTATATTCGGCGTAACGGTTCGCCCAGCATTTTACCAGTTGAGGATATTGACGATAAAACAACTTAAATAATGTCGTAGAACTCGGGGTTTTCCGATAATCCAGCGGGCGGGTGAGTATCACAATGATTTTGTCATAACCCAACGCCAGACATTTCAGCAACGGAATGCTGTCGGAAATACCGCCGTCTAAATATTTGTTGCCGTTAATTTCCACCATTTTCGAAACAAACGGCATGGCGGAGGTAGCCCGTAGAAATTCCATTTGTTCAAAGACGTTATGGATTTTGAAATATTCCGGTTGCCCTGTTTCGACATTGGTCAATGTTACCCAAAATTCCATACCGGATTGATTGAAAGTTTGTTGATCAAACGGGTCGAGAGTAAAAGGTAACTCGTAAAAAGCGAAATCACGATTGATAATATTACCGGTGGTCAGCAAACTATATAATCCCATATAGCGTTTATCATTCAGATATTTCAAATTATAGCGTAGCGTTCGTCCGCGTTGTCCGGAAGGAAAATTAATACCGAAAAGAGCGCCGGCCGAAACCGTTATCGCACCGTCGGCATGAATATTTTCATCTAAAAACACGTCTAATACGCCGGCGGTGAACATTCCCCGCATTGCACCGCCTTCCAGGACTAAGCCGATTTTCATTATTTTCTCCTTTATTTTTTCAAATTATACCTACCATCCATAATAAGTGAAGGTGAAAAGATTTTTTTCTGTGAACGTTATATACTGCTCTTGTGCATAAAACAAATCGGAAGAAGGTGCTTAAATGAATAAACGACCTAAAATAGTGGTGCTGACCGGAGCAGGTATTTCAGCGGAATCGGGCATCCGTACTTTTCGAGCCGCAGACGGCTTATGGGAAAACCATAAAGTAGATGAGGTGGCGACTCCCGAAGGTTTTTTACGTAACCCGGCTTTAGTACAAAATTTTTATAACGAACGTCGCCAAAAGCTGTTTGACCCGGCCGTTAAACCGAATGCGGCACATACTGCATTAGTCAAATTGGAACAGGCTATAGGCGATAATTTTTTATTAGTCACACAAAATGTAGATAATTTGCATGAACGGGCGGGTTCTAAGAATCTGATTCACATGCACGGAGATTTGCTGACCGTTCGTTGCGAATGGTCGGGAAAAACTTATCATTGGGAACGGGATGTGACAGATAAGGATCACTGCGATTGTTGTTCGCCACCTCGTCGTTTACGACCGCATATTGTATGGTTTGGTGAAATGCCTTTAGAAATGGAACGAATTTACGCCGCACTTTCCGAATGTGACTATTTTATTGCTATCGGTACTTCCGGTAACGTCTATCCGGCGGCAGGATTTGTGCAGGAAGCCAATCGTTTTGGTGCGAAAACCGTAGAATTAAATCTGGAACCCAGCCTAACGCGTTCACGCTTTTCACGACAACGGTATGGTAAAGCAACGAAAATCGTACCGATATTCGTGGATGAACTGCTGACGGAGTTATCTTGAAATCGCACAATAAAAAAACCGCTATCAAGTCGATAGCGGCGAATCTTAAAATTAAGAAAATTTAAAAAAGACAACTGATATTTCTCAATAGCAGTGCACTAGCAATATCTCAGACTCGAACAAAAAAGAATAGTTCAAGATTTTTTCAACAAATTGTAAAAAAATGTCGGATTTTTTCTTCAATACCTTTTTCATCAAGTCCTAAGTCCGCCAGAATTTCTTGTTGCGAGCCTTGCGGAATAAAGAAATCAGGTAATCCGAGTTGTAAAAGTGCGGTCGTTTTTTGATGAGAATTTAACACTTCCGCTACGGCAGAACCGGCACCGCCCTGAATAGCGTTTTCTTCCAAGGTAACGATGAGTTCGTAGGTTTGCGCAATTTCTAAAATACGTACTTCGTCAATCGGTTTTACAAATCGCATATCCACTACGGTAGCATCTAAATTTTCGGCCGCTTTGATTGCTGAAGAGAGTAAGGTTCCAAAATTAAGAATCGCAATTTTTTTGCCGTTGCGAATTAATTTAGATTTTCCGATCGTCAGTTCCCGTAACGGTTCTAATTCTACACCGACAGCATTGCCGCGAGGGTAGCGTACCGCCGCAGGTTTTCCGCAACGGTAACCTGTATAAAGCATTTGGCGACACTCGTTTTCATTGCTCGGCGTCATAATGATTAGATTCGGCACGCAACGCATAAAGCTGACATCGAATGCGCCTTGGTGCGTTTGTCCGTCGGCGCCTACAATTCCCGCACGATCAATAGCGAACAAAACGGGAAGATTCTGAATTGCCACATCATGAATCAGTTGATCGTAAGCACGTTGCAAGAAGGTGGAATAAATCGCTACCACAGGCTTGTAACCGCCGATCGCCAAACCGGCGGCAAAAGTGACGGCATGCTGTTCGGCAATCGCGACATCGAAATATTGTTCCGGAAAACGTTTGGAAAACGCCACCATACCGGAACCTTCGCACATCGCCGGAGTGATCCCCGCGATACGTGAATCTTTTTCCGCCATTTCGCATAACCAGTCTCCGAAAATTTTCGAATAAGTCGGTTTTGCATTGGATTGCGGCAGTTCGCCGCAAGTCGGGTCAAATTTCGGTACGCCGTGGAAACGGACCGGATCTTTTTCCGCCGGCGCATAACCTTTTCCTTTTTTGGTTCGGATATGCAGGAATTGCGGACCTTTCAGCTCTCTCATATTACTGAGCGTTACCACTAATTCCTCAATGTTATGACCGTCAATCGGTCCGATATAGTTAAAACCGAGTTCTTCAAACAATGTACTTTCAGGTGAAAACATGACTCCTTTCATGTGTTCTTCGGTTTTCTTCATGAAATTTTTTACGGTAGGTACTTTTTCTAAAATCTTTTTGCTGCCGTCACGTACCGCCGAGTAGAGCGAACCGGAAAATATACGGGCAAGATGGGTATTCAATGCCCCGACGTTTTTTGAAATCGACATTTCGTTGTCGTTGAGAATCACCAGCATATCGGTATGTAATGCGCCGGCATGATTCAGGGCTTCAAACGCCATGCCGGCGGTAATCGCACCGTCACCGATGACGCATACGGTTTTGCGTCCGGCGTTTTCTTTTTCCGCCGCAACGGCGATTCCTAATCCCGCACTGATAGAGGTTGAAGAATGTCCGACGGTTAACACATCGAATTCGCTTTCCTCGCGCCATGGGAACGGATGAAGCCCGTCTTTTTGGCGGATAGTTGACATTTTATCGCGGCGGCCCGTCAGAATTTTATGAGGATATGCCTGATGGCCCACATCCCAGATTAGTTGGTCGAAAGGCGTTTGATAAACATAATGCAGGGCAACGGTTAATTCCACGCATCCCAATCCGGAAGCCAAATGACCGCTGCTTTGACTGACGCATTCAAGCAAGTAAGTCCGCAATTCATCACAAACCTGTGGTAAGCGTTCTTTGTCTAAAGCCCGTAAGTCGTCGGGCGAATCGATAAGAGAAAGTAAAGGGTATTTCATAATAATTAATTTTTGCGATGAATAATAAATTCCGCCAATGCGCGTAATGCCGTAGTATCAAAGGATATTTCATTCAAATTTTTGACCGCACTTTGATAGAGTTCCTGAGCTTTACTTTTCGCACCGTCCAAACCGAGCATTTTAGGATAAGTGCTTTTGTCCAGATTTAAATCGGCGCCCACGGTTTTGCCTATTTCCACAGTATTGCCTTCAATATCCAGAATATCGTCCCGCACTTGAAAAGCCAATCCGATAGCATCCGCATACTGTTTTAACCGACAGGCCAGTGCGTGATTAGCGTAATGTGGAGAGCAAATAAACCCCATCATTAATGCGGCAGTCAGTAACGCACCGGTTTTATTGCGGTGAATAAGTTCCAGCTCAGCAAGCGTTACTTTTTTTTGTTCCGCCAGCAAATCCAGACTTTGCCCCAAACACATTCCGCGAACACCCGCAGCACGACTTAATTCTTGCACTAATTTTAACTTTTGCTCCGCACAAAGTGCGGTGGATTTTGTGATGATTTCAAAGGCAAACGTCTGCAAAGCGTCGCCGGCTAAAATTGCCGTAGCGTGATCAAAAGCGATATGACAGGTCGGTTTACCGCGTCGCAATTCATCATTGTCCATCGCCGGTAAATCGTCGTGGATCAGCGAATAAGCATGAATACTTTCAATAGCCGCCGCCGCATAATCTAGTGCGTTTAAATCGGCACCAAGCATATCCCCCGTGGCATAAACTAAAAACGGACGAATACGTTTACCGCCAAGCAGTAATCCGTATTTCATAGCATCCGCCAACGGAGAGCCGAATGTATTGATGTCATTGAATTGGTTTTCCATAAAACTGTTGATCCGGTGTTGGACTTGGCATAAATTTTGTTGAAAATCGTACATATCATTCGTCCGCAGAATAATCCGTTAATGGTGCGGTATCACTTTTTTGCAATAAAATCTGAATACGTTGTTCCGCTTGTTGCAACCGTTCCTGCCCCTGTTTGGCGAGTTTGATACCGGTTTCGAATTCTTTTAAAGCGCTTTCCAGAGGGAGATCACCTCTTTCCAATTCGGTTACAACAGCTTCCAGTTGCGCCAGGGTGGATTCAAAATCAAGTTCTACGGGTTTGCGAGCCATACGAAATCCTAAGTCAATATAAAAAACAGACGTATTCTACTTTATTTTTACTTAAAAGTTAAAAAATATGTATAATAGCGACTTTAATAATAACTATGCTGAGTACTGTGTTTTTAAGGATTGTCGTTTGAATAATGTGAATTATGTTATAAGCTTACCGACAGCGGTTTCTCGACGCCAACATATCCGAAATGTCTTTCAACAGCAGAACGTGCCGTTCGAATTTTTTGATGCTATTTCACCTGATATAGGCTTAAATGCCGCAATAGATCGTTTTGTCCCGAATTTGCAGCAGGCGGAACATTTAACGGCGGGTGAAAAAAGCTGTTTTATGAGTCACGTTTCTTTATGGCAAAAATGTCTTGATGACAATTTACCGTATATCGCCATTTTTGAAGACGATATTTTACTAGGCGAAAATGCGGGCGATTTTTTGTCCGATTATCAATGGTTTGAATCTCGTTTTGATCTGTTTCGTCCGATTATTCTGAAGCTGGAAACGGCATTAGGTAAAACCAATTTTAAACCGCTGCATCATATAGATGCCTATAAGTCTCGTCAATTTATGCGCTTAACGGCCGGACGTGCTCATATCGGCATGGCCGGTTATATAATTTCTCAGGCTACGGCAAAAGCGTTATTACGGTATATTAAAACGTTATCCGCGCAGACGTTAAAAGCCATCGATTTAATTTTATTTGACGATCTGCTTAAAAATCCGGATTTTCAGCTGGTGCAACTTTATCCGGCGATTTGCGTACAGGATTCGTTTTACAATAAGAATAACGTAACGTTATTGAGTAGTCTGGAAGTGGAACGGGCGCATTTTAAAAAAGTGCGCCCTTATACGAAACCGAAATCGCTGTTCGACGTTGTGCGGAAAATCGTGACAACGCCGTATCGTAAATATCTTAAATTTCAACGTCGAATCGTGCCGTTTAAATAAATTTATTTGTAGTATACAAACCGCGTTTAAGCCGTTTTCGAATACGCTTAATAAGCGGTTTCGGGGTCGGCATCGGCATTTGCTGCTCAGGTCGAATCAATGCCGTTGCGGAGTTAAAAGCGTCAAGAGTAAATTTGCCGGCGATAACATCATCGCAATGTTGCAGAAACAGTTTAACGTTTTGTTCGAAACGGCTTTGGAACAAGTGATAAACACTTTCGGCAAAAACGGTACCGACGCCGTAATATCCGTAACTTCCCAAACGCCAAATGCCTTCCAACGGAGGGCGTTCGTAATGAGTCGGATATAAAGTGCGATACGGAATACCCAATTTTTCTGCACGGTAAGCCAATTCTTCCGCAACATCCGAACGATCATTCAAGCGAAATGACGGACATCCCATACGTTTATAGCAATCCGCAGAGATGAAAAAGAACGCAGGCGAGGCAAAAATATGGCTTCCGGGATAAATATGATTAGACGCTTGAGCCGGACCAAGGAAGGTTTCGTTTCTATATACGAATTCGGCCGCTTGTTCGACAATTTCCCGATTAAGCGGGATGCAATCCGGTTCGATAATGGCGATTACTTTTTTAGTTGCCCGACTCATTACGCGGTCAAGCCATTCGCCGTGTTCCATATTTTCTTCCGTATAAATCACGTTTAAATCGAAATGCGCCATAACGTTTTTATGGGCGTTGAGTACATCACGATTAAAATTGTCCCAATGAAAAGAGTGAAACTCTACATCGGATAAATCGAAATTTGCAGTCATATTATTTCCTTAATTTGTTTCAGTCGGAAGTTTAATCTCCCGAATTGCCATATTTAATCCGTCGATCATCAACAACCGTCCGCATAAATTCGTACCGATTTTTAACCGCACTTTGATGGCTTCCAATGCCTGTAACGAACCGATTACCCCAACAATCGGCGATATTACGCCGGCTTCGACACAACTTAAGGTGGAATCGCCGAAAAGATTGCTTAGCTGACGGTAAGTCGGTGTATGAGGTTCGTAAGTAAAAACGGAAATTTGGCCTTCGAAACGAATTGCCGCACCGGAAACTAACGGAATTTTAGCCTGTTCACAACAACGATCCAGCTGATTTCGGATGTCGATATTGTCGGTGCAGTCCAAAATCACATCAAAGTGCGGTACGATTTCCGCCAGTTTTTCTTCACTGAGCAACCCGTTTATGGTGTTAATTTCGATGTGGGGATTTAAACTTTTCAATGATATTCTGGCAGATTCCACTTTAGCCATGTCCAATCGGCTGTCATTATGCAGGACTTGTCGTTGCAGGTTTGACAACGCCACCGTATCAAAATCGAGCAAAGTTAAATGTCCCACGCCGGCAGCGGTTAAATATTGACCGGCGGCGCAACCTAAGCCGCCTAAGCCGACAATCAGCATACGACTGTCTTTCAACTTTTCCTGTCCGTCGAAATCTATCGCTTTCAGAATGATTTGGCGATTATAGCGTAATTCCTCTTGGTAACTTAATTCAGCCATGTCTCTATGCCAATAGTTCGTTAAAAAGTTCGATGGTGACGGTTTCTCCTGCTTCTACGTTACCGCGTTCCCGTTCCAGCACGATAAAACAGTTGGATTTCGCGAAAGAACCGAATAAATGTGAGCCTTGGAAGCCTACGGGTTGAACCTGTAGCTGTCCGTTTTCGTTGACATGGTAAAAACCCCGTTGAAAATCCAAACGTCCCGCGGATTTTTTCAATCCGGTCGCAGCAACCGCCCGAAGTCTTGTCGGCCGGGAACAAGTCAGGCCGGATAATTTGGCAATAACGGGTTGAACGAGTTGATAAAAAGTCACCAGCGCCGATACCGGATTGCCCGGTAAACCGCAGAACCAAGCGTTATTCAATCGACCGAAGGCAAAAGGTTTTCCCGGTTTGATAGCCAGTTTCCAGAAGTTGATTTTTCCGACTTTTTCTAGCACGGTTTTAGTAAAATCCGCTTCACCGACCGAAACGCCGCCGCTGGTAATCACTAAATCCGCTTGTTTCTGCGCTTCTACAAACGCTTTTTCGAATGCTGTTTGATTATCCGGTAAAATACCGAAATCCAACACGTGACAAGGTAACTTTTCTAACATGAGTTTTACGGCAAATCGGTTGGTGTCGTAGATTTGCCCCGGTTCTAAAGGCTGCCCGACAGCAACCAGTTCATCTCCCGTTGACAGCAAGGCTACTTTTAATGGCGCAAAGACATCGACATCGCCGATCCCCAATGATGCGAGTAACGGCAAGGATACGGCATTTAATCGCGTACCGGCTTTCAGCACCGTATCACCTTGTTTCACGTCTTCACCGATGCGACGAATATTTTGATTTGCTTTAGGCAGGGCGGTAAAGGTTACGGTACCGTCATCATTGACATTCACGTCTTCCTGCATTACGACGGCATCCGCACCTTCCGGAATCATCGCGCCCGTCATAATTCTGATCGCAGTTTGCGCTTTCCATTCTCCAGCAAAAGGTTTACCGGCAAAGGATTTGCCTGCGACGGACAACGTCATGGATCGTATTAAATCCGCCAAACGTACGGCATAACCGTCCATTGCGGAATTATCAAAAGAGGGAACATTAATCGGTGAAATAATATCTTTTGCACAAATTCTATTAGCCGCCTGATGGATAGCAAGGGTTTCCGTTTTAGTCGGGGAAGGCAAGACCGAAAGCATTTGCTCTAATGCCTGCTCGAGAGAAAGTAAAGACATAACAATTCCTTTTTTTCAAAAAATTGGCGAAATCATAGCACAAAAGTGCGGTCACAAAAATGCTCGTTTCGGGGAATATGTTAGGGGTAAAAAGCGACGAAAAGAAGTTTCGTAAATCGTGGGAAAAATCAGTATAATAACCGACAATTTTGAGCAATTAGGAATGTTATGAAAGTTATCTCCTTTAACATTAACGGCTTACGCGCCAGACCGCACCAATTAGAACAGATTATTGATATTCACCGACCTGATATTTTAGGGTTGCAGGAAATTAAAGTGGCGGACGAACAGTTTCCCTATGAGATTGTGGCGGATTTGGGGTACCACGTTTTTCATTACGGGCAAAAAGGGCATTACGGTGTGGCATTGCTGACCAAGCAGGAACCCAAAGCCGTGCGTCGCGGATTTCCGACTGATAGCGAAGAGGCGCAACGACGCATTATTATGGCGGATTTTGATACGGATTTCGGTTCATTAACGGTTATTAACGGTTATTTTCCGCAAGGGGAAAGCCGGGCTCACGAAACCAAATTTCCGGCAAAAGCAAAATTTTATGCGGATTTACGCCGTTATGTAGCGGAGGATTTACCTTGCGATAATGTGGTGATTATGGGTGATATGAATATCAGCCCGACGGATTTGGATATCGGTATCGGAGAAGAAAACCGCAAACGTTGGCTGCGTACGGGCAAATGTTCGTTTTTACCGGAAGAACGGGAATGGTATCAGCATTTATACGATTTAGGTTTAGAAGATACTTTCCGCAAACTGAATCCGACGGCAAGTGATAAATTCTCATGGTTTGATTATCGTTCGAAAGGATTTAATGAAAACCGCGGTTTGCGTATCGACCATATTTTAGCCAATACAAAACTTGCGGAACATTGCACGGAAACCGGCATTGATTTAACTATCCGTGCCATGGAAAAACCTTCGGATCACGCACCGATTTGGGCGGTATTTAGCTGATGACAGATATAGAAAAAGAACAAAACTGGCAGACTTATCGTTCATTATTGAACGATAGGATCGCGATTTTTACGGCAAATCTTGCTTTATTCGCCGCATATCCGAATCCTCAGTTGGCTTCCGTAGTGCAATTTTCATTGCCTTACGAGCAAGATGAAAGCGGGTTGCCCGAAACAAATGAGTATCAAACGTTGATTCGCAAGATTTTTAAGGTATTAACCCAATTATCCGCTTTGCCGAATACCTTATTTGCCGGTCATATTATCAGTAACGGAATGGCGCGCTTGTATTTTTATACCCAAAACAGCGATGCTTTTCAGGCGGTGTTGGCTCAGTTTGATGATGTGGATAACGTGGAAGTCCAGCATGATTCCGATTGGGATTTATATTTTGATTTTTTGCTGCCTTCTCCGTTAGAAATGAAGATTAATGCAACGGAAGAAATCATTGAAATGCTGACGCAAAATAACCGTTCGTTAAGCGATACTTATTTGGTAGAACATACCTTTCATTTTGAACAAAAAGAAAAAATGCAGGCGTTTATTGAAAAAATGGGACTCAGTGATATTCCGTTTAACCAGATCCAATATACGGATCAACCTATGCGTCTTAATGAGGAAGATGATGAAGTTTATATGCTGAAACTGGAACAGGAATTGACGTTGGATAACAGCGATATTTTTATTTATGTGGAGTCGTTCGAGTACCTGGCAAAAGAATTTTCCGGTGAATATCAGGGATGGGAATGCGATAATTTAGTAGGCGATACGCAGCTAAACTAATAGGGGGTTAAACCTTACTGGCATAATGCCGGAAATTATGGTTTAATACGCTGAATTTTCATTGATTAACAGGTTAAACATGAGCTGGATAGATAAAATTTTTAGTAAAAAGCCGTCTTCGGATTCCCGCCGGGCGAACGTACCGGAAGGAGTGTGGACAAAATGTACGGCTTGTGAACAGGTTTTATACCGCGATGAGTTAAAACGCCACTTAGAGGTGTGCCCGAAATGCGGTCATCATATGCGTATTGATGCCCGCGAACGTTTGGAATATTTGCTGGATAAAGACAGCATGACAGAAATTGCAGCGGATTTAGAACCGAAAGACATCTTAAAATTCAAAGATTTGAAAAAATATAAAGATCGTCTTTCTGCCGCACAAAAAGACACCGGTGAAAAAGACGCATTAGTGGCGATGTCCGGGACTTTATACGGCATGCCGATTGTAGCGGCCGCTTCAAATTTTGCTTTTATGGGCGGCTCCATGGGCTCCGTTGTGGGAGCGAAATTTGTTCAGGCTGCAGAAGAAGCCATTGAAAAAAACTGTCCGTTTGTGTGTTTCTCCGCATCGGGCGGTGCCCGCATGCAGGAAGCGTTATTGTCTTTAATGCAAATGGCGAAAACCAGTGCCGTATTAGCAAAAATGAAAGAAAAAGGCGTTCCTTTTATTTCTGTGTTAACGGATCCGACCTTAGGGGGAGTCTCCGCCAGTTTCGCTATGCTGGGAGATTTAAATATCGCGGAACCGAAAGCATTAATCGGTTTTGCCGGACCGCGTGTTATCGAACAAACCGTACGTGAAAAATTACCGGAAGGTTTTCAGCGCGCCGAATTTTTATTGGAACACGGTGCCATTGATATGATCATTCAACGTTCTGAAATGCGTGAAAAACTAGCCAGCATATTAAGCAAGCTGATGAACAAGCCGTCACCTTTTTTAGAACCTGAGATTATTGCAGACTAGGTAAAAATCATGCAACATAATTTAAAAGCCACTTCGTCACTGAACGAGTGGCTTTCTTATTTGGAAAACAGTCATTTTAAAGCCATTGATTTAGGTCTGGAGCGGATAAAAACCGTTGCGCGGGAATTGAATTTATTGCGTCCGGCTCCTTATGTTATCACGGTGGGCGGCACAAATGGTAAGGGTACGACCTGTCGCCTGCTGGAAACGATATTGATTAATGCCGGCTATAAAGTCGGCGTTTATTCGTCGCCTCATTTAATTCGTTATAACGAACGGGTGAGAATTCAAAATCAGGAATTGGCGGATGACCGACATACGTCATCATTCGCTTTTATTAATGAACATAAAAACCGGTCGCTTACTTATTTCGAATTCAGTACGCTTTCCGCACTGTATTTATTCAAACAAGCCGAAGTGGATGTGGCAATTTTAGAAGTGGGACTGGGCGGCCGTTTGGACGCTACTAACATTGTTGATGCCGATATGGCGGTGATTACCAGCATCGATATTGATCACGTGGATTTTTTAGGTGATACCCGTGAAAAAATCGGATACGAAAAAGCCGGTATTTTCCGCGCCGGTAAACCTGTGATTATCGGTGAACCCGATTGTCCTCACAGTATAGCGGAATATGCGAAATCATTGAAATGTGCGGTTTCAAGGCGTGATGTTGATTGGTCGTTCACGCAACAGACTGAATCCTGGACATGGCAGAGCGGTAAAGTGCGGTTGGAAAATTTACCGTTTTGCCAAATTCCGTTACCTAATGCGGCGACAGTATTAGCAGCAGTTCAAGCGTTACCTTCTCATATTTCGGAAACGGTTATCCGTCAATCACTGCAGGAAGTGGAATTGATCGGACGTTTTCAAAAAATTAAACCGGCACAGTTATCCAATCTCGCAAAACCGGCTAATAAGCCTGTAAAAAGTTTACCGCAAATGATTATTGATGTCGGGCATAACCCGCATGCCGCGCGATATTTAAGCGAAAAACTGACCGCACTTCACGCGCGGATGTCAGGCCGAATGATTGCGGTTTGCGGCATTTTGAAAGATAAAGATGCTACAGGCATATTGACGCCGTTATTGCCGGTTATCGACGAATGGATTTGCGTGACTTTAACGGGCGAACGCGGACAAACAGGGGAGTCGTTAAACCGAAAACTACAAGCGCTGGATCCTGATATACGGACAAATGTTTTTCATTCCGTACAAGAAGGCGTTCAAAATGCGATTGAAAAAGCGCATGAAAATGACGTGGTGATTGTGTTCGGTTCGTTTCATACCGTCGGTGAATTTTTGCAGCTACTATAAAGCATACATGCTGAAAAGGCACGGTGAAAGTGCCTTTTTCATCATTCTAAATGACGGGTATCATTCACTTTCTCGACAATAAACCGCCCTGAATCCGACAGTCCGTTTCGAATATAATGCACAATATTAATGGATGTATTTTTCATCGATTCGCTAATGCCGGGATCGCGGTGGGTTTGCCAAGTGGCGCCGGCGAAAATAGCCATTAATAAGCGCACGGTATGGCCGTGAGATACTACCAAAATATTGCCGTTATCATGAATTCGAATAATGTCGTTAATGGCTTTCGTAGTGCGCTCGGCTAATTGTTGCCAAGTTTCTCCGCCGTTCGTCAAGGCTTTATAGTTAACAGGATCCGCGACCATTTGCTGGAATTCCCGGGTTTGACGGATTGATTCCACATGCGTGCCTTCCCATGAACCGAAATAATGCTCGTTTAAACCGTTATGCTGAAAAAGCGGAATATTCCGTTCGCCTAAAATATGATGGGCAGTATCGATAGTCCGTTGCAGACAGCTTGAATATGCCGCGACAAAGGGCACTTCATTTAATGCGAGCCCTGTGAGTTTTGCTCCTTTCACGCCTTCTTCCGTCAGGTCGGAGTTGCCCCAGCCCTGCATTAAACCCTGTTCGTTCCAAACCGTTCTGCCGTGACGGATAAGATAAAATCGAATATCTTTTTTCATGCTTGTTCCTTATTTCTCCTATGGCGGGATTTTACAGGATTCTTGCCGTAATGAAAATTTAAAAATACTTTGCAACTTTGGCTTAAAAAATTTATCCTAGACGGAAATTTTTTATCGTTTAACGGAATGTTTTTATGCAAGCGAAAGCCAAATACCGCAAAGATTATAAAACCCCGGATTTTACCGCAACGGATATTTTTCTTGATTTTCAACTTGACCCGCAGCATACCGTGGTCACCGCCAAAACCCAATTCCAACGTCTGAATTCCGAAAGTACGACATTACGCTTAGACGGTCACAGCTTCCAATTTGCTTCAATTAAATTTAACGGTAGCGATTTTTCCGCTTACAAACAGGACGGAGAAAGTCTCACGCTGACATTGCCCGAGGAAAGTGCGGACAATTTCGAGCTTGAAATTGTGACGATTCTGGTACCGGCCGAAAATACCTCATTACAGGGGCTGTATCAATCGGGCGAGGGGATTTGTACGCAATGTGAAGCGGAAGGGTTTCGCCAGATTACTTATTCATTAGACCGCCCGGATGTATTGGCGCGTTATCATGTGAAAATCACTGCCGACAAAACCCGTTATCCGTTCCTGCTTTCAAACGGGAACCGTATTGCAAGCGGTGAATCGGATAATGACAAACATTGGGTGGAATGGCAGGATCCGTTCCCGAAACCGAGTTATTTATTTGCGTTGGTCGCCGGTGATTTTGATCTGTTGCAAGATGAATTCACCACTCGTAGCGGTCGGAAAGTGGCACTGGAACTGTATGTCGATCGCGGCAATTTAAATCGCGCCGATTGGGCCATGCAAAGTCTGAAGAAAGCCATGAAATGGGATGAAGAGCGTTTCGGTTTGGAATACGATCTGGATATTTACATGATTGTGGCGGTGGATTTCTTCAATATGGGGGCGATGGAAAATAAAGGTTTGAACGTATTCAATTCCAAATATGTATTGGCCAACGCACAAACTGCGACGGACGAAGATTATTTGGCGATCGAATCGGTGATCGGACATGAATATTTCCATAACTGGACCGGTAATCGCGTCACTTGCCGGGATTGGTTCCAATTAAGTCTGAAAGAAGGATTGACCGTATTCCGCGATCAGGAGTTTTCATCGGATACCGGTTCCCGGGCGGTGAATCGCATTAATAACGTAAAATTCCTGCGTACCGCGCAGTTTGCCGAAGATGCCAGCCCGATGTCTCATCCGATTCGTCCGGAAAAAGTATTGGAAATGAATAACTTTTATACTATGACCGTTTATGAAAAAGGCGCGGAAGTTATTCGTATGATGCATACCTTACTGGGCGAAAAACGTTTCCAGCAAGGTATGCAGCTTTATATTGCGGAAAACGACGGTAAAGCCGCCACCTGCGAAGATTTTGTTTCTGCCATGGAACGAGCCTCCGGTGTGGATTTAACGCAATTTCGTCGTTGGTATAGCCAATCCGGCACGCCGAAATTAACGGTTTCCGACAGCTATGATGAGAAAAAACACAGTTATCAGCTTATTGTTTCTCAGCTGACGCCACCGACGGCAGATCAAATGGATAAGGTGAATTTACATATTCCATTGAAAATTGCCTTATATGATAAAAACGGCATTCCGATTAGCTTACTAAACAACGGTGAAGTCGTGAGTAATGTGTTGAACGTAACGCAAAAAGATCAGGTATTTGAATTCCATTCCGTCAGCTCGCGTCCCGTGCCTGCGTTATTATGCGACTTTTCTGCGCCGGTAAAACTGGATTATCATTACAGCACGGAACAACTGATTATTTTATTGAAATTTGCGCAGAACGAATTTGTACGCTGGGATGCGATGCAAATGTTATTCGCAGCAGAATTACGCCGTAATTTAACAGCCTGGCAGCAAAGCGAAGAACTCACATTTTCTGCGGAAATTTTGACCGCACTTTCCCACGTACTGGCGAATTATAAAGAAAATGTAGAACTTACGACCTTGCTTTTGACGTTACCGAAAGAAACGGAATTTGCCGAATTATTTAAAACCATTGATCCGGACGGCATTGCTACCGTGCGCGATTTTATGCAACGTACTATTGCGGAAAATTTACGTGCTCAGTTGCTTGAAACCTATAATGCCATTCTTCCGCAAGAGTATCGCATCGATATTCAAGATATTGCATTACGCGGGTTAAAAAATATTTGTCTGCAATATTTAGCCTTCTGTGAAACGGGCAATTTAATTGTCAACAAACATTATCTGCATGCGGATAATATGACGGATATGCTGGCGGCATTAACGGCGGCAACTAAAGCCCAACTCGGTTGTCGTGAAAATCTGTTGCGTGATTTTGAAGAAAAATGGCAACATGACGGACTGGTTATGGATAAATGGTTTACTTTACAGGCAACCCGTCCGGACAGTAATGTGTTGGAATTGGTACAGCATTTGATGATGCATCCGAGTTTCAATTTCAATAATCCGAATCGTCTACGGGCCTTAGTGGCAAGTTTTACCAACCAAAATCCGAAAGCGTTTCATGCGACGAACGGTTCGGGGTATCGCTTCTTAACCGATATTCTGATTAAATTAAACGAAACCAATCCGCAGGTTGCCGCTCGTTTAGTGGAACCGTTAATCCGTTTCAGCCGCTATGACAGTCAACGTCAAACCCTAATGAAGCGTGCATTGGAGCGCTTAAACGAAGTGGAAAATTTGTCCAAAGATTTATACGAAAAAATTGATAAAGCGTTAAACGCCTGATTGAAGAAGAATAATATTGTTAACCGTAAACAGAGAATCTTAGAGAACACAAGATGTTATACCCGCTTATCCGAAAAGGTATTTTTGCGTTAGAACCCGAAACTGCCCACAACTTGGCGATTAAAGCGCTGCATATTGCAGGTAATCCGTGGTTAAATCGTGCATTAAAAGCGTTACTCGGTTGCCCGCAAGGTACGGAAAAAACCGTGATGGGCATAAAATTTAAGAATCCTATCGGATTAGCGGCCGGTGCGGATAAAAACGGTGAAGCCATTGACGGTTTCGGTGCAATGGGATTCGGTTTTATCGAAGTGGGTACCGTTACGCCATTGGCTCAGGACGGGAATGCCAAACCGCGCCAATTCCGAATTGTGGAAGCGGAGGGGATTATCAACCGCAACGGTTTTAACAATTACGGTATCGATCACCTTATCGAAAATGTCAACAAATCCCATTATGACGGTACACTGGGGATTAATATCGGTAAAAATAAAATTACCCCTATCGAACAGGGCAAGGACGATTATATTTTCTGCCTGAATAAAGCGTACAATTATGCGCATTATATTACGGTGAATATTTCGTCACCGAATACGCCGGACTTACGTACGTTGCAATATGGTGACGCATTGGATGACTTACTGAAAAGTATTAAAGAACGGCAAAAAATTCTGGCGGAACAATATAACAAATATGTGCCTATCGCATTGAAAATTGCGCCGGATCTGACTGAAGCCGAATTGGTGCAAATTGCCGACACGGTACGCCGTCATCAAATGGACGGCGTTATCGCGACTAATACTACAATTTCCCGCGACACCGTGCAGGGGATGAAAAATGCGGCGGAAATAGGCGGATTAAGCGGTAAGCCGTTACAGCATAAAAGTACGGAAATCATTCGTCGTTTACATCGGGAGCTGAAGGGCGATATTCCGATTATCGGTAGCGGCGGCATCGACGGTGTGCAAAACGCACAGGAAAAAATCGCCGCCGGTGCCGAATTATTACAGATTTATTCCGGGCTGATTTACCACGGTCCGGCATTAGTCAAAACTTTGGTGCAAACCATAAAATAGCATTCGCCTTAAAGCGAAAAGTGCGGTCAAATTTCACCGCACTTTTCTGCTATGAACCATCTTATATTGCAAATTTCCCTAATATGACAGATAAAATTTACGATCTTCACACCCATAGTACGGCTTCGGACGGAATATTAACACCGACGGAATTGATTCAACGGGCAGCCGAACAACAGGTTAAGGTGTTAGCGTTGACGGATCACGACAGCATTTCAGGCTTGGCGGAAGTGAGAATTGCATCAAAAGCCGCAGGGATTCGGTTAATTAATGGGGTAGAGGTGTCAACGGAATGGGAAAACCGCGGTATTCATATTGTAGGGCTGGGATTCGATGAAACTCATCAAAATTTGACCGCACTTTTGCAACAACAGAGAGAAATACGTCATCAACGCGCGTTGGAAATCGGTTCGAAATTGGAAAAAATCGGTATTTCTAATGCCTTTGAGGGGGCCGAAAAACTCGCAAACGGCGAAGTTACCCGAGCTCATTTTGCCCGTTATTTGGTGCAAATCGGTGAAGTAAAGAACGAAACTCAGGCATTTAAAAAATATCTTGCTCAAGGCAAGCCTTGCTTTGTAAAATCCGGTTGGACGAGCATTCCGCAAGCTATTGAAGTCATTCATCAAGCGGGGGGGGGTTAGCCGTGTTGGCACATCCGTTACGTTATACCATGACTAATCGCTGGTTACGCCGTTTAATTGACGAATTCAAACAATGGGGTGGCGACGGCATTGAAATATCCGGCTGCGGGCAAACGCCGGATCAGCGCCATTTAGTCGCCCGTTGGGCAAATGAATTCGGCTTGTTAGGTTCTGTGGGATCGGATTTTCATTTTCCCTGCGGCTGGATTGAAATCGGCAAATCCTTGTTCTTACCTGAAAATGTCACTCCAATCTGGACGGAATTGGACTAAAAAAGCAGATAAATGATCTGCTTTTATTTGCAGAGCATTTAAAGATAACGCACGAATTTTTCCGGGTTAACGGTTTTGGGTTCCTTATCAGGTTGGCTTGTTGCCGTACCCAACATAATTAATGCCACCACTTTATCATGAGGTGCGCATTCAAAGGCTTGGCGTAGCGCGGAACCCTCCACCCATTTTCCCGTTATCCAGACATTATCAAAGCCTAAATTTTGTGCCGCTAACTGAATGCTGTAAGTGGCACAACCTGCGGTTAACATCTGTTCCCAGTCCGGTACTTTTTCGATAGTCTTATCGATTTTCGCTACAACTGCAATAACCATCGGCTGTCCGCAAATTTTTTCCGCTTTCGCCGTTTGTTTTTTGTCTAAATTTAACTCTTGCGCCGCTGCTTTTAATAGCACTTCAAGTCGTTTCAGTCCTTCGCCTTCAATGACAATAAAACGGTAAGGTTGCAGTTTACCATGATCCGGCGCTCGGCAGGCCGCCTGAAATATTTGCGCTAATTGTTCGGTATTCGGCGCAGGATGTGTCAGTTTTTTATTAGAGCGACGGTATAACAATAATTCTAAAGTATCCATTTTTATCTATTCCTATAAGTGCGGTTAAAAATCAGGTATTTTGTACATTATAAATTTGTTATTTTCAAGTTCGGTAGCAATAGAGGAGTGTGTTATTTTTTAATCTGCTGTTCGGTGAAGAAATACACAACCAGAAAAGTGGTAATGTCATAATGTTTTATATAGAACCGAGCGAATGTCAGAAGATAGAAAACAGATGAGTTTTGCTGAAAATATGGTAACATTATCGGCGAATTTTCATT
Organism: Actinobacillus succinogenes 130Z; assembly: GCF_000017245.1. Taxonomy (NCBI): domain Bacteria; kingdom Pseudomonadati; phylum Pseudomonadota; class Gammaproteobacteria; order Pasteurellales; family Pasteurellaceae; genus Actinobacillus; species Actinobacillus succinogenes. Next base: position 1,542,470 of record NC_009655.1, read on the forward strand.
AACTTTTATAGGAAATATTATGTCAAACTTACAAGCAGTCATTGAAGAAGCGTTTGAACGCCGTGCCGATATCACGCCTAAAACGGTAGATGCCGCTACAAGAGCAGCTATTGAAGAAGTGATCGAAGGATTAGACAGCGGTAAATTCCGTGTAGCCGAAAAAATCGACGGTGAATGGGTTACGCATCAATGGCTGAAAAAAGCCGTTTTATTATCATTTCGTATCAATGAAAACGAGATTATTGACGGTGCCGAAACCAAATATTATGACAAAGTAGCATTGAAATTCGCCGATTATAGCGAAGAGCGTTTTGCACAAGAGGGTTTCCGTGTTGTGCCTTCGGCTACTGTCCGTAAAGGTGCATATATTTCAAAAAATACGGTTTTAATGCCTTCTTACGTTAATATCGGTGCTTATGTAGGTGAAGGCACTATGGTAGATACTTGGGCGACCGTAGGTTCATGCGCCCAAATCGGTAAAAACGTTCACTTATCCGGCGGCGTCGGTATCGGCGGTGTACTGGAACCGTTACAAGCTAATCCGACAATTATCGGGGATAATTGCTTTATCGGCGCCCGTTCTGAAGTCGTTGAAGGTGTTATAGTTGAGGATGGTTGTGTTATTTCAATGGGCGTATTCATCGGTCAATCTACTAAAATTTATGATCGCGAAACCGGTGAAATCCATTATGGGCGTGTACCTGCCGGTTCTGTCGTCGTTTCCGGCAGCCTTCCGTCAAAAGACGGCAAATACAGTCTGTATTGCGCTGTAATTGTAAAAAAAGTGGATGCTAAAACGCTGGGTAAAGTAGGGATTAACGAATTATTACGTTCTATTGAAGAATAATTAATTCCCACTCCGGCCAAGAAAAACGGCGTAAATGCGAACTTTGCGCCGTTTTTTATAGTCTAATGTTATGAATAGACTGATTACGACGAAATAATGAAATAAAAATTTTGTTATATTTCAGTCAGTTATATTCAATATGCTACAATGTCGAAATACTTATATCAGCAGATATAATCACTTAAAATTAGGGGAAACAATGAAAAAATCATTATTAGCAACATTAGTATTGGGGTCTTTATTTGCAGTAACCGCTTGTGATCAAGCAAATGATAACGCTACGGAAGTTAAAGATGAAGCGGCTCAAACAAGCCAAGACATGAACCAGGGGATGGCGGATTCCAAAGATGCTATGTCTGAAAAAGCCGGTGAAATGAAAGACGCTGCAATGGATAAAGCTAATGAAATGAAAGACGCTGCAATGGATAAAGCTAATGAAATGAAAGACGCCGCGGTAGAAAAAGCTAACGAGATGAAAGACTCGGCAGTAGAAAAAGCCGGTGAAATGAAGGATGCCGCAATGGATAAAGCTGCAGAAATGAAAGATGCGGCAGAATCTAAAGCTACTGAAATGCGTGAAACAGCTTCAGATAAAATGAATAAAGCGGCTGACGCCGTTTCTGAGCAAAGCGAAGAAGTTAAAGATACCATGTCTAAATAGACTAAATAATTTGCTTTTTTCTTTGCAACGAATCCCAAGTAATTATAGAATTCTTGGGATTTTTTATTTTTCAGGGACAGTATATGTTGTGCGCGATTTATAAAAGTAAAAAGAAAGACGGAATGTATTTATATATAGAAAAACGTGATGATTTTTCCGTTTTACCGGATTCATTACGTGAAGCTTTCGGAATACCGGTATTCGTTATGTTGTTTAATTTGGTCGGTAAAAAAACACTTATCAATACGGACAACCGGGAAGTCATGGAACAAATTAAACAAAACGGTTTTTACCTGCAAATGCCCAAAAAAGATGATTGGTTATTTACCATCGAAAAGTCATGTGATCTGTAAAAATAATTTTACTGAAATAAGCACCGAAAGGTGCTTTTTTTGTGTCAGATAATTTTATACCTGGATGTAGCGTGGCGGAATTATTTGCATAAAACGGCGGAATTATTTGCATAGGTACATTAAAAAATCCATGCAAATAAAATTGAATTTTAACGCCTCTTTAAAACTCATTTAAAGGGGCATTTTTTTCAGAATTTAAACACCAAATTATCCTCATATTGACCTGAATAGCTTGCGGATGCATTAACCGCTATGCGGTGGCAATTATCGAATGAGCGCCAGTTATCTGCCTTACTATCAATCATATAATCAATAAATCGAATAAACTCGCTTTTGGTTGAACTGAAAAATATATACGGAGGCTTTGTGAGATTGATTAATTTTAAAAAATCGATTAAATCAAAATAAGTCGCTTGTTTATAACTATCTTGTCGAGTACATAAGTACGGCGGATCCAGTATTAACAACACCTTATCTTTGCCAGCGAATCGAGGTATAAGCGAATCGAAGGATTCGTTGGTTACCGTTATACCCTCAAGATAACCGTCTGCTTCGGGATAATCACTCTTTCGTATACAATGCCAAAAATCACGGTTGAATAACTCCGTAAAATTCCCTACTTGTTGCCCGCTAAACAATAGCCAAGATGATAGACAGTTAAGGTCTTTATATCCATCGAAATTTTGAATTACGTGGATAACATCCGATTTTAACGCTTTGGATAAACGCTTATTTTTAGGTGCGGCGTTGTCAACTAAAGCATATAAATCTGCGCGTAGCCGATTAATATCCCCGATGTGTTGCAATCGTTCCGAATATCCGTCAAAGTCATTATAGATAACTGTCGCAGCGGATTTTGTGTTTCTGGCAGTATGGCTCAATAAACCAGATCCGCCAAATACATCCACAATAGTCCAGCCATCACCATTATTGGCTATATGCTGATTTAAGATTTTTCTGAAGTGTTGTAGGAACATCCGTTTTTGACCTACAAAAGGTAACGGAGCTTGATTGAATTGTTTGCTTGCCATATAAGATCCTCTTTATGGCACTCCGATACTCTAGGTACTCCGGCACTCGCAAACATTTAGTATTTATTAATTGTCTTACAACGTACACATTTTATTTCTAAAAATTGTACGTTTTTAGTTCTTGCTAATAATTTATTGCAACATTTGCAACGAATCTCTTTTAATCCTTGCATATAGTATCCCTTTTGCGGTTTTGATATAATCCGCCTGCCGAGCTCGGTAGGCGGCATATAGCTATATGCAGGTCGTATCTGCGTAGCTGGCATTATTGGTGTTCCCGCACCGATAATGTCGCCGTCTTTATTTGGTAATGTCTAATTCGCTTGCACAGTCGGCATAAAAAGAGCCATCTGCATTATGCCAATGCACCGCCGGTAATTCATCGCCAGTTTGCGATACACCGCTAAAAATTCTGGTAACCATTGCAATTCTTCCGCTTTTTTCGCTTGGCGTTGGCTTGGGGCTAAGGCTTTTAAACGGTCTTCGGCATTGTCAGCTTTGTGATAATCAATCACCCACTGATTCAGTGTTCTGACCGATAACACGCGCCCACAACCGTTGCCGTTTTTAGCGTTCGCAGTTTCCACTAAGTCCATTAAATCTGCCGATAATTGACCGCACTTTGCGGATTCACAAAGATAAGTCACCGCTTTAATCCGGCTCATACTTTGCTCAAGCTGGCTGACAGCTGCCACTAATGCCATGCGGGCGTCTGCCACTTCGCGTTGTTTGGTTGTTAAAGAACTTAGGTCAACATCGCGCACCACAGGTAAGCTTGGCTTTTTGTTCACCACCGCAACGGCAAATTTATTGCGGATTTCATCTTGGATTTCTTGGGGTAGGCTGGCGAGTTCGTATTCAACTCCGCCACCACGTCCACCGCGTTTTCTGTAGCTACAATTTTCGCGTTTGAATAATGCCTGAATATTTTTGGGGGCTTGTGGTAAGCTACTTATTCCCATTTCGGCATATTCGTAAACGGAATAATGCGTTTTTAAACTTAAACCTCTCATAAATGATCCTTTTTGTATCTTTTACGGTTAAATTCATTTATGATGCTAAAACTTATTGGTTAAAGTTGGCTTTCTATTACGTTCTGCAAAACGTTCTGCCCAGATAATTTCTGGCGCAATTCCGATTGCATTAGCAACTAGGCGCTCCATTTTTGGATAGGATTTATCAAATACAGTTTTCAAAGTGCTATAACTGACATTTCCTTCGGCTGCTAAAGATCGTAATGTCCAACCACGTTTTTTGAGTTCCGCAAGAATATCGGCTCTATGCCAATTTACTGCGGTTTTTTCATGGCTTTCTAATACACTCATTTAATACTCCTTTTTTGATGTATCTCTTGTGGTGTATATTAGCCGTAATAGTTGTAGTTTGTCAACTATTAATTCACCGTAATAGTTATATTTTTGGAAATTTATTTCAAATTTGGAATATTCACAACGTAATCAATAACTTAAATAAACTATTACGGCAAGTTTATTTTTATAAAACTCCGTAATAGTTTGTTTTATGTAACTATTACGGCAAAAAAGTTTAAAAAGAGGGTCAAAAATGGCAAATGAAGACAATTTCCCCGAAAGAATTGAATTAGTAATTAATAAACTAAATGGTCCAAGTGAGTTCTCCAGGCAAACAGGTGTAACGCTATCGACAATAACAAGATGGCGCAAAGGCGAAGCTGATCCATCACGCACAAATCTGATAAAGATAGCGGAAGCGGCTAATGTCAACTTAGAATGGCTTGCCACAGGCAAAGGCAGCGCGGACAACACGGCGACGCTGGATGAAAGAACGGATGGAGTGGGCGAGATAACGGCTTATAATTCGCGTAGCGTTGCCAGATATGAAGAGTTTGTGAACCAGTTTGAGTTTATTCCGATGCATAATGATATCGTGGTTTCTGCGGGCGCTGGCGGTTACAACGAAGAAGAGTACGACCCGAATAACGTGTTGGCATTTCGCAAGGACTGGTTGCAATCTAAGGGTGTTAAAGCCAAAAACTGCGAGGTGTATTTCGCCACGGGCGATAGTATGTACCCAACGATTCAAGACAAGGACTTGTTACTCATAGACCATTCGCGCAACATTCTGCAAGACGGCAAAGTATTTGTGATAAACAACGGTGGGCGATTGCTGGTTAAACGCGTACAACTGCAATTTGGCAGCGTTAAGCTTATCAGCGACAATGCAAGCCTGTACGAGCCTGTTATCGTCCCTGAGGCAGAGCTGGACGCGCTTATTGTGCTGGGCGAAGTAATGCACATCGGGCACGACTTGGCGTAACAAAAAGGGTTAAGCAAACACTTAACCCTTTAAATTTTTGACCGCACTTTTTTAAATTTTAAACCCGTTTTAAAAACTATTTAAAAACTGATCACATCTATGCAAATAAAAGTGCATTTTCTGCCTATTTTTGTTCATTTTTAAACATTTTCTTTTTTTGCATAGCTTCATCCTTTAAAACCCGCCAAAGCCTTATAAATCAAGCCACCAAGCCAATTTTTCCGACCAAATTTTTTTATTTTTATCTATGCAAATATTGTTAGTACCCCACATGGACTCCAAGGATAAATTATATGTTCATTGTTACCGTAACTAATTTCGCATAATGTATATTATGTTAAATAAATTAAATATGCGTCACAATGCTGTTTATGACTTATCACTCTCTCGTTAATTATGGGTTGGCTATAGGCTGATTTGAATTTTCACTGGAAAAAATTTGATAGATAAAAAAATGACGATGACGGTACGCAAAAAATAATCAATGTTTGTACACGTTAATCGCCAGATTTTACGTAAGTGAATTTAAGGAATTTGAGTATTTTTAAATTTTTCCGGTTAACAGGATTTCCCCATAATTAACGGACAAGTAATTTTGCGGCATTCAAAATCCTTACGGCCTTCAATTAAATGTAGCGCCGCTTGTTCGCCCATTGCATAATGCGGCAATTCTACAGTAGTTAATGAGGGCACAAATAAATGCGCCACGCCGACCATGTTGTCATAGCCCGTTACAGCAATATCTTCCGGAATACGGTAGCCGTGACCGAGTAATAATTGATAGGCAACAAAAGCAATTCGGTCATTGCCGCACACAATCACATCATAATCGATTTTTTTGTGACGTTGTAGCAAATCTAATAGCGGTTTTGCTCCTTCAAAATAATCCTCCCCATCTGCTTGCATAAAATAATGGCTTATTTGAACCGCACTTTTTTTATTTTTTTCTGTAAAAAACGCTTGTTCGAAACCTTTTTTACGTGCTTTGGTCGCAATGTAGTTATATGGAATATGCAAACATAACGGTTTTTGGTACCCTTTTCCCGCTAACAATTTGCCGATTTCATGTTGTCCTTGATAATCATCCGGTATATAACACGCCACAGGAAAATCATCAGTGACGCAATTAGCCAGTACTATAGAAAATTGATGTAGCCTCTTAGGAATTTTTATCTTTTTCAGCCCATTTCGCGCGATGATAATACCGTTGGGACGGTGAGAAATCAGCTGCTCCACAGCCTGTTCCATCTCCGCTTCATCGTTTTCAAAAGTGTTAATCACATATGAATGCCATCCAAATTTTCGGACAGTCTTCTCTATTGCCAGTAAAATATCTACAGAAAACGGCGTAGTTGCCGTGCCAAGGGATAATACGCCGATGGTCTTCCCTGCTGCACCACGGATATTTTGTGCAGCGAAATTCGGTACGTAACCAAGTTTATCGATGGCTTGCTTAACCGCTTGGTAAGTTTTATCCGATAATTTATCAGGGTTATTGAGCGCCCGCGATACCGTCATCAACGATACGCCTGCTAATTGCGCTACATCTTTGAGTGATGCCATTTCCCCTCCTGTTACTGACCATACTTTTATTTATTCATTCACATCATACATTTTTCTTGCTCTATTGTTAACGTTAACCTTGAGATATGTGATCAACTTCTCATATTTTAAAATGTTAACGTTAAAATTCGTGATCTAAATCACAAAATATGAATTATCAGTTTGTTTTAATAGAATGGTAACGTTAACATTTGCGCCAATTCAAGAAAATCTCAGTAAAAGGAGTTAGAAATGGAAAATAATTCTGCCACTCGAGCCTATTATTTGACTAACCGTAATTACTGGTTATTCAGCGGCTATTTCTTTGTATTTTTCTTTATTATGGCAACCTGCTATCCGTTTCTCGGAATTTGGCTCGGTGATATCAACGGTTTATCGGGTGAAAATGCAGGCATGGTATTTGCCATGATGTCGTTTTTCGCACTCTGCTTTCAACCTGTGTTCGGTTATGTTTCGGATAAACTCGGCGTACGAAAACATTTACTTTGGATTTTAGCGTTCACTCTTATTTTTTATGCCCCTTTCTTTATTTATGTGTTCGCGCCTCTGCTTAAAACCGATATTTGGCTCGGGTCTATTATAGGCGGTGCTTATATAGGTTTTGTATTCCAGGCCGGTACGCCGGCATCGGAAGCCTACATTGAGCGCATTAGTCGCCGCAGTCGGTTTGAATACGGTCGTGCACGGATGTTTGGAATGTTCGGCTGGGCAATTTGCGCATCCATCGCGGGTAATCTGTACGGTTCTAATCCTGATTATGTATTCTGGCTGGGGTCTGCAGCTTCATTTATTCTGCTTATTTTAATCTTCCTTGCCAAACCGACCGAAAGTGAAACAACCAAAGTTGTTGAACGGCTTGTTAACAATAAAAATCCTGTTACGCTTAAGCAAGCGGTTATGATTTTTAAACGACCTAAGTTTTGGGCATTATTAGCATACGTAGTCGGTGTCGCATGTATCTATGACATTTTCGACCAACAATTCGGTAACTTCTTCAATACATTCTTTGCATCGCACGCAGAAGGTATTCAAATGTTTGGTTATGTTACCACCGCAGGCGAAATGCTGAACGCCTTGATTATGTTTTTCGTGCCGCTTATCATCAACCGCATCGGCGCCAAAAATGCCTTATTAATCGCAGGTACTATTATGAGCATACGGATTATCGGCTCGTCATTTGCTACCCAAGCATGGCACGTCATTGTTCTTAAAACTTTGCACATGTTTGAAGTACCCTTTTATCTGGTCGGCGTATTCAAATATATCGCCAACACTTTCGAGTTACATTTTTCCGCCACTATTTATCTGGTTGCGTGCCACTTCACCAAACAAGTCGGCAATATGCTCGTATCGCCGATCGTCGGCACCGGTTATGACTTATACGGCTATCAGCACACTTACTTTATTTTAGGTTGTATAGCTGTTACATTTACCCTAATTTCCGCGTTCACACTAACAGGCAAAATACCGCTTACAGAGCGCTATCAATTACAAAAACGCAACGCACAATCCCGTCCGATTTTTAATAAATAAGGAGTTCAGCATGATTCTGCCAACCTACTTTGAAAATCCTGAAATATTGCAGGTTAACCGTCAACCTCATCATGCGTACTTTATTCCCTTTGCGACCAATCAGTCGCCGGATCAGTCAGCACGCAAAACATCACGATTTTTTACCTCACTTTCCGGCAAAACCTGGGATTTCAGCTATTACGACAGCGTACAGAATTTACCGGAAAATTTCCTGTTTTGCTCTCTGCAAAACAGCATTCCCGTGCCATCCAACTGGCAAACTCAAGGATTTGATCACCATCATTATACTAATATTCAATACCCTTTCCCTTTCGATCCGCCTTTTGTACCGAAAGCTAATCCCTGCGCTCATTATCGGCATGAATTTAATTTTTCGCCGAAAACGGATAAGCGTTATCTGTTAAATTTAGAAGGCGTGGACAGCTGCCTGTTTGTCTATGTAAATCAACAGTTTGTGGGTTACGGACAAATCAGTCATTGCACCCAGGAATTTGATATTACCGAACACCTGAACTCGGGTAAAAATGTATTGGATGTGGTCGTACTGAAATGGTGTGACGGCAGTTACCTGGAGGATCAGGATAAATTCCGTATGTCGGGTATCTTCCGAGATGTGTATTTATTGGAACGGGATGCGAACTATTTGCAGGATTTCTTCATCAAAACGCAATTATCCGATGATTTTAACCAAGCTGAATTCACTGTAGAAACTCAATTTTCAGACAAGGAACGAGAAATAGAATTCATCCTTTATAATCCTCAGGGGGAAGAAATAGTACGCCAAAGTGCGGTCAAATTTTCACATGTTTTATTCAATCCTGTTTTATGGAATGCGGAAAATCCCCGGCTTTACCGCTTGACCATGCAAGTAGGTAACGAAATTATCGAACAAAAAATAGGCTTGCGTAAAATTTACATTGAAAACGGCGTACTGAAAATTAACGGACAGGCGGTTAAATTTAAAGGCGTCAACCGCCACGACAGCGATCCGAAAACAGGCTATGTAATTTCATATGAGCAGGCGTTAGTTGATTTGAAATTGATGAAACGACACAACATTAATGCCATTCGTACCGCTCACTACCCTAATGCTCCATGGTTCAGCGAACTGTGTGATTTATACGGTTTCTATTTAATAGCGGAAAGCGACATCGAAAGCCACGGAGCCAGCATGCTTTATGTGGATACGCCGGAACAAAGTATTTTTCTGAACAATCAACGAATTAATCGCGACGAAGAAATACGTCAACAGGTTATCGACAATTTTTGTTATTTTGCCCGTGCGCCGGAATATAAAGCGGCTATTTTAGACCGCACGGCTGCCAATATCGAACGGGATAAAAACCGTACTTCCGTGTTAATTTGGTCTCTTGGTAATGAAAGCGGATATGGTGAAAACTTCGAAGCCGCCGCCGCTTGGGTTAAACAGCGAGACAATTCTCGTCTAATCCATTACGAAAGTTCTATTTATCAGCACAGCCAACATCAAAACGATTTATCCAATTTGGATTTCTATAGCGAAATGTATCCGGGAACTGAATCCTTAGATGCTTATTGCACAACTGACGAAAACACCAAGCCTTACATTTTATGCGAATACAGTCATGCCATGGGTAATTCCAACGGCGATGCGGAGGACTATTGGCAAACTTTTGAAAAATATGATAAATCCTGTGGCGGTTTTGTTTGGGAATGGTGTGATCACGCTCCGTATCTGCCCGACGGTTCGGGGCGGATGGGATACGGCGGCGATTTCGGCGATACCCCTAACGACGGCAATTTCTGTATGGACGGTTTGGTTTCGCCCACTCGTATTCCGCACAGCAATCTGTTTGAACTAAAAAACGTTAACCGACCGATTCGCGCCCGTCTTGTAGGAAATCGGATTGAAGTGAAAAATTATTGGGATTTCACCCATTTAGACGAAACTGTTACGATTTGTTATGCCGTAAAAGAAAACGGCGAAATCATAGAACAGGGTGAATGTAAAGTAAAATGTGCCCCTAAACAGACCGCACTTTTGCCGCTGACATTGCCGGATTATCACGGAAAATTCACGACCTTGGATTTGGAATACCTCGCTGCGACACAATCCGCACTGTTAGAACCGAACCATTGCTACGGATTCGAGCAACTTGTCATTTACGATAAAGATTTGGTTTCGCCCCAAAAACCTGAAAAACCGACCGCACTTTTCCCTTTTGCGGTGGTCGAATCCGCTCGTAGATTAACTGTAAAAAATGGAGATTATCAATATATCTTTGATAAAGATTGCGGTATATTCACCGAAATTTTGCGGAAAGAAAAAGCATTAATCGAACAGCCTTTACATTTTAATATTTGGCGTGCGCCGACGGATAACGACCGTTTAATACGCGAATTGTGGCAAAACGCCGGTTATCATCAAACTTACAGCCGCGCTTATTCCGTCACTTGGCAACAAACGGAAAGTGCGGTCGTTATTCAAGCGATTTTAGCTATCGTCGCTACCGCTAAAAACCGGATTTTAACTTTGCAGGTCAATTATACTTTATATCAAAACGGACAACTGACCATTGAAGCTCATGGCGAACGCCCTGCTCATCTTCCGTATTTACCGCGTTTCGGTTTACGTTTCTTTCTGCCGAAAACCTGTGAGCAGGCACAATATTTCGGTTACGGCGAGCGTGAAAGTTATTCGGATAAACATCACCTGGCTCGCCTGGGTAATTATGCGGTGAATGCGGCGCAAAATCACGTCCGTTATCTTAAACCGCAGGAAAACGGCAGCCATTTAGGTTGTCATTATGTTCGCTTAGGCCATTGTTTGGTTTACTCTCCTCTTCCGTTCAGCTTTAATCTTTCACCTTACACACAGGAAGAATTAACAGCAAAAAACCATGACTATGAGTTGGAGGAATGTGATTCAACCGTACTTTGTATAGATTACAAAATGAGCGGCATCGGTTCCAATTCCTGCGGACCGGCATTAAAACCGCAATACCGATTGCAGGAAACAAAATTTGACTGTCGTTTCGATATTCACTTTGAATAAACAAACCTGTCATAACCGCATAAAAATACAGGGCAGATTATTCTGCCCTATATTCTGATTTAAGTTATTTTTTACTGCGTTCAATCCATTTTCCATCAATAAAATCAACAATCCATTTGGTTTGCTTGCCGTTTTTATCTGTCGATGAAACATATTGACGTTTTTCTTTACGGCTGAATCGGATTACAGCATCGTTGCCGTCCGGATCTTTTGGCGGCGCATCGGCCAGATATTGCAATTTTCCCGGCAATCGTTCGCGATATAATGCCAACTCTGCGACTTCAGCCGGGCGCGATTCCCGTGATTTTGGAAAATTGTGAGCAGACATAAATACCCCGCTTGCGCCGTCGCGTAATACGAAATACGCATCGGATTTTTCACATTTTAATTCCGGGAAATGAATCGGTTCTTCTTTTGGCTGTGCCACCTCTCCGTTTTTCAAAATCCTACGGGTATTATCGCAATTTGTACATGCCATATATTTACCGAATCGTCCCAGTTTTAAATGCATGTCCGCACCACATTTATCACATGCCACGACCGGACCGTCATAACCTTTAATTTTGAAAGCCCCTTCTTCTACAAGATAGCCGTCGCAATTCGGATTATTCCCGCAGATATGCAGTTTTCGGTGCGGATCCAAAATATAACTATCCATAGCCGAACCGCATTTAGGACAACGTTTTCGCGCCATTAACGCTTTAGTTTCGGTTTCACTGTCCAATACGTTGAGCAATTCCGATTCAGGAATTAAATTCATTGTGGTTTTACAACGTTCTTTAGGCGGTAAAGCATAGCCCGTACAGCCGAGGAATACGCCGGTACTGGCTGTACGAATGGCCATTTTACGTCCACAGGCCGGACAATCAATATCGGTCGGCACAATACTGTTCGGTTTCATGCCGCCTTCCAATTCATCTAATTCCGCTTGACTCAACTGACCGGAAAAATCTTTAAAGAACTGATTTAATTCAGCTTTCCAATCTTTTGTTCCGTTAGCAATTTGATCTAACATGTCTTCCATGCCGGCGGTAAAATCATAGTTCATTAGCTCGGCAAAAGACTGATTCAGACGATCAGTCACTATTTCGCCCATTTTTTCCGCATAAAAACGGCGATTTTCGGTACGCACATAACCGCGTTCCTGAATGGTAGAAATAATGGCGGCATAGGTCGAAGGACGTCCGATTCCGCGTTTTTCCAGCTCTTTAACCAGTGCGGCTTCCGTAAAACGTGCGGGCGGCTTAGTGAAATGCTGTGTCGGCTGCACGCTGCCCAATTCTAATTTTTCCTGCAACGCAACTGCCGGCAATTCCTGATCCTCCGGATTTTTTCCCATTTGCGGCAACACTTTTGTCCAGCCGTCAAAGCGTAAAATACGGCCTTTGGCTTTCAACTCGTAATCACCGGCGGAAACCGTTAAGGTGGTACTGTCATATTGCGCAGCAGGCATTTGGCAAGCCACAAACTGACGCCAAATTAAATCATATAAACGTTCGGCATCTTTTTCCATACCGGATAAATGAGAAGCCGACACATTCACATCGGAAGGCCTAATCGCTTCGTGCGCTTCCTGTGCATTTTCTTTGCTGGAATAAAAATTCGGTTTCGGCGGGAGATAACTGTCGCCGAAATTTTGTTCGATATAACCCCGTACCATACCCAAAGCATCCCGGCTCAAATTGGTGGAATCGGTACGCATATAGGTGATATAACCTGCTTCATACAAACGTTGTGCCAACATCATGGTTTTCTTCACACTGAAGCCTAATCTGGTACTGGCGGCTTGCTGTAAGGTCGAAGTAATGAACGGCGGGCGCGGGCGGGAACTGGTAGGTTTGGTTTCCAAGTCCGACACGATAAAATCAGATTTAGCTAAAAAATCGACCGCACTTTGTGCTTGTTCCGCATTTTTCGGTGCAAATTTTTTACCTTTAAACGCAGTAACATCAAGACGAATGCCGGCTTTATGCACAGTGAATAATTCCGCTGCAACCTCCCAGAATTCTTCCGGTTGGAACGCTTTAATTTCCCGTTCCCGTTCCACCAGTAATTTTACCGCCACAGACTGAACCCGTCCGGCAGACAAGCCACGCGCCACTTTTTTCCATAATAAAGGCGAAACCATAAATCCTACTACGCGATCTAAAAAGCGACGGGTTTGTTGAGCATTAACGCGATCAATATTAAGCTGTTCCGGCTTTTCAAACGCCTGCTTAATGGCATTTTTAGTAATTTCATTAAATACCACGCGACTGAACCGGCTGTCATCACCGCCGATTACTTCACGCAAATGCCAGGCTATCGCCTCTCCTTCTCTATCCAAATCGGTAGCGAGATAAATATGATCGGCTTTTTTTGCAAGGGATTTAAGTTCGGCAACTACTTTTTCTTTACCGGGCAGAATTTGGTAATTAGCCTTCCAGTCGTGATAGGGATCTATCCCCATACGTTTTACCAAGGCGTTCCGTTCTTTTTCCGCTTTAATTCTGGATTTTTCTTCTACGCTTAACCCCTTGGTTGAAATCGGTTTGGCCTTTTCTCCCGAAGATGCCCCGGCAGTAGGTAAATCGCGGATATGTCCGACACTGGATTTTACAACATAGTTAGTACCGAGATATTTATTGATGGTTTTTGCTTTGGCCGGTGATTCCACAATAACCAAGGATTTGCTCATAATTATTACCTGATTTCTTTAGGTCTGTTTAATGGGTGTAATAGAGCGACGTTCGCTACGTTTTTAGAGGATAACGCAGCTTCTGCTGAAAAATAAACACGCTCTGATATTCAATACTCTTTTTATATTGCCGAATAAATTATTGCTTGGTCAATCTTTTTTTGATTCTTCCCCTGCGAATGAACAAAGACGCAACAAAATCGGACAAATAATATACGATTTAAAACGAAGAGGGCGATATTTCTTACGCTACAACAAGTTGGAGGCGTAAGCATAAACCTGATGCAATAGGTTTAGTTTGTCTTCAAAATCGCCATATTCCATCACCAGATTTTGCATTCGTTGTTCAAAATCCGTTGCCTCTTTTTCTAATTTTCGCCGACGATATTTTTCCCATTGCAACTGTTCGGTACGGGTGAGAGTTTTGAAAAAATGACGGGCGCGATAATGGAAAATTAAATCGGGAATCCGTTTATCTTCAAAAGTTAACCCGTGCTCGGCTAATTTTTCTATCGGTAATTGGCGCAAAATAGCTAAATTATTTTTATCGTTATTACTGAAAAAACCGCTGTATAATTCGATCTCTACATTATCACTCGGTTCAAACCGATGTTCTTCCCGAAAAATCTCTTCAATTTTTGACCGCACTTCAAAGGATTGACGCAATTTTTGCAGGTTTTCCGAACAAAATTGACGATCAATTCCCAAGCGCTCGGCGTTTTCCGGCAACAGGGTGTTCGCCGGTGCCAGAATCGGACATTTATTGATGTGTACCAGTTTTAACGGTACCGGCAATTGGCCTTGCGCCGCTAAATCCGTTTTTTTGGTGTATAACGCAGTCCGTAATTCTTCTATACTTTTCGTCAGTAAATCGTCGATATTCTGGCTTAAATCGCAAACAATCACGGCATTTTGATTCACCGGATGCCAACCGACCGGGGCCACCAAAGTACAGTTTCCGCGATAATTCCCCAGCATACCCGAGACATGCACCAACGGTGTCATGTCCGCCACATTAATAAGATGTTCGATTTCCCGTTTACCGCGATTTTCAAAGAAATACTGAAATAATTTAGGCTGTTTCCGTTTAATTAATTTGGCCATAGCAATGGTAGCGTATACGTCCGACATGGCATCATGGGCGTTTTCATGGGCAATGCCATTAGCTTCCGTCAGTCTTTCCAGACGAAAACTCGGCATACCGTCATCATCATACGCCCATTCAATGCCTTCCGGACGTAAAGCGTAACAGGCGCGCACGATATCCAATAAATCCCAGCGGGAATTACCGTTTTTCCAACTGTACTCATAGGGATCGATGAAATTACGGTAAAAGGTATAACGCGTCATTTCATCGTCATAACGAATGTTGTTATAGCCCATCACACAGGTATTAGGTCGGCTGAATTCCGCCAGTACGGAAGCGGCAAATTCCGGTTCCGGTAAACCTTTTTCATTACATTCCTGCGGAGTAATACCGGTAACCAGGACGGCTTCCGGCGAAGGTAAATAATCGTTGGTTTGTTTGCAATACAACATCACCGGTTCGCCGATAACATTGAAATCGGCATCAGTACGAATACCCGCAAATTGTGCCGGACGATCGGTTGCCGGGTTAATTCCGAAACTTTCGTAGTCGTAAATGAAAAAGCTAAAATCGTTCATAAGGTTCCGTGATAATTTTATAAAAAAATCTGTACCTAAAAAGATACAGATTCTGTTATTAGGGTTTATTAAGCGATGGTTTTATCTTTGATTTGCGTTGTTGCGGCATTATTCATGACGGACTTAACACCGTTTTTCGCCGCTTCTGGCGAAGAATAATATTGACTACGACCTATTTCCTGATGATTTTTCGCTTTTAGTACGAAGTAGGGTTGAGGTTGTTCGCTTTTCGTGGTTCTGAATTCGAAATTTGCCTCATTCACACCGTTTTTTTGCACGGATTCAATACCCTTTTCTGCAGAAGCTTTGGCTTTATAAAGCTCACTGGTTAAAATGACCTGACCGTTTGCCGCAATTAAATTAAACATAAACTGACCGTCTTTCGCCAGTTTTAGTTCATACCAACCTAATGCCATAATGTTTCTCCTTCATTTACGCGGGGTACCCGCTACTTAATCATAGACGTTTCGTCTAAATTTTCAATAGCTTGAATATTCGCTAGGTAAATAATTTTTCACCGTAAAGCAGAAAAATGGCCAAAATACCGAACCCGATACCGGCGGCGTTGATTTTACTGATACGTTCTTTAAAAAATAACGCACCGACTATCACGCCTAAACAAATCACTCCCACGTCCATACTGGCAAAGACGATAGTCGGGTTTTCTTTAAAATACTGATGGGCGTAAATATAAAACAAAATATTGCCGAAATTCAGACATCCCAGCAATATTCCGGCCAAAAAACTCGGCACTGTCCAACGGGTACCTTTAATGAGTAAATAAGTGAAAATCAATACCGCGGCCAAGCTGAATGTGATAAACAAACTGGTCGGAAACGCACCGCCCATTAATGCGATTTTTTTGTACAGAATACCGGATGTCCCCCAAATCAACCATACACCGCTCAAAGCAAAACTCGCTTTTAATACATTGCCGACCGCTCCCGTCGGTTTATATAACAAACAGAATAAGGCAAGAAAAGCCGTTGCTACACCGGCAATTCTAAAATTCGTTAAGGTTTCGCCGAAAATGACTACTGCGGCAATAATTTGCAGAAACAGCGCCAAACGCTGAGCCGCGTCGGTACGCACGATACCGCCGTATTCAATGGCTTTCGACATCACCATAAATCCAACCGGCAGCAACACGCCCAAGGTCAGGAAAATCGGCTTGGCTTCACTTTGTATAAAGAATTCGGTAAAGGTTAATCCTTTAAAATCCGGATGTAATAAGAAATAACTTAACGATAACGCCATGATGTAACCAAAAGCGATCATCTGGTCCGTCACCACATTAAAACGTTTACACAGCTTAAACAACACCGAAACCGAGACACTGCAACAAATGGCAAAAATAAGAAAATGCATAAAATTTCCTTTTAGATGATTAACATTCAAGTGCGGTCAAAAATTTATCATTTTTTGACCGCACTTGACGCCTGAAATATTTCTAAGCGGCTGTGCCGAACCCGCGCAATCCGACCACGTGAACATGTTCTTGATTACCTGAAATTTTACGTACCAGTTTATAGGTGGTACCTTTTTCCGGACTGATATTTTCAGGGGCGGCAATGAGTAACTGCATATCCAAACGATCGCATAATTCAAACAATGTACTGATGGATTTACCGTCCAACCGCGCCGCTTCATCCAGGAACAGTAAGCGGCATGGCAAGATGTCTTTGCCGCGTAAACGACGGCTTTCTTCTTCCCAGCTTTGTACCACCATCAACAGGATTGACATACCCGTACCGATAGCTTCCCCGGTAGATAAAGCGCCGCTTTCCGCACGCAACCAGCCGTCCGCACCACGATACACCTCTACTTCCAGATTCAGATAATTGCGGTAATCCAGCAACTCTTCGCCGATGGTTTGTGCCGTGCGTTGTCCCATGTCGATATGCGGATTCAGACGTTGATACAACTTGGCGATGGCTTCGGAGAACGTTATGCGGTTGTCCGTAAATAAATCCTGATATTCTTCCTGATCACCGGATAACGCATCCAGTAACATGGCGTGAGTATCGCGAATATCCACTACCAAACGCACAGATTTCACCTGACCGAAAGAAATATTCTGCAAGCCTTGATTCAGCATGCGAATACGGTTTTGTTCCCGTTGAATGGTTTTGCGCATTATATTCGCCACCGATTCGGAACTGATCGCCAGTTTTTGTTCCCGTCCGGTTAGTTCGTCCGTTAAGCGGTTAAGCTCGATTTCCATTTGTTCGATGGCATCAATCGGATCATCGGTTTTAATAATATCCTGACGGATACGTTCGCGCAGATGTTGATACACCGCAATAAAGAAGCGCACTTTGTTTTCAGGTTTACGACTGTCTTCGGACAGACGCAGCGTATCACGCAGATATTCGTTATCGGCAACGGCCTGTCGTAAGGCACCTAACGCTTTATCCGACATTGAACGCAGTTCATCCGCCGATAAATAAGCCAATTCACGACGATTTAAGCGTTTTTCCACATCACTGTTGCGGGACAATCGGGACACGACGCACCAGCTTACTTTCGCCGCTACCACCAGTTCTCTTTGCTGTTTGTAATCTCGTTCCGCCTTGCGAATGCGGCGGGTTAAATTATCCGCTTCACTTTCAATTAACGTTAATTGTTTCTCAATATAGGAGCGGCGCTGACGGTTAGCGGAAAGTCGTTGATATAACTCGTCTTTACGGATTCTTGCCCGTTCTTCCGCGCCTTCGTCCGCACGCACGCCTAACTCGTTGACTTCGGTTAATAATTCTTTCAATAAATCATTTTTACTGTTGAAAGAACTTTGTAACTGAATGAACACTTGATTATATTGAGCAAACTGCGCCTGTTTCTGACGAACCTGTTCCCGTTGAGCATCACGTTGCCCCTGCATTTGTTCCAAGCGTCGGCGTAACTGTTCGTTCAACCCGTTACTTTCCGTCTGCACATCGTCTTCATAACCGAAATGCGCTTTACGCTGTACCACGTCCGCTAAGGCAAAAGCTTTTTGCTGAACTTGCTTTTGCATGGTCGCGGCTTGTGCCAACTCGTCTTTTAAACGGTCATAATGTTCCGGATCGCTTTGCAAGGTGGCGGCAATCGGTTCTAAT
This sequence comes from Actinobacillus succinogenes 130Z, assembly GCF_000017245.1. Taxonomy (NCBI): domain Bacteria; kingdom Pseudomonadati; phylum Pseudomonadota; class Gammaproteobacteria; order Pasteurellales; family Pasteurellaceae; genus Actinobacillus; species Actinobacillus succinogenes. The sequence continues at coordinate 1,561,227 of NC_009655.1, forward strand.
TGTGACAACGTTGCACCGTGTTGGCGAATGAAACTTTCGTCCTGTTCCGCTAAATCCAACTGTTCGCGAGTTTCCTCGATACGATCCTGTAAACTGTCGTCGGCAATTACTGCAAGCTGCGGAATCAGTTTATTCAGCAGCTGCATTTTTTCTTTTGCCGTATCTAATTTAATCCGGATTTGTTGCTCGTTGGTTGAAAGTGCGGTCAATTCCCGCTCGATTTCGTTACGTTCCCCATTGATTTCACGCATACTTTCTTCCGGGTTCGGCAAGAATGCTAAGGCTAAATGCAAACCGACAAATTGGCTGAGCTGTTGGTGTAAACGTTGACATTTCTGCACGTCGAATGCTCGTTGCGCGTAAGCTTCCGCCACTTCGTCCCGTTGAGCTTCCAGTTCCGCGAGGTGTTTTTCACGGGCGGCACGACCGAATAACGGAATTTCCGGGAATTTAGAATAGCGCACCTCGCGCGCGGAAACCTGTACCACTACCCCGTGTTCCAGTTCCTGCGCCGCTAATACGCTATCGTCAAAGGCGGACGGGTCCCCCTCGATTAAATATAAATCGTCCGGACAATCTTCCAGTTCGGATAACTGCGCCTTCACCGTATCTAAGTCACGCACCACAATGGCGTGGCGCGCCGGCCCGTATAAGGCGGAGAAATACGGCGCATCTTCAAAAGGCACATCGTCATACAGTTCGGACAACAAGACGCCGCCGAAACGTTCCGCTAACAGGTTCAAGCGCGCATCTTCCGAGCCGTCCGGTTGACTTAACCGGGAAATCTGTTCATCCAGTTGTTGGCGTTTGTGCTCAAGTTGGTCGCGCTGAATGGTGAATTCACGCTCTTTAACTAATTGCGCCTGCATAAAATTCATCACATCCTGACTGTCGTCAAAATGCTCGCCGCACTGTTCTTGTAACCGCTCTAACGCCGCCTGAGCCGTCAGCCATGCAGGCGCTTTTGCCGCATGTTTATGATAAAGTGCGGTCAATTGTTCGCGTTTTTGCCGCAAAACGGAACGATCTTCCACTTGGGCGGCCAGTTCGTCGCTTAAATCGTCAATGATCGCTTCATGTTCCGCATAACATTCTTCCAATTCGTCGGCTGTCGTTAAATTAAGTTCTGCGCGCTGATTAAATTCCGCCAATAAACGTACCGCGCTTTGTCGCTGTACATCACGTTGCTCCAATTCATGCAATTTAGCACGCAATTGCGGAGTTTGCGCCGCCTGCACTTTTTGTGTCGGATATTCACGTAATAATTCTTTTGCGCTTTCCCACGCTGCAGAACGCGGCATTTCTCCTGCGATTTTACAGACTAACCGATAAGCTTTGTCGAACTGCGATTTTGCCGCTTCGGAAATAGACATTTTCTGTTCCAGTTCCAGTACGCGCTCCGTCAAGGTTTCCGCCTGAGCGGCGAATTCTTCGTGGTATTCATCCACATTTTTCACCGCCAAATCCGCTAAACCGCATAAAGTTTTCGCTTTTTCCAACGCCTGAACAGCTTGTTGATATTGCAGGGCACGGGTTTGCTGCGCATCTAACGCCTGTTGGTAATCGGCTAATTGGGAGCGGATTTGATCTACTTCCGTTTCTATTTGCTCGAATTGCGCCTGACTGCTTTCCAGTTGTTCGCCGGCGGTTTCCACCACCATTTTCTGCTCTTCCAGCTTTTCTGTCAGTTCGTTTACATCATCCTGATAACGCTCGATTTTTTCCTGATGACGTAAGGCATTCAAAACTAAATTAAGGTGATCGGAGGCGCTTTGGTGATCCACCTCCAGCACTTTTTCGCTTTCCGCCAATTCCACAGCTTCACGACTAAAATCCACCAAACGATGTTGAGACAAATCCCGTTCGGATTTGGCGTTATACCATTCTTTACGGAAATTTAACGCGGTTTCGATGTTACCGCGACGTTCGTTAGCGTTACGCATATAATCCGACGCCACATAATTAGTGGTTTCCGTAATGAGGTGCTTAAACAAATCGCGATCCGCCTGCGTCATTTTTATGGCTTCCAGCGTCATACGGTTTTCCCGTAAGGCGGATTCCATGTCCTGGAAAGCCTTGCGTACACCCAAATTTTCCGGCAACAGATAATCGCGCAGGGATTTTGTGATCGCACTGGAAATCCCGCCGTAAAGAGAAGCTTCGATTAATTTATAGAACTTACTGCGATCGGAAGACGAACGTAAACGACGAGGAATAATACCCAGATCGAACATCATGCCGTGATAATCCGCAACGGAATGATATTGCTTGAATTGACCGCCGATTTCATCAATTTTGTCTTTAACTTCGGTTAAATTTAATACTTTAGCCTGACGTTCGTTGACGGCTTCAGTGAAAAGTGCGGTCGGATTTAGGGATAATTCTACGCCCTGAATGCTGAAAGTTTTGAGATCTACTTTTTTATCCCGCCCCGCAACCTGTTGCAGGCGAACACCTACCAAGGTACGTTGATGACGGGAATTCACGGTATCCAGCACGGCATAACAAACGCCCGGGCGTAATTTGCCATGCAGCCCTTTGTCGCGCGAACCGCCGCTGGCGCCGGCTTCCGTGGTGTTACGGAAGTGCAATAAGGTTAAATCCGGAATCAACGCGGTGACAAACCCCGCCATTGTGGTGGATTTCCCCGCCCCGTTACCGCCGGAAAGCGTGGTGACGAGCGCATCCAAATCAAAGGTGCGGGCAAAGAAACCGTTCCAGTTAATCAAAGTAAGCGAACGGAATTTGCCGCGTTCTACCCCCGCAGGTACGCTGAACGGCGAAAGTGCGGTCGGATTTTCAGCCGTTTTTTCACTGTCCGCCGTTTCTATTTGTTCTGCGACCGTTTCGGTTTTCAGCACATCTTGTTCCAATTCAAAATCCGCCATTATTCCGCTCCTTCTTGATTATCGTCGTATTCAAAATCTTCTTCATTACTGACCGCACTTTCATCATCCGCCGTTGCTTTTTCAGCGGCAATCGATTCAGGCGTCGCCGCTTCCCCGTCGCGGATTAAACGCAATTGGGCTTCTATCGGATCGTCGCCGGCACGTACTTCCGCGCCGAAACGGAAGACAGATTCGGAAATGGTAAATTTCCCGCTGTTTTGTTCGCCCACCGTATACAGCATGCCTAACCGGCGCAAACGTCCGAGTGCGGCACGTACTTTTTCCGCTAATTTCTGTTTATCCAAATCCGAACCGCTGGCACGTAAATTGACGGCTTTTAACAATTTTGCTTCGTCCGCCAGATTCAATAATTCGTCATATACTTCCTGTACGGTGAAAATACCTTGTTGTGCCAATCGTTCCGGGCTGAGATACAAATAACACAGCACTTTCCCCACCAACATTTCCAGTTCGCTCAAAACCGAACGGGCAATCAGTGTGGTGGCTTTCGGACGTAGATAGAAAAAACCTTCCGGCGCACGGATAAGTTCTACGTTGTAACGGCGGTAAAAACCATCCAACTCGTTTTGGAAATCCGCCAAAAAAGCATAGTTATCAAGATGTTCCTGTCCGATATGTCTGCCCGAACGCAGTTGGCTGTCCACCGCTGGAAACAACGGATTGGCGATAGCCGCCGCCAATTTGGTTGAAATGAGGTCTTGGAGATTTTCGTTCATATTCTTTTTCTCATTGCATGAACCGATGGGTCCATCGTTAAAATGATTCCGTTTCGTTGGTAAAATTATTTATATTCGTCGATTACATTCGCCTGTACTTCTGCACCGTAATCGTTGATTTCGTGCCATTGAGAATACACGCCCGACAAATCCGCGCTTGCCATACCTAAGCGCACGGCTTGATCGACGATGACACGCGCTACATCAAAATGGCGGGAAAGCGGATAATTGTCCAGTTGTTGCTTCAACACCAGACTTAAATCAATCGGTTGATTATGTTCGCGGTGATTAATCAGCAACGCTTGCATCGCTTCTACGATTTGATCATGTAGATCGGATAGCTGTTCGTATTCCAATGCTTCCGGCAATTCGCCTAGCGCGTCTTCATCCCGTAATGTCAATTCTTCGTCACGTAAATCCACTAAGCGTTCCGCTTGCGCCGTCCACAAGAACCAAGGCGCATCGAAATAATGATGAATAGATTGGCGCAGGCGTTGGCTGAATACTCTGTTTTTATCCATATCAATCGCCGTTCGGATAAATTTATGTACGTGACGGTCGTAGCCAATCCAAAGGTCGATAGCTTGCTGACCCCAGCTGATAATGCGGTCGAGCTTAGACTGTAAATCCACAATAAGCTGATCGATAAAATACAGTTCGTTCCGCCCCATCACACAATCCTGAATCCGTAATAATTGCGCCTGTAATTTATCGCCCGCCGCATTCAGGGTATCTTGCAATTCGCGCAGATTACCGGAAGTTTCGTCCAACAGACGTTCGCAACTGGCAATCGCGGCTTGCCAGTCTTTGGTCAGCAGTTCGGCGATTTCTTCTTTAATGCTCTGCTGATTTTCATCCATAATACGTTGCGACAAATCAATACTGTCGAAAATTTCCGCCACTGAATATTTCAACGGCGCAAAGACGTTACGACGCCAGTAATATTCGTCTTCCCCCCGTCGAACCGCTTCTTCCGCCGATTCGGACGCCCGTTGGATTTCATCGGCAACAATCGCCAACTGCACGGAAAGCCGCAGCGCGGAAAATTCCCGTTGTCGGATGTAATAATCGGATACGCCTACTCCCAAGGGAGTCAGGCGGTAAATGGACAACCCGTCGGTAAATTCGCTGCTGAAACGGTTGATAAAACGTTGCTTCACCAAATCGTTGATGGCGTTATTGGCACGGGTCGTGATATTGTCGGATTGATCGAATTCTTTCGATACGTGACGGAAAATATCCACTAAATCGCTTTCCTGCATTTCGCCGTCAAAACGTTCGTTATTATATAACGCAATCGCCAGCAAATAAGACAAGCGCTCGGTATTCAGGCTTAACGAGAACTCCCGTTCCCGCGCCCAGGAAACCAGTTCGGGAATAGTTTGCGATGTTTCGGACATGTCATTATTCTCACAAAACAGAATTTAAATACAAAAATATTGTCGATTATACAGGAATTTAGAAAGATCTTATAGCGCGATTTTTTAACAAAAACGCGCAAATTTTTGACCGCACTTAATAGTATACCGAATCGCTTTTCTGTCATTTTCTTGGTTGCTTTTTCTAAATAAAACCGTACCATACGCAGGATTTTTATTTTATTAATAAAGAAGAATTCAATGACAGAACAAACCGAAAAAGATAAAAAACAGATTTATAACCTGAACAAATTACAGAAACGCTTACGCCGAAATGTCGGTAATGCCATTGCGGATTTCAATATGATTGAAGAGGGCGACAAAGTGATGGTGTGTCTGTCCGGCGGAAAAGACAGCTATACGTTGCTGGATATTTTACTGAATCTGAAATTCAGCGCCCCGATTCATTTCGATATTGTGGCGGTGAATTTAGACCAAAAACAACCCGGTTTTCCCGAACATGTGTTGCCGCAGTATTTGGAAAGTATCGGTGTCGAATACAAAATTGTGGAAGAAAATACTTACGGTATTGTGAAAGAAAAAATTCCGGAAGGTAAAACTACCTGCTCGCTCTGTTCCCGTTTACGCCGCGGTATTTTATACCGTACCGCAACGGAACTGGGCGCAACCAAAATCGCCTTGGGACATCATCGCGACGATATGCTGGCAACGTTGTTTTTAAATATGTTTTACGGCGGTAAATTGAAATCGATGCCACCTAAACTTATCAGTGACGACGGTAAGCAAATCGTAATTCGTCCGCTGGCTTACTGTAAAGAAAAAGACATTGAAAAATATGCCGTCGCCAAACAGTTTCCGATCATTCCGTGCAACCTTTGCGGTTCGCAGCCGAATTTACAGCGTCAAGTGGTAAAGGAAATGCTGAATACCTGGGATCGCCAATATCCCGGTCGTCTGGAAACCATGTTTTCCGCCATGCAGAATGTGGTGCCGTCCCATTTGTGCGACCCGAATTTATTCGATTTCAAAAACATCCGACGAGGACAAATATTAGAGGGCGTTAGCGGTGATATTGCTTTTGATAAAGAGGAATTGCCACCGATGCCGCAATTTGCTGACGAAGGTGAATCCGCCGATTTCAGCGGTGAAAATCTGATTCAATTCAAAGAAGTGAATTAATTTCTTTCATTCAAGTGCGGTCAAAAAATGAAAAATTTTCACCGCACTTTTTTATCCGTCATTTAACTCGTTAGAGTTCCCGTCTTCCCCATGATTCCTCGGGTTAACACAATATCTTGTGGTTCCGTCTGGCAAGTTATCCTCAATATAGTGGTTAAGATAACCCGATATTATGGTTGAATTCCTTTTTCGATCTATATATAGTATATGCCACTATAAATAAACACTACATATAGGTGACTATCATGACTTCATTCTATGTTATAAAGCGTGACGGCTCTCGTTCCAGCTTTGAAATTCAACGCATTATCAACGCCATTAAAAAAGCGGCAAAAGCGGTAGATATACAGGATGAGCGTTATTACCACCAAATCGGGCAACAGGCTTGCGATGAAATTTTCGAGCATTATCAAAATGAAATCGACATCAGTCATATTCAACGTATTGTTGAAAATAAGCTGATGGCGAGTTCTTATCCGCAAGTTGCCCGCGCTTACATCGAATATCGTCATGATCGCGATTCCGCCCGCGAAAAACGCAGCAAATTAACTAAAGAAATCGAGGGATTAATCGAACAAACGAATATGGCGGTGTTAAATGAAAACGCCAACAAAGATTCGAAAGTCATCCCGACTCAACGGGATTTGTTAGCGGGTATCGTAGCAAAACATTATGCCAAACAATATTTATTGCCTAAAGACGTGGTGGATGCCCACGAACGCGGCGAAATTCACTACCACGATTTGGATTACGCGCCGTTCTTCCCGATGTTCAACTGTATGCTGGTCGATTTAAAAGGCATGCTGACCAAAGGGTTCAAAATGGGTAATGCGGAAATCGAACCGCCGAAATCTATCGGTACCGCAACAGCCGTGACCGCTCAAATTATTGCGCAGGTTGCCAGCCATATTTACGGCGGTACTACTATTAATCGTATCGACGAAGTGTTAGCGCCTTATGTGCAAATCAGTTATGAGAAACTGCTGAAAATCGCGGAAGAATGGCAAATTCCCGATGCGGAAGGTTTTGCTAAAGCACGCATTGAAAAAGAATGCTTCGATGCGTTCCAATCCCTTGAATACGAAGTGAATACCCTGCATACCGCTAACGGGCAAACCCCATTCGTGACGTTCGGTTTCGGTTTGGGAACCGGCTGGCAGGAACGCTTGATTCAAAAATCTATTTTACGTAATCGTATTCGCGGCTTAGGCAAAAATCACAAGACCCCGGTTTTCCCTAAACTTGTATTTACCATTAAAAAAGGCGTCAACCAATCCCCTGCCGACCCTAACTACGATGTCAAAAAACTTGCTTTGGAATGTGCGTCAAAACGCATGTATCCGGATATTTTAAATTATGATCAGGTGGTAAAAGTGACAGGGTCATTCAAAGCGCCGATGGGGTGCCGCAGTTTCTTGGGCAAATACGAAGAAAACGGACAGGAAATCCATGACGGACGTAACAATTTAGGGGTCGTCAGCTTAAACTTGCCGCGTATCGCCCTTGAAGCCAAACATGATGAAAAACGTTTCTTCGAAATTCTCGAACAGCGTTTGGCACTGGCGAAAAAAGCCTTAATGACGCGTATTGCACGTTTGGAAAACACCAAAGCACGGGTGGCACCGATTTTGTATATGGAAGGCGCCTGCGGCGTACGTCTGAAAGCCGACGACAATGTGGCACAAATCTTTAAAAACGGACGTGCTTCCGTTTCATTGGGTTATATCGGGATTCATGAAACCATCAACGCACTTTATAACCACGGACACATTTTCGATGAGGAAATTTTACGTGAAAAAGGGGTGAAAATCGTTGAACGTTTAAGTAACGCCACAAAAGAATGGGCGGAAGAAACCGGTTATGCATTCAGCCTTTACTCCACGCCGAGTGAAAATTTATGCGACCGATTCTGTCGTTTGGATACCAAAGCATTCGGCGTTATCGACGGTGTGACGGACAAAGGTTATTACACTAACAGTTATCACTTAGACGTTGAGAAAAAAGTTAATCCGTATGACAAACTGGACTTCGAAATGCCGTATCCCTCATTGGCAAGCGGCGGTTTTATCTGCTACGGCGAATACCCGAATGTCCAGCATAACCTGAAAGCTTTAGAAGACGTATGGGATTACAGTTACGACAGAGTACCTTATTACGGCACCAATACGCCGATTGACGAATGTTACGAATGCGGTTTCACCGGTGAATTCGAATGTACCAGCAAAGGATTCACTTGTCCGAAATGCGGCAATCATGACAGCGAAAAAGTTTCCGTCACCCGTCGGGTTTGCGGATATCTTGGCAGTCCCGACGCCCGCCCGTTCAATCCGGGTAAACAGGAAGAAGTGAAACGTCGCGTAAAACATATGTAATAATACTACTAATAAAGGAAGTTACATATATGCCTATTAGTGCGTTGAAAGATATTGAACCTAACTCTAGCTCTGTTTCCGAAATTGATGCAATGCGGAAAGATGATGATGCCAGATTACAGGCTGCTAGTAATATAGAAATAGATACAAAATTAATTAACTCTCAAACGAACTTAGCTAAAGCTAAGGTAGCTCATGCCTTATGGGGAATATTAGCTACACCTGTGAATGCCTATGGATATGCAAGTAGAAAAATAAATGAAATTTTTAATACCTTTTCTGAAGAGCAAAAAAATTCTTTGCGAGATAAAATTAATCGTTTATCTGATGATAATAGGGAAATTGCAACAGAGAACTTACCAACCTTAGCATCTGCCACAGAAGCTCTGCTTTATGTAGAAAATCAATTTGATTTGAGAGAAATGTTTGAGAATTTAATTGTTAATACTATCGATAATACAAAAATAACACATCCTTCTTTTGTAGAAATCATTAAGCAACTATCTAGTGAAGAAGCCAAAATATTGAAAGTTATTTTACCTCTTAATCATATGGCTTTGTCTGAATGTCACTTGATACTTAATGAGCAAAACAGTTTCCATGTTTTATATAGAAATCTTATTTGTTTATATAGCAAAGATAAACCATTTTGGTTAGAAAATATACCCTCTTATATTGATAATTGGGCACGATTAGGACTAGTTACAGTATCTCTAGATAATTATTTTTCAGATAAAAAAGCGTATGGTAAATTTGATGAGCATCCAATTATAAAAAGAGCAAATTTACAATATAAAGATTTAGAACCACCTAAAAAACTAAATATTAAAAATGGGTTGCTAACTATAACTGATTTTGGTAAAGCTTTTGCCAAAGCTATAAGCATCATATAATAAAAACGGCGCTGTCTAGTACTACTAAATATGAATTATCTCCAATACTACCCCGTTGATATCGTAAACGGCGAAGGTACCCGCTGTACGCTTTTTGTGAGCGGTTGTACCCACGCCTGCAAAGGCTGTTATAACCAGAAAAGCTGGTCGTTCAGTGCGGGCGTACCCTTTGATCGCGCGATGGAAGAGCAAATAATCCGAGATCTCAAAGATACGCGCATTAAACGGCAAGGGTTAACGCTGTCCGGCGGTGATCCGCTACATCCGCGTAATGTGGAAACGTTGCTGCCTTTCGTACAACGGGTTAAAAAGGAATGTCCCGATAAAGATATTTGGGTTTGGACGGGTTATACTTTGGCGGAATTAAACGATGACCAACGCCGAATGTTGCCTTATATCGACGTATTGATAGACGGGAAATTTATTCAGGAACAGGCGGATCCGAGTCTGGTATGGCGGGGGTCGGCGAATCAAATCGTGCATCGTTTCACATCAAACGAATTTTAAAAACGCCCGCATTTTGACCGCACTTCCAAATAAAAAAGGGTGCGTTAAGCGTCCTTCATTTATTTTAATATGACGAATCCTCGACCACTTCTTCGCCGTAACCGCCGTTCAGCGGTAACGGGCGGTTAGTGCTGGTTGCCGATCGAATAACACGGATGCCGCGAATTCCGGCTTCACGTGCAGCCAATATATCATCGTTGCTGTCGCCATAATGAATGCTGACGCGGTTTTCAACCATAAAACGGGTTTTATCGTATTTATACGGTGCAATCGGTTTGTCATGGGTATAGTTGATCGGTTTCATATTTTTAATATGAAACGCACGTTCGAGAATGCGGGCTAATTGATCCATTTGCCCTGCTTTATGTAATCGATGCGGCGTACGGCCGGTAATAAAAATGACCTGATCACCGCGTGCTTGGTGCATATCAATTAATTTTTTTGCAGATTCTTTCGGAATCGAATAATTGTCACAGCCGTCCGCTACAAAATCCCAATATGCCTGATTATGTAAATAATCCAGACTATCCGGTGAAAAAGTTTGTTTGCCGTAATAGAAACATTGTGAAGAAACCAATACGGTATCATCAATATCAAAACTCACCGTAATAGGCGGTTTACCCTTTAATTCTTTTTGAATGGATTCCGCCGAAACCCATTTTACCTGTGCTTCATTTTTATGATCGATAGCGGTAATACCCGCATGATCGTAACTCACCTTAGGCCCTTTCGCATTTGCAGATACAGCGATAGTCAGCATACTGAACATAAAAACGCTTGATTTAATCAATGACATACTGTTTCCTACATAAAAACTACTGAATTGAATCCCGATATGTTGAACAAATAACGCAAATTTTAAAATAACTAAACATTGGGTTTACGGATGTTATAGACACACGAACGTTTTTTGCACAAAAACTTGCACTTTATCATGCAAACATATTCATAGAATTCTGCCAAATCACCGCTTTAATTTCTTCCGGCGGTTCTGTTCTTAATTCGCATAATGCCTGAAAAATTTGATTAATCCGTTCCGGACGGTTAGGTTGCCCCTGGAAACCGGATACCGGCATATCGGGACTATCCGTTTCCAGCAATAAGGCGTCCAAGGGAAGTTTGGCGATAGTTTGACGGGTTTTATTCGCTCTTTCATAGCTAATCGTACCGCCGACACCGATTTTATAACCCAAATCCACAAAACGTTTGGCTTGCTCATAACTGCCTGAAAAACCGTGGACCACACCGCAGTCCGGTAACCGAATACGTTTCAGAAAGGCGAAAAGCTGCTCGTGAGATTTGCGGCTGTGCAAATTTACCGGCAACCGGTATTGTTTCGCCAACTGTAATTGCGCTTCGAAAAAATCACATTGTTTGCGCCATAATTCGGTAGTCATCAATTCGGGGTTTGCCCGTTCCAAACCGATTTCTGCCACGGCCCGCAATCTTTTGTGACGTTGTGACAAATACTGCGCCAACCCATCCAAATCCGACGGCGTATGCTCTTTAATATAAAGCGGATGTAACCCCACACCGTAACGCAAATTAACGGGATAAAGTGCGGTCAGATTTTCAATTGTTTTGAAATCCCGCGCTAATACCGTCACAATCAGAATTTTTTCCACATCGGCGGCTGCAGCGTTGCGGACTAATGATTCCAACGATTCGCCGGTGAATCGGTGCAAATAATCCAAATGGGTATGCGTATCAAAAAACGGCATGTTTTTTCCTTAAATCAATATCGCGCAAAAGCATAGCATATCGGTAACGGAAAAAGTAGCCGGTAATCTCATGAGAATACCGGGTTTCGTGCTGTTACCCGTTATACCGTTTGCCAATAATATCTCATTGAAAAAAATACAGATTTAAACTAAAATACGCCCCTATTTTCGACAATCGGAAGTTAACATGTCTGAAATCAAATTAATCGTCGGATTAGGTAATCCCGGCGATAAATATGCGGATACCCGTCATAATGCCGGCGAATGGCTGATTGACCGTTTATCCCGCCGGTTTAATTTCACTCTGAAAGATGAAGCCAAGTTTTTCGGTAAAACGGCGCGCACGGTCATCGACGGGCATGAAATCCGTTTTTTAGTGCCCGCAACTTTTATGAATTTAAGCGGCAAAGCCATTGGCGCACTGGCGTCCTTTTACCGTATCCGGCCCGAAGAAATTTTACTGGCGCACGATGAGTTAGATCTTCCGCCCGGAACGGTAAAAATCAAACAGGGCGGCGGACACGGCGGACATAACGGCTTAAAAGACACCATTGCCCAACTGGGTAATAACAAAAATTTCTATCGTCTACGTATCGGTATCGGCCATCCCGGCGACAGGAATTTAGTTACGTCATACGTTTTAGGCAAACCTTCGCCTGCCGATTGGGCATTAATCGACAAAGCGCTGGACGAAGCCGTCGTTTGTGTGGAGATTCTGCTGAAAGACGGTATAACCAAAGCGACAAACCGGTTAAACGGATTTAAGGCTTAGTGTAATTTTAGATTAACGGCGTATATGTTAAACGTACGCTGAAATTGATAACCAAGGCTCGCACGACAATGCGCGCTATCATTTTAAAACAGGAACAAAAAATGGGATTTAAATGTGGTATCGTCGGTTTACCGAATGTCGGTAAATCAACACTTTTTAACGCGTTAACCAAAGCCGGTATCGAAGCGGCAAACTACCCTTTCTGCACTATTGAACCGAATACCGGCGTGGTACCTATGCCGGATCCGCGTTTAGACGCATTGGCTGAAATCGTGAAACCCGAACGCGTACTGCCGACTACCATGGAATTCGTGGACATTGCCGGTCTTGTAGCGGGTGCCAGCAAAGGAGAAGGCCTGGGTAACAAATTCTTAGCCAATATCCGTGAAACCGACGCGATCGGTCATGTAGTACGTTGTTTTGAAAATGACGACATTGTTCACGTTGCCGGTAAAATTGACCCTGCCGATGATATAGACACCATTAACACGGAACTTGCGTTAGCGGATTTAGACAGCTGCGAGCGCGCCATCCAGCGTTTGCAAAAACGAGCCAAAGGCGGTGATAAAGAAGCGAAATTCGAATTATCCGTAATGGAAAAAATCCTGCCCGTTCTGGAAAATGCCGGTATGATTCGTGCCGCTGGGCTGGATAAAGATGAGCTGCAGGCGATTAAAGGTTATAACTTTTTAACCTTAAAACCGACGATGTACATTGCCAATGTGAACGAAGACGGTTTCGAAAACAATCCGTATCTGGAGCGTATTCGCGAAATCGCGGAGAAAGAAGGTGCCGTCGTGGTACCGGTATGCGCCGCTATCGAATCGGAAATCGCCGAACTTGACGACGAAGAAAAAACCGAATTTTTACAGGATTTAGGTATTGATGAACCGGGCTTAAACCGTGTTATCCGCGCCGGTTACAAACTGCTTAATCTGCAAACTTACTTTACCGCCGGTGTGAAAGAAGTGCGCGCCTGGACGGTTTCCGTCGGCGCCACCGCACCGAAAGCCGCCGCGGTCATTCATACGGATTTCGAAAAAGGTTTTATCCGTGCCGAAGTTATCGGTTATCAGGATTTTATTGATAACAAAGGTGAAGCGGGCGCCAAAGAAGCCGGTAAGTGGCGTTTGGAGGGAAAAGATTATATCGTACAGGACGGCGATGTCATGCATTTCCGTTTTAACGTTTAAGAACGTTTAAAATTCCGGCCGCACTTTAAAAGTGCGGTCATTTTTAATGAGGTTTTTATGAAACTCAAAGTTCCGCCTCCCGTTTTATTTTTATTCAGTGTTGTCGCGATTGCCTATTTACCTAAATTTTCACTACCTTTCTCAATAACTGTTCGTATTTTATTGTGCGGTCTTTTATTGCTGATCGGCGTGATTTTTGCCGTGACCAGTTTTTTTGCCTTTATACGTCAACAAACGACGCTGAATCCGCAAGCGCCGGAACAAAGTGCAACGCTAATCACCACCGGTATTTTCCGGGTAAGCCGCAATCCTATGTATTTCAGTCTTGTTATCTGGCTCGCCGCTTGGGCGGTTTGGTGCGAAAGTCCGTTAGCTATTTTCGTAATTATCCTGTTTATGCTTTATCTCACCCATTTTCAAATTAAACCGGAAGAACGGGCGCTTGAGCGTAAATTCGGTCATGTTTTTTTACAATATAAACAATCCGTCAGACGATGGATTTAAGGAAAAATTATGCAAGTCACAATTCTCGACGGCGGTATGAGCCGAGAACTCATGCGCTTAAACGCGCCGTTCAAACAACCGGAATGGTCCGCGCTCTCATTGTATGAAAAACCTTCCGCCGTACAACAGGTACATGAAGATTATATAGCCAGCGGAGCGGATGTTATCACCACCAACAGCTATGCCGTAGTGCCGTTTCATATCGGCGAGCGACGTTTTCATGCGGACGGTAAAATGTTGGCGGACTTAGCCGGTCGGTTGGCCCAAAGTGCGGTCAAAAATTCCGGTAAACCGGTGAAAATTGCCGGTTCCCTGCCCCCGATGTTCGGTTCTTACCGTGCCGATCTTATTGAAAAAGACCGTTTTAGGGAAATTGCTCAACCGATTATCGACGGCTTATCGCCTTATGCGGACATTTGGTTATGCGAAACCCAAAGTGCGATTATCGAACCGGTTTCCATTAAACCTTTATTACCGAAAGATGAGCGTCCGTTATGGGTGTCTTTTACCCTGATCGATGATGAACCGACAGCGGAACCGCAGCTGCGTTCCGGTGAAAGCGTAAAAAGTGCGGTGAAAAAAATGATCGAATTAGGTGTGGATGCGATTTTATTCAACTGTTGTCAACCGGAAGTGATTGAACGGGCGTTGGATGTCACCCGTAAAATTTTGAATGAAAATCAAGCCGCTCATATAAAAATGGGGGCTTACGCCAATGCCTTTGCGCCGCAACCGAAAGACGCCACCGCCAATGACGGGCTGGACGAAGTACGCAAAGATTTAGATCCGCAGGCATATTTGCGTTGGGCACAAAAATGGAAAGCGCAAGGTGCCGCCATTATCGGCGGTTGCTGCGGTATCGGTATCGATCACATCCGTGTTTTAGCCGATAATCTGAATTAATAAAAAATCATGGAAAAAACGACCGCACTTTTGCGGCCGAATATTCAATACAAGGAATATTATGTCGAGTAAAAAAATCGGATTGCTTTCTTTAACCGCATTGGTTTTAAGTTCTATGATCGGTTCGGGAATTTTCAGTCTTCCGCAAAATATGGCTGCCGTAGCGGGCGCAGAAGGAATTTCTATCGGTTGGTTAATCACCGGTATCGGTATTATCTTTCTCGGGCTGTCATTTTTCTTCATTTCCCGTATTCGTCCTGAACTGGACGGCGGCATTTACACTTACGCCCGCGAAGGATTCGGCGATTTAATGGGATTTATGTCCGCCTGGGGTTATTGGTTATGCGCTACTATCGGCATTGTCGGCTATTTAACGGTGGCGTTTGAAGGGCTGGGCGTCTTCACAGACACGGAACAACAGGTAATTTTCGGACAAGGTAACACTATCCCCGCCTTTATCGGCGCGTCCGTCATTGTCTGGCTGGTACATGCATTAATCGCCGGCGGAATTAAAGAAGCGGCGTCGGTGAATTTGGTCGCCACCTTCGTTAAAGTGGCGCCATTGGTGTTGTTTATTCTGCTTGGATTTTGGTATTTCGATGCGGACGTATTCAATTCCGATGTTAAAGCCACTGCGTTGGGTAACAGCGTCGGTGATCAAGTAAAAGATACGATGCTGATTACGCTTTGGGTGTTTACCGGCGTGGAAGGCGCTTCCGTATTATCGGCGCATGCTAAAAAACGTACGGACGTAGGTTTGGCAACCGTATTGGGTATTCTGATTGCGCTGGCGTTGTATGTGGCGATTACCATTCTTTCGTTAGGTATTTTACCGCGGGAAACTATTGCCAATATGGCGAATCCGTCCATGGGACCGTTGCTGGACGCGATGATGGGGCCGACCGGTAAAGTGATTATTACCGCCTGTCTGATTGTTTCCGTTCTGGCTTCTTACATCAGTTGGACTATGTATTCATCGGAAATTCCCTATCGCGGTGCCCAAAACGGCGCGTTTCCGCAAATTCTGAATAAATTGAACGATAATGCGGTACCGATTAATTCCTTATGGTTCACCGGTTTTATCGTGCAATCTTGTTTGGTTTTAGTGCTGGTTTTCGAGCAAAGTTATAACACTTTGTTACTGATTTCCACTTCCATGATTTTGATCCCGTATTTTTTAATCGGCGCTTATTTATTTAAATTATCTTTTCAAACGCATGCCGCTTGGTATGTGAAGTTAACGGGATTTATGGCGTCTCTTTACGGTTTATGGATTGTATACGCGGCAGGGTTGCAATATCTGTTGCTTTCCGTCGTGTTGTATGTGCCGGGCATTTTGTTGTACCTCTACGCTAACCGCCGTTTTCACGGCAAACTTAATGTCAATCATTACGAAAAACTCGTGTTATCGGCCATTTTCGTAATATTCTGTTATGCGCTTTACCGCTTGCCTCATTTACTAGTCGCTTAATTCAGCGGCGAAAAAAGTGCGGTCAGAAAAAACGTTAAATATTCTAACCGCACTTTTTTATTATTTCTTTTACCGATTTCAACCTAAATCCGGCGTACCTGCCAAAACGCTTTACGCCAGTAAGGACTGTTCATGGAAGAATAAATCACTCCGCCTTTGGTAGATGCGTGCAGGAATTTGTCCTCTTTCACATAAATACCCACGTGATAACCGTTCGGTCCGCGTCCCGTTTTGAAAAAGATTAAATCACCGGTTTGAATCATCTCTTTCGGCACTTTTTTACCGTATTTCGACTGTGCCGTAGTTGTGCGTGGCAGAGAAATATTAAAGCGGTCCATAAACGTGGTTCGGGTAAAACCGGAACAATCCACTCCGCTGCGCGTGGTTCCGCCTAAACGATAAGGCGTACCCGCCCATTCCCGCTGCTGTTCGCTTAATAAGGTAATCGCCATAATGGGATCGTCGATTTGCCCTTTATAATTAATGCCGTCATATTCTTCCGGCAGCGTGGAACAAGCGCTTAAAAGACTCAGAGTCGCCATAAATATTAATGTTTTTAACCGCTTAACATCCATATCATTTTCTCATGTAAAAATTAAAAGCTACTCATTAACGTTATCAATGAGTAGCCTTCCTGGCTTACCTTTTAGCCTTTAGGTTTCGATTTTTCCACGCGGGCACGTAATTTCTGACCGGGTCTGAACACTACGACCCGGCGGGCAGAAACCGGTATGTTTTCACCGGTTTTAGGGTTTCGCCCGGGACGAGAAGCTTTATCCCTTAGCTCGAAATTACCGAAGCCTGATAATTTCACATTATGTCCGTCAGCCAATGTCGCCCGAATTTCTTCAAAGAAACTTTCCACCATCGCTTTCGCTTCGGTTTTGTTCAGCTCAAGTTTGCGCGTCAGATTTTCCGCTATTTCGACTTTCGTTAATGTCATAAATTAATCTCTCAAAGTTGCATTAAAGCGTTGTTTCAGTTCGGCCAATACGGCAGAGATAACAGCATTAATATCTTCTTCGGCTAGGGTTTTTTCCGTGTCCTGGATAGTCAGACTGATAGCCAGGCTCTTCATGCCTTCCGCTACACCTGCCCCCTGATAGACATCAAATAGATTCACAGCGACTAATTTTTCGCCTCCTACGGCTCGGCATGCATCGATAATATCGCTTGCCGGCACGTTATCGGCAACGACTAACGCCAAGTCGCGACGGTTTGCCGGGAATTTAGAAATTTCTTTCGCTACCGCAACATTACGTCGGGAAACTTTTTCCACTAAAATCTCGGCGGCAAAGGTTTTGCCGTTTAATCCTAATTTTTGTGCAATACTCGGATGAATTTGACCGATATAGCCGATTTCTTCACCGTCCAACACTAACACCGCAGATTGCCCCGGATGAAATGCCGGTAAAGCTTTTGCTACAAATTTTACTCTGTCGCCGACGGCGGTCAAGGATAATAGGTTTTCAATATAACCTTTTAAGTCGTAAAAGTCAGCAGATTCGGATTTTGTTGTCCAATGTTCGTTATATTTGGCGCCTGTCATCACCGCTGCGAAGACAAATTCCTGGCGAACACCGAATTCCGCCGAAGCGTCAGGAATAAAACGTAATCCGGTTTCAAACAGACGAACTCGCGTCTGCTGACGATTTTGGTTATAAAGAACGGCACCTAATAAACCGGTTAATAAAGAAACCCGCATTGCCGACATTTCACCGGAAATCGGATTAGGCAAAATCAACGGTTTAACGGCAGGATGCAACATACTTTGAATTTTCGGATCGACAAAACTGTATGTTATCGCCTCATGAAAATCTGCGGATACAAGTGCGGTCTTAATTCGGTCGATTTCTAAATCCGATTCTTTGTGCTCGCGCATTGTTAAATGCGCTAACGGCGCATTATTCGGAATATTGTTATAACCGTAAATACGCGCCACTTCTTCGATTAAATCTTCTTCAATTTCAATGTCAAAACGCCAACTGGCCGATGTCACCGTCCACACGTCGTTTTCATAACGGACAGATAAGCCTAAACGTTGGAAAATGTCGGTGACGGTTTCCGTTTCAATATGGTGCCCCAATAAAGCATCCAGTTTACTACGGCGTAATTGTACCTCTTTCAGTTTAGGTAAATGCTGTTCGCTGACCGCCTCACAGATTTCTCCGGCCTCGCCGCCGCAAATCGCCAGTAAAAGAGCGGTCGCTCTTTCCATGGCTTTGTGTTGTAATTGGAAATCCACGCCACGTTCGAAACGATGAGACGCATCCGTATGCAAACCGTATTGGCGGGCACGTCCGGTAATCGCCAGCGGAGCAAAAAATGCCGATTCTAAAATAATATCTTTGGTGTCGGCATTCACACCGCTTGCCGCCCCGCCGAAAATACCGGCCATTGCCAGCGGACCGTTTTGATCGGCAATGACTAAAGTATTGCTTTGTAATGTCGCCGTATTACCGTCCAGCAGAACGAGTTTTTCTCCTTCTTTAGCCATACGAACTTGTACCGGTTGCGCTACCGTCGCCGCATCAAAGGCATGCATAGGCTGACCGAGTTCAAGCAGAATGTAGTTGGTTATATCCACAACCGGATCAATGGAACGAATACCGCAACGACGAAGTTTTTCTTTCATCCACATCGGTGTTGCCGCTTTCACGTTGACATTTTTCACCGAACGTAATAAATAACGCGGACAAGCTTCCGGTGCGGAGACGTCAATGGCAATCTTATCCGGGATGGTCGGCGCGACATTTGTAATCACCGGCTCCGTAACTGTCGCTCGGTTAACCACTCCGATTTCCCGCGCTACGCCGGCAATACTTAAACAGTCCGCTCGGTTCGGCGTCAGACTGATTTCAACTTCTTTATCGTTTAAATCAAGGTATTCGCGTAAATCCCGGCCAATCGGCGCATCCTGCGGTAATTCCATAATACCGCTGTGATCTTCCGACATACCTAATTCGCTGAACGAGCAAAGCATCCCTTCGGAAGGCTGACCGCGTAACTTGGTTTTCTTAATGTTGAAATTACCCGGTAAAACGGCTCCATCCATTGCGCAAGCGACTTTTAAACCTTGTCGGCAGTTTGGTGCGCCGCATACAATATCCAATAAGCGGTCGCCTCCCACATTCACTTTGGTTACGCGTAATTTATCCGCATCCGGGTGTTGCGCACATTCCACGACTTCACCCACCACTACGCCGCTGAACTCACCGGCTACGGGTTCAACGCCGTCTACTTCCAAACCAAGCATGGTAATTTGATCACATAACTCATCCGTATTAACCGCCGGATTCACCCACTCACGTACCCAATTTTCACTAAATTTCATTCTGTTCTCTCTTATTCGTTACGGAAGGACTTCAAATTTCAGATTTTTAAAGACCACATTATTAAACTGTACATCAATATGATATTCACCGACAGGATCCTGTTTGCCAAATTCCCAACACTGAACCGCCGTATTATTTTTAATCTCTGAACGAGGAATTTCAAAAACCGCCCGATAACCTTTACCGTCCGCATCAGCAGTTAATTGCGCATTATTGGCCACCATAGTAATTTTTGCCGGCGCGTTAATTTTCTCGATTAACTGATTACGTTCCCGGATATCTACATTTTTCACTACAATGCAAAGCTGACGTTTTTTCTTTCTGGATAGCTGATTGCCTTTCATCGGTTTAGGTTGCGCCGAAGCGGTATCCAATACCTGCAAAAATGCTATAGGATGCGTTTCCTCTAACGATTGCGTATTGTCTGCGCCCATGACGGAAACGGTTAAAAAACAGGTTGCCAAACCAATCAATGAATATTTTTTCATGGCAACAATCCTATTTGAATTGTTTTAAGAAACGCAGATCGTTTTCAAAGAACGAACGTAAATCCGTTACGTTGTAACGTAACATAGTTAAACGTTCCACCCCCATACCTACGGCAAAACCGCTGTATTCGTTCGGATCAATCCCCACATTGCGCAAGACGTTGGGATGTACCATACCGCAACCTAACACTTCCAGCCACTTACCGTTTTTACCCATTACATCGACTTCTGCCGAAGGTTCCGTAAACGGGAAATAAGAGGGACGAAAACGCACTTGCAAATCTTCTTCGAAAAAAGCCCGTAAAAAATCGTGCAACAACCCTTTCAATTCGGTAAAGTTTGCATTTTTATCCACATACAGTAATTCGATTTGATGGAACATAGGCGTGTGGGTTTGATCGTAATCGTTACGGTATACCCGTCCCGGTGCCATAATACGGATTGGCGGCTGCTTTTTCTCCATGGTTCGGATTTGTACGCCGGAGGTTTGAGTTCGAAGTAATAATTCGGGATTAAACCAGAAAGTATCATGATCCGCTCGTGCCGGATGGTGTTTCGGAATATTTAATGCGTCAAAATTATAGTAATCGCTCTCAATTTCAGGTCCGCTTTCTACACTGAATCCCAATTCGGAGAAGAACTTCGTCACACGTCCGATAGTAATAGAAACCGGATGCAAGCCGCCCGCTTCCACTTTACGACCCGGCAGACTGACATCAATACGCTCCTGCTCTAATTTGACATTTAATGCCGCTTGTTCGATTTGTTCTTTTTTAGCATTAAGAATTTCTAATACCGTTTGTTTCGCCTCGTTAATTTTTGCCCCCATTGCCGGACGCTCTTCCGGTAAAACATCGCGCAAACCTTGCATTAACTGGGTAAAATGCCCTTTTTTACCAAAATATTCTACACGGAAATTTTCTAAAGCTTCGATGCCTTTATCATGCAATTCATCAAGCGCTGCCCGAGCTTGTTCTGTAATTTGTTTAAGGTTTTGCATACCTGTCCTTTTATTTTACTTATGGATTAATCGGAAATGTGCTTAATGATAATACTAACTCATTAAAAAATCACGTATTTTCTATATGGAAAGGTAAACTTTAGGCAATAAAAATCCCAAACCGGCAAGCTTGGGATTTATAAAATATATGGTGCGACTAGCTGGACTCGAACCAGTGACCCCCACCATGTCAAGGTGGTGCTCTAACCAACTGAGCTATAGTCGCAATAATCGGTATTCATTTCGGAAAGTGCGGTCAATTATAACGGGTTTTCTTAGCAAAACAACTGTTTTTTCCACCGCACTTTCCTAACTGTTAACTTTTTGAACAATTTAACTGTTTTTCACCGCTTCGGCAATTTCTTCCGCGGATTTTTGTGCCAACACGGCATCTTCACATTCCACCATTACGCGAATTAACGGTTCCGTACCGGATTTGCGTAATAGAATACGGCCTTTACCCGCTAAGCGTTGTTCGACTTCCGCCGCAACCGCTTTCACTTTTTCACTGTTTAACGGATTTTCACCGCCGGCAAAACGGACGTTAATCAAAACTTGCGGGAATAATTTCACCGCACCGGTAAGTTCGTGCAGACTCAATTTATGTTGCGCCATCGCCGTTAAGACCGCTAATGAAGCGATAATACCGTCACCGGTGGTATTTTTATCCAGAATAATGATGTGCCCTGAATTCTCACCGCCGAGTTTCCAGCCGTTTTCCTGCATTTTTTCCAATACGTAACGATCACCTACATTGGCGCGTAAAAACGGAATACCCAGTTGTTTTAAGGCGATTTCCAGACTCATATTGCTCATTAAGGTGCCGACCACACCACCTTTTAAGTGACCGGCACGTAAGGTTTCGCGGGCAATAATATAAAGAATTTGGTCGCCGTCCACTTTATTGCCTAAGTGATCCACCATCATAATGCGGTCGCCGTCGCCGTCGTAAGCCAAGCCCACATCGGCACCTATCTCCAATACTTTATGCCGTAATGCTTCAATATCCGTCGCACCGCATTTTTCGTTAATATTCAAACCGTTCGGTTTAGTCCCGATCTCAATTATTTCGGCCCCCAATTCGCGTAATACGCTCGGCGCAATGTGATAGGTGGCGCCATGAGCGCAGTCCACCACAATTTTATAACCTTCCAAACTTAATGAAGTCGGGAATGTACTTTTACAGAACTCAATATAACGACCGGCTGCATCGTTAATCCGGCTGGCTTTACCCAATTCCGCAGACTCTACGCAATCCATCGGCTGTTCCAATAAGGCTTCGATAGCTTCTTCCACATCATCCGGCAATTTCGTCCCCTCAGCGGAGAAAAATTTAATGCCGTTATCATCATAGGGATTATGGGAGGCGGAAATCACCACACCCGCTTCAGCACGGAAAGTACGGGTTAAATAAGCCACGGCCGGCGTCGGCATCGGACCGACGAAAACAGCGGACAAACCGGCTGCCGTCAAACCGGCTTCCAATGCGGATTCCAGCATATAGCCGGAAATGCGGGTATCCTTACCGATAAGTACTTTTTTCGAACCATGAGTCGCCAGCACTTTGCCGGCCGCCCACCCCAGTTTTAATGCAAAATCCGGGGTAATCGGGAATGAGCCTACTTTACCGCGCACACCGTCAGTACCGAAATATTTACGTTCTGCCATATTTTATTCCTTATTAAGAAAGGTGGAGAAAACCACCAGTTAAATTTTAATGTGTTATTTTATGACGACAAAATCCATTATGCATGAACCGTTGCCTGCCAGATTTTTAATGCGTCAGCGGTTTCCGCTACATCGTGAACCCGCAAAATGGTTGCACCGTTTTGCGCGGCAAGCAGTGCGCCCGTCACACTCCCGATAACACGCTGATCAACCGGTTTATCTAATATCGCTCCAATCATGGATTTGCGCGAAAGCCCCGCTAAAACGGGATAACCGTGCACCGCAAAACGGGCGGATTGTTGCAATAAGCGGTAATTGTGGCAAACAGTTTTACCAAAACCGAAACCGACGTCCCAAATAATGTTTTCATTCTTCATCCCGGCTTTTAAACAAAGTGCGGTCCGGTTTTGCAAAAATTGCAATACCTCTTCCACGACATCGTCATATTGCGGTGCAGACTGCATTGTGCGCGGCTGCCCCTGCATGTGCATGATACAGGTGGGCAACGCCAATGTTACTGCGGTTTCCAATGCATCGGGTTCCTGCAAAGCGCGAATGTCATTAATCATATCCATCCCCGCTTTCGCCGATTCCCGCATAACCGCCGCTTTTGACGTATCCACCGAAATCCAGCAATCAAAACGCTGACGCACGGCTTCCACAAGGGGAACCACGCGTTCAAGCTCTTCCTGCTCACTGACCTCCTCAGCCATCGGACGGGTTGACTCGCCACCGATATCGATAATTGCCGCCCCTTCATTCAGCATTTTATCAACTTGAATCAGTGCTTTGTCTAAACTGAAGAATTTTCCGTTATCTGAAAACGAATCGGGTGTAAAATTCAAAATTCCCATAATTTGCGGTTGGGATAAATCTAAGATTTTACCGTTTGCTTGAAGCTTCATTTTTTGCCTTACCTAGATAAACGTATGGCGATTATAACGGAATTCCGCTGTAGACGCACAAAAAATTGCGTTAAAATGACCGCACTTTTTCTTTATTCGGTGTCATTATGCAAACCCATCACAAACCTGCCAATCTTGTTGCTTTCGCCTTTTTGCTGATTGCATTTTTAACCGGAACGGCATCAGCCTTTCAAATGCCGACGCTCAGCCTGTTTTTATCCCAAGAAATTCACGTCTCGCCTTTCATGGTGGGAACCTTCTATGCCGTAAATGCAGTGATGGGAATCTTCGTCAGTCAGCTGGTCGCCCGTTATTCCGATAAACAGGATGATCGTCGTAAAATCATCATCGGTTGCTGTTTAATTGCCATTTTCGGCAGTCTTATTTTTGCCTTCAACCGAAATTATTACGTATTGGCCTTTTTCGGTACGTTCTTTCTGGGTTTAGGTTCTTCGTCCAATCCGCAGTCTTTCGCCTTTGCCCGCGAATATGCCGAATACAGCCGGCGGGAAGCGGTGATGTTTACCACCATTATGCGGACCCAGATTTCATTGGCGTGGATTATCGGTCCGCCGGTTTCCTTTGCTATCGCATTAAACTGGGGATTTAATTATATGTATCTGGTGGCGGGCTTGGCATTTTTATTTTGTGCGCTGTTAACCGCTACTATGCTGCCCAAAATCAGCCGCAAACAAATGCTGAAAACCGAATCCGCGCCGTTAAGCGCACCAAGCGACAACCGTAAATCCGTGTCTTATCTGTTCATCGCCTGTTTTTTGATGTGGATGTGCAACAGTATGTATTTGATTTCCATGCCGTTGTACACCATTCATGAGTTACATTTGTCGGAAAATTTGGCAGGAACCTTAATGGGAACAGCTGCCGGTCTGGAAATTCCCGTTATGTTGATCGGCGGTTATCTCACCAAATTTTTTCGAAAAAAAACCTTAATTTTGACCGCACTTTTGGCCGGTTTTACCTTCAATCTGCTGTTACTTTTTCTGCATGAAACTTGGCAGCTTGTTACATTACAAGCGCTAAATGCGGTTTTTATCGGTATTATCGCCACTCTCGGCATGGTTTATTTTCAGGATCTCATGCCGCGTCAAATGGGGGCCGCCACTACACTATTCGGTAACGCGGCAAAAGGCAGTTGGATTCTAGGCGGTCCAATCGCCGGGTTAATCGCGGAACACTGGGGCTACAGCTCGGTATTTTATTTATCCGTGATTATTGTGCTGATCAGCTTTTACTGTATGTGGAAGGTGAAGTCAGTTTAACTTAAAAGTAAAGGCCGTTTAAATTTCATAAACCGCCCGGGAGTAATTATTTAATGGTTAAAATAAAAGTGCGGTTAAATCAAAAATAAATGATTTTTTGACCGCACTTTTATAGTTTATAACAAATAAAACGCTAATTTACCGCCAAGCTTTGAATTGGTTGATTAAGCCGTTGGTCGAGCTATCGTGACTATTGATTGGCTCATTGCCGCTTAATTCGGGCAGAATGCGGTTTGCCAGTTGTTTACCTAATTCTACGCCCCATTGGTCGAAACTGAAAATATTGAAGATAATACCTTGTACGAAGATTTTATGTTCGTACATGGCAATTAGAGCGCCTAAACTAAACGGCGTAATTTCTTGCAATAAAATCGAGTTGGTCGGTTTGTTGCCGGCGAAAACTTTGAACGGCACCACATTTTTCACTTCGTCTAAATTTTTGCCGGCTTTCAAAAATTCTTCTTCCACGGTTTCTTTGGTTTTACCGAAAGCCAGCGCTTCAGTTTGGGCAAAGAAGTTAGACAGTAATTTGCTGTGGTGGTCCGCCAACGGATTATGAGTTTTCGCCGGTGCAATGAAATCGCAAGGAATTAACGTGGTACCCTGATGAATTAATTGATAGAACGCGTGTTGACCGTTGGTACCCGGTTCGCCCCAAATAATCGGACCGGTTTGATAATTGTTAATTACTTCGCCGTCACGTCCCACGTATTTACCGTTGGATTCCATGTTACCCTGTTGGAAATATGCCGCAAAACGGTGCAGATATTGATCGTAAGGTAAAATCGCTTCGGTTTGCGCACCTTGGAAATTGGTATTCCATAACCCTACTAACGCCAATGTGGTCGGAATATTTTGTTCAATCGGCGTATTCCGGAAATGTTTATCCATTTCATGAGCGCCGGCCAATAATTGTTCGAAATTGTCAAAACCTACGGAAAGCGCAATGGACAAACCGATAGCCGACCATAATGAATAACGTCCGCCGACCCAATCCCAGAAACCGAACATGTTGTCGGTATCAATACCGAATTTCGCCACCTCCGTCGCATTGGTCGAAAGTGCGGCAAAATGTTTTGCCACGTGTTTTTCGTCTTTTGCCGCCGCCAGGAACCAATCGCGGGCAGATTTCGCATTGGTCATGGTTTCCTGAGTAGTAAAGGTTTTTGACGCCACTAAAAATAAAGTGGTTTCCGGGTCGGTTTTCTTAAAGACTTCCGCAATATGAGTACCGTCCACATTGGAAACAAAATGCATAGTCAAGTGATTTTTATACGGACGTAAAGCTTCCGTTACCATGTAAGGGCCGAGATCCGATCCGCCGATACCGATATTCACCACATCGGTAATGGCTTTGCCGGTGTAGCCTTTCCATTCGCCGGAAATTACGCGTTCGCTGAAAGCTTTCATTTTTGCCAAGACTTCATTAACTTCCGGCATCACATCTTTACTGTCGACCAACACAGGCTTGTTCGAGCGGTTACGCAAGGCGGTATGTAATACGGCGCGATTTTCCGTACGGTTGATTTTTTCGCCCGTAAACATCGCTTCTTTGGCTTCGTCCAATGCACATTCTTTTGCCAATTGACGCAATAATTTTAAAGTATCCTGAGTAATTTTATTTTTAGCGAAATCCACTAACATTTCGTTATTAAAAGTTAATGAATAATTATCGAAACGATTCTGTTCCCGTTGAAAAAGATCTTTGATCGTAGTTTCGGCTAATTCCGCTTTATGCTGTTCTAATGCTTTCCATGCTGTTGTTTTGGTCGGGTTAATATTTTGCATAGTATTTTCCTTTTTGAGTTGGAGTAAATTTAAAACCGGTTTCATAAATGATAGTAACACCTTATGCATTAAACGGATACCGATTTTACTGATGATTCCGATAGGCGTTAATCCGCATATTCGGTTAACACGCGCGGCGTCAGTTTCGTCATCAATTCATAGCTTAATATACCCATGTGTTTAGCCACCGTTTCAATCGGCAATTCCTTGCCCCATAAAATCACTTCATCACCGACTTTATCGGTGCAATCCTCACCTAAATCCACCGTAATCATATCCATGGAAACCCGCCCGACAATCGGCACGATTCGCCCGTTGATATACACCGGCGTACCGCTGGGAATATTGCGCGGATAACCGTCGCCGTAACCGATAGCGATTACACCTATTTTGGTATCTTTTTTGCTTATCCAAGTGCCGCCGTATCCCACCGGTTCACCCGCTTTATGACGACGCACGGCGATTAAGGAGGAAGTCAATGTCATTACCGGAATCAAACCGAATTCGGAACTCGGCGTATCCGTCGGCGACACGCCGTACATAATAATGCCGGGACGAATCCATTCAAGATGGGAATCCGGCCAGAATAAAATACCGCCGGAGGCCGCAATACAACGCGGTCCGCCTTTGTCTTCCGTCGCCTGTAAAAAGCGATTAAGCTGAATCCGGGTATAATCGGAATCCAGCTCGTCAGCACGGCTGAAATGGCTGACATATCCTATTAACGGCTCCACATTCGCACATTTTTTCAGTTCTTCAACATAATCCTCTACTTCATCCAATGCCACGCCCAAACGATGCATGCCCGTATCAATTTTTAACCATACCTTAATCGGATTCGGCAGTTTCGTCTGTTTCAATGCCTCTAACTGTTCCCGATTATGCACCACGGTTTGAATATTATTCACCGCAATAACCGGCAAATCTTTCGCCGAAAAAAAGCCTTCCAACAATAAAATCGGCTTGATTATGCCTTTAGAACGCAGGGTTAACGCTTCTTCGATACGCGCCACACCAAAACCGTCTACCTGCTCTTCTACGGTTGACGCCACAAATTCCACACCATGCCCGTAAGCATTGGCTTTAACGATGGCGATCATTTTGCTGTCGGGCGCCTTTTGATGAATTAACTCAAGATTATGTTTCAGTGCGAGCGAACTGATTTTGGCTGTTGCTGGTTTCATGTTTTCTTCTTATTTTCACATCATGCAAAGTGCGGTCAAAAAACGATGCATTTTTTCACCGCACTTTTCAGGTAATTGTTTTTAGTAATTATCGTCAAACGGTAAAGAGCCCGCATAATTATCAAACCGCGAATACTGTCCCTGAAAGGTTAAACGCACCCGTCCAATCGGTCCGTTACGCTGCTTACCGATAATGATTTCCGCCACGTTTTTATTTTCTTCCGTGGTTTCGTGGTATACCTCATCGCGATAGATGAACATAATTAAATCCGCGTCCTGTTCGATGGAACCCGATTCACGCAAATCGGAATTCACCGGCCTTTTATCCGTGCGGTTTTCCAGCGTACGGTTTAATTGCGACAACGCGACAACGGGAACTTCCAGCTCTTTTGCCAACGCTTTCAGGGAACGGGAAATTTCGGCGATTTCGAGGGTTCGGTTATCAAATCCCGGCGCCCGCATTAATTGCAGGTAATCCACCATAATCAGACTTAATCCGCCTCGTTCGCGGTATACCCGACGGGCGCGGGAACGCAGTTCCGTCGGCGTTAATCCGGCTGAATCATCAATATACATATTGGATTTTTCACTGAGTAACGCTACGGTACTGGAAATTTTCGCCCAGTCGCCGTCATCTTCGATTTGCCCGGTTCGGATAGCGGTTTGATCGACCCGCGAAAGTGAGGCTAAAGTACGCATCATAATTTGATCCGCCGGCATTTCAAGGCTGAAAATCAATACGGGTTTATCACTTGCCATTGCCGCATTTTCACACAAATTCATCGCAAAAGTGGTTTTCCCCATAGACGGACGAGCCGCCACAATGACTAAATCCGACGGCTGCAACCCGGCGGTTTTCTTGTCTAAATCCACAAATCCTGTGGTTACTCCCGTAATCCCGTTATTGCCGGCCCCCATGGCTTTCAAAGTTTCGATTTTGGTGATCGTCCGTTCCAAAATATTCACTACATTTTCCGGCCCTTCATTCTGCGTAGTACGTTTTTCCGCAATGGTGAACACATCCCGTTCCGCCTCATCCAGAATTTCCTTAACGTCCTTCCCTTTCGGCGAATAAGCCCGCTGGGCGATATTGTTACTGACACCGATTAAATCGCGCAGAATCGCTTTTTCCCGCACAATGTCCGAATAGGCGTTAATATTCGCTGCGCTCGGCGTGTTTTTGGATAACTCCGCCAAATAGGCAAACCCGCCTACATCGTCGATAATACCTTTGTTTTTCAGTGCCTGATCCAAGGTCAGCAAATCGATAGGTTGGTTTTGACGAGTCAGATTTTCCATTTCCTGGAAAATAATCCGGTGCGCCGCAAGATAAAAATCGTCGGCAATCACCCGCTCCACCACATTTTCCCAGTGCCGGTTATTCAGCATGATCGCTCCCAACACTGCCTGTTCGGCTTCAATGGAATGCGGTGGAATAGCTACTTGCGCGGTTTGTTGATCGCGTTCCTGCGGTAAATTTTGTGAAGGTTGACGAGCCATAAATTGTCGGATTGAATAGATTAAAAATTATCGCTAATAATACGCTAAATTGACGGCAAATTTAAGGGTTAAAAAAGAAAAAGTGCGGTCAAAAACATTCAAATTTCTGACCGCACTTTAGTTTGCCGGCGGATTAACCGTTCACTTTGCGTCTTGCCGCAACGGCATCGGAAAGCTGTTGAAGCAAAATTTCCGTATCTTCCCAGCCGATACAGGCATCGGTGACGCTTTGGCCGTAAGTCAGCGCTTTGCCCGGTTGTAAATCCTGGCGTCCTTCGACCAAATGGCTTTCCACCATTACACCGAAAATTTGAGTTGAACCATTAGCAATTTGTGCGCTTACATCTTTACATACGTCCATTTGTTTTTTGAACTGTTTGCTGCTGTTAGCATGGCTGAAGTCAATCATGACATGCGGACAGCGCCCCGATTTTTCGATACTTTTACATACTGCGGCTACGCTTTCCGCATCATAATTGGTACCGCGATCACCGCCGCGCAGAATGATGTGACAGTCGTTATTGCCTTTGGTGGAAACAATAGCGGAATGGCCGAATTTAGTAACGGACAAAAAGTGGTGTGAGGCTTCCGCCGCACCGATAGCGTCTAAAGCGATTTTCACGCCGCCGTTTGTGCCGTTTTTAAACCCGACGGCACAAGATAAGCCCGAAGCCAATTCGCGGTGCACCTGAGATTCCGTGGTGCGTGCGCCGATTGCCCCCCAGCTCATAAAGTCCGCCACATATTGCGGGGTGATCATATCCAAAAATTCACCGGCGGTCGGTAAACCGAGATCATTAATATCCGATAATAATTTCCGTCCCATGCGCAAACCGTCGTTTAACGCGTAACTATCATTCAAGTAAGGATCGTTGATTAACCCTTTCCAACCTACGGTAGTACGTGGTTTTTCAAAATATACGCGCATAATGATTTCCAGCGTATTTTTATATTTATCGCGCAACGGTTTCAACCGATTGGCATATTCCAATGCGGCATTGGTATCATGAATAGAACAAGGACCGATGATGACAAGTAATCGGTCGTCTTCACCGTGAATGATTTCATGGGCATGACGGCGAGTGGTTCTGACGGTTTTAACCGCTTGTGCGCTCGCCGGATACTTTTCCAGCAATGCTACCGGCGGTAATAATTGTTCGATTTTGGCAATACGGGTATCATCGTTGGCAATGCGAATTTCGTTTTGTTTTTTAACCATGGTGATCAACTCTCTTAGGAATGAAATCGTCAGCAATACGAAATAAATTTTTCAGTAATATCGCATGACGGATGCTTTAACTTTCGTAAAAATATTATTTTTTTGACCGCACTTTTACGCAACAGTCATAAATGTTATCAATGTAACACTTATTCTTGCACTAGTAAACTAGTTCAATTATTTTGTTTAATGCCCGTTTAAAATCTGTGCCGGTTGTAATTTAGCCGCACGACCGGCCGGATACAGACTGGCAAGCAAGCTTAACACCAATGCAGCCGTCAAAACCAGCAATACATCCTGCCCATGCAGTTCGCTCGGTAGGAAATCTACAAAATAAATGCCGTCGGACAATAATTTGTGTCCGATGAGTTTTTCCAGCCCTTGAATAAGTGCGGTCAGATTTAAAGCAAAAAATATACCGAGTAGGATGCCGAGCAAACACCCTTTCATACCCGCCTGTAAACCGTACCACACGAAGATACGTTTGATAAATCCGCTGTTAGCGCCTAAAGTGCGCATGATAGCAATATCGCCCGCTTTATCTTTCACCGCCATGATCAGCGTAGATACAATATTGAAACAGGCAACGCCGATCACCAATACCATGGCAATATACATCACGGTACGAATCAATTGGATATCACGATACATATAGCCGAATTTCGCCTGCCAGTTTTGCAGATTCAATAGTTGCGGATAATCATTCAGAACGGAATAATCCATATTCTGCATGTGAAACGGATTTTGCACTTTCAGTTCCACGCCCGAAACTTGGTTTATCGTTAACCCCAGAAATTCCTGTGCCTGTGCTTTCGGCATCAAAGCATAACTATGATCGAGCTGTCCGTCTAAGCGCAAAATACCGCTGACCTGAATGCGTTCGCGAGCGGGTTGTGCCATTTCATCGCCGTTGTTTTGCGAAATGAGCAATGTAACCCAATCCCCTTCGTGTACGTCCAAT
Organism: Actinobacillus succinogenes 130Z; assembly: GCF_000017245.1. Classification (NCBI taxonomy): domain Bacteria; kingdom Pseudomonadati; phylum Pseudomonadota; class Gammaproteobacteria; order Pasteurellales; family Pasteurellaceae; genus Actinobacillus; species Actinobacillus succinogenes. The sequence goes on from NC_009655.1 coordinate 1,593,074, forward strand.
TCGTTGGCAATGGCATAACCCAGCACCAGTCCGCCGTTTTTCCCGAAATTCGTCCAACCGTCGTCCAATACGAATTTACCGAGTGAACTCACTTTATTCTGAGCCGTTTTATCCACGCCTTTCACCTGTACCACTTTCATTTTGGCGCCGTTTTCGATCAATGCGGTAAAAGAAACAAAAGGCGATACCCCTTGAATCTGCGGAACGGTCTGCAAGCGCTTTTCCAGTAAACCGGCGTCTTGAACGGTATTTTCATCGGCGGCGGTAATTTCCGCATGGGGAACCACGGCTAAAATTCGGTTATTCAGTTCCCGTTCAAAACCGTTCATGGCACTTAATCCGATTATCAGCACCATCACGCCCAAGGCAATCCCCAAGGTAGAAAAAAAGGAAATCAGCGAAACCAAGCGATTCTTTTGTTTTGCCCGCTGATAGCGCCAACTGATAAAAAATGGCGTATTCATTCGTTACGACTCCGCTCGCAAAACGCCGTCCTGCATAATCATACGGCGTTGTAATTTTTCCGCCAGCTGTAAATCATGGGTCACTAATAAAAATGCGATACCCTGCTCTTGATTAAGCTGTTGAATCAAGGCAAAGATACTTTCCGTGGTTTTGTGATCCAGATTTCCCGTCGGTTCATCCGCTAATACTAACGCGGGATTATTCACTAATGCCCGCGCTATCGCAACCCGTTGCCGCTCTCCACCTGAAAGTGCGGACGGTTTATGGGAAATTCTGTGCGATAATCCCACGGACTGCAGCATTTTTTCGGCTCGATCACGTGCTTCCGTTTTATTCCGATTCCCAATTAACATCGGCATTAGTACATTTTCCAATGCGGTGAAATCCGCCATCAAATGATGGAATTGATAAACAAACCCCAAGTATTGATTGCGGAGTTTGGCTAATTGATCCGGCGTCGCTTTTTGCAGGGATTGACCTTTGATAAAAACTTCACCGCCGGTGGGTTGATCTAGTCCGCCCAAGGTGTGTAACAAAGTGCTTTTCCCCGACCCCGAACTGCCCACAATCGCCACTAATTCTTTGTCAGCCAACGAAAAAGACACGTCTTTCAGCACTTGAGTTTGTGTTGTGCCTTCGGTGTAGAATTTGGTGACGTTTTTGCAATTTAATAATATATTGTTCATTTTTATTTTCTACGTTAATCCCAATCGAATTTCGCCGATGGCGACTTACTTTTTCTTTGCGTTGCTAAAGAAAAAGTAAGCAAAAAGAAATGCAACCCCGTTTTGCCTTATTTCCTGAAAATTATTAAATTTGCTTAACGAAAAATAAGTAAACTCGCTTCGCTCAAACAAACTTATTTTTCTACAAATTTAGTAATTTTCAGGCGGCAAAAAGGGGAATCATTTATTTGCCGACGATTTAAATAAAGATTCAAACTCCTTAAATTTTAGACCGCACTTATTCATATCGAAGCGCTTCCGCAGGTTCGACTTTACTCGCTCGATATGCCGGATAAATCGTTGATAACAACGCCGATCCCAAAGAAAATACGACGATAACGGCAACCTGTGTCACGCTGATTTGGGTTGGCAAAAATACGCCCGTCGGATTGATAAAATTTAAAATCGTGTCCAGATTAAAAGTAATGATTACGCCTAATACGGCGCCGATCATCGTTCCGACCGTTCCCACCAGCAACCCTTGCAAGATAAAAATCCGGCGCACTTGACGTTTGGTTAGCCCTTGAGTTTGCAAAATGGCAATTTCGCCCTGTTTATCCACCACCATAAGACTGAGCGATGTAACGATATTCGATACAGCAACGATAATAATCAGACTAATCAATAACCCCATCATATTTTTTTCCATTCGCACCGCTTGGAAAAATTCACCTTTTTGACTTCGCCAATCACTGATATTCCATTGCTCTTCAGGAAAAATCCGAGGAAGCTCGGTAATTTGGAACGGATCTTTTAAAAACAATCGCATGCCTTGCACTTCTTGCGGTTTGATACGCATCAAACGTCCTATATCAGCGATATTGGCGAAACTTTCATAACCGGAAACCTCATTTCCTGAAAAATAAACATCGCTCACTGTAAACAAACGCTGCGCCGGCACACGTCCGAACGGGGTATATTGACTGTTTTCGGTTAACATTAACCGTACTTTATCGCCTATTTTGACGTGCAGTTTTTCAGCCAGCTGCGAACCGATAATCAGCTTAAATTCACCTTCCGGTAACAGACTGTCAAACTGTGTTTTATCTAAATATGTCAGCAATTTATCATCCGTCGGGTTTTGCACGCCGATCACTTGTCCGGCACTGACGCCGTTAACCGTTTGATAAATCGCATTAGTAGTGTTAATCAGCGCAACATCCTGAAGAATGCCTGGATTGGCGGACAAATATACCTGACGTATTTTATTTTGATTTTCCTGACGCGGAATGCGTACATCATCTTTCGGCATGACAATAGCATGCGGAATATCCGACAACACCTGTTTTTTCTGGTACTGTTCCAAACCGTTCATCACCGAAAGCACAATAATCAGCGCCATTACGCCCAACATAATACCGGCACTGGCTAAATTCGTGACCAATCGTCCGAAACGATCCGCACTTTTCGCCCGCCAATAACGTAACGCGATAAAAAGAGAAATACCCAAATTCATTATTTCCCTGTTCTTACAAACTCTTCTAAATTCGACCGCACTTTGTTGACCAATATACTAATAGCGCTGTCCGACGCCCAGGCAACATGCGGAGTAATAATTAAATTCGGTAGTTTTTTTGCCGCCGCAATCAACGGATTATCTTTTCCCGGCGGTTCTTTTGCTAACACATCCAACGCCGCACCGGCGATTTTTCCCGTTTGCAGAGCGTTTAGTAAGGCTTTCTCATCCACTAACGGACCTCGTCCGGTGTTAATCAGAAATGCACTCGGTTTAAAATGTGACAAGGTTTCTTGGTTAATTAGATTTTCAGTCTTTTCCGTTAAAGGGCAATGTAATGTGACAATGTCCGATTGCGCCAGCACATCAAAAAACGGCGTATAACCGGTACGGCAATGCGAGGCGTTTTTGTGTTCGGCATAAAGAACCCGCATACCTAAAGCTTCGGCTAAACGTCCGACTTCGCTCCCGAGACTGCCTTTGCCGATTACACCTAAAGTTGCGCCGCGCACATCTTTTATCGGGTGATCGAAATAGCAGAATTGTCCGCTGTCCGCCCATTTGCCTTCAAGCTGATCACGATACCACAAATGCAGACTGTGTTTTAAAGAAAAAATCAAACCTAACACGTGTTCCGGTACGGTAACGGCGGAATAACCGGCAACATTTTTTACCGTAATACCGAGTTCTTTTGCCGCGACCAAATCAATATTGTTCATACCTGTGGCGGTTAAAGCTATCAACTTTAATTGTGGCAACCGTTGTAGTAATTCTCGCGTAAAAACCACTTTACTAGTAATAACAATATCCGCATTTTGAACGCGTTCGAAAGTCTGTTCCGCCGACGTCGTTTCATATTCCACCCATTCATGGGGAAAATCCGGACGCGGAATGGGTAAATGTTTGGGTAACGCCGTACTGTCGAGAAACACGATTTTCATAATTTTTCCTTATAAAATATAAAAGTGCGGTCACACAAGCGAAGTTTTTTGACCGTTATCTTTGACAACGGACCCGAAAGGAACAAACAATCGCCGATAAACGACTAAAAGTAAAAAACAAAGAAAATTTTGACCGCACTTTCGATTATTTAGAGGTATCCAATTCCGGGAAAGATTTCACTAATTCATCAATAGCTTTCATTTGAACGACAAAGCCTTCCAGGGCCGACAGCGGCAATGCGGACGGACCGTCGCATTTAGCGTTGTTCGGATCCGGGTGCGCTTCCAGAAATAAGCCGGCGATACCCACCGCCATGCCTGCCCGCGCCAATTCCGTTACTTGCTCGCGGCGACCGCCGGAGGCGGCGCCGAACGGGTCGCGACACTGCAATGAATGAGTTACGTCAAAAATCACCGGACAACCTTTTGACGCTTTTTTCATCACGCCGAAACCTAACATATCCACAACCAGATTGTCATAACCGAAATTGGTACCGCGATCACACAAAATTACTTTATCGTTACCGCATTCTTCGATTTTTTCCACGATATTGCCCATTTGTCCCGGACTTAGAAACTGCGGTTTTTTCACATTGATAACGGCACCGGTTCGCGCCATCGCTTCCACTAAATCCGTCTGACGGGCTAAAAATGCCGGTAACTGGATCACGTCCACGACTTCGGCAACAGGATTACATTGATAAATTTCATGTACATCGGCGATCACTTTCACGCCGAAAGTCTTTTTCAATTCCTGAAAAATTTTCAATCCTTCCTCCATTCCGGGACCGCGGTAAGAATGAATGGAAGAACGGTTTGCTTTGTCAAAGGAAGCTTTAAATACGTAAGGTACGCCAAGTTTATCGGTCACTTCCACATATTTTTCACATACCTGCATTGCCATATCGCGACTTTCCAATACGTTCATACCGCCGAATAATACAAACGGTTTGTGGTTTGCTACATCAATATTACCGATTTTTACAGTTTTATTTGTCATATGTTTTCCTTAGATAAGAGGTGAAATCATCATCCGGATTAATTTAATAACTCATTGCTGATTTCTTTTTTCATTTCAGGCAACTGCGCCATTAACAGATAAGCAGTCGGATCATCAGGGCAATGATCTACAAAATACTGTAAATCGTCTACGGCGGCATGATAGGCGCCCATTTGCGCCAGCACTAAGCCGCGATCCCGACGTTCATAAGGATCTTCGGATTTATTCGCTACTTTTCGCCAATATAACCGACTTTCAATATACTTCAGCGCCGCAGCATTCAATTCTTCACGGATTAAGGTGCTTTTCGCCAACTGAGCGAAACGTTCCGTTAATTCTTGCGGTTCGGCAATGGCCAAATCTTCCGCCGTTAACATGGCACCAAAGCCGAAAGCGCCTTGATACAGTTTTTGTAAATCGTCCCGGCTGATATATTTGCCGTCCCAGGGATTAATAAACGCCGTATCACCTTCTACGTCCGCCCGCAAAATCAATTGAGTAGGAAACAGGACCGGGTAAATCGGTAGATCCAGTTTTTCCGCCAGGTACAGTAAAATACAGCCCAAACTGACGGGCATACCCTGCTTGGAACGCAGCACATAACTGAGATATAAATTTTCCGCTCGGAAATAGGTTTCGCGATCACAATAAAATCCCCAATCTCCGTACATTAATTGCAATAATTGATGAATTTTATTTTTTATTTCCCCCTCAGCGGGAATCGCTCTACGCGCTTTACGCACCAGTCCCCCCATCATGGTTCGGACGGTATGCAAATCTTCGCCTTCGTCTTCCGTTGTGATTAAATAAAAACTTTCCATTTCACGATATAACGCGGTTTTATCGTATTTCATCACTCTCCGTTTATCTTAATTTAGCTAAAGTTACCCGTTCATTGTCGCCATAATCTTTTACCGTTGCAACCTTTTCCCATAAATTCTCGTCAAAAAACGACCGCACTTTTTCACCTTGCCGCCAACCGTGTTCGAGCAATAACCAACCTTGCGGATTTAAGTAACGCGGGGTCTGTTCGATAATATGACGTAAATCCGCATAGCCTTGTTCTTCGGCAATCAAGGCGGATAAAGGTTCAAAACGTACATCGCCTTGCGTTAAATGAGCGTCATCCGCATCGATATAAGGCGGATTACTCACAACCAAATCGAATGTCTCATGTATATTGTTAAACCATGAACTCCGGCGAAATTCCACATCATCCAACTGATTACGCTCTGCATTGCGTTGTGCCAACACTACGGCTTCCGGCATTAAATCTACGCCTAAAACCCAATATTTTTGACCGCGCTTTTTCAGTTCTTTGGCCAAAGAAAGGGCAATCGCTCCCGTGCCCGTGCCTAAATCCAAAACCGACACGCCGTCTTTTAACGGAATGCGCTCTAATGCCCGTTCCACCAAAATTTCCGTGTCCGGGCGGGGAATCAACGTATGCGGCGATACTTTTAAGCTTAGCGTCCAGAATTCCGTTTCGCCCAAAATATAGGCGACGGGTTCGCCTGTGGCCCGACGGTTTAAAAGTGCGGTCAGATTTTGTAATGTTTTTTCATCTAGCACCGTATCGGAAAACGCTATAATTTGCGATTTCGTTTTTTGCGTAACCGATTGCAATAACAAATTCGCATCGAACTTAGCGTTGAGGTAGGGATCGTTTTTAAGGTTTTGCGATAAAAATCGGCTTGCATAAGCAAGCCAGTCGGCATAATTCATACGGCTAATTGAGTTTAACGACAACAGTAGAAAACATTAAATCGATAAGCGAGCGGCGTTCTTTGTTAATAAACGCGCAAGCGGCACTGAAAATGGTAATGGAAAACACGCCGAATACGCATTCGATACATTCGCGAAAAATGTAACGATCCAATGATAAAGGCCGGTGGGTTACATAATCGATAACCTTAAGGTCAAGCAGTCGCTTACCGAGAGTTTGCTGATAATTTTTCATATACCAAATCTGCAAAGCAAAATAACCGACGGAAGCAACTATCAGTAAAATACCGGTCGGTTCAATGGAACCGATGCCGGTAAATACCGCTAAAATTACGCTGTTAATCAAGGATGCAATCCAGCGTTTGAACCGACCGGCTAACGGAATATTACCGTTTGCGGTAGTTGAATTTGCCGTGAAGGTGGCATCCTGTTGGGAATGACTTAATTTGTCTAACTCAAATGACATAAAACTCTCGACATTAAGATTTGGCGAGACGTCGTTTAAGTTCATCTCGCAATGACACCGGATTAATTGCTTTCCGACAACGCCGCCAGCTGATCCGCCTGATATTCGGTGATAATCGGTTGAATTAATTCGTCGATTTTGCCGTTCATCACTTCATCCAAACGATAAACCGTTAAATTAATACGGTGATCGGTCACACGACCTTGCGGGTAGTTGTAGGTACGGATTTTGTCGGAACGATCGCCCGAACCCAGTAGATTACGACGGGTATCCGCCTGTTCCCGGGCTTGTTTTTCCTGTTCTGCCTGCGCAATACGCGAAGCTAATACTGACATAGCCTTAGCTTTGTTTTTATGCTGCGAACGTTCGTCCTGACATTCCACCACAATACCGGTCGGAATATGAGTAATGCGTACGGCGGAATCCGTGGTGTTAACGTGCTGACCGCCGGCACCGGATGAACGGTAAGTGTCGATACGCAAATCCGTCGGATTAATTTCCGGTAATTCCGTTTCCGGTAATTCAGGCATTACCGCCACGGTGCAAGCAGAAGTGTGAATACGCCCCTGACTTTCCGTCTTCGGCACGCGCTGTACGCGATGACCGCCGGATTCGAATTTCAGCTGTCCGTATACGCCTTCGCCAATCACCTTCACAATAATTTCTTTATATCCGCCCTGCTCGCTTTCATTTGCGCTCAAAGTTTCAATGCGCCAGCGTTTGCTTTCGGCATAACGACTGTACATACGGAATAAATCGCCGGCAAAAATCCCCGCTTCATCCCCGCCCGTACCGGCACGGATTTCTAAATAGGCATTGTATTCGTCATGGGGGTCTTTCGGTAATAACAAAATTTGCAGTTGTTGTTCGAGCTGTTCGATTTCCGCTTTATTTTGTTCGATTTCTTCCTGCGCCATGTCTTTCATGTCGGGGTCATTAAGCAGCAGTTGTGCATCCTCAATATCCTGATTCAGTTTTTTCCAACGGGTAAAAGCGCCGACCACTTCTTCAAGTTGAGCATATTCTTTGGAATAAGTCCGGAATTTATCCTGATCGTTAATCACCGACGCATCGCCCAATAACGCCTGTAATTCCTCATGACGTTCCGCAAGGCTGTCTAATTTGCTGATAATACTGTCTTTCATTATTATTTTTTCGTTTCCGTAAGCAATAAAAAATCGTCGCATTCTAGCATAAAAATCACGATAAATGCATTGATTTTCCTTGAGAACTACTTTAGATTATCGCCAAAATTTTCCACACAGGATTCAATTATGAAAATTATCGTTATGCGCCATGGTGAAGCGGAGATGCTGGCGCCTTCCGACAAAGAACGGCATTTGACCCATTTCGGTAAAACCAGTTCATTCCAGCAAAGCCAATGGTTAAAAACATGGTTAAATTCCACCGCACTTGATAAGGTGATTGTCAGTCCTTACCTGCGTGCACTGGAAACCTTTGAGCAAACCAATGCGGCTTTCGGCCAGCGCTTAACGGACTGTGCCGAAACCTGGGACGCCGTCACACCTTACGGCAGCACGAATTTAATTCGTAATTACTTGGAAACCATCGTTGACGATCAGGAAAACGCTAATGTTTTATTGATTTCCCACTTACCCTTAGTCGGCGAAATCGTTGCGGAATTTTGCGGTCGTAATACCGTCAGTTTTCGCCCCGCAACCATTGCCTGTATAGACTGGGACGGCGAAACGGGTAAAATCATCGAAATCAAATCGCCTTAACCCCAAATACGCGATGACAAAAAAGAACGGCATGCTAACCGTTCTTTTTTGTTTTTACTCCGGACTTATTACTTATCCGATTGCTGTCGTTTTAATTCTGCCGCCGCATTAGCTTCCTCCAGCACAGTTTGTAAGTTATCGCCGGCGGCGGCTGAAACGGCAGCGGCAAAAGCGCCTTCAACCAACGGTGCATAACTGATAACAACATGTTGTGCTATTTCCGGTTCCAACAAATCCATGGCGGTTTCAGTGCTGAGAATCGCACTGCCGAGATCCACGAATACCGCCACGCCGTCAGAGGAATAAACTCGTTCAATTGCCGACATAATGCTCACCGCATCCGTGCCGATAGGATTATCAGCATCATCAATGCCCGCCGCCACGGCGATTTTACAACCGTCCTGTGTCATTTGCCGCAATATGTCCGCCAATCCTTCACCTAATTTCGCGCTGTGTGAAACCAAAACTAAACCGACCATCTTATTATGCTCCTTGTACTGCATTCGCCAATGCTTTGATAATCAGCATACTGGATGTCGCCCCAGGATCCGCATGACCGACACTACGTTCGCCCAAATAACTCGCCCGGCCTTTCTTCGCTACTAACGGAATAGTAGCGGCAACAGATTCTTCCGCTTTTTTGACCGCCCTTTCAAACAATTTAACTTCAGGTTCAGTTTGATTCGCTTCTAATTCGGCAATCACCGGCAACCAAACGTCACACATGGTTTTATCACCTAATTCCGCGCGTCCCCGGCTAATAATGCCGGTCACCCCGTTTGTTAACACAGCAATCAATTCTTCTGCGGAAATTTCTTCTTTTCCGACCGCACTTTGTGCGCCTTTGATGAAAAAAGTGCCGTATAACGGACCACTGGCCCCGCCCACCTGGGAAAGTAACGTCATGCCTACCGTTTTCAAAATGGTGCCGATGTCTTTATCTGCAACAGTAGCCATTTTTTCAACGGCTTTAGTGAACCCGCGTTGCATATTTAATCCGTGATCGCCGTCGCCGATTTCCGTATCAAGCTGCGTCAGATAATCCCGGTGTTCGTTCATTGCCTGCTGACAATTTGTCAGCCATTGTAGAATTTGTGCCTTGCCGATCATGTTTATTCTCCCCAACGCAATGCCGGCGTATTGACCGGTGCGTCCCACAATGTCAAGATTTCATCGTCCGCTTTTAACAAAGTAATCGACACGCCCAGCATATCTAACGATGTGCAATAAGAACCGATTAAATTACGTTCGATTTTTAAACCGAAATCCGTCGCAATTTGTTCCAGCTTATTATAAACACCGTAGAGTTCGGACAATGGCACTGCTCCTAAATTATTCACTAAGGCAATAACGCGATCACCTTTTTGCAATGCTTGTTTGCTGTCTTCGACTTCATTCCATTGATTATTTCCCGCATTCCAGCGACGCACAGTACGCCGGTAGTCGCCATGATCAATTAACGTATCGAACATTTGTTGGACGGTCTTATCCAGATTTTCAAAGATACGGCGTTCAATACCGGGTTCACCGTGAATTCCTACGCCGAATTCCATTTCGTTCTCAGACAAAGCGAAAGACGGCTTACCCGCCGCCGGTACGGTGCATGCACCTAACGCAATGCCGATGGAATGTCCCCGGTTATTTAATTTATACCCTAATTCGGCAAGCTGCTGTAAGTTATAACCTTTATCTGCCGCTGCGCCTAATAATTTCTCCAAAATAACGGTATTGGCTACGCCACGACGTCCTGCGGTGTAAAGGCTGTCTTTCACCGCCACATCGTCGTCCACCAATACGGTCGCTACTTTCACACCGCCGTCTGCCAATAATTCCGTCGCCGTTTCAAAATTCAATACGTCGCCGGTATAATTTTTAATCAGCAACAACACACCTTCACCACTGTCTACACTTAGTGCGCATTCAAACATTTGATCCGGCGTCGGCGAAGTAAAAATCGCACCGGGGCAAGCGCCGTCGAGCATACCTTTCCCCACGAATCCTGCATGCATCGGCTCGTGTCCGCTGCCGCCGCCGGAAACTAACGCTACTTTGCCGGCAACCGGCGCATCGGCGCGTCTGACATAAACAGGTTCCGTATTGACCACCAAGTTCGGATGAGATTTGGCTAATCCCTGTAATTGTTCATCCAGAACCGTTTCTACAGAATTAATGAGTTTTTTCATAATGCAATCCTTGTTATCAAATGGAAATCTTGAACTATTGTAATATAGCTTAAACGGCCCGGATTTTTTGTTAGATAGATCACAATTTTAAAAATTTTTGAGTGAAAACGAAAATTTCTGTTTCGATAAAATTAAGGTAAACTACACAAAATGTTTACTGATTGGGAATGATTATGTCCGTTATTCGTATTGAACCCGTAACCGAAAATGAAATGGAAAGCCTGTATCCTATTGAAACGGCCGCTCATTCAGTTCCGTGGTCATTAGGTACCTTGAAAAACAATGTGGGAAACCGTTACCACAACCTGAAAATTCTCTTAGACGATCAGATTGTCGGTTTCGCTATTTGCCAAATCGTATTGGACGAAGCCACCTTGTTTAATATCACCGTTCATCCTGATTTTCAGGGACAAAAATTGGGTCATATGCTGCTGAATGCGTTAATTGAACAGTTACGGAAAAAAGGAATTTTAAGCTTATGGTTAGAAGTGCGAGAAAGCAATCGACATGCGATAAAACTATACGAAAAACTGAATTTTAACGAAGTGGACGTGCGTAAAAATTATTATCCTACGGCGGACGGCAAACGGGAAAATGCGGTGATTATGGCTGCATATCTGTAAAATATAACTTTCGCCGAATAACAAAACTGCGGTCAATTTTGACCGCACTTTTGGATACTTTAATGTAATTAGAATGTTGAAGTATCTTGGAATAAGCCGACTTTTAAATCCGTCGCCGTATAAATCACGCGACCGTCCACTTCGACTTCACCGTCAGCCACCCCCATAATTAATTTACGGTTAATGACGCGTTTTAAATGAATACGGTAGGTCACTTTTTTCGCCGTCGGCAACACTTGACCGGTAAATTTTACTTCCCCGACGCCTAAGGCGCGACCTTTGCCTTCGCCGCCAATCCAACCTAAATAAAATCCCACCAACTGCCACATGGCATCCAGTCCTAAACAGCCGGGCATCACCGGATCGCCGATGAAATGGCAACCAAAGAAAAATAAATCCGGTTTAATGTCTAATTCCGCTTCCACATAACCTTTGCCGTATTGACCGCCTGTTTCGTTCATTTCAATTACGCGATCCATCATCAACATCGTTGGTGCAGGCAACTGCGGGCCTTTAGGTCCGAATAATTCACCGCGGCCGGAGGCCAGTAAATCTTCGTAAGTATATGAACTTTTGTGGTTCGGTGTACAAGTGTTTGTCATTTTAATTTTCCTTAACAATAAACAAATAAAGGATATGCCTTGCATAACGCAATGGCAGCATTCTAGCAGAGTCCCTCCAAAATAAAAATAGCTAACACATGTACGCTGAATTGGTCTAACCAGTTACTTTTTACCCAATAACGCACGCCATAAACTAAAACGTGAAGAATCTGCATGTAATTCAAGACGTTGATGAATTAAGCAAGCCAGAGGCTGATTATCTGCCGTATAAATTTTATCCGGTTCCGCTATTAAATCCCGTTCAAATAAAATTTCACTGGTCTGATGAACGTCGTTCACCGCCCAAATAAAAAACTGCTGATTTTTAACCGCACTTTGTACGGATTCGGTTAAACTCAACTGGTTAATCGCCGCCGCCGGAATAATCACGCCTTGCTTTCCGGTTAATCCGCGTCGTTCGCAAATGGTAAAGAATCCTTCGATTTTATCGTTTATTCCGCCAACGGCATGAACCAAACCGAATTGATCGATAGCACCGGTTATGGCGATAGATTGCGGTATAGCCACATCGGACAGTGCGCTGGTTAAAACGCAAAATGCCGCCAGAGAAGCGCTGTCGCCGTCAATTTCAGCATAGGATTGTTCAAATACCAATGATGCGGAAAACGGCAGTTGCGACGGCATTTCTAAGATGCCGGCAAGACAACTTTCCGCAATCAGCATTCCCTTGCCGTGAACGTTTCCTGCCAGTTCGCTTTTTCGTTCCACATCTATAATTTCACCGTCACCGAATTTCACCAAACAACTTATACGAGAAGGTTCCCCGAAAGATAAAGGCGTACCGGCGTAATCCACTACCGACAGACCGTTAATCTGTCCGACTTCCTCTCCATCCGTAGGAATATAAACCTGCTCATACAAAATATCCGCATACGCTTGTTCGCGCAGAAAACCCTGCTGATATTGAGACTGTTGAAAAACTTGTTCAAAATCCACCGCACTTATACTTTTATCGGCGCTATCTTTATGCGCTAGCCCGGCTTTTGTTAACCAATCTTTCAGCATATCGGGGGAAATATTAATTAACCGACGATCTTCACTTTCGCGCACTAATAATTGATAAAGCTTAACGAGCCCCGCCGTATCGGGACACGACAGATTTTGTTCCGCGGAAAAATCCTGCACGTATTTCGCCCATTGACATTGCGCTTTTTCACCTTCTATTGAAAAATAACTTTCGATTTCCGCATAATCCGCATACCGGAACAAATCCTGTTCCAATTCCGAAAACATGGCTAAATCAGTTCTTGTACCCAATAAAATGACTTTTAGCGATAACGGATAACTTGGAATTTCGCAGGGTAACGGTTTAAACGGATGAGCGGAATACCAATCGAATCGCTGAGTTTGCAGAATTTGCTTCAGACGTTCCCATAATTCGAATTTGTCCAGCAGTGTCGCCAGATTGAGAATTAACACGCCGCCGTTCAACTCATGTACCAGTCCCGCGTTTAATTGAATATCTTTTGATATCGGATGTACCTGGATGGCCCCCAATAAACGGCTTTGATCAAAATATAAAGCGGAATCGACGAATTTCTTTGCGGCAAAATTATCCTCCGCCGATTGTGCCGGCTCAACATGTACGCGAGCAAAAGAAAAACTGTCCGCCTGCTCTATTACATAATTTACACCGTGAATCTTTTCATTCGCGCCAGATTTTCTTGTACGAATAAATTGTTCCAACCAAGGCATATATTGCGCCTGATCATCAGCTTTCAGCACCAGTAAAGTGCGGTTGGAATTTTGTAAGAATTGCGACAGTGCCGAACTGACACGGGGCTGTAAATCAAAAAAAGTGACGTTGTCATGAAATGGTTTATCAATCATTAAAGTCGGCGCCAGATATTGCCAGTCCAAAGCTTGTTCAAATCGATTCACGGAGGTTCTCTTATACTGAATTTTAAGGATTGCGTATTATCTCACACATTCATCCCTACGTCTAAAAATGACTGGCATATTTTCCTGAAAACGAGTATATTTATTGCAGTTACCACGTCACATAAAGGGGCGAAAATGAAGTATCAAAAGCTGAAAAATCAAGAAGCGCAATGGAAATGGCGTTATCTTATCAAGAAAAATCGAGACGGTGAAGCTATCACCCGTTACGACGAACGTAGTCTGGCGGATGCCAAAGTGGCAGAACTGCTGAAGGCGCAAAATTACCCCGAGCAAATTGAAAACTGGATTGCCGACAACATGGCTGAAAATCTGGTGATTAAACTGGATCAGGCTATTCGCGCCCGCCGTAAACGTTTTTTTAACGCGGAAAAGCAATCGACCAAGAAGAAATCTATTGATTTGGAATATGGCGTATGGTCTCGCTTATCAAAATACTCCCGCAAAATGAACATGACGCTGTCGGAAACTATTTCCTACATGATTGACGAACGTGAAAGCAAAGCGCTCTACGAATCTCAGATGTCCGCGATGAAAGCAGGTTTAAAAGATTTATTAAAAAAATAAAAAGGCATTATTGTATCTAATCTGAACCGGATTCAATTATTTTCTGACTTAAAAGTTACGTGATGAAAACGTATTTTATTTTCGCTGAGATACTTTTCGGATTGCGCTTTTTAGTAAAAAAAGTGAGTTAATGTATATATACTTTAACTCACTTTTCATTAATTGCAGTAAATTTTCGTATGTTACAAGCCATGCTTGCGGCAAGGAGCCATTAATTTGCCACTACATCTTCTATAAAAACATACCGAAAATTCACCGCACTTTTAATATTCCGATTAATTATTCAATAATCGGAATAATTTTGGTCGCATGCGAGCCTTTATCACCATGAATAACTTCAAAATTCACTTTTTGTCCCGCTTTTAACGAACGATATCCATCCATTTCTATCACGGAAAAATGAGCGAAAATATCCTCATCGCTACCTTCCGCATTAATAAAGCCAAAACCTTTCGCATTATTAAACCATTTAACAACCCCAACTTCCATACAGCACCTCTCTTGGTCTAATTACAACATTGTAAGGCTTTCGCCTTGTTTCTCTATCATCGTTTCAATCATCGGAGATTTCGTTTGTTTTGGCAATCAGTAAAGGTCAAAAATGCAAAGTAGATCACAAAAAATATGATTTTTATGTGCAAAAAACAAAAAAAGGACGCACTACAGCGTCCTAATTTTCTATTCTTTAATAATTAAAGAACAGATTTTGCTTTTTCAACTAAAGCTGTAAAAGCAACTTTATCGAATACAGCGATGTCAGCAAGAATCTTACGATCGATTTCAACAGACGCCTTTTTCAAACCGTTGATGAATTTGCTGTAAGATAAACTGTTTTGACGTGCCGCAGCGTTAATACGGGCAATCCATAATTGACGGAATTGACGTTTACGTTGACGACGGTCACGGTAAGCATATTGACCGGCTTTGATCACCGCTTGGAATGCAACACGATAAACGCGTGAACGCGCACCATAATAACCTTTAGCAGCCTTAAGAACTTTCTTATGACGTGCTCTTGCAATAACACCACGTTTTACACGAGCCATTATTTAATCTCCTACTATCTATTAATAACTAAAATTCACTTGACGTACGTTTGCTTAAACTTCGATAAACCCCGAAGGTTTATGCATATGGTAAGCAAGCTACGACTAAAACGTTATCTGCTTTCGCAACCATGGATTTATGACGTAGATGACGTTTACGTTTAGTGGTTTTCTTAGTCAAAATATGACGTAAGTGAGATTGTTTACGTTTGAAACCGCCGGAAGCTGTTTTTTTGAAACGCTTAGCAGCACCACGTACTGTTTTAATTTTAGGCATTGTTTAAAAACTCCGCATTGTTTTGTTAACACTTGATAGTCAGGCGAAAAACACGATTATTTTCAACCGCACTTTTGCTTTTGTAAAGCACTGCTTATCTCTCAAATGGCATTACTGCCGTGAAAAAGCGAATCAGGCTGCGAAATTTACCTGTGGATCACTTTTGTTTTCCGATATGAAAAACGGACGAATTTTATAGGATTCGTCCGTTTTATGCAAGGAAATCTTATTTTTTCTTCGGAGCAATGACCATAACGGCCTGGCGACCTTCTAGTTTACCCGGTGCGGATTCCACCATAGCAACCTCGGCCGTATCCTGTTTGACACGTTCCAACACGTCTAAACCGATATCTTGATGTGCCATTTCACGACCACGGAAACGTACAGTGATTTTAACCTTATCACCGTCTTCTAAAAAGCGTAGGATGTTACGAAGTTTCACTTGGTAATCGCCTTCATCCGTCCCCGGACGGAATTTGATTTCCTTCACTTGCACAACTTTTTGTTTCTTCTTCTGCTCTTTTGCGGCTTTTTCTTTTTCGTAAATAAACTTACCATAGTTCATAATACGGCACACCGGCGGCTCAGCATTCGGACTGATTTCAACTAAGTCTAACTCAGCTTCTTCCGCGCGACTCAAAGCATCTTGAATTGACACGATACCAACTTGTTCGCCGTTTTCATCGGTTAAGCGAACTTCCTTCACGCCACGAATTTCGTCATTAAGACGATGAGCGCGGTTTGTCTGAACACGTTTTACAGGTTTAATAGCCATATTCCTCTAAATAAGTTTTGTTATGTTTGTCTGCCAAGCAGAAGTATTAAAAAGTTTGCTTATTACAAGCAAAAACGAATGAATCTTATAGTATTTACATAAATCATGCAAGTGAAAAGATATGTTCATTTTGTGCACCGGATCACATATTTTATCTTTATTCCTGCATAGGTTTTAAATACCCGTTTCTAACGGTCCGGCTCAATTTTTAAAACAAAAATACGAACAAAAATCCGTTTATTTTTCACCGCACTTTATACATCTAAATATTCGGATCGAATACTTGATTATTATTCCAAATTCATCATTAAGGCAAATAAAATCATTTGCACTTCTTTTTCCGATAATTTCGTGCCGTTAAAATATAATCCGTCTTTTTCCAGATTTAAGGAAAATTTTAATCCGGTTTCATCTTCCGTCAAAACACCATTACTTTTTGCCTGCATAATAAAATCACTCAATAATACATCGGCTTGTTTATCCGCTTCCTTTTTCGATAAATGATCTTTTTTCTGTCCAATAGCGGACAATAAATCTTTCAACGCCGCTTTGTTAACATCAATTGTCCAATTCAACGTATTAAAAATATTCAGCAAATTGCTTTGTGAAAAACGTGCCGAATTAATTTCCGCTAAAGCTATATTTGCCGTCATTTCTAAATTTCCCTGTTCGCGTGCCAGCAATAACGGTTCAATCTTTAGTTGCGGTTGATGTTTTATGATAGTAGACAACGCAATTTCCGCCGCCGGCGACAAAGTTTTATCCGGACGAACTTGCATTTCATTAATCAGTGTATTCATCGATGCTACATCAAGATGATTGAATTCCCAGTGATTACTTAATGTTCCCAGATTAATATCATTATAATGCAGGGAATCCGCATAACTGTCGATATGGTAATCCACTACGGAATCTTTTACTTCGGCCGAAAAATCGATTTTTGCATTTTTAACGGTAATCGGTACCCCCTTATCCCGCTGCGTGTGTCCCGATATATGTATTTCATCCGTGTCGAATTGATAAGACAAATCAAACACGTTAGGCCATTCTGCAAAACGTTCCCCGATTTCCACCGATAATTTTGCATTTTTCAATTGAATAAGACGTTCGGTTACTTCTTCCGGCAAAACATTGGGGTTAATTCCTTTCTTGCTAAACTCTTTAATATCTATCCTTGCCTTAGCATTACTACCGTTTTTATTCATTTCATAACCACCGGACAAATCTAAGGTAAGATATTCGCCTGCACCTAGCTTGGCTTCATGCAGATTGGCTTGGATTTTCCCGCTTAAACGCTGTCCGTAACTGAGCGTTAATGCGTTTTTAAACGGCGATTCTTTGGTAATAAACCAATCTTCGGTGAGATCATTACGGACGACCTCCATTTCCGCTGAAAAAATCGACGGCATAAAGTTAAACCGTTTGATTTGGTTCAATGGTAGCGGTCCGTGGTAAAGCATACCGCTAAAAGGTACCGACATTTGATTATCCGGCAACTTGACTACCGTATCATAACTGACTTCGGAACTAAACCAACCGCGTTGGAAACGTACATTATCAATTTTCAGTTGAATTTGCCCATCGTTTGCCGACAGCATACGGGCTATCTCTATATTCGTGTGCTGCACCTGTGATTGAAATTCCGCTTCGGCGGTTTTGCCAGTGTACCAGGCCCCTCCCGTCCAGAGGATTGCCGAAGCGATAACTGCCGACATCACTAATGTTGTTTTTTTCATAAACCCCTCAATTCTGATTTTCCCGTTAAATTTATAGCAAAGGTTAAATGCGGGATATGTCAAACTTCGCTAAATTAATGCAATCTTCCGTACTGTAAAATTGGCTTAATGCATGGCGTAACGTCTCCGCCCGCGCCGGCAAACCATTTTCCGCATAGGTGTTGACTTGCGCATAAACCGCTTGTTTGAAAGGCATGTTATCGCCGGGATTACCGTTTAAATTATCCGCACTGGCGAAATAACGGAAATTGGCGGCGGTAGCCAGTATCCATTCGATAGCCTGCGGTTTAACTTCTACTTTTTCGAACTCCCGTTGCCGTTCCGCCGAACGCCCGTCCGGCTCATACCAATATCCGAAATCCTCCAATTTACGGCGTTCCTCACCGGCAATCAGCCAATGGGAAATTTCATGTAACGCACTGCTGTAAAAACCGCGGGCAAAATAAATGGCATTGTACGGCAGCACATCATACCCCTCGGTTTTGTGTCCTGCCGGAATATAAATGGGTTCATCGCCGCCTTTCAGCAATTTGGTATTAAATTCCTTTTCAAAACAATCGTTAAAAATCGCAATAATATCGTCCAACGTATGCGTATTCTGTTCCATAATGTTACTCCGTAATGACTACCGATTTTCCGGCATTCTACCACAAACTCATTTGTTCGCTCTTTTCTTCCTCGGGAATTGTGACGTGTAATCCGACCAATCGAACGCTTCGTCCCTCGGCCCGTTGCCATATTTGGCTTAATAACGTCGCAAAAGTTTCTTGCTGAAATTCCACCGCACTTTTCTCTAATGTCGTCACTTGAAAATCGTCAAATTTCAGTTTCACACCCATTTTTCGATAACGCGATAAAGAAATATCCGGCTTGGCTCGTAATATTCGCCGTTTTAGCTCGGAACAAAGTTCTTCTAGAACCGCCATCCCTTGTTCTAAAGTGAAAATATTTTGTGACAGGGTGCGTTCCACCCCCACGGATTTTCGTTCTCGATGAGGTTGAACTTCTCGTTCGTCAATACCGTGACTGAAATCCCAAATCCGTTTCCCTATTTTCCCGAAACGGTTTAGTAAGACCGACAAGCCGGCATGCTGAACATCTTCACAGGTGTACAATCCCATTTCCAGCAAATGTTCCGATGTCACTTTTCCTACGCCCGGAATTTTACGCAACGGTAAAGTACGGACAAATTCCGTCACATTTTCCGGATTAATGACAAACTGTCCGTTAGGTTTATTTTGATCGGACGCTATTTTCGCCAGGAATTTCAATGGCGCGATGCCGGCAGAGGCTGTGAGGTGTAATTCATCAAAAATCGCTTGACGGATTTCCTGTGCAATCCAAGTGGCGGAACCGCAACATTTTCCGCTATCCGTTACATCCAGATACGCTTCATCCAGCGAAAGCGGTTCGATAATATCAGTATAACGATGAAAAATTTGGTGAATTTGTTGCGACACTTGTTTATACAGCGTCATACGAACAGGCAAAACAATCAGATCCGGACACAGCTTCACCGCTTGAGCCGTCGGCATGGCACTGCGACAACCGAATTTTCGGACTTCATAGTTACAGGTTGTCAATACGCCCCTTTGACGACTGTGTCCACCGACGGCAACAGGTTTGCCGACTAAAGACGGAGCTTCCCGCATTTCTACGGCGGCATAAAAGCAATCCATATCAATATGGATAATTTTGCGTTGAAATGATAACTTCATAAAAAGTGCGGCTAAAAAACTTCATAATTTTTGACCGCACTTTAACACAATAAACTGTATAAATAAACAATTAATTATTGCGTTCGGGTTAAATTCAGCACTTTGGAGAATAACCGCTTAAATAATAACGGAATAGATTGAGTTCCCCGTCGTTCCATTTCCGCCGATAAAGCAATGGCAAGATCCGGTTTGGACGTGCGTTGAATGGCGCGTTGAATAATTTTCCGCATCGGCAGATAACGACCTTGCCGTTCCCAACGGGCTAAACGGATAAACACGTTTTCGAATCCTTCGGTATAGAAGAAATGTTCAATGTCCAGTTTGGGTAACGTGGTAATACGTTGCGAGGACATTTCATGCTCTTCCAGCAAATTATGAGCGGTTTCGCTGTATTTGCGTCCGGCCTCGTCGCCGTCCGTCAATACATACCATTCGATGCCCATAGCTTTGGCGTATTTGATTAACGGACGTAATCCCGACTGGGCAAATTCTACAATACGGATACCTTCCATGCTTAAATTAATATCCAATAATTTAGCTAATTCCGCCAAAATCCAGACTTCCGTTTCCCCTTCCACTAAAATCCAGGTTCGCGAAAATAATGCCAGACTGCGGTTATGATGAATATGGAAGGTTAAACGGCGTAAATCCTCTTTTCCCAATTCACGGCGGAACAATTGATAAGACAAAGTGCGATCCGTATAACGGACCAAACGGCAAATATCTTTTAATTCCGCTTGCGATACCAATTCTACCGAGTTGGTGGTAGTGATTCGTTGAATCGGCAAATATTGCATGAGCTCCCATAAAATGGCAATCATACGCGGATGCAAACGTGCTTCAGGATCTTCAAACAATAAGACCGGACGATGGTATTTACTGGTTCTTACCGGGGCGTCGCTAATAAACAGGGTTTGTAAAAATTCCACTAAACGGGTACGTAATTCCCGGGTTTCATCCTGTTTTAGACGTTGGCACAGCAGCTTTAATTCGTCCCAAAGTGCGGTCGGTTCCAACAACATTTTTTGCGCTAACACATCATTACGGCGTGAAGACATAAAATAATGTTGCAACACCAATCCCACCGCTTGAAACTGACGATCTTCCGATTTATATTTTGCCCGCATGTTTTGCGGATTCAACAGATCTTGTTCGGAATTCAAACGTGCATCGCGGAAACGGTAAATAGGATGCCGGCAAATCAGCGATAACGCAACCTCTTCAGTATTCTCGAGGCAAATAGGTTCGCCCAGTTCATCTAAAAAAGAATACGTGGTAATAACGTCGTTTTGCCGCATTTCGCCTTCTACTCTTAAATAAATGCGATCGTATCCGTCGTCATGAGGCACGAAAACCGCTTGAAAAGACTGATTTTTATCATCCATATCCTCTTTAATATCGCGTTCACTGAAGGTGAATAAAAGCATAATGGCAGGCGTGCTTTCTTCATGATGAAAATCTTCCTGAGTGAAGCGGTAAAGCCGGTTTTTATTGTTCAGGATTAAACTTAAAGCGGCCAATAGACTGGATTTGCCCCAAGCATTTTCTCCGATAAGAACCATATGCGGACGAAGATGAATGGAAAGTCGGTTAATACCGCGAAAACCGACAAGATCACATTGACGTAAATACATAATTTTCCTGTTATACTACTTCTTTCCGAACGCAACCCACAGAGAATTCCGTCATGTTTGAAGGCTTATTGATTGTGCTTGTGCCGATGATTTTAGGTTATTTAATAAAATCCGACAACAGGCTGTTCTTACAAGCGATAAATCGTATTGTCATGATTCTACTCTATATTATTCTGTTTGTAATGGGAATATCCCTCGGTCAATTGGATGATGTCATACAAAAACTGCCTGCTATAGGTTGGTCGGCGTTTGTCTTTTCATTCAGTATTTTGTTTTGCAACATGATCGGTTTAGTTGCTTATGACAAATACCGTCCTGCGCCGTTAAAGCATTTAACCGAAGATTTACCGCCACGCTGGAAATTGCTTATGGACAGCGGTAAATTGTGTACTATGGTCGTCATCGGGTTTATAACGGGATTTTTCGGTCAACATATTATCGCCTTACCTTTAGGCACAAGCACTTATGTACTTGTGCTACTCATTTTCTTCGTCGGTATCCAGTTACGTAATAACGGCATTTCATTAAGAAATGTCCTGTTCAATAAACGAGGAATGTACACGGGAATCATTATGATCGTTACTTCTTTATGCGGTGGTATTATTGCGGCATTTTGGCTGCAATTACCGTTAACACAAGGGCTCGCCGTTTCTTCGGGGTTAGGCTGGTATTCATTATCAAGCGTAGTTATCAATGACGCTTGGGGGCCGATTTTCGGCAGTATCGCTTTTTTTAACGATCTCAGCCGAGAAATTTTCAGCCTTTTTATCATTCCCTTTTTTATGTCTCATTATCGTTCCACTGCTGTAGGATTGGCAGGCGCTACCGCATTAGATTGCACACTGCCCGTTATTCAGCGTTCGGGCGGGTTAGAAGTGGTACCGCTGGCGATCAGTTTTGGTTTCGTGACCAATATTGCACCACCGATTTTATTAGTATTATTCACAGCGATTCCCGTATAAAACATAACAAAAATTTCATGATAAAGTCTATACCTTAATAGACTGTGCCGTAAATTAAGAATTTTTTTATCTCTTTTTAGTCTAACAACAACGTAGGACGGACGTTTTCCGCCTGCGTTATTTTTTATTTTAGGGGGTGAATAATGAAAAAATTACTTTTTTTAACCGCACTTTCGGTGTCGACATTATCGTTAACCGCCTGTATTGTGGGCGACGGTTATTATGACGACGGTTATCGCGATCATATCGCTCGTTATGACAGGCATTACGATCGGCGCGACAGCGAACCGAGATGGCATAAAGATGAACGTAGAGATCACCGCAGACTGGAACGTAGTCCGGAACGCCGTGCGGCGGAAGCAAGACGTCGGGCAAACGATCAATTACATAAAGGCGAACGTCGTCCTGACCGTGAAGAACGCCGGCGACGGGATATTTTTGACCGACGGGACAGATAAACAAACAACGAAAAAGTGCGGTTAAATCGACCGCACTTTTTTCTGTTACCCGTCTATTTCGACGCTATAGATTATTCGGCATAAAGCGCATTATAAAGTTTATTTTCAAAATTGACGAGCGGTGCACGTTTGGTTTTATTTTCCAGTTCACCGGTAGAATAACCGTTAATAAACTGCACGAAAGCAATTTTCTCACCTCGTGCATTGGTCATAAATCCTGCCAAATTATATACGCCTTTCAACGAACCGGTTTTCGCCAGCACGTTTTTGACTAACGGCGCTTGAATTAAACCGCCGCGTCCGCTGATTGTTCCATCTACGCCGGCAATAGGAAAAGTTTCCAGCAAATGTAATTTATCTTCATTTTTTGCCATATATTCCAAAGCCTGTAGCATGGTGTTCGGGTCAATCAAATTATGACGGGATAAACCGGAACCGTCCGCCACAATAGAATGACCGAATTTAAGCCCTGCCTGGCCGGATAATACGCGTTTTAACGCCATAGCGCCTAATTGGAACGAGGCCGGACGTTTAAACGTTTGATATGCCGTAGTCCGAAATAACGCATCGGCAATTTGGTTATCGGACTTTTTCATCATTGTTTTCAGTAAATCCGGTAAAGGTTTAGACAGATGTTGCGCCAAAAGCGTACCGGTTTGCGGTTGATGAGGCATTTTCACCTGTCCGGAGAATTGGATACCAAGTTGTTTCAGCTGACGTTGTACAATCGAGGCGGCATAAGCGTCCGGGTCTTGCACGGCAAAACTCAGTCCGAAAGGTTTATTTTGACGCGCAATACAGCCCTTAATCTGGTAACGGTTGTTATCATGTACGACCGCGTCCAGCTGACAATAAGCCGCTTCATTGGCACTGACCACTTTAACCTGTCCGAATACCTGAATCGGATATTGCGACGGCACGTTAAATTTAACATTTTCACCTACGGACTGATTTGCGTCCAAATTCACATAGAAACAGTTATTATCCAGATTTGCGGCGGCAGGGGGCGAATTAAAACACATCACCAAATCATTCCAGATCCAACCTACGCCCCGATCATGACTGGCAAATACCGAGGTATCTAAAATGAGATCGCCGTCAATTTTATTGATATTTTGTTTTTTTAACTGTGCTAATAAATTATAAAGTTGTCCGGTCGTTAAATTCGGATCTCCGGTAAATTTGACAATTAAATCCCCGGCCAACACGCCGTTTCGAACCTGACTGTTACTGAGTAAACTGGTCGCAAATCGAAATTGATCACCTAAAACCAATTTTGCAGCTAAAGCGGTAAAAGTTTTTTGGGTACTCGCCGGCAACATAAAAGTGGATGCATTATAATCCGCAATAATTTCACCACTGTGTAGATTTTTCGCCACAAATCCCAAACTGGCACCTTGCGGCAGCTCTTTACTTAACGCCTGCACATCCACTTGGGCAGACGCCGTACCAACAAAAAAGAAGGTTGAAATAAGAATTTTTTTTGTAAAACCGAACATATTCAAGAGGGATTCTGTTGCTATTTTTTTTCAGGCGAACAATAATAGACCCTGAATTAAGTTGAGTAAATATTTTTCTCAATTTCATCTTATTATTTTGATCTACTACGGCATTGCCATACAATGTCGTGGTTTTGTTTTACCTTAAAAAGGAAAGAGAGCGCAATGAAACAAATTCCCATGACTGTCCGCGGAGCGGAACAATTACGTGAAGAATTGGACTTTTTGAAGAATACTCGTCGTCCTGAGATCATTAAAGCTATTGCCGAAGCCCGTGAGCACGGCGATTTAAAAGAAAATGCCGAATATCACGCAGCCCGTGAACAACAAGGTTTTTGTGAAGGGCGTATTCAGGAAATCGAAAGTAAACTGTCAAACGGCCAAATTATTGATGTTACAAAAATTCCTAATAACGGTAAAGTGATTTTCGGTTCGACGGTGGTGTTAGTAAATGTAGACACGGACGATGAAGCGACATATCAAATTGTCGGTGACGATGAAGCCGATATCAAAGCCGGCTTAATTTCGGTAAATTCACCCATTGCCCGTGGTTTGATCGGCAAAGAAGTGGATGATACGGTTAATATCGTAACGCCGGGCGGTACGGTAGAATTTGATATTATTGAAGTAAACTATATTTAAGAAAAAACGGCGGGTGAAAACACTCGCCGTTTTTATTTTAGTTATAAACAGATTATTTGCGAGGTAAAACAATTTTAGGTTCATTACTCGGGCGATAAAGTACCAGAATATGCCCGATAGTTTGCACAGTCGCTGCATTTGTTTCACGCACAATAGCATCGATAATTAACTGTTTTGTATCACGATCCGCACCCGCTATTTTCACTTTGATCAATTCGTGGTGATTTAACGCATTATCTATTTCCGCCAGCACCCCCTCGGTTAAACCGTTTCCACCGAGCATAACGACAGGGCTTAAGTGATGCGCTAATCCTTTTAAATATTGTTTTTGTTTGGTTGTTAATGTCATAAATAATCCTAAATTCTTTTCAGTATTGTAAAAAATCGGCGAGATTATAACGAAAAAAAAGGGAGCTTTCACTCCCTTTCTTGTTTTATCTCGTGGTTTCCCATTTATTCCGTTTTATCATCAGACTGATTGGCGGAATTTTTAGTTTTAGTTTCAAATTCATCATTTTTTTCGACCGCACTTTGAACGTCTTCCTCTTTCGTTTCGTCCTCATCGGTCGTCTGACGACCATGAGAAGATTCGTCCCATCCTGCCGGCGGCATAACAGATTCGCGATTCATTAATTGTTTAATTTGTTCTTCTTCAATAGTTTCGTATTTCACCAACGCATCTTTCATTGCGTGAAGAATATCCATATTATCAATTAACAATTGTCGCGCACGTTCATAGTTACGTGTCACTACGGCACGAACTTCTTCGTCTATAACATGGGCGGTTTCATCGGACATGTGTTTGGCTTTAGCCATAGAACGACCGAGGAACACTTCACCTTCATCCTCGGCATAAAGAATCGGACCGAGTTTATCGGAAAAGCCCCATTGTGTCACCATATTACGGGCAATATTGGTTGCCACTTTAATATCGTTTGAAGCGCCGGTAGAAATATTCTCTTCGCCGTAAATCAATTCTTCCGCCAGACGACCGGCATACAGTGTTGAGAGTTTACTCTCCAATTGTTTTTGACTGATGCTGATTTGATCGCCTTCCGGTAAAAAGAAGGTTACGCCTAACGCCCGTCCGCGCGGAATAATCGTCACTTTATGTACCGGATCATGCTCCGGCACGAGATAACCGACTATCGCATGTCCCGCTTCATGATATGCCGTACTTTCTTTTTGCTTGTCCGTCATAATCATAGAACGACGTTCAGGTCCCATATTGATTTTGTCTTTCGCTTTTTCAAACTCAAGCATCGTAACAACACGTTTATTTGTCCGTGCTGCGAATAATGCCGCTTCATTTACCAGATTCGCTAAATCCGCACCGGAATACCCCGGTGTACCGCGAGCTAATGTCATAGCGTCTACATCACTACCGATCGGTACTTTACGCATATGTACTTTTAAAATTTGTTCCCGTCCGCGAACATCCGGTAAACCGACGGTAACCTGGCGGTCGAAACGTCCCGGACGTGTCAACGCCGGGTCCAAAACATCCGGACGGTTGGTCGCCGCAATCACGATAACGCCCTCTTTACCTTCAAAACCGTCCATTTCCACCAACATTTGGTTTAGGGTTTGTTCACGTTCATCGTGGCCACCGCCTAAACCGGCACCACGTTGGCGACCGACGGCATCAATTTCATCAATAAAAATCAAGCATGGCGCATTTTTCTTAGCTTGTTCGAACATATCGCGTACACGCGAAGCCCCTACCCCCACGAACATTTCCACGAAATCGGAACCGGAAATTGTGAAAAACGGTACTTTCGCTTCACCAGCAATAGCTTTGGCGATCAGCGTTTTACCCGTACCCGGGGGGCCAACCATTAAAATACCTTTTGGAATTTTTCCGCCCAGTTTTTGGAATTTACCCGGATCCCGTAAAAATTCAACGATTTCCCCCACTTCTTCTTTTGCCTCATCACAACCCGCAACATCAGCGAAGGTGACTTTAATTTGATCTTTAGTCAGCATTTTGGCACGGCTTTTACCGAAGCTCATGGCTTTACCGCCACCGCCCTGCATCTGACGCATAAAAAAGAACCAAACGCCCACAAGAAACAACATCGGGAACCAAGAAATGAACAGTTGAGCCAAAAAACCTCGCTGCTCAGGTAACGCCCCATCCACTTTTACTTTTTGTTTCAATAAGTCGTTGAGTAATTGACGATCTTCCAATGGTGTCGGTAATACGGTGGTATATTTGGAACCGTCTTTTTTGGTAACGAAAATTTCACCGACTTCATTAAATTTGGTTTGGGAAATCTGTTGGTTTTCCACATCCGTCATGAATGTTGTGTAATCAATCCGACTACTCGAATCCGAGTTGAATCCTTGGTATGCTGTCATCATAATCACGGCAACAACAACCCAAAGGACAAGGTTTTTGACCATATCGTTCAAGGTTTTACCCCATATAGTTAGTTAAAAATTTGTTAATAGCTTACACGAATTTAGACAAGGAATAAAATAATCAATGTAATAATTAATATTTATAGCCGATTGCCACAATATAGACTTCACGGGAACGTCCGCGGGACGCTTCCGGTTTCCGTACTTTTACCACTTTAAATAGAGAGCGGATTTCACGTAAATACTCGTCAAATCCTTCGCCCTGAAAAACTTTTACCACAAAACTGCCGTTAGCGGTAAGAACCTGTTTACACATATCCAAAGCCAATTCTACCAGATACATTGCACGCGGAATATCGACCGAAGGCATACCGCTGAAATTAGGTGCCATATCCGACATCACCACATCGACTTTGGATTCTCCCACACGTTCAAGTAAAGCGGCAAGTACATTTTCATCACGGAAATCACCTTGTAAAAAATCTACGCCCACAATAGGATCCATTTCCAAAATATCGCAGGCAATAATTCTGCCTTTCGAGCCGATTTGAGTAACAGCATACTGCGACCAACCGCCCGGTGCCGCACCAAGATCAACAACCGTCATTCCCGGTTTAAACAACCGATCTGTTTGTTGAATCTCATCTAATTTGAAATAAGCCCGCGAACGCAGTTTTTGCTTATGCGCTTTTTGGACAAAAGGATCTTTAAAATGTTCGTTTAACCAACGGCTCGAACTCGCCGAACGTTTTCTTCCCATAAAGTAATCTGTAAATTTTAAAATAATTATTCTCTAAATAGGGGCGAATAACTAAAGTTTCAAGTGCGGTCAATTTTGATTAAATAATGAATAGTCGATTAATTCGCATAAGGCATTAATAATGAACAGCTGACTTTCCTGAATCCGGCTTTCTTTTTGCGCAGGTACTTGAATTTCAACATCGTTTTCGCTCAATAGCCCCTGAAAATAATCATTATTCACACCGGTCAAAGCGATAATCGCCACATCTTTGGCGGAAGCGCAATCTATCACATCTAAAATGACCTCCTCATTGCCGTTAGGCGACAAAACAACCAACACATCACCTCGTTGAGCGATAGCATTAAATTGACGTTGATAAAGGGTTGTCAGCTGTTTATCCAAAACAATGGCGGAACCGACCGCACTATCCAAACTCAATAATACCGAAGGGAAACTCGGACGTTCCATCTCATAGCGGTTAAGTAAATTAGCGACCAGAATTTGCGCATTAGCATAAGATCGTCCATGCCCGCACACAATAATTTTATTACCCCGCAATAAAGAAGATACCAGCAGATTGACGGCTTTCCGTATAGAATCCGGTAAAGCGTCAGAAGCGGAAATTTGTGTTTGAATACTATCGGCGTATAAAGATTTAATTTTTTCTAACATAATCAGACAGGGTTAATCTAAAAAATTGGGAAGCCATTCAATATCGGAGGCAGTCCGACCGAAAGCAATTAAATCGAAACGACAATCGGCATCCTCCAGACTCAGATTGCGTTGTGCCAGCCACATATTGGCTGCATCCAGCCATTTCTGCTGTTTACGCCAATCCACGCTTTCCACTGCGGAACCGAATAAGATCGTTTTACGTTGGCGGACTTCTACAAAAACATAGGTATCACCGTCAGCCATAATCAAATCCAGTTCACCACATTTAAAATGTTGATTGGCGGCAATAAAGCGTAAACCTTGTTGTTCTAAAAAAAGGCGAGCTTGTTGCTCAAAGCTCGCCCCTTTCTCTCGAGTCGTTTTAAACATCTGATTAATTCAACGGAACAACGTTGCCATCTTGGTATTGGAACCACGTCATGCTACGTTCGATATTACAGTTCGGACCTGCACTTAATGTGCCGGTTAAACCGCTGACGGAATAACCCGGAACCTGACGTAATTCATTGAATTTATTTATTAACAACCAAGCATCAGCCCCCATTGCATACAAACGAATTAGGCTGTAATCGCCATTGGTCGCCTGTGAAATTTTTTGATATTGGCTTGAATCCGATTCTTTAAAAAACGGAATATCGCTGAATTTCACGCCATTCATTTGTAACCGATATTCCGGTGTGCTGTTTGATGTGTTGCTACGTGAACTGGCATAAATATGCAAACTTTTATTGGCGTTATCAATTGTCGATTTAATATCCACCAATTCACTGTCTGTAGCTACCACATAGACGGCTTTTGCCGCTTGCGCCGCGCCGCTTTGTAAAGCAACGGAAACATCATCGGTTGATCTGAAAAACACAATATTGGCGTCCGTTGCAGCAAGTTGTTGCCAGCGCACATTAAAAGCAGAAGCTGTACGTTGTCCCAAATCGGATTGCGGCACAAACACTAACGGTTCGCGAATATTATCATTCCACATTTTGTCCGCAGCGGATTCCGCTTCATCTTCCGGTGACAGACCATAATAACACATCTGGTTAATTGCACGACTGTTGTGAGTGGAATTTAATGCTAACACATCTATGCCCTGCACAATATTCGCATTATTAATTACGGCATCCACATTCGGTTTAAGTAAGGGACCGACAATAGCGGATGCTCCCCCCTGTTTGGCCTGGGTTAGTGCATCCGGCACCGGCGTTGCAATCGTATCGATAGTTTCCACCTGCATGCTGGTATCGGCGCCGCGCGAATCATCGAAACCGGCTTTAACCGTACCGCCGATCAAACTGGCATCACCGCTTAGCGGTAATAATAAAGTAACTTTATTTAATCGGGTTTGTTGGAAATTAGACATGCCTCTGAGCTCGGTCGGC
Organism: Actinobacillus succinogenes 130Z; assembly: GCF_000017245.1. Classification (NCBI taxonomy): domain Bacteria; kingdom Pseudomonadati; phylum Pseudomonadota; class Gammaproteobacteria; order Pasteurellales; family Pasteurellaceae; genus Actinobacillus; species Actinobacillus succinogenes. Next base: position 1,623,393 of record NC_009655.1, read on the forward strand.
AACATATAAGCGGCACTGTGATTCGGATAAGAATTTTTCCAACTTTCTAACGCCTTATTTAATTGCGTCGGTTGATTCATATTATCATTATATGCTTTTGTTAAGGCCAACCAACCTGCCAATGCCACATTACCGTCGGCAGAAGTATTATTAATCGTACCCTTGTTGGCTGAACGCAATAACGCCCAAGTGCGGTCGATATTTTCCTGTTTTCTTTGGACATCGGTTAAATTATAATCTTTCTGAATACGGGCTTTCACCGCTTCAATAATTTCACGTTTATTTTCGGCTATACGCGCTACAACTTCATAATAACGTGATTTCTGGGATTGACTGAGTTTGGCTAAGTCAATCGTTTTTAACTGAGTTTCGGCACGGCTATTTTTACGCTGAATAGCGGAAATATGGGCTTCAATAATCGATTTATCGAGTAATTGTTCGGGAGTGAGATCTTTCAATCGTGCCAACAGCGCTTCGGCTTGCGGTACTTTATTCTCAGTCACCATCACACGAGCGGCTAACAGTGTATAAGTCTGTTTATCTTCAACTTCCTGAGTTTGTTCGATTTTATTCATATAAAAATCAGAACTGGCATTAGCGTCATTTTTTAAAACATTGGTAAAACTGCTACCGAAGAAATTTGTACACCCCGCCAGCATCATCGGAAATAAAAGCGGCATTAAACGTTTCTTAAATTTTGCACCTTGTAATAAAATAGACATAATAGCTCCGTTAGTCATAAAATTTATTCGAATCTTACTTCGCTCACCAATTAAAATCAAATAAAAGAAGAGAGAAAATGCATAATTCATCAGGGATTTTATATATCGTCGCCACCCCTATCGGTAATTTACAGGATATAACCCAACGCGCGCTGGATATTTTGAGTCAAGTGGACTTAATCGCTGCGGAAGATACGCGCCATAGCGGCTTATTATTAAACCGTTACGGTATAAAAAAACCGCTTTTTGCTCTGCATGATCACAATGAACAGCAAAAAGCGACGCTATTAGTGGAAAAACTGCTGAAAGGAACCGATATCGCCTTAATTTCTGATGCCGGCACACCTTTAATCAGCGATCCGGGGTTTCATGTAGTGCGTCAATGTCGTCAGGCGGGTATTCGTGTCGTGCCGTTACCCGGTGCCTGCGCCGCTATTACGGCATTATGTGCTTCAGGTATCGCATCCGATCGTTTCTGTTTTGAAGGTTTCTTACCGGCTAAAACGAAAGCACGGCAAGATAAATTACAAAGTTTGGCAGAGGAGCCCCGAACCTTAATTTTTTATGAAAGTACGCACCGAATTTTAGATGCTTTAGAGGATATAGAAGCCGTACTAGGCGAAAACCGCTATATAGTTCTTGCTCGGGAAATTACCAAAACCTGGGAAACGATTTCCGGTGATACGGTAAGTGCATTGCGACAATGGCTCAGCGAAGATCCCAATCGTACAAAAGGCGAAATGGTACTGATTATTGAAGGGAAAGCAAAACAGGAAAACGATGAATTTGACGGGCAAGCAGTAAAAGCGTTGCAATTAATCAGCCGAGAACTTCCCCTAAAAAAAGCGGCGGCTATTGTGGCGGAACTTTACGGATACAAGAAAAATGCGTTATATCAATATGGGCTAGAAAATTTCAATTAGTACCCAGATAAAACCAACGGCGTAGCTGTCTAACGGTGCGCCGTTCATATCAAAAATTCCTTTCATCAATATTATCGGAATATTTACCCATTGCGGACATATCTACCAATGATAATAATGCAAAGTTCGCTGTAAAGAATCTGTCGAAGGTATCGCTCGTTTATTCTCCTGTAATTTTTTTAACGTCAGCAAGAACAACGAATCTACGATGGCATGATAATTCTGCACACTGGCAATTACCGGATTCCGTAATAGCCCTAAAATTTCACTTTCGCCAAAAGTAGCAATCACTAATTTTTCGGGAATAACACGATGTAAATCAACAAATGAAGCCAGAACGCCTTGCAATAAGGTAAGAGATGTGGTGAAAATAGCATCCGGCAACGAATTTCGGGCTAAAAATTCATTAAACGCTATAGCGGATTCCGCTTTATTAAAGGCATTTGCATAGATAAAATCGACCGAATTCACGTCAATATTTTTTTCCGTTAAAGCCTCACGGAACCCCTGTTCACGATCCTGGCTCATCGACAATTCAGGCAATGCCCCCAAAAACAGGATTCGCCGGTAGCTTTGCCGGTTCAAAAAATCCAACGCCAGTTGCTTGGCATCCTGCACATCGTCGGCGTGAATATTGTCAACATTTTTGGCATGAATCTGACGATCAAACCCAATCACCGGTACAGCGGTTTTTTGATAAAAATCAGAATCCGAAGGCAAACTGGTGGATACAATCAACGCGTCAACTTGTCGGTTGAAAAGTTGTTTGGCACATTGCATTTCGTTTTCCGGATTATCATTCGAACAAGTCATGAGCAGTTGATAACCTTGTTCGCGATAACGCGTTTCGAGACAATTAGCAATTTTAGCGTAGCTGATATTTTCAAAGTCAGGAATAATTAAACCGATAGTGTTCGTCCGGCCGGCGCGCAAACCTGCCGCCATCGGATTCGGTTTGAAATCATATTCTTTGATTAAAGCCTGTACCCGTTCAATGGTTTTTTCACTTACCCGGTATTGTTTCGCTTTCCCGTTCACCACATAACTTGCGGTTGTGCGGGAAACGCCCGCTAATTTTGCCAATTCATCTAACTTCATATTCAATCCTTAAATATTAGACCAAAACCTGTTTGAGTATATCATTCCGTTCTTTAAATTGCTGAATCGAGTATTAAAACTTTGATCTTGATCGCAAAAAATCTGGTTTTAATAAAAAATATGTCATTTTTTGACCGCACTTTTAATGCTTCATAAAATAAATAATGAAGAAAAATATACTGAATTTAAATTTTCCCTTTAATGAGAATAAGTTATTTTCTGTCAATATTTCAAGAATAAATTTACTACTTGAAATTTATCGGTTAACCCACTATCTTGTAGCGCAATTTTGAAATTAATCTATATATTGTGTTTAGCAGGTGAATTTTTATGAATAAAACATTGATGGTTACCAAGCGTAACGGCAAACAAGAACCTTTAGATTTGGATAAGTTGCACCGCGTTATTACTTGGGCAGCGGAAGGTTTGCATAATGTATCGGTTTCCCAGGTGGAATTGCGTTCGCACATTCAATTTTACGAAGGTATTCGCACTGCCGATATTCATGAAACCATCATTAAATCTGCGGCGGATTTAATCAGCAAAGATGCGCCTGATTATCAATATTTAGCAGCACGTCTGTCTGTTTTTCATTTGCGTAAAAAAGCATTCGGTCAGTTTGAGCCGCCACATTTATACGAACATGTAAAAAAACTGGTAGAAATGGGTAAATATGATCAAGCGTTACTCACCGATTACGGCCGCGAAGAATGGGAGCAAATGAATGATTTTCTGGATCACTGGCGCGATATGAATTTCTCATATGCGGCAACCAAACAACTGGAAGGAAAATATCTGGTCCAAAACCGTGTCACCGGCGAAATTTACGAATCCGCACAATTTTTATACATTCTGGTGGCAGCCAGCCTGTTTTCGCAATATCCGAAAGCCACCCGTTTAGATTATGTACGTCGTTTTTATGATGCGACATCCTCATTTAAAATTTCATTGCCCACCCCAATTATGGCGGGCGTACGAACACCGACACGCCAATTCAGCTCATGTGTATTAATTGAATGCGGTGATAGTTTGGACTCCATTAATGCTACGGCTTCTGCCATCGTAAAATACGTTTCGCAACGGGCGGGAATCGGGGTTAATGCAGGACAAATCCGTGCCCTGGGCAGTCCGATTCGAGGTGGCGAAGCATTCCACACCGGCTGTATTCCATTCTATAAATATTTCCAAACCGCTGTAAAATCCTGTTCTCAAGGCGGGGTGCGAGGTGGTGCGGCAACAGTCTATTACCCGATTTGGCACTTAGAAGTAGAAAGTTTATTGGTACTGAAAAACAATCGTGGCGTAGAAGACAACCGCGTACGCCATATGGACTACGGTGTTCAAATCAACAAATTGATGTATCAACGCCTGATTAAAGGTGGTGACATCACTCTGTTCAGCCCCTCCGACGTGCCGGGACTTTATGACGCGTTCTTTGCCGATCAAGATAAATTCGAACAGCTTTATGTACAATACGAACAGGATCCGGCAATCCGCAAACGCAGCGTAAAAGCCATTGAATTATTCTCGCTATTAATGCAGGAACGCGCTTCAACCGGTCGCATCTATATCCATAACGTGGATCACACTAACACGCATTCGCCGTTTGACCCGTCAGTGGCACCGGTACGTCAATCCAACTTATGTCTGGAAATCGCATTGCCGACTAAACCGTTACAAAACATCAATGACGAAGATGGGGAAATCGCGTTATGTACGCTTTCCGCCTTTAACTTGGGTAAACTGGAAAATCTAGACGAATTGGATAATCTTGCGGATTTAGCCGTTCGAGCTTTAGACGCTTTATTAGATTATCAGGACTATCCTGTTGCCGCCGCCCGCCGCAGTTCTTTAGGTCGCCGTTCATTAGGTATCGGGGTTATTAACTATGCGTATTATTTGGCGAAAAACAACATGCGTTATTCCAACGGCAGCGCCAATGCATTAACCCACCGTACATTCGAGGCTATTCAATATTACTTGCTGAAAGCCTCTATGAATTTAGCTAAAGAACAAGGTAAATGTGAATTGTTCCACGAAACCCGTTATGCACAAGGCATTTTGCCGATCGACACCTACAAAAAAGATGTAGACGGCTTAACCGATGAGCCTCTGCATTACGACTGGGAAACCTTGCGTGCAGACATTCAGAAATACGGCTTACGCAATTCTACCGTAACGGCATTAATGCCCTCGGAAACCTCCTCTCAAATTTCCAACGCTACCAACGGTATCGAACCGCCTCGCGGGCATATCAGTGTGAAAGCCTCAAAAGACGGTATTTTGAAACAGGTGGTTCCGGATTACGAAAACCTAGGCGAGAACTACGAACTGTTGTGGGATATGCCGACTATGGATGGCTATTTACATTTAGTCGGGATCATGCAGAAATTTGTTGATCAAGCTATTTCCGCTAATACCAACTATGATCCGCAGAGATTCGAAGACGGAAAAGTACCGATGAAAGTCTTGCTGAAAGATCTGCTCACCGCCTATAAATACGGGTTGAAAACGCTATACTATCAAAACACCCGTGACGGTGCGGAAGACGCGCAGGAAGATATGGATGACGGCTGTGCCGGCGGAGCTTGTAAAATTTAATCGTTTTAAAGTGCGGTTAGAATTTCTTGAATTTTATAAAAAATACAAAAATTGAAAATTACTTTAATTTACCATAATAAAAATGCTCTTAACCGTAATAAGTTAAGAGCATTTATGTTTATCGGCCAATTTAACTATCAGGGATAAGGTAAAGCCGCAAACTTAACACCACACATGCGACTACACCAGACAGTACACAAAAATTTATGATTCCATTACGCTTCTAAAGCGCTAATATCCGCAAGATAAATCGCCGGTTTTCCTTCAAAATCACTGCCAAATAAAACCGCTGAATCATCTGGGGTAAATGAAGGATGCGGATGAGTGATTTGACGATCACCGTCAAGTACTTTCCAGGATGAACTATGTTTCGCCAACTTAGTAATACGTTGTTTTCCAATATCGAATAAATATAAAAAAGGATCATTTTCAATATTATAACTATCGCTATCCGCTACATCCACAGGCGAATCACAACCGTCACCGACCAATAAATTCCCATTAAAATTACTCATAAGATGAGAACAAGGCGGCATCGTAATTAATCTTGTATTTTCCAAAGTGTTCGGATCGATACTATAAATCACACGTTCAGTCTGGTCTTTAAAATAAGAAACATAAATCATTTTTGAACCGTCAGGTACCCAAAATTCATGCGTACAAGATTCACCTGTCTGATGTTCTTTGGCTTTACGGACATTCGTACCGTCTTCATTAACAAACCACATTCTGGCATCTACTAAATCATGCGGTCCTTCATGACAAAAACCGATGATACTATCGTCAAACGGACGATAAGTAGGGTGCCCTAACCAAGCATTATCTTGAAGAACGACCTCTAACTCACCGGTTAAAATATCAACTTTAATCAACCGACAGGTCGGATTTGTATGATAGAAGGCTTTAAACTTATCCCAATCCGTTAATGGCTGCCAGCAGGATTTTAATATTTCAATACCTACTAATTTCGTACAATCAGAATTCGCTACCCATGTGCCATAACCTTTCCAATTCTCGTCAACAGTATAAATCACTTTTTCTTCCAAAGTTTCTAAATTAACTTTACGCAAACTTGATTCATTTTTTACATAGAAAAAAGATTTATCGTCATGAGAAATAAAACCGCCGAATGTATTATCCCCTTTTCCCTCGGTCAATTGAGTAGCTTCCTGAGTCTGGAGATCGAGTAAATAGTAATTGCGATTACCGTCAAAATCCCCAGCAAACAGTAATTTGTTACCGTCTTGGGTGAAACATTTTTGATAAAAATAGTTACGATGACAGATCACCTCTTTAGGTGTCAATCGCGTAACTTTTACATTGGTATCTGAATCGACAAACGATTCAAAAGTCAATTGAATCTTTTTTCCTTTAGCCATAATTACAAGTCTCCGTTTATCAAGATAAAGCAATAAACGGGAACGTCCCATTTATTGCAATAAGTTAAATTAATTCTTTATATTTCCGCACTTCGCTTAAGACCGTAGCCCACCGCAAAAATGGCCAATGAACAGCAGGCAAATAACGCTCTGCCCCACAGCGGATTAGGAATAATAATCATCAGCAGAAGGCCTGCCGCCATTAACATAACTAAAATGCTTAGTTTTTTACGTTGCAAACGGTCTATCTCATCTTGACCTTCTTCAGCGATACATTCGGTATCTACATCTTTAAAAAATGCCATTCTTCTTTGTTTATTATCATCCTTCGCTTCATTATAAAATAATGCGGTTAAGCAGAAGAATCCCGCAGTGAAAATTAGATGTGCCGCAATAGTAATAATTACTTTTAATTCGGAAATTTCGCGTTTAGTGAGATCATCAACACCAAACCAACCTGCTACATATTCCGGCGTAAAGATTTTTACCACAGACCATGACACAAACATGCCGAATAATACCGTTGCCCAAGGTGCCCATTTTGGTGTCTTACGGATAATAATACCCAAGAATAGCGGTACTAAAATAGGTGATTGTAATAAGGTCGCAACCTGCATCATTAAATCAAACAAACTTAAGTGTTTTAAGGAATTAAAGAATTGTGCCATTAAGATAACTAAGATACCGTTAATTACACATACGATTTGACCGGTACGTAATAATTCTTTGTCGTCCGCTTTCCCTTTGCGCACTATCGGAGCATAGAAACTGCGAACAAATACACCTGAGTTACGGTTTAAAGCAGAGTCCATAGAAGACATTGTCGCGGCAAATAAACCCGCCATCAGTAAGCCGATGGTACCGGCCGGCATGACATTTTTAGCAAAGACAAGATAGACCGCATCCGATGCTTTTTTACCTAATTGCGGATAAAGAGACGGGGCTTCAGGATAAATAATTGCCGTTACCCAAGGTGGAATAAACCAAATAATTGTACCGATAAGCATTAATAACAACGCAAAGATTGCTGCTTTACTTGCATTTTTAGAATCTTTCGCATTTAAAAAACGATAAGAGTCTTGCATATTATTGATACTTTGCAGTTGTTTAACGATAAAGAAAAGGAAGGTACAAATTAAAATAAGCGGATAATTCATATCCGGACCGGTCACAAAACCACCCGGAAAACGATTAATGATTTCACTCGGACCGCCAATAACTACTAAACCGACAATAGCGCAAGCAACAGAAATAACCGCAACGACGAGCATTTGCACGAAATCCGATGCGACGACACCCCATGCACCGCTTAATAACGAAATCAATAATACTGAAATACCAGTTACATAAATCGTCATAGTAATATCCGCATCAAATACCGCTGAAGCAAACACGGACAACCCGTTTAACCACACACCGGCATTAATGACACTAAGCGGAATAATTACCCAAGTAAAAAATTGTTCATTGCTTTTTCCAAAACGACGACCAACCGCTTCTGTCGGCGTATCTACACGCATTTGTCTAAACCGTCTTGCGAAATACCAATAGGCGCAGGCATAAGCAACCATATTACCGACGAATACGGCGATTACGGATAAGCCGTCATTGAACGCTTTACCTGCCGCACCGGTAAATGTCCATGCGGAAAATTGCGTCATAAAAGCTGTTCCTCCGACCATCCACCAAAGCATTTTACCGCCGCCTCGGAAATAATCGCTTGTACTATTACTTGCCATTTTTTTAAACAATAAGCTGATTGTAATGATTAATGCAAAATAACCAGCCATAACAAGATAATCAATATTCATAATTTTTCTCCAATCTGTTTTAACTATGGGGGTAATTTAACATAGTGAAAAAATAATTAATGTGATCTAGATCTATTTTTGAAACAAAATTTTATTTTTAATGATAAAATATTTTATAAAATAAAACTGCTTTTTATTAATTAAAAATCAACAAAAAAACAGCACATTCATAAATGTGCTGTTTCTCATAATTTTAACTAAAGTGAGCGTAACAGTGCCTGAATTTTCTTCACTTCCTCCAATCCCGAATTATCCTCAGAAAATTTTACATCAGTTAATTTTTGCAATTTTTTTAATACTTCCGATTTTGCTTCAGTCATTGCTGATGTTGTTAAAAATTCATTATTATTCAATATGCTACCATTAACTACATCAATATATTTACTTTCCTGATGAAATCTGAATGAGCGATTATTATTGAAAATACCTTGCTTAGGTCCGTTTTCATACGGGCTCTTTCTGAACAGATAATTAAATCGTTTATTATCGATTGATACATTGTTCTCGACAGTGAAAGTACCCGGATTAAAATTATCGGTAAAGCCATCCATGTTATTACGGAAAGAAATGCTGTTTTTAATAACATGGTTAACAGGTAGACCTTCACCGCCCAATTTAAACCCATTACCTATAGATGCACTTTTACTCGTTAATTTCAATGTCTGTCCATTCATAAAAGAAATCGAATCTTCAATTGTGACTACGCCATTCGGACCGTCTTCCACTTTATTAAATAAATCCCAGCCATCATCTATGTTATGGTGAGAAATACAACGAATAAAGGTATTACCGTCGCCGATTCGCATTTTAGCCGCAAAACCGTCAGCGTTAATTTGTGACTCATCCATATTGTTAAAACTGATACTGTCCGTGACTACATTATAACTTGCCCATAATGGTCTACCGATTTTTTCAGGTGAAGTAATTTGAAAACCTGTATCCGGCGCATCGTGAGTAATAATATGACTAAAATTATTATGACTCCCTTGAACAATTAGACTTGCACCCGCCACTTCAATATTTTCTACATTCCAGAAACTTGCTTGATGCAGAACTTCACCGACAAATTTAACTTTTCCTTCGACGCCTTTTAAGGTTTTAGGTAAACCTTTTAATCCGCTCATAGTCGTATCAAGCGTCACGGAAGCGTATTCACCCGGTTGCAGTTGAATCGTTCCACCCGGAGGTAATAATTCAAGTGCGGTAGTTAAATTCAATGGTTTTTCTATTGAGCCGTCACCCTCGATACTACCGTTTGTTGCAACATATAATAGTTTTGGATTTTTTAACTGATATTTTTCGATACTGAAACTTTGCTCAAATCCGTTTTCTTTTAATTTATTTTCCGGTACAAACCGTACATTTAAATCCGTTTTATGTTGATTGAGCTTTATTTTATGTTGAACATATTCGCCTGCTTTTATAACCGGTGATTTAAATAATGTTTTATTTCCTTGCCGTAAAATAAAAGCTCCGTCATAATTTGCTCTCGCCTGAAAGACATAATCATCGTCAATTGTCTTAGTAGAAGATTCGATATTCACCACTAAAGGCATAGGGTTTGAAGTAAATTTCGCCGCCTCTACTTTTTTTCCATCGGTAAGTTTTAAATCAACATTTTCCACGGTTATTTTTGCATTACGGGAAGCAAAGAACCCTAAATATTGCGTATCCGCATTCTGATTCGCCAGGATCCCCGGATTCACTTTATCTAATGTTTTCTTATACTCCTTACCATTCTGCTTGTAACTCATCACAAAACCCTGTTCATTTTTCTCAAGCGTTAAATGAATAACTTTATTTTCAAAATCAATACCTTCCGAATAGTCTTCTCTTACCAATCTATTACCTGCCGTTCCCCAAGGATCCTTGATACCTTCTCGATAAGAGGCATTAATATTAATTTTACCGTTATGCGCCCTAGTATTACTGCGTAATAAATTCATTACCATATTTGAAGCAGCCGGAAATTCTTCGTATCCTATAGATTGGGGTTCGGCACGAGGTTTACCTACAATATCACGTACCATAATACCGGCACCTTCCTGTCTATTTGGTTTTGCTCCTGTTTCCGGTCCTAATTGTTCCAAATGTACGTCGGCTGAAATAATAAAATTGGTATTAATTGGTAATTCCGTATAATAGTAAGTGACGCCTTCATGGGAGTTTGCCAATTTACCACCTCGACTTTCAATAGTAAATTTAGATGCTAACGCTCCTTCCTGAACGGGGTGGCCATTAACCGTCGTTTTATTTATACCGACTTTTTCCGGCAAAATAGTCGAACCAAAATTAAGATCCGTTGACTGTCCGAATGCTACGCTTTTCCAAATAAGCTCATTTGGGTTAATCGTTGCCGCCATGCTTGATGCTGAAAATAATGTTAAATAAAAAAGTGTTGCCAAATTTTTATTTGTCATAATGTTCTCCTTAAATCTAGAGGATTACTTTTCTTGTTTAATGAATATTGAATAATATAACACAATTTTATTTATAAAAACGTGATCGAGATCTTATTTTGAAACATTATTTTAATAATGTAGACGAGAAGTTTTACATGTGGATATAACAACAAGGAAGATATCGTTGGCTACCTTTTAAAAATCATAAAAATGGGACAAATCATTAAAATGATTGTCCCAAAGACTTTTATGTACATAATCAACCATAAAAGTAGTGCTCAAAAAATATATGCAAATGAAAATTTATTTAATAAAATCTTTTCTCATAGGTGTAAAAGTATCAAGCAGCACACCTTTTTCCAAACACACACATCCGTGTACTACATTCGGTTGCTTATAAAGTACGTCTCCTGCATTAACAATTTTTGTTTCATCGCCGATAGTAAATTCAAAACTACCGGATAATACGTATGTTAATTGCTCATGCGGATGACTATGCAATGCACCTATTGCACCCTGCTCAAAGTGAACTTCAACAGACATAATATTTTCACTGTATGCAAGAATTTTACGTTGCACACCGCCGCCAAGATCTTCTAATGGTATTTCGCAATTATAAACAAACATTTTCTGTTCCCCTATTTAACCAACGACAGTACATCACGAACTAAATGACCAATTTCATCCCATCGTTTGTTCGCAATTAATGATTTCTCTACAAACCACGAACCTCCACAGGCAACAACATTCGGTATGGTCAGATAATCTTGAATATTGTTTATATTAATTCCGCCGGTAGGCATAATTTGTAATTGCTGATAAGGACCTAATAACGCCTTAATCATATTTACCCCGCCAGAGGCTTCAGCTGGGAAGAATTTTACTGTTGTAATACCCAGTTCCAAGGCTCCTTCGATTGCCATCGGATTATTTACACCCGGTATAATCGGAATATTCAATTCCTGGCATAAATGTACAATATTAGGGTTAAATCCTGGAGTTACAATACAATCCGCACCGGCGTTTTTGGCTCTAACTACTTGATCCGGCGTAAGTACCGTGCCGGCAGCAATTAAAATATCAGGGTTATTTTTACGCAATAACCGAATAGCATCTTCAGCTGCGACAGACCGAAAAGTAATTTCCACGACAGGCAATCCGTTTTTAGCTAAAGTAGCGGCTAAGGGTAAAATATCTTCCGCATCATCTAGAGCAATAACAGGAATAATTTTTAACGTTCTCAGTTTTTCGATAATTTGGGTTGTCGTATAAGCCATAATGATTCCTTAATTAAATTCCCGAATTAAATGTTTAGTTGCCTCTTTGTCAATGATAGCGCCTTTATGCTGAATCACTATACCGGCAAGTTTATTTCCTCGTTGGCAGCTCTCAAACAAAGATTTTTGCTGCAAATAACCGTTTAAAAAGCCAGCATTAAAAGCATCGCCTGCCGATGTTGTATCCACAACTTGTCGTACAATTTCAGTAACAACTTGTTGTGTTTCACCATTATGATAAAAAACGGCACCATCTTCACCTGATTTCACTACAATAGTATCAATACCCAATCCAGCTAAACGAGAAATTGTCTGTTGGACGTTTTCATCCTGCCACAAGGATTGCTCGTCATCAAAAGTCACCAAGGCTAAATCCACTAAAGATAATAGGGCTTGATAACAAGCTTGTGTTTGCTGAAGATTATCCCATAATGCCGGACGATAATTGCTGTCAAACGCAATTTTTACTCCCGTCTTTTTCAGATTCTTGAGTTGTTTAATCAACAAAGTGCGGTCATTTTCCGGCAAAATTGCAAGCGAAATTCCGCTTAGATAAATCATATCCACCGTTGCTAATTTCGTCAGTACTTCAGCATAACCTTCATGCTGCAATAAATAACGGGCTGCCGATTGACTCCGCCAATAAAGGAACGTCCGTTCGCCCTTATCATCCAACTGAATTAAATATAATCCCGGCTGGCGTTTTTGGTCTAACAAAACACAATCTGTGTTAATGCCGTCGTCCTGCCAATGCGCCAACATAGCTAAACTCAGATTATCCTTGCCTAGCACCGATACATAAGAAATGTCAACTTGATCCTTTCGAGTAACGCGGGCTAAATAGGTTGCCGTATTTAGGGTATCACCTCCGTAAGTTTGACGCATTTGACCAAAAGGTTTACCGTTCAGCTCAATCATACATTCGCCCAAAATCGCTATTTTTTTCATTATCAAGCCTCAATTGGATTAAACCTACTTAGAACAACTAAGTAGGTTTAATATGGTTGCTATCTTGCTAATACTTCACGAACAAAGGCTTCGATTTCTTTATCCTGACAATTTTCGAAGAAACATTGTTGGAAACGTTCGCCGCTGACTGCAGTTTTCACCAATTCAGGGTCAATTGCACGTAAAGTGTCCAAGTAATTATCTTTCGCTACCGCTTTTTTCACTTCATTCAAAATACCCGCATTACGTACCTGCGGTTCTTTGCGGTCAACCGGATAACCTTCACCGCGAATGCCGGTAAAAGCTTTTTCAAACATGTAGCGAACGTTTAATTCGGCGCCCCAGCCAAAACCTTTGGCAAAGGCCAAAGCAAGCGCATTACCGTTATTAATCTGACAGAATAAAAACGCATCCGCCGGATCAAGGCAATATCCGCATACAACACCGGGATGTAAATTAAGCGACATCATTGCCCCCTGTCCTGTGCCGCAGCCGGTTACCACAAAGTCCACGGCTTTAGAGTTAAGCAAAATACTTGCCATAATACCTAAATGAATATAAGTTAAGTGATGGTCGTTTTCATTAGCCATTCCGACATTAAATACCGAATAACCTTTAGAATCCACAACATCTTTCAGCTCTTTTAACACTACGGCATTTTTTGCCGCTTGGCTGTTTTCCATCATTAATGCAATTTTCATACTGATTTCCTTATTTAAATAATAAATTCTTTTAATTCGATTAACGCGCTAACCAACCGCCGTCAACCGCGACGGTATAACCGTTTACATAATCACCGGCTGCGGAAGCCAGAAATACGCAAGGTCCCACTAAATCACTCGGCGTACCCCAACGGCCTGCCGGAATACGATCTAAAATTTCTTTGCTGCGGGTTTCATCCGCACGCAATGCCGCTGTATTATCCGTTGCCATATAGCCCGGTGCGACGGCATTTACATTAATATTGTATTTTGCCCACTCGTTTGCCATTGCCCGAGTTATTCCCATAATCGCACTTTTTGATGCCGTATACGAAGGCACACGAATACCGCCTTGGAAAGAAAGCATTGATGCCACGTTAATGATTTTACCGCCATGACCTTGGGCAATAAATTGTTTAGCTACAAGTTGAGAAAGAAAGAATACCGTTTTTAAATTAATATTAATTACGTCGTCCCAGTTTTGTTCGGAAAAATCAATAGCATCTTCACGACGGATAATACCGGCATTATTTACTAAAATATCAATTTTACCAAAAACACCTACTGCTTTTTCTACGATGTCGGCAAGCCCTTCTTGTTTCATCAAATTCGCTTCGATATTAACAAACTTACGCCCCGTAGCTTCGATTTTTTCCTTGGTTTCCAAAGGTTCAACAAGGTTAATTCCGACGATATCACAACCGGACTGAGCCAAGCCCAAAGCCATGCCTTGTCCTAAACCGGTATTACAACCGGTTACAAGCGCAACCTTTCCTGTTAAATCAAATAAATTCATATAAATTCTCCTATATAGAATATGAATATTAAAGTTATAAACAACATAACTTTTGCCTTTGTTTGACTGCATTATAATACAATAAAAATATTTTGCAATATTTCTGAAATACAATTTCAATTTTAATCAGATATAATATAGATACATTTTTTAAACATTATTATTTGTGGTATGATGTAGAGGACTGATTATTGAACATTAGCATACAAACAATAGGGAAAATTATTATGGAAAAAGGAAACCAGCCCGAAGCGGTCTCTTCCGTACTAAAAGTTTTTGGTATCATCGAAGCCCTCGCAGAACAAAAAGAAATAGGCATTACGGAACTTGCCCAGCGTCTTATGATGTCCAAAAGTACTACTTACCGTTTTTTACAAACCATGAAAATACTAGGATTCGTTACACAAGAAGGGGAAACAGAAAAATATAGCCTAACGTTAAAACTCTTTGAAGTTGGTGCCAAAGCGTTAGAATATGTCGATATCATTGCTTTAGCCAATCAGGAAATGTCCTATATCTCCAAACAAACTAATGAAACGCTACATTTAGGAACATTAGACGGTTCTGAAATTATCTATCTACATAAAATTGACTCCAGTTATAACCTAAGAATGTATTCCCGCATTGGACGCAGAAACCCAACTTATAGTACGGCAATAGGTAAAGTATTACTTTCCGGATTCAGCGATAAAGAAATAAAATCCTTATTAGCCGATGTTACGTTTGTCAAACATACGGATAAAACACTAGAAAATATCACCCAGCTTATTCGGGAGATAGAAACAGTCCGTCAGCAGCACTACGCCGAAGATAATGAAGAACAAGAACCCGGTTTACGTTGTATCGGGGCGCCAATTTATAATCGTTTTGGACGAATTATCGCCGGTCTTTCTATTTCGATTCCGACTATCCGTTTTGAAGAAGAAAAATTACCCTACTTAGTAAATTTGTTACAAACGGCCGGTAAAAACATTTCGGAACAACTAGGTTATCATGATTATCCGGCTATTCTACCGGTAGAATAATGATTGATTCAGATATAAAAAAACCGCAATTTTAATCTGCCCCCAAAAGTTGGACTAAACCACCAACTGATTAAGGTGCAGATTTTTTATGACAATAATATAACCATACATTCACGACTATATCCGTTATTTTAATGAAGAACGGATATGGTTAAAATTAAAAGGACTGAACCCTATTGAATATAGGAAACAGCCCTTCAAATAATAGTCTAACTTTTCGGCGTCAGATCATTTTTTTATGCGGTTTTATTAATATCTGCGCTAAAATCAGAAGTACACACGTAGTCCCAGAGCAATACGTTTTTCTTTTTCAATCGTATTACCGGATTGTTTGGTTTTGAAAGAACCACCTTCTAAATACGTAATAACACGTTTATTAAATTGGTGATCCGCCCCCAAAAACCAACCTCTGTATTTACTATCCTCCTTGCCCGCAATTTCACCTACTCCCCATAGATATTCGGCATATACGTTATTTTTATCGGTAACGGAATATTTAGTCCCGACTTCAAATAAATTAAGTTTTTCAAATTTACTGTTACCGACACGGAATTTAAAGTCTTTTTTACCTTCGGGCGATTTACCTCTGGTCCAGTCAAATCCCACAGCAACTTTCTCATAAGCCAATTGCAATGAAGTACTGATAGATTTTTTATCATATTCATCTTTGGCTAAAGTTCCGCTTTTTTGCTGTGCGTAACCCAAAGCGCCTTTAACATTGATACCGGAGAATTTATTATTGTAAAAAATAGCTGCCTCATAACCTTGGTTTTTATCGGCTAATTCACGACCGTCGTCATCATATTTCGTTGCCGTACCGAATATATAGTCGGCACCGAAACGGAAACCATAAAAATCACTGGTTAATAGACGAACCGCTTTATCTCCGTCTTTAGGCATCATAGTGATTTTACCTAATTCATAAGTAAAGTTAGAATAACCGATGCTGTCCCCTAATAAAGCCTGTTTACCAAATGTCAACGTACCATATTGATGTTGAAAACCGCCATATAAACGTTTGGTATATATTTGATTACCGATATCACCGTCTTTGGTAAATCGAATTTCAAGATTCGCTAATGCTTTAAAGCCACCGCCAATATCTTGATAACCATGAATTCTCACCCGTGATCCTCGGTCGATAAGATCCGTTCTTTTGTTTGTTCGATTAATTAATTCAAATGATGCCCTGCCGTCTAAATTAAGTTTTGCACCGTCACTGTTATATATCGTGGCAGCACCTACAACATTTGAATAACATGCCGCTACCGTTACTACTGTAAGGAGTGTTTTTTTCATACTTAGCCCACCTTAGGTTGTTTAAACAAATTGATATCCCATGAACGTGCACTGAATTTAAAAAGAAACTTTAAATATGTCAAATTTCACGAAAACACAAAAGTCCTTAAATATCAATATGTTATAAAATTGAAATATGGTTTTAAAATGTGATCGAAATCACATTTTTAAAAAAAACATCAATTAATTAAATTTTTAAAACAAAAATTAACCCATTGATTTAATTAAAAAAACAATTAAATATTAAAATTCAGTTTCATTTATTTTTAATTAAAATTACTTTTAATGAAACAAAATTTCATTTTTGTGATCCACATCACAATATCGGGGCATATTTACGATAAAAGGGACAGGCATATTGAAAAGCGACATTCAAATATGTAAAACAGAACCCTGAAAAATCAAATTTATTTTATGCAAATTTATCAAAAACTCCTTTACTTTTTTGTACTAGTTAACTAGTATGATCGGCATAATCTTTTACACAAAGGAAGAGTTATGTCGGACACTATTTTAAATCCTTATTTTGGTGAATTCGGGGGCATGTATGTGCCGGAAATTTTAGTTCCTGTATTACAACAATTAGAAAAAGCATTCGTGGAAGCCCGAAACGATCCGGATTTTCAACAAGAATTTCAAGATTTACTTAAAAATTATGCTGGTCGCCCCACAGCGTTGACACTCTGTCGTAACCTCACTAAAGGCACGAAAACTAAACTGTATCTCAAACGAGAAGACTTACTGCACGGCGGCGCTCATAAAACAAATCAGGTACTTGGGCAAATTTTACTTGCCAAACGCATGGGAAAAACACGCATTATTGCGGAAACCGGTGCAGGTCAGCACGGTGTTGCTACAGCGCTCGCCTGCGCCATGTTGGATATGCCTTGTCGCGTATACATGGGTTCAAAAGATGTGGAACGTCAATCACCGAATGTGTTTCGTATGCGTTTAATGGGAACCGAAGTGGTTCCCGTAGAAAAAGGTTCCTGTTCGTTAAAAGATGCCTGCTGTGAAGCTATGCGAGATTGGTCCGCCAATTACGAAAACACCCATTATTTACTGGGAACGGCGGCAGGTCCGCATCCTTTTCCTACCATTGTACGCGAATTCCAAAAAATGATCGGAGAAGAAACTAAACGTCAGATTCTTGAAAAAGAAGGATGCCTGCCTGATGCTGTAATTGCCGCAGTAGGCGGCGGTTCGAATGCCATCGGCATGTTTACCGATTTCATTGATGAAACTAATGTACGGTTAATCGGCGTAGAACCGGCAGGAAAAGGTATTGAAACCGGCGAACACGGTGCGCCGCTGAAACATGGTAAAACCGGTATTTATTTCGGTATGAAATCCCCGATTATGCAGACCGAGGACGGACAAATTGAAGAATCTTACAGTATTTCCGCAGGGCTTGACTTCCCTTCCGTCGGGCCTCAACATGCCTATCTGAATTCCATCGGGCGGGCCGAATACCCAAGCATTACCGATGACGAAGCCCTTGCCGCATTCAAGGAATTAGCCAAACACGAAGGCATTATTCCGGCATTGGAAAGTTCCCATGCCTTGGCGCAAGCACTGAAAATGATAAAATCAAATCCCGAGAAAGAACAACTGTTGGTGGTGAATTTATCCGGTCGCGGCGATAAAGATATTTTTACCGTCGATAAAATTTTACGCGCAAAAGGAGAACTGTAATGTCCCGTTTCGATACCTTATTTGCTCAATTACAAGCTAAAAACGAAGGTGCTTTCGTTCCGTTCGTTACCCTTTGCGACCCCGATTTCGACCGTTCTTTCGACATCATTTGTACCTTAGCGGATAACGGTGCCGATGCACTGGAACTGGGTTTTCCGTTCTCCGATCCATTGCTAGACGGTCCGGTTATTCAAGCCGCCAACAATCGTGCATTAAATGCCGGTTGCAGTACTGAGAAAAGCTTTCGATTACTGGCAAAAGTGCGGTCAAAATATCCGGAAATTCCGATCAGTTTGCTGCTTTGCGCCAACTTAATTTATGCGCAAACCCTCGATAAATTCTACCAACGATGTGCGGAAGCGGGCGTAGATGCCGTATTGGTGGCGGATATTCCGTTGCTTGCCTGTAAAGATTATGTAACTGCTGCGAAAAAACACGGAATTCAACCGGTCTTTATCTGTCCGCCGAATGCCGATGAAAAAACCGTTGCCGGCGTGGCAAGCCACACAGAAGGTTATACTTATTTGGTTTCCCGTGCAGGCGTCACCAGTGCGGAAAACCAATCTCATGCCGCAAATTTAGATACGTTAGTCGAACGGTTAAAAGCCCATAATGCCGCGCCGATTTTGCAAGGATTCGGCATCGCCAGACCGGAACAGGTTAAACAAGCCTTAACATTAGGTACGTCCGGGGCGATATCCGGTTCCGCCACGGTGAAAATTATTGAAAAAAATCTGGATAACCACCCTGCTTGTTTGCAGGAATTAGCTCGATTTACACGTGAAATGAAAGCGGCGACGCACGTCTGACGGCATAAAAGTGCGGTCGAATTTTTGATCGTTTTTTATTTATTCATCTCTAATCCGTTAAGGCGAATGGAATCCATTCGCCTTTCTATTTTATTAAAACTCAAGTAAAATACTCGGACAAATTTTTTCTAATTTAAGGCAACAACTCATGGCATATACCACTTTCTCCCAAAATAAAAACGATCAACTTCTCGAACCCATGTTTTTCGGGCAAAACGTCAACGTCGCACGCTATGACCAACAAAAATACGAAACCTTTGAAAAACTGATTGAAAAACAACTCTCCTTCTTTTGGCGTCCGGAAGAAGTGGACGTATCGCAAGACCGCATCGACTACGCTGCACTGCCTGATCACGAAAAACACATTTTTATCAGTAACTTAAAATATCAAACCTTATTGGATTCCATCCAAGGACGTAGTCCGAATGTGGCGTTATTACCTTTAGTTTCAATTCCGGAATTGGAAACCTGGATTGAAACCTGGACATTCAGCGAAACGATTCACAGCCGCTCCTACACTCACATTATTCGCAATATTGTGAATGATCCGAGCATTGTGTTTGATGACATCGTCACTAATGAAGAAATCATCAAACGGGCAAAAGATATTTCCGCTTACTATGATGATTTAATTCGCGACAGCCAACTTTACAGCTTATACGGTGAAGGCACTTATCAGGTTGACGGCAAAGAATGCGCGGTTACTTTACGCAATCTGAAAAAACGTTTATACCTGTGTTTAATGAGCGTTAACGCCTTGGAGGCCATCCGTTTCTATGTGTCGTTCGCCTGTTCTTTCGCCTTTGCCGAGCGCCAATTAATGGAAGGCAACGCCAAAATTATTAAATTTATCGCACGCGACGAAGCCTTGCACTTAACCGGTACACAACACATTCTGAACATTATGGCCGCCGGTCAGGACGATCCGGAAATGGCCGAAATTGCGGAAGAATGCAAACAGGAAGCCTACGATTTATTTGTGGCGGCAGCGGAACAGGAAAAAGCCTGGGCAGATTATTTATTTAAAGACGGTTCCATGATCGGCTTAAATAAAGATATTTTGGTTCAATATGTAGAATACATCACTAATATCCGCATGCAGGCGGTAGGTTTGCCATTGCCGTTCGAAGCGCGTTCCAACCCGATTCCTTGGATTAACGCTTGGTTGGTGTCTGACAATGTTCAAGTCGCACCGCAGGAAGTGGAAGTCAGTTCTTATCTTGTCGGGCAAATCGACTCAAAAGTGGATGCCGACGATTTCGGCGATTTTGATCTGTAATCCCATTTGACAAAAGTGCGGTCGAAAATTTTTTGATTTTCCGACCGCACTTTGATCTTTTTAACTATTATGAAAATCTATCGAGTTCATTTAACACTAACCGATTCGGTTATTACACATTCCAATCGTACGTCCTTGCTCGCGACGCTGGAAGCAAATAATGTGCGCCATGAATATCAATGTCGTTCAGGTTATTGCGGCGCCTGTCGAACAAAGATCAAAAAAGGCAAGGTGTCCTATAAAGAAACGCCCCTTGCCTTTATGAATCCTGGTGAAATTCTACTCTGTTGTTGTCAGTTAGAATCCGATGTGGAATTGGAATTATAGCCTTTTACCACCAGCTCAATACTTTCATCCAAGTACCGCCGACACCAAACCAAATAGCTAAGGATAGTAACGAAACCACAAAACTCACACCCCACCACTGACCGGCCGTATTATAACCGGATCCGAATAATGCCGGCCCCGGACCGCCCGCATACTGCGTCAAACTCATGGATAAAGTCGATGTGTAGCCCAACCCGATTGCGGCAATCATCGGCGGTGTGCCTACGGCAATAGCCGCGGCTACGAACGCTAAGTACATGGCGGAAATATGTGCCATGGCAGAAGCGAAAAAGTAACGAGTATAAAAGTACACCAGCACTAAAACGGAAAAAGCAATCGGCCAATCCAATGTCCCGACAAATGACGAGATATGGGTTGAAATCCATGCGATAGCGCCGTATTTATTTAACGCATTCGCCATCATCACCAACACCGCAAACCAAAACATAGTGTCCCATGCCGTAGTTTCCGATACAATATTTTTCCAACTCATAATATTGGTTAACAGCAAAATCACCAAGCCGATAAATGCAGAAACCGTTGCGGAAATGTGGAAAGCCAAATCCCCCACCGTCCACAGGAATAACAATAAAATAAAATCTAAAGCCAGAATCCATTCCGCTTTACGCATCGGTCCCATATTTTTCAGTTCGTTACGCGCCATTTCCGCCATTTTCGGTGTATCTTTCAGTTCAGGCGGATAGATAAGATACACAAAATAAGGCAGCACGATTAAACTGACAATGCCCGGAACGATAGCTCCTAAAAACCATGTCATCCATGAAATAGTGACGCCCTGTGATTGAGCCAGTTCCGCAATTAGCGGGTTACCCGCCATAGCGGTTAAAAACATGGTACAGACAATGGTATCGATCTGGGAAACCGCAATAGCTAAAAACGCCCCCGCCCGTCTTGCCGTCGACCCGGGTTTGGAATCATAAGCATCGGCGATGGACTGCATAATCGGATACATAATGCCTCCGCCACGGGCAGATGCAGATGGAATACCGGGACCGATAACCACATCCGCAAGCGCTATACCGTAAGCCACGCCCATCATTTTTTTACCGAAACGGGCGACGAAATATAAAGCGATACGTTTACCCAACCCGGTTTTAATCACCGCACGGGATAAAAACATCGCAATACCGATTAGCCAAATAGTACCGTTAGAAAAACCGGATAACATACCCACATCACCCTGTTTGGCCGAAAGCGGCGTTAATCCGGTTAATCCGCTGATCACTAATGCGACCAAAGTAGCCGCTCCCATCGGCATGGCTTTAGCGATAATAGCAACAATAGTTGCAACGAATAACGCCAGCATTCCCCAAGCTTTCGTACTTAATCCTTCAGGCGTCGGAATCGCCCAAATGACAAGGCCGACAATAATGGCAATTAATAATCCCTGCCATTTAAAATTGAGTTTCACCTCAACTTTTGGGATAGGAGTTGAACTTTCCATATGAATTCTCTGTGTTTGCTCGTTAAAAATAAAAAAGGGAATACACGCGGCATTCCCTTTTGTCGTTCTTAGACTATTTTCCTTAATAGCGAAATAAATTTAGCATAACTCAGTATGAGTTTGAATAAAATTTAACGTTTTATTTAATCGGTTAGAGGTTATTTAAATCCAATACATCCGTCATATCAAACAAACCTTGTTTTTTATCGGCAATCCATTTTGCCGCTCGCACGGCACCGTTGGCAAAAGTCATACGACTGGACGCTTTATGCGCAATTTCCACTCGTTCGCCG
Source organism: Actinobacillus succinogenes 130Z (assembly GCF_000017245.1). Classification (NCBI taxonomy): domain Bacteria; kingdom Pseudomonadati; phylum Pseudomonadota; class Gammaproteobacteria; order Pasteurellales; family Pasteurellaceae; genus Actinobacillus; species Actinobacillus succinogenes. The sequence goes on from NC_009655.1 coordinate 1,646,243, forward strand.
ATGTCAGCGAACCAAACGGTATGCTCACCCACGACATCGGCCGCACGAATGGTGGAAAAACCGATTTCATCACGTTTACGTTCGCCGGTAATACCTTCACGGCAAAATACGCCGTGGGTTTTCAAGTCACGTCCCAGGGTTTTGGCAATATGTTCGCCCATAGATAACGCCGTTCCGGAAGGTGCGTCTACTTTGTGACGATGATGGGCTTCGATAATTTCGATATCGCAATAATCGCCCATGACTTTTGCCGCTTTTTCTAACAGCTTGAACACCAAATTCACGCCTACGCTATAGTTAGAGGCAAATACGATCCCGATTTTCTCCGCCGCCGCTTTAATTGCCGCTTTACCTGCGTCATCAAACCCGGTAGTGCCTAAAATCACATTTTTGCCTTTTGCCGCACAACAGGCTAAATGTTCAAGGGAACCTTCCGGACGGGTAAAATCGATCAATACGTCAAAATTATCGGCACGATCAGTAAGACTTTCTTCCACCGTCACACCGATATGACCGATTCCCGCTAATTCACCGGCATCGGAACCGATTAACGAAGAGCCTTTGCGTTCAAATGCCGCACTCAATTCTACGCCTTCGGCGGCATGTATCGCCTGAATAAGCTGGCGTCCCATACGACCGCCCGCTCCAACTACACCAATTCTTAATGTCATGTTGCGTTTCCTTTTTATTAAAGATGACTGAAAATATTAACAATCCCCTGATAAATTAAATCGCCGCCGAACAACAAAAAAATCAAGCCGGCAAAATTATCGATATATCGGGTATATTTTGTATAAAATTCACGTACTAACTTACGCGAAAAGAAAAAAGCAATCAGGCAAAAATACAGAAAGGTTTCAATTCCGAGCAAAAAAATCACGGCATAACTTTCCAAAGGTGACGTAATCTTAGCGGCAAAACCCGATAGCACACTGGTAAAAAACACCACCACTTTACCGTTACTCAAATTAATCAATAACCCTTTGCCGATTTCTTTTACCCAATTTGTGGCTTTTTCATGATGGTGGCCATTGATATGAAGCTGGGTATTTTTTGTGATTTGCACCATTTTGATGCCGGAATACGCCAAATAAGTCCCGCCCAAGCACATAATAATATAACTGGATAACGGCGTAATATTATTCAATACCGATAATCCGAAAATCGCGATGGTCGCCCAAAACCAAATACCGATACCGATTCCTGCCGCGCCGGCAATGGCATTAGGCGTCGTATCGCTTGCGGCTTTACGACTTACATAAAAAAAATCCGGACCGGGACTGGCAAGTCCCACTAAATTCACTAATAATACTGCCCACATAAATTACATTACCAACCAGACTGCCAATCGTAACACGATTACTGCATAAACCGCCGCCAGTACATCATCGATCATAATACCGAATCCGTTTTCCAGTTTTTGATCAAAAATTTTGATGGGATAAGGCTTTAAAATATCAAAAAAACGGAAAACCGCAAAAGCCGCCGCCCCCCAATACCAATTCAACACAGGCACTGCCGATAAACAGAGCCACACGCCCACAAATTCGTCCCACACGATAGAACCGGGATCGTGTACGCCCATGTCATCCGCCGTTTTTTGGCAGAGATAACAACCGGCGACAAAAGAAAGTGCGGTCAAAATTAAGAAAGAAATCGGCGTTAAAAATTGCAATAAAATTACGCCTATAACCGTTCCCAGCGCACTGCCCCAAGTGCCGGGGGCGGGATGAATTAAACCGGAACCAAAGCCCAATGCAAGAAAATGAACGGGATTAGTTAAACGAACACGTGATAAAGGATTATTAGATTCAGTCATAAGAAATATTAGGGTTTGTTTATCTTTCATAAACAAACCTTAATGAAAAACATTACGTTTCATACTACTACAAAGCGGATAGCCTTTCAAACGCCTATCCGCGTAAATTTTCGATTCAACGTTATAGCTTAGGAAAAATGTTCGAAGCTGGAAATTTGCAATTCCGCATTTTTGCCTTGCCGACGGAACTGAATAGGTCTTTCTTCGTTGGCGGCGACCATGCGACCGATGCAAGTGACAGACACCCCCAATTCATGAGAATATTGCGCCAGCAACGCTTTTTTATCCGACGGCACAGTGAAACATAGTTCATAATCCTCACCTCCCTGTAATGCTAACCGCTCCGCCTGTTCCCGCCCGTAACAACGAACCAGCGCATCGGAACAAGGCAACGCCTCCAAATCCACTATTGCATTTAGACGGCTTCGTTCTAGTATATGTCCGAGATCCCCCGCTAAACCGTCCGATAAATCCAACGCACAACGGGAAATTTGATGATGAGCCAAAGCTTGCCCTAATTGAATGCGCGGCGTCGGATGAAGATTACGTCGAATTAAAAAATCTTCGTCAAAATCGACCGCACTTTTTTGTCCGTGAAACAAATCGGAAAGCAAATGAAAACCGGCAAGCCCGTCGCCCAATGTACCCGATACATAAATCTCGTCCCCTTCCTGCGCCTGATGGCGACAAAGTGCGGCGGATTTTTCCACAAATCCGTGCGCCGTAATGGTGACGCTCGTCACGGCACCGCCAGTGGTATCGCCGCCGATTAACTGCACTTGATGTGCATTTAACAGCTCGAACATTCCTCGCGAAAACTCCGCCAACCAATCTTCATCCGCCTGCGGTAAAGTTAACGCCAAGGAAATCCAAGCCGGTTCCGCGCCCATCGCCGCTAAATCGCTCAAATTCGTCGCCACCGCTTTATAACCCAAATCGTAAGGTGCAATATTCGGATAAAAATGCGAATTTTCCACCATGGTATCCGTCGTCACCACCAGCGTTTTCTCCGGCGGAACAGTCAACATCGCGCAATCGTCACCAATCGCCAACACCACATCCGCCCGCTGCACGGCTTGCGGTTGCTCAAAAAACTGATGAATAAGGTTAAATTCTGAGGGCATATTTTCTCGAATCCCATAAAAGACGAAAACCCGATTCTAATCGCCAGCAACCGGGTTTTCAATGGTTATGCTCGATAGGTGCATAAAATTTTGACTAAATAACACGGATTTTTCCGTTTATGTTTAAAACAAATCCTTCACGCTTAAAATAAAACGGTGGACTTACAAGTCCACCTACAGAGATCAATTATTTGCGTCCGAGAGCCGGTGCGATTTTATCTAATACACCGTTGATGTATTTATGGCTGTCTTCCGCGCCGAAGGTTTTTGCCAGTTCGATCGCTTCGTTGATAGCAACTTTATAAGGCACGTCCGGTTCGTATTTCAGTTCGTAAGTCGCCAGGCGCAGCACCGCTTTTTCGATAGGCGTTAATTCCTCTGATGTGCGGTCTAAAAACGGCGCGATTGTGACGTCTACCGATTCCAAGTAAGTGACCGTATTACGGAATAATTTACGAAAATAAGGTGTGTCCACCCCTTTCATATCCTGTTCGGTGATGAAACTTAATTCGATTTCCGTCGCGTCATTGTTGGACACCGCCCAAGAATATAATGCCTGAACGGCACATTCGCGCGCACGACGACGAGGTGAGACTTTTTTCTTTTGTTCTGCCATGTTTACGCCGCTTTGATTTGATTTAACAGATTCACCATTTCCAGCGCGACCATTGCCGCTTCCGCGCCTTTGTTGCCCGCTTTAGTGCCGGCACGTTCAATGGCTTGTTCGATGTTTTCCGTAGTCAGCACGCCGAATGCGACCGGAATGTCGGCGTTCAACGAAACATTGCCCAATCCGCTGCTCGCTTCACCCGCTACGTATTCAAAATGCGCCGTGCCGCCGCGGATTACCGTACCCAACGCGACGATTGCGTCAAATTTTTGGGTATCCGCCAAGCGACGCACCGCTAGCGGTAATTCGTATGCGCCCGGCACTTTTACCAAGGTGATGTTTTCGTCCTTCACTTCGCCCACGCGTTTTAAGGCATCAACGGCACCATCGACTAAACTATCGTTGATGAAATGATTAAAACGCGCAACCACTACGGCAATTTTAGCTTCCGGTGCGGCAAGTTTACCTTCTAAAATTTTCATATTCTGTCCTTTGTTCTCAAATGGGATAATTAGGGCTGGATTCTATCATAAAAAAATAGCGCTATCAGCAGTTATCTTCGCTGTGCTGTGTTTGCCGGCAAAGATTATTGCCAAGCCTGTAAATTTGGGGTTACAACTTAAAAAATTCCGGTTAAAATAACCGCACTTTAACATTCTATAAGGAACCGTTTTATGCGTAATAAAACTTTCGGCAGCGCCTTAATCGTTGCCGGCACCACCATCGGCGCAGGTATGGTATCCATGCCGCTGACATCGGCGGGCATGGGCTTCAGTTTTACGTTATTGCTTTTATTGATTCTTTGGGCGTTGCTTTCTTACAGCGCGTTGCTCTTTGTAGAAGTGTATCAAAAAGCGGAACGTCGCGACGCCGGTATCGCTACGCTGGCGGAACAATATTTCGGCATGGTCGGACGCTCATTGGCGACTATCGCGCTCGTGGTATTTATGTTTGCCATTCTAACGGTTTACGTTTTAATGAGCAGCGATTTGATTTCAACCGTACTGCCTTCTTTGCGGGCATACGGCAAAGAAATTTCCGTTATTTTCACTGTCTTCTTCGGTATTTTTATCGTTGCCGGCACCGGTAAAGTGGATTTGGCAACCCGTATGCTGTTCATTGCCAAATTAGCGGCGTTAGTGGTATTACTGTTCTTTATGCTGCCTAAAGTCACTATGGAAAATCTGATGGCTCTGCCGTTGGATAAAGCGTTGTTGATTTCCGCCAGTCCTTATTTTTTCACCTCGTTCGGTTTCCATGTTGTCATTCCAAGTATCAACAGTTACCTTGAAGGCGACATTAAACGCTTGCGCATTGCCATTTTAGGCGGCACCGCGTTACCTCTGTCCATCTACATTTTATGGCAAATGGCGACCCACGGCGTGCTGAGTCAATCGGAGTTTGTGCAGATTTTAAATGACGATCCGACGTTAGGCGGTTTAGTCACTGCCGTCACCCAAATTACCGGTAGCGAAATGATCGGCTGGTCCGTGCGTTTATTCTCATTATTCGCCTTAACGACGTCATTTTTAGGTGTGGCACTGGCGCTGTTCGACTGCTTAGACGATTTACTCAAACGCATCAATATCCGGGCGGGACGCGTCGCCTTAGGTATGTTCACTTTTCTGCCGACCCTGTTTTTTGCCTTATTCTACCGTGATTTCCTTGCCGTGTTGGCGTTGGCCGGTCAAATGTTCACTTTCTACGGCTTAGTATTGCCGGTGGGGATGGCTTGGCTGGCGCGTAAACGCTATCCCGATTTGCCTTATCGTGTAAAAGGCGGCAACCTCACCCTGTTCTTCGCGCTGATTCTCGGCTTGCTCATTATGAACGTACCGTTCTTAATCGATATGGGTTATCTACCGAAAGTTATCGGGTAACCTTTTTCAGAGCCTCAATCCTGGTTGAGGCTTTTTTATTATCTGCAACTTATAAAAAAACATGGGATTTTTTGACCGCACTTTTCCGATCCGCTACAATCCCGAACAATCCTTTTGGCTTTTAAGGAATGCCTATGCTTTCACTTTCCGCTTTTGAACCGCAGCTCAATCAACTCGCCGCAACTTTAACAGCGCAATTTCCCGAACGCTTTCCCGCAAATTTTGCCGCGCGTCATGCCAACACCCCTCTTATCCTGCAAAGTATCGCCATGTCGGATTTCGTGACAAAAGTATGGCAAAATCAACCGCACTTTTTAGCCGAATGCTGGCAGACCATCCCGACTTTGGCGGATTGTACACAATATTCCGAACGGTTATCAATCCGGCTTGCGCAGGCGGAAACGGAAGAACAGCTTTACCGGCTTTTACGTCGGTTCCGCAATCGTGAAATGACGAAGCTCAGTATGTGTCAAACCCTGAATCTCGGTAGCGTAGAAGAAATTTTTATTCGTTTGTCTCAGTTAGCGGAAAGCCTGATTATCGGTGCACGGGATTGGCTTTATATTCGAGCTTGCAAGGAAATGGGCACACCGACGGATCAAAACGGTCAGCCGCAACAGCTTTATATTTTAGGCATGGGCAAGCTAGGCGGTTGCGAATTAAATTTTTCTTCCGATATCGATCTCATCTTCACGTATCCGGAAAACGGGGAAACCCAAGGCGCGCGCCGTTCGGTAGATAACCAACGGTTTTTCACCCGTCTCGGACAACGTTTAATTAACGCGTTAGATCAATTTACTGCCGACGGTTTCGTTTACCGCACGGATATGCGCCTTCGTCCTTTCGGCGACAGCGGCGCACTGGCACTGAGTTTTGCCGCTATGGAAACCTATTATCAGGAACAAGGGCGGGATTGGGAACGTTACGCGATGATCAAAGGCCGAATTCTGGGGGCGGATGAAAAAGATCCGAATGTTCATGCTTTGCGCCAAATGCTTCGCCCGTTTATTTATCGTCGCTATATCGATTTCAGCGTGATTCAATCTTTACGGGAAATGAAAGGTAAAATCGAGCGGGAAGTTCGCCGTCGCGGGTTGGTGGATAATATCAAATTAGGCGCCGGCGGTATTCGCGAAATCGAGTTTATCGTACAGGTTTTCCAGCTGATTCGCGGCGGAAGAGAAGTGACCTTACAACAGCATGCCTTATTGAATCTGCTGCCCGAAATTGAAAAGCTGCAACTGCTATCATTCCAACAACGTCAAGACTTAACTCAAGCCTATTTGTTCTTGCGTCGGGTGGAAAATGTCTTGCAGGCAATCGATGATAAACAAACTCAACTATTACCGACGGAAGAGTTGAATCGCCAACGTCTGATTGCGGCCACAGCGGAATTTACCCAATGGGACGAAAATCGATCAGCCGCCGTTATGCGATACCCCATTCACGACTGGCAAAGTTTTTACATCGTTTTGCAGCAACAGCAGCAAAAAGTGCGGTCGGTTTTCGACCAATTAATCGGTGATGAGAACGAAACGGAATCCGGCGAAGAAAATAGCAGCTGGGTGGATTTTCTGGAAATCGATAACGATGAAATCATGTCGATCCTGGCGGAAAATCACCTTGCCGAAAGCGATATGAACGAAGTGTGTGAAAAATTGATTCGGTTTAAAGACAGCCTGGCGCACCGCCCTATCGGCACGCGCGGGCGAGAAGTATTAACTCAATGGTTACCCTATTTGCTGACGCGAATTTTTGCGCATCCGTCCTATCTTATTTTACTGCCGCGAATTCTGAATATTGTCGAGAAAATCGTTACCCGTACCACTTATTTGGAATTATTACAGGAAAATCCGCAAGCTTTAGAACAACTGATTGAACTTTGTTCACAATCTCAAATGATTGCCGAACAAATGGCGCGTCATCCGATTTTACTGGATGAGTTGTTAGATCGCAAAGCCTTGCTGAATCTGCCGTCGTTCGAAAATTACCCGGCTGAATTACAGCAATATTTATTACGCCTGCCTGAAGACGACGAAGAACAATACATCAACGCCCTGCGTCAATTCAAACAAACCACGTTATTGCGTGTCGCCGCCGCGGATATTTTAGGCGTATTACCGGTAATGAAAGTCAGCGATCACCTCACTTATTTGGCGGAAGCCATTATTGCGGCAGTAGTCAATCTGGCTTGGCAACAAATTACGGCACGCTTCGGCGTTCCGGAACATTTAAATGAAGGTGAAAAAGGTTTTTTGGTGATCGGATACGGCAAACTCGGCGGTATCGAATTAGGATATAAATCCGATTTGGATTTGGTTTGTCTGTACGATGCCAGCGAAGGTTATACGATCGGCGGCAGAAAACAAATTGATATTAATCAGTTCTATCTTCGTCTGACACAAAAAATCGTCAGCATTTTCAGCATGAACACCAGTGCCGGAATTCTCTATGAAGTGGATATGCGTCTGCGCCCTTCCGGTGAAGCCGGAATATTATGCAGTTCATTGAAAGCATTCGAACATTATCAGCATAATGATGCCTGGACATGGGAAACTCAAGCTCTGGTTCGCGCCCGTGCGGTTTACGGCGAAACGAATATGCGCCGTGAATTTGATCGTATCCGGCAAGGCGTGTTGTCCGCAAATCGTGATTTGGATAAACTCAAAACCGATGTGCGGGAAATGCGTGAAAAAATGTATTTACATTTAGCAAACACGAATAAAACCCTTTTCAATATTAAAACCGATCCGGGCGGTATTACCGATATTGAATTCATCGCGCAATATCTTGTTCTCGCTAACGCGCCGCAAAATATCGATCTGGCTTATTGGTCGGATAACGTACGAATTTTTGACGTGATGGCAAGTAACAATATTATGTCGCTGGATATGGCGGAGAATCTGAAAGACTGTTATACCGTTTTACGCAACCGAATTCATCATTTAAATTTGCTTGGCGAACCAAGCGTTGTACCCGCAGCCGAATTCACGGAAGTGCGGTCATTTATTCAACAGCTTTGGAAACAATTGTTCGCATAAAAAAGGAGGAAACCTCCTCCCTCTTTTTTCATTTGAATTTATCGCATCAAACTATTTGATGATACGCAAATGTGAGGCGGATTTCTTACCCGATGACGTTTTTTTCGGTGCAGATTTTTCTTTCTGTTTTTCCGCCGCACTTCTTTGCGGTAGAATTTGCGTTTTATCCAATTCATCATAAACCGGTTCGGGTTCAAACATTACACCGTCACCGTTTTCACGAGCGTAAATGGCCATTGCCGCGCCCATCGGAATATATAAATTACGGGAAATGCCTTGAAAACGCGCACTAAATTCAATCGCGTCATTACCTAATGCCAGATTACCCACCGCACCTTCCGAAAGATTCAGTACGATCTGCCCGTCTTTAACATATTCCTGCGGTACATCTACACCGTAATAAGTGGCGTCAACCACAAGATAAGGGGTAAAGCCGTTGTCCAGCACCCAATCGTAATAAGCGCGCAACAGATAAGGACGCTTAGGTGAAGAATTAAATTCCATTATTTATCATCCATTAAATTTTTCGGCGCCACACTACCGATAGACTGCATGAAAGAATCGCGGGTAAAAATACGTTCCATATAACCTTTCAACGCTTTACTGCCTGCGCCGGTAAATTCCACCCCTAACTCTTTTAATTTCCAAAGCAACGGCGCGATATAACAGTCAACCAAACCGAATTCGTCGTTCATAAAATATGAATATTGGTTAAAAATCGGAGCAATGGCTAAAAACTCCTCTTTTAGGTGTTTTAACGCTTCCGTACGTTCCGCTCCCGTACCTTTTTCCGCTTTTTCGAGCGTAGGATACCAATCCTGCTCAATACGCATCATCAGCAAACGTTTTTTACCGCGGTCAACCGGATAAACCGGCATTAACGGCGGATGAGGAAAACGTTCGTCTAAATATTCCATAATAATGCGCGAATTATAAAGTACCAGATCGCGATCAACTAATGTTGGCAACGAACCGTAAGGATTTAATTCCATTAATTCTTCAGATACAGCTTGGGGATCGACATTTTCCGTTTCGTAAGCAACACCTTTTTCTGCTAAAACTATACGTACCTGATGGCAATAAATATCCGATTTATTAGAAAAAAGTGTCATTACTGAACGTTTATTTGCCGCACTGGTCATCTATTCCTCCGCTGACGATATACAAATAAGTTAACAGCCTCTTTTCGGCCGTTCTGAAATTAAGTTAAAAAATATCTTGCTATTTTAGCATAAACTGCTAATCGATTTCCAAATTCTCTAAGCTTTTTTTAGGTTTATCGCCACTTAAAAAGCAAAAAAATTGCAGCCTTCCGACTGCAATTTCTTGAAATATAAACGCAATAAAAAAATTAACGTTTTGAGTATTGCGGACGACGACGGGCTTTGTGTAAACCCACTTTTTTACGTTCGACACGACGAGCATCGCGGGTGACGAAACCTGCTGCGCGTAATGCCGGACGTAAAGACTCGTCATATTCCATTAATGCACGTGTGATACCGTGACGGATCGCACCTGCCTGACCTGAAATACCACCGCCTTTAACTGTGATGTAAAGGTCTAATTTATCAGTTAATTCAACCAACTCTAAAGGCTGACGAACGATCATACGTGAAGTTTCACGACCGAAGTACACTTCTAAAGAACGTTGGTTAATGGTGATTTTACCATTGCCCGGTTTGATAAATACACGAGCTGAAGAGCTTTTGCGGCGACCTGTGCCGTAGTTTTGATTTGCTGCTGTCATTTTTCTGCTCCGTGATTAGATATCTAAAACTTGTGGTTGTTGCGCAGTGTGTTCATGTTGTGCACCTGCGTATACTTTCAGTTTACGGAACATTGCACGGCCTAAAGGACCTTTCGGCAACATACCTTTAACTGCAATCTCAATCACTGCTTCCGGACGGCGAGCAATCATTTCTTTAAAAGTCGCTTGTTTGATACCACCTACATAGCCTGTGTGCCAGTAGTAAACTTTATCGGTTTCTTTACGACCCGTCACTGCAACTTTATCCGCATTGATAACGATGATGTAATCACCGGTATCTACGTGCGGAGTGTACTCTGCTTTATGTTTACCACGAAGACGACGCGCTAATTCGGTTGCCAAACGACCTAACGTTTTACCTGTCGCATCTACTACATACCAGTCACGTTTAACTGTTTCCGGTTTTGCTACAAAAGTTTTCATTAATTTAATTACCAATATTAAATACTAATACCCAGTACTCTCACGAGTACAACCATTGATCTTAATCAACACCCCTTCGAGTGTGATCTCGACAAAATAATGGGCGGTGGGAAAACCGCACCATTCACAGGGTCGCGTGATTATACATAAAACTTCCCGCCAATGCTAGCCATAAAATGAACAAATTGGAAAAGTGCGGTCGGAATTTACTGAGTTTTTAACGGTTGCAATAACAAAAAACATCGACGGAGAAAAAATGAATCTCCCGATATTCTCAATCGGCATCCGACAAAAAAAGCCGCCCATTGAGCGACTTATTTACGTTTTGAATTTGGTGCTTCGAGCGAGACTCGAACTCGCACATCCTAAGGACACTGCCACCTGAAGACAGCGTGTCTACCAATTCCACCATCGAAGCGTACGCCGCGCATTTTATAAGGGATTGGAAAAGCTGGCAAGTAGTTTTTCCATAAAATTCACGTTTTTTCAAAATTACAAACAATGATCGAAATAACATCACACAGGGTTAATTTGATTCTTATGCTACCAATCACACCGATTATCTGCCGATAAAGATCAAAAAAACACTTCCTTTTCCTTTAAAAATCGTTATGATATGCCCACTTCAAAACGCGGTAAATTTCGACCGCACTTTGGAGACTATCTCATCCAACGTCCTTAATTCCTGTTGGGGAAAGATAAAAAAGCTGAAACGCTTTTTTTAATAAGTAGCGAGTCAAATGCCCCATGGCATCCTATCTTCCAGGATAGGAAAGCTCAGGCTTCCCGCAAGGCACCCGACTTATTTTTTTCACCTCACGTAGAAGGTTTATTTCGAAAATGACAATTACCACGCCTATTCAAGCCGTTCTTGCTTCCAACCAACATTTTTTAGATCGCCAAGATGCAATGGAATCCAACGTTCGCAGTTATCCGCGCAAACTACCTTTTGCCTATGCCAAAGCGCACGGTTGCTGGGTAACGGATGTTGAAGGAAACGAATATCTCGACTTTTTAGCCGGCGCAGGCACATTGGCATTAGGGCATAATCACCCGGTATTAATGCAATCCATTAAAGACGTGTTAGACAGCGGTTTACCGCTGCATACGCTGGATTTAACCACACCGATAAAAGACGCTTTCACTGAAGAATTATTGTCGTTCTTCCCGAAAGATCAATATCTTTTACAATTTACCGGTCCGTCCGGCGCCGACGCCAACGAAGCGGCGATTAAGTTAGCCAAAACCTATACCGGTCGCGGCAATATCATCGCCTTTTCCGGCGGCTTCCACGGCATGACCCACGGCGCATTATCCTTAACCGGTAATTTAGGTGCGAAAAACGCAGTACAAAATCTGATGCCGGGCGTGCAATTTATGCCCTATCCCCACGAATACCGTTGCCCGTTCGGTATCGGCGGCGAAGCGGGTGCCAAAGCGGTCGAACGCTATTTTGAAAATTTCATTGAAGACGTCGAAAGCGGCGTAGTTAAACCGGCAGCCGTGATCTTAGAAGCTATTCAGGGTGAAGGCGGCGTAGTGCCGGCACCGATTTCGTTCTTACAAAAAGTCCGTGAAGTCACGAAAAAACACGGTATTTTAATGATTGTAGACGAAGTGCAGGCCGGTTTCTGCCGCAGCGGCAAAATGTTCGCCTTCGAACACGCCGGTATCGAGCCGGATATCGTGGTAATGTCCAAAGCTATCGGCGGTAGCTTACCGTTAGCGGTTTTGGCTATCCGTAAAGAATTCGATGCCTGGCAGCCCGCCGGTCACACCGGCACCTTCCGCGGCAACCAATTAGCCATGGCGACGGGTTATGCTTCCCTGAAAATCATGCGTAAAGAAAATCTGGCGCAAAATGCACAGGAACGCGGCGAATACTTAACTCGCGCCCTACGCGAATTAAGCAAAACTTACCCTTGCATCGGTAACGTGCGCGGACGCGGTTTAATGATGGGTATCGACATTGTGGACGAACGCCGACCGGCCGACAGCACCGGCGCTTATCCGCAGGATGCCGAATTAGCCGTCGTGATTCAAAAAGCCTGTTTCGACAATAAATTATTGTTAGAACGCGGCGGACGCAGCGGCAACGTCGTGCGCATCCTTTGCGCGGTGAATATCTCGCAATCCGAATGCGAAGAATTCATTAAACGTTTCAAACAATCCGTCGCGGAGGCGTTAAAAGCGGTACGCGGTTAATAAAAAGTGCGGTCGAATTCTGCAAAGTTTTGGGGGAATTTAACCGCTTGTAGGATGGGCATACCTGCCCGCCAACAATCTAGATAAATCTTGTAGGGTGGGCATGCTTGCCCACCAATAATCTATATAAAAATGGTGGGCTAGCAAGCCCACCCTACGGAATAAAATATGGCAGATATTTCAAAACACAGACAGGCGCTTTTTTGTAACGATCCGCAATCTATCGCCGATTATGAATCGGCAATGAACGACGCGGTGAACGCGGTTTCTAACTGGCTGAAAAACGAAAAAATGTACACCGGCGGTTCTATTAAAGAATTACGCGAAACCATCGGTGGTTTTCACCCGAGTAAAAACGGTGCCGGCGTGCAAAAATCACTGGACCATTTGGTAGAAATCTTTCTGAATCCGAGTTTGAAAGTTCATCATCCTCACTCCCTTGCGCATTTGCACTGCCCGACGATGGTAACCAGCCAAATCGCGGAAGTGTTGATCAACGCCACCAATCAATCCATGGACTCCTGGGATCAAAGCCCGGCAGGCTCTATTATGGAAGAGCATTTAGTCGACTGGCTTCGCCAAAAAGTCGGTTACGGCAAAGGAACATCCGGCGTATTCACCTCGGGCGGTACGCAATCCAATCTGATGGGCGTGTTACTGGCACGTGACTGGGCAGTGGCGAATCATTGGAAAAACCAAGACGGCACGGAATGGTCGATTCAGCGTGACGGCCTGCCGGCGGACGCATTAAAAAAAGTCAAAGTCGTCTGTTCTGAAAACGCGCACTTTTCCGTACAAAAAAATATGGCGATGATGGGCATGGGGTTTCAGTCCGTGGTCACCGTTCCGACCAATTCCAATGCGCAAATGGATATTGTCGAGCTTGAAAAAACGCTTAATCAACTGAAAGCGGAAGGCAAAATCGTTGCTTGCATCGTCGCCACCGCAGGCACAACCGATGCCGGCGCAATTGACGATTTAAAAGCAATCCGCAAACTGGCTGACGAATACCAAGCCTGGTTGCATGTAGATGCCGCTTGGGGCGGTGCGTTGCTGTTATCGAAAGAATACCGTCATTTGCTAGACGGCATCGAATTAACGGATTCCGTCACGCTGGATTTTCACAAGCACTTTTTCCAAACTATTTCCTGCGGTGCGTTTTTATTGAAAGATCCGGAAAATTACCGTTTTATCGACTATAAAGCGGATTACCTTAATTCCGAATACGACGAACAACACGGCGTGCCGAATCTGGTGTCTAAATCCCTGCAAACCACCCGCCGTTTCGACGCCTTGAAATTGTGGTTTACGGTGGAAGCCCTAGGCGAAGATTTATATGCGTCCATGATCGACCACGGCGTAAAACTCACTAAGCAGGTGGAACAATACATCAATGCCGCCGAAGGTTTGGAAATGCTGGTGCCGACTCAATTTGCCGCCGTACTGTTCCGCGTTAATCCGCAAGGTTATCCGGCGGAATTTGTGGACGCATTGAATCAAAACGTAGCGGACGAACTGTTTGCCCGCGGTGAAGCCAATATCGGCGTCACCAAAGTGGGCGACAAACAATCGCTCAAAATGACGACATTAAGCCCTATCGCAACGCTAGAAAACGTAAAAACATTGCTGGATTTAGTATTAACCGAAGCGAATCGCATTAAAGATACCATCGCCGACGGCACATACGTCCCGCCCATTGATTAAAAACGCGCAATAAAAACTCGTCAAAAAACGACCGCACTTTTCCGGAAAACGCCCGTGAAAGTGCGGTCGTTTTATTTTTCGTTTTGCAGAAATGTGATCTACCGCAAATAACGCACAAGTCAGACAAGACAAATGCCGATTTTCCCGCTATGATAAAACAAAAAGAAAAAGGAGTGATTTATGCAAACCTGGACAACTGAAATGTGGCAAGCGGCGGGCATCGGACTTGGCGTAGGAATTGTCATCACCTATTTCATTTTGCGCCTTACCAAAGGTTCTGTGAAAAAACAGGCGCAAACCGAAAAAGAATTACAGCAAGCGCAATCCGCTCTGCATAAACAGGAAGAATTATTGGAGAAACACTTTGCGGAAAGTGCCGATTTATTTAAAGTGCTGGCGCAGGATTATCAGAAAATTTACCGTCATTTGGCGAAATCTTCCGACGAATTAATGCCGAACGCCAAAAACAAAGGTTTATTCCTGCAAAGTTTTATGAACTCCGATAAATCCACCGCCTCTGTTGATAAAGATCATCAACCGCGGGACTACTCAGAAGGGTCTTCCGGTTTGTTTAAAACGGAGCGTTAGCGATTCAGGAAAAGAGTTGGTATTTCACCGACTCTTTTTTATTACATGTCGAAAATTTGAAAAAAACACCCTAAAATCCGACCGCACTTTCCTCTTCAACGCAACACTAAATAATATTCAGATTCGCAATAATGCCGACAGGAGGCTTAGATGAAAAAGAACATATCTTTATGTTTAACGGCAATCATTGCCGCCGGTTTTACATATTCCGCCTCGGCGGACAATACAAAGGAGGCAAAAGTGGATCGCAGTATTCAGGTATATAAAAAAGCGGATTTGGTGCAATGGAACCGTGAAAAAACCGCCGGCGGCGAAGGCGAACTGCTGGGCAATTTCGCTTTCACCCGCCACCAAACGGACGCTCAGGACGCATTCAAAGAAATAGGTTGGCTGACCTTGCCGAAGGGCGCATCTATCGGGTTACACAAACACAATGACAACGAAGATGTTTACATTATTATCTCCGGCAAAGGATTGTTTACCGACGGAAACGGTAAACAAACGCAAGTCGAAGCCGGCGATATCACTATTGCCCGTCCGGGACAATCTCACGCCTTAAAAAATATCGGTGACGAACCTTTGGTGTTCCTTAATCCGGTGGCAAAACTGGCTGACCCACCGGCAAAATAATCGCAAAAACGATAAAAAACCAACCGCACTTTTTGCATTTACTTGACAATCTGCGTTCCGGCATTGGCATACTGACCAACGACAGAGCGCAGATTTTTTGTAATTGTGGAGCTAAGCTGAATGTTAACAAATTCTCGGTAGCGGTTCGTTAGCGGGTAAATCCAGTAAACGGGTTTGTCCGAAAATACCCGCCAAACGCACTTTTTTATCTTCCGTCACCGTGCCGATAACAGCGGCATTTTTGCCCAGTTCATGGCTGTGAAGTGCGGTCAGAATTTCCGCTGTTTTTTCAGGTTTGGCAACAATCACCAATTTGCCTTCATTGGCGAAATTCAACGCTTCCAGCCCGAGAATTTCACAAATGCCGCGTACTTCGCTGCGAACCGGTAACGCCGCTTCTTCAATCAGCATGCCCACCCCGCAAGCCTGCACATATTCATGCAAAACGGCATTCACGCCGCCGCGGGTGGCGTCGCGTACGGCTTTCACGCCGTCTATGGGACGAAGCAAGTCGATTAACGGCGTCAATACGGCGCAATCGCTTTGCAATTCCGACTGAATACCGAGATTTTCCCGCAAATTCAAAATCGTTGCGCCGTGATCGCCAATTGTGCCGCTGACGATAATTTGATCGCCTGGTTCAATGCGATGCGCACCCCAATCGAGCCGATCGGGAATCACGCCGATACCGCTGGTGTTAATAAAAATTTTATCCACCGCCCCTTTCTGCACCACTTTGGTGTCGCCCGTCACCACTTGAATGCCGGCTTTTCGGCAGGTTTCCGCCATGGCTTGAATCACGGTTTTTAATTCGCTTAAAGGCAACCCTTCTTCCAGAATAAATCCGCAGGATAAATATTTCGGCACCGCTCCGCTCACCGCCACATCATTTGCCGTACCGCAAACCGCTAATTTACCGATATTGCCGCCGGGAAAAAAAATCGGATCGATCACGAAACTGTCGGTAGAAAAGGCTAATTTTTGACCGCACTTTGTCAGCTCGTTTAACGGAATGCGGGCTTGGTCTTCACCTTGAACAAGAATGGGATTGTTAAAAGCTTCGAAAAAATATTCCCGAATCAGCTTTTGCATTGCCGCACCGCCGTTGCCGTGCGCCATCGTGATAAAATCAGTCATAAAGATCTCTTTGTGCTTGACTAGATTGGAATCATTGAGGCATACGGAAAAGCATGCCTCATCATATCGGGGATTTCGCTTATTCCCGTCGGTATTGATAATATGCGGCGCAAGCGCCTTCGGATGACACCATTAATGCGCCGTACGCGTTATCGGGGTTGCAACTCGTACCGAATAACGGGCAGTCGGCGGGTTTGCATTTGCCGGTCAGCACGTCGCCGCAACGGGAATTCGGATCGTCCGCCACTTTTTGCGCTCGGCTGTTAAAATAGATTTCCGCATCAAATTGCTGATATGCCGGTGTCAGTTCCACGCCGGATTCTTCAATTTCGCCCAAGCCGCGCCATTCGCTGCGGGCTTTCAATCGGAAAACTTCCGCCATGGCGCGTTGTGCCAAGCCATTGCCGTTCTCATGCACGATTCGTTTATATTGATTTTCGATTTCGCAACGCCCGTCCGCAAATTGCTGCACCAGCATCACGATAGCCTGCAGAATATCCAGCGGTTCAAATCCGGTGATGACAAAAGGTTTATGGAATTGATCGCACAACGCTTGATAAGGCTGCGAGCCGATTACCATGCTGACATGCCCCGGTGCGATAAAACCGTCTATTTTGATTTGTTCCTGCAACAGCAGGCTGCGCAAAGTGGGAACAATGGTGATATTCTGGCAAACCACAAAGAAATTCGACACATTCTGTTTTTTTGCCTGTTGCAACGTTACCGCCGCACTCGGCATGGTGGTTTCAAAGCCCAAAGAGAAAAACACCACTTGTTTATCCGGATTATTGCGCGCCAGAGTTAAAGCGTCCAACGGCGAATAAACAATGCGAACATCCGCTCCGCGCGCTTTGGCTTCCAGCAAGGAACCTTTACGGCCTTTCACCCGCATAGCGTCACCGAAGGTGCAGAAAATCACATGCGGTTTTTCCGCGATTTCGATACACACATCAATGCGCCCCATCGGCAATACGCACACCGGGCAACCGGGACCGTGAATAAATTCAATGGACGGCGGCAACAAACGATCCAAGCCGAATTTGAAGATGGTATGGGTATGCCCTCCGCACACTTCCATTAAATACAAAGGGTTTTCCGCCGTAAAGTGCGGTAGTTTTTCCATCAGTTTTTGCAGCCGGCGCACCAGGCTTTTCGCCAGTTTCGGATCGCGGAATTCGTCAACAAATCGCATGATTAATTTCTGCCCAGCCAGTCTAACCAATCCTGCATACCTTCACCTGTTGTAGATGAAAGTTGAATTACCTCGATATTCGGATTAATGCGTTTAGCATTTTCGATGCATTTGGCGACATCGAATTTCAGATACGGCAGCAGATCGATTTTGCTTAAAATCATCAAACCGGAGGCGGCAAACATATGCGGATATTTCAGCGGTTTGTCTTCGCCTTCCGTCACCGACAAAATCACCACTTTGGCTTTTTCGCCCAAATCGAATTCGGACGGACAAACCAAGTTACCGACGTTTTCGATAAACAGCACGGAATCCGCCTGCGGCTTCAATTTCATCAGCGCCTCGGCAATCATTTGAGCGTCCAAATGGCAGCCTTTGCCCGTATTCACCTGAATTGCCGGCACACCGGTTTCGCGGATGCGGTCGGCGTCGTTTTCCGTTTGCTGATCCCCTTCAATAACGTAACAAGTACGGTCATTTTTTAATGCGTTTAAGGTGGCGGTTAATAGCGTCGTTTTGCCGGAACCCGGGCTGGAAACCAGATTTAAGGTTAAAATACGATTCTTTTCAAAAAACTGACGGTTTATCTCCGCCAGTCGGTTATTTTTCCCCAACACGTCCTGCTCGACTTTAAGCAACCGTTTCTGATGTTCGTCTTGTTCTGTCGAATGAAAATGTGATTGTGAAAAGTTCGGTAATTTGACCGCACTTTGTTCGTGTGAATGGTGGTGCGAATGGGGCAATGCGCCGATACGGACTTGATCGGGGTGACCACAACCACAGGTTGTACACATAATACTCTCCCACGTTACAAACGTTGTTATAAAATTGTAAAAACAAAAACGGGGTTAGCATAACACTAACCCCATCAGATAGAATTGACCGAGATCAATTCCCTACTCATCAGCGGGGATTTCCGATTGACAATGCGGGCACTCCAGAAAATGTTTTTTATTGTTATGGACGATGTAATGTCCCATTTTCTTGGCTTTGGTATCGAGATAACCGACGTTATAACGGTTTTCGCCTACGTTTAACGGCACCCGTTCCACCACGTTAATTCCCGCGGATTTCATGGTTTCGATTTTCGCCGGATTATTGGTTAACAACCGAACAGCTTTCACCCCCAATTGTTCAAAAATATCGGCGCATACGGAAAAATTACGTTCGTCCGCTTTAAAACCGAGAGCCAGATTCGCTTCGATAGTGTCCATACCTTGATCCTGCAAAGCATAAGCACGAATTTTGTTAATCAAGCCGATGCCGCGGCCTTCTTCACGGTGATAAATCAACACGCCGCGCCCTTCCTCGCTGATTTGACGCAATGCTCTGGCAAGCTGGAAACCGCAATCGCATTTCAAACTGTGCAACGCGTCGCCGGTTAAACATTCGGAATGAATGCGGGCCAATACCGGCTGTCCGTCTTCCACATCGCCCATCACTAACGCAACATGCTCTTTTTTGGTGTCGGGAAACTCAAATCCCACAATTTTAAAAATACCGAATTCGGTCGGTAAAGTGGCTTCAGTCACACGCTGAATTTTTGCCATAGATAAATTCCTTATTCTGATTTTGCCGCACTAATGATAGAATGCAAACTTGATTAAAATACCATCATTAGGAAGCCGTATTTATGTTAAAACGCCTGTCATTATATACGTTTTTACTGTGTCTTGTGCCAATTTTTGTCTGGATTTTTTCCTGGAAATGGGCGGGAGATGCGCATCTCACCCAATTTGATCAGTTTCTTTATTGGCTGACGGAAACCGGCAGTTCGCCTTATGCCCTCATTACTTGCGGTGTGTTTGCCCTGCTTTTCGCTCCGATTTTCCCGAACCGTAAAAAATGGACGCTGGCGGTCATTGTCATGGCTCTCGCCACTTGCGTCACCCAAGGCATTAAAAGCGTGTCCAAAACCGTTTTTGCCGAACCTCGCCCTTTTGTTATCGAACTTGCAGAAAAATCCGGCGTTTCTACCGAATATTTCTATGATCACCCGCGTCAACAGCGGAAATTACTGGTAAATCAGTTCTATGCCGATAAATCCGAAACGCCGGCTTGGTTAAGCCGTCACCGCGAACATGAAACCGGCTACTCTTTTCCTTCCGGTCACACGATTTTCGCCGTCACCTGGCTGTTATTAGCGGTCGGTTTTACCGAAATCTACGGACGTTGCAAAACCAGCTCCAAAATCTTAGTAGCGACGACCTTCCTGTGGGCGTTATTAATGCTTGTCAGCCGTTTACGCCTCGGCATGCACCATCCCATCGATTTATTAGTCAGTTCCTTAATCGCCTGGATGATTAATTGCAGTGTTTTTTGGTATTTACGTAAAAAAGCGATCTTCGTCAAAGAATAAAGCGAAAAGTGCGGTTAAAATTTTCAAAATTTTTGCATAGGAGAAAGGTATGTTATACGGATTCGACATCGGCGGCACTAAGATAGAACTTGCCGTTTTCAATGAAAAATTAGAAAAACAGTACAGCGAACGCGTACCCACCCCGCAAAATAATTATGACGAGTGGTTATCCGTTATTGTCAGTCTGGTGCAAAAAGCCGACGCTAAATTCGGTTGTAAAGGCTCGGTAGGCTTAGGCTTGCCCGGTTTTGTCAACCGGGAAACGGGTATTGCCGAAATTACCAACATACGTGTTGCCGACAATAAACCGATTTTGAAGGATTTGTCCGAACGCTTAGAACGTGAGGTGCGGGCGGAAAACGATGCCAACTGTTTCGCACTTTCCGAAGCCTGGGATGAAGAAAATCACCAATATCCATTCGTGCTAGGATTAATTCTCGGCACCGGTTTCGGCGGCGGCCTGGTGTTCAACGGCAAAGTCCATTCGGGTAATATCGGCATGGCGGGAGAACTGGGCCATATTCAGTTGAATTATCACGCTTTAAAATTGCTCGGTTGGGATAAAGCGCCGATATATAAATGCGGTTGCGGTAATTCTGCCTGCTTAGACACTTATTTGTCCGGTCGCGGCTTCGAAATGCTGTATCGAGATTTACAGGGCGAATCGCTGCCCGCCAAACAGATTATCGAAAAATTTTACGCTGATGATAAAAGTGCGGTCGAATTTGTGAAACTTTTTGTGGAACTGGCGGCGATTTCCATCGGCAATATCATCACCGCGTTAGATCCCCATTTAATCGTGCTGGGCGGCGGTCTGTCCAATTTCGATTATCTTTACGACGCGTTACCGAAAGCGCTTCCTTGCCATTTGATGCGTAGTGCCAAAGTCCCTGTTATTAAAAAAGCCAAATACGGCGACTCCGGCGGCGTACGCGGTGCGACGGCGCTGTTTTTAACACGCTGATGATTTTTGTCAAAAGTGCGGTAAAAATTGACCGCACTTTTTTGTTTTTAGGCGTACAATATCTTTGTGGCAATTTGATTACGGAGGCAATCATGGCACAGAAAAATCTCAAACGGCAAGTCTTCGACTATGTGCTGACGCAGTACGGCTCCGAACCGGAATATTTATGGAAAACCTATCCCGATTACGCCGTTTTGCGTCATACGGATAACCGCAAATGGTATGCCATTGTGATGAATGTGCCGAAATCGAAACTCGGACTGAGCGGAACGGGAGCCATCGATATAATGAATATTAAATGTTCGCCGGAAATCCTCAGCACTTTTCTTGCCCAACAGGGGGTTCTGCCCGCCTATCATATGAATAAATCCCACTGGATGACTATTCGGCTTGACGGTTCGGTGGATAAAGACACGATTTTCTTTTTGCTTAACGGCAGTTTCGATTTAACCGCCACCCGCCAAGTGAAGAAAAAACTCGGTATCGCCCGTTATACGGAATGGATTGTGCCGGCCAACCCGAAATATTATGACGTAGAAAAAGAGCTGCGCGAAGGCGGCGAAATTATTTGGAAACAAAGCAATAATATTGCTGTGGACGATATTGTCTATATGTACGTCACCGCGCCGACGGCGGCAATCCGTTACAAATGTTTAGTGCTGGAAGTCAACATTCCTTATCAATTCCGGCATGATCGGCTGCAAATCAAACGAGTGATGAAAATCCGTTGTTTAAAAGAATACGATAAAAATCTTATTCCCCGCGTGAAAATGGCGGAATTCGGCGTTTCCGCCGTGCGCGGTCCCCGTCATATGCCTTATAGCTTAAAACGGGAAATTGAGGCATTAATCGGAGAACAAAAAGCATCATAACTCAAAGTGCGGTCAGAATTTCCGCTGTTTTTTGTGATCCCGCTCACAATTTTCATAAACTGTTTTGTTTTTTCAAAATAATCGGACTAAACTACAGACCCATTAGTCGGGGTGCCGCGTAAGCGGCTGAGATAACACCCGTGAACCTGATACAGCTAATACTGGCGTAGGAAACTAATTGCAGCCTCTTGAGCATAATTTGCGGCGGAATCGTTCTGCCCGCATGTCAAAGTCAACCGATTTTCTTTTCCTTTCGTCCTGTTGCTGTTTAACTTTATGCTGAAGACAAAAGGAACCTTATGCAATTCCGTTATTTATCCCTCGTGCGGCAGCAAGCGCCGCTGGAGCACTGCATTACCAATATCGTTGTCACTAACTTTTCTGCCAACGGCTTATTGGCTTTAGGCGCCTCACCCTTTATGTCCGCTATGCCGCAAGAAGTGACGGAAATCCAAAATTTCGCCCAAGCTTTATTAATTAATATCGGTACGCTGAATCAAAGCGATGTGGAAGCCATGTTAATCGCAGGCAAAGCCGCCAATCGTACGGGCGTGCCGGTGGTATTAGATCCCGTAGGTGCGGGCGCAACGCTCTTTCGCCGAAAAATCGTCGAACAATTTCTGGCTGAAATCAACTTTGCGGTCATTCGCGGTAATGCGGCGGAAATCGGCTTTTTAGCGGGAACGGACTGGCAAGGTAAAGGCGTGGACGCCGGTACCGGCGCCGATTCCGAAAATTTAAGCCGGCTCGCCCAAAGCGTTGCGCAAAAATATCGTTGTGTCGTCGCATTAAGCGGTGAAACCGATTTTATTAGTGACGGATTAAAAACCTACCAAATCTGTAACGGTACAAGGATGTTACCTAAAGTGACAGGGTCAGGATGTTTACTAGGTGCCGTGATCGCCGCATTTTTAGGCGTCAGCCCGCCGCAGGATTATTTTTCCGCCTGCACGGAAGCCTGCACGGTTTACGCAGTTGCCGGCGAACTTGCCGCTCAAGGGCTGAGCAACGAATACGGTAGTTTTGCGATGAATTTTATCAATCAGTTAGGGGCAATTCATGAAACCCGACTCGCCGATAAGGCACGAGTTCTCGCCCAACACGAATAAGGAGCATAATATGACAACACCACAGGTTCTCACCATCGCCGGTTCGGACAGTGGCGGCGGAGCCGGTATTCAGGCGGATATTAAAACCTTCCAAATGCGCGGCGTATTCGGTACTTCCGTGGTTACCGCCGTCACGGCGCAAAATACTTTAGGCGTCTTCGATATTCATCCGATTCCGGCGACGACCATTCAAGCGCAATTAAAAGCGGTTGCGGAGGATTTCACTCTTGGTTCGGCGAAAATCGGTATGTTAGGTAATGCGGAGATTATCGCCTGCGTCGCAGAAGGATTGGAACAATATCCGTTGCCGAATATCGTATTGGATCCCGTGATGATCGCCAAAGGCGGCACTCCGCTTCTGCAACAAAACGCCGTTGCCGCGCTGAAAAAATTAATCCTCCCTAAAGCGTATATCGTCACGCCCAATATTCCCGAAACGGAAGCGCTGACCGGCATTAAAATTCAAAACCATCAATCCGTTTTCGACGCTGCGCAGATTTTACTCGAATCCGGGGTGAAAAACGTAGTGATTAAAGGCGGACACAGCCAAGATTCGAAAAGCGCGGTCTGTACGGACTGGATTTTTACGCCGCAAGGCAATTTCACATTGGAATCTCCGCGTTTCGATACCCGTCACACCCACGGTACCGGCTGCACGTTTTCCGCCTGTATCGCTGCGGAGCTGGCAAAAGGTTGCAGCGTAGAACAAGCCGTTCGCACCGCGAAGAGCTACATTACCGCCGCTATTCGTCATCCGTTAAATATCGGGCACGGCCACGGGCCGACCAATCATTGGGCATATTCTCATGAATAAAATTAAATCCATGCTTTCCGTTTATTTTATCGCCGGTTCGCAAGATTGCCGTCACTTACCCGGTTCGCCGGTGGAAAATCTGTTGAATATTTTACAGCAGGCGTTAGAAGCCGGTATCACCTGTTTTCAATTTCGTGAAAAAGGCGAACGTTCGCTGGCACAGAATCCGCAGTTAAAACACCGGCTGGCTCTGCAATGCCAACAGTTATGCCGACAATTTAACGTGCCCTTTATCATCAATGACGACATCGGACTGGCATTAGCCATTCGGGCGGACGGCATTCATGTAGGGCAAAAAGATACGGCGGTCGAACGCATTTTATCCCGTGCCGACTATCGTCCCATTATCGGGTTGTCCATCAACACGCTAGAACAGGCGCAAGCTAATAAAGAACGGCTGGGTATCGACTATTTCGGTATCGGGCCGATTTTCGCCACCCAGTCCAAAGCGGACCACGCCCCTGCGGTGGGCATGGAATTTATCCGACAAATACATGAACTCGGCATAGACAAACCCTGTGTCGCCATCGGCGGTATTCACGAAGATAATACGGCGGAAATACGTCGTTTAGGAGCGAACGGCGTCGCCGTAATTTCCGCCATTACAAGATCCAACGACATCGCCCGCACCGTACAAAACTTAGCTTGCCATTCATAACTAAAAGTGCGGTCGGAATCCGGTAAGTTTTGCTGATGAATAAAAACCTTTAAAATTGCGACCGCACTTTTTGCTTTAACAGGTATGATAAAAACGATAAGATAACGCTCATACTCATTACAAGGAGCAAGCAGCATGCCATTTAATCTGAAAAACCGTCATTTATTAAGTTTAGTTCACCATACCCCCCGCGAAATTCAGTTTTTACTCGACTTGGCGCGGGAGTTAAAACACGCCAAATATACCGGCACGGAACAACCGCGTTTGAAAGGAAAAAATATTGCCTTAATCTTTGAAAAAACCTCCACCCGCACGCGTTGTTCCTTTGAAGTGGCGGCTTATGATCAAGGCGCGAATGTGACATATCTTGATCCCGTTTCCTCTCAAATCGGACATAAAGAAAGTATTAAAGACACGGCGCGCGTACTGGGGCGTTTATACGACGCTATCGAATATCGCGGTTTCAGTCAGCAAATTGTGAAGGATTTGGCAAAATATTCCGGCGTGCCGGTATTTAACGGGTTAACCGACGAATTCCATCCGACCCAAATGCTGGCGGACGTACTCACTATGCTGGAACACAGTACCAAACCGCTGAACGAAATCAGCTATGTTTATATCGGCGACGCCCGCAATAATATGGGGAACTCGTTGCTGTTAATCGGTGCTAAATTGGGCATGGATGTGCGGATTTGCGCGCCGAAAGCATTGCTGCCGGAAGAAAAACTGGTTGTCATGTGCCGGGAATTTGCCGAAGAAACCGGCGCACGCATTACAGTGACGGAGGATATTGATACGGCGGTGCGCAATGTGGATTTCGTACACACCGATATTTGGGTGTCTATGGGCGAACCGCTTGAAGCCTGGGGCGAACGTATTGATTTGCTGATGCCGTATCAGGTAACGCTGGACTTAATGAAACGTACAGGCAATCCCGGCGTGAAGTTTATGCACTGTTTACCGGCGTTTCACAACTGCGAAACCAAAGTAGGACAGGAAATTGCGGCAAAATATCCGGCGCTGGCAAACGGTATTGAGGTCACCGAAGAGGTGTTCGAAAGCCCGATGAATATTGCCTTCGAACAGGCGGAAAATCGTATGCATACCATTAAAGCCGTAATGGTTGCTTCATTGGCTTAACAGAAACACCCTGACAAAAACTCAGTAAAAAATCACCGCACTTTTGCAACATGCAAATGCGGTGATTTTTCTTTTTCGATTCGAAACGGATAAGCATACATTAAATCATGTTGCATTATTCCAATTCGGCCAACATACCCAATACCATTTCGCAAGACTGTTTAGCGGCAATAGGCAGAAATTCTTCAAAAGACATACCGGCTTCGCCGTCACCCGCATCGGAAATCGCCCGCACCACCACAAAAGGTACGCCGAAAGCATGACATACATGGGCAATCGCCGCTGCTTCCATCTCCACTGCGGTAACGGGTGGAAAATCCGCTTTAATTTGTGCCAAACGTTCACCGCCGGCAATAAAACTATCGCCGGAACAAATTAACCCTTGTTTAACGCGACGACCTTGTTTTTGTGCGATCTTCTCTGCAAGTGCGGTCAATTTTTCATCCGATTTAAAGGTGGCGGGGCAAGCGGGCAACTGCCCCTTGGCATAACCGAAAGCCGTGACGTCCGCATCATGGTAAGCGGTTTCCGTAGAGATAACGATGTCTCCCACTTTCAGCCCTTGCGCTACGCCGCCGGCAGAACCGGTATTAATAACCACATCCGGCTTGAAACCCTGTAACAATACCGTTGTACCGATTGCCGCCGCAACTTTCCCTATTCCTGATTGTAACAAAACGACGCTTTTTCCGTTAACTTCGCCTTCAAAAACAACCGCACTTCCTATTTTGTGTTCGGTTTTATCGGTCATTAGACCGGCTAAAATTTCCACTTCCTGTGCCATCGCACCGACGATACCAATTTTCATTCCGCTTTTTCTCTTGTTAATTGTTTAACTAAATAATCCATCACGGCGAAGGTGTAATCATCATTATATAACGTGCTGTTAGTTAAGGCGTATTTGCCCTGAATCACCACGAAAGGATAGGTAAATACACCGTATTTTTCCGTCATGTCCACCATATCGTTGAGCGCAGCGGAAATTTCCGGCGAATCATACATTTCTTTAAACGTTCGCCCGTCCACTCCTTTTTTTTCCAGCCATCTCAGCAAATTATTCATTTTGGACAATTTATTGTACATATGTTTGTCGGAGGTCTCCAACAGCAGGCTGTCCGAAACATCCTCGCGTCCCACCGCTTTCAGGCTGTAAAATGTCCGTGCCGAAAACTGCGCTTTGGGTAACGCGATCGGATAATTTTTTACCATGACTTGATTCGAATTAAGTTGCGCATACAGTTCCAGTACGTCCTGAACATCGGAACAATTGCGGCAATCGTAATCAAAAAACGACTGCACTAAAATCTTATTATCCGTTCTTTCATCTGTTTTAATCGGCGAGCTATAGGAAAAATAATCTTTTCCCTCCTTAAAACGAAGTTTCCCTACGCCAAAAGAATCCGCCGCATTCTTGGCAAATGCGGAAGGAATCAATAACAGCAGTAAAGAATAGCGCCAGAATTTCATCATTTAATTCGCCATAGGCTCGATATAATCCACCAACAACTGTACATCACGATTGCCACGAAATTCATTAATATCCAATTTATAGACCAGTTTCGCCGCCCGTACCGAAAGATCGGGATAATAACGGGTGTCGATATTGAAAGCGATAGCGTCCAGCAACTGTCCGCCCTGCTTCGGTTCTACCAACATTTTAAGATGACGTTCCCCCACCAGCCGCTGCTGAAGGATTTTAAATTCGCCGTCGAATACCGGTTCGGGAAAAGACTGACCCCAAGGTCCGCCGGCACGCAACGTTTCGGCCGTTTGAATATTTAATTGCGGCGGTGTTAATTCGCCGTCCGTCCATAATGTGCCTTTTAATTCGTCTTTACCGATCCATTCGGTTACCACTTCATCAAAAACTTGTCGGAATCGTTCGAATAATGCTTCGTGAATACTTAATCCCGCCGCCATCGCATGTCCGCCGAATTTCAAAATCATATCGGGATAGCGACTATGCACGCGTTCGAGCAAATCACGCATATGTACGCCTTCTACCGAACGTGCGGATCCTTTTAGCACGCCGTTGCCGTCCTGGGCAAAAGCAACTACGGGACGATGAAACTGATCTTTAATGCGGGAAGCCAGAATACCTAACACGCCCTGATGCCAGTCCGCCTGATACAATACCATGCCGAGCGGTAATTCCCGGCGAAGTGCGGTCAGATTCCGGCAAATATCCAACGCCTCCTGCTTCATACCCTGCTCGATTTCTTTACGGGTTTGGTTTAAGTCGTCCAGTTCTAACGCCAAGGCACGCGCGCGTTCCATGGAATCCGCCAGTAATAATTCCACACCGACGGACATATTATCTAGCCGCCCGGCGGCATTGAGACGTGGCGCGATGGAATAACCTAAATCTCCCGCGGTCAGTTGGGTGATGTCTTTATTCGCCACTTCCGCCAACGCCCGAATACCGTAATGACAGCGTTTCGCTCTGATTCGTGCTAACCCCTGATAAGCCAAAATACGATTGTTCTGATCCAAAGGCACTACATCGGCGATAGTGCCCAATGCCACGATATCCAACAATTCAGTGAAATTAGGTTGAGTTTTATTATCAAACCGCCCCATTTCGCGCAGTTTGGAGCGCAATGCCAGCATGACATAAAATGCCACGCCGACACCTGCCAGAGATTTGGAAGGAAAGGTACAACCGTCCAGATTCGGATTGACAATCGCATCCGCAACAGGCAGCGTTTCCGGCGGTAAATGGTGATCGGTTATCAGAACTTTCACGCCGTGTCGTTTCAAATATGCTACGCCTTCGTGGGAAGATACGCCGTTATCTACGGTAATCAACAGTTCAACGCCCTGTTGCAACGCCATCTCCGCGACGGCAACGCTCAGTCCGTACCCCTGTTCGAAACGGTTGGGAATTAAAAAATTCACGTCCGTGAATCCCAATCGGCGCAAAGCCAATACCGTTAACGCCGTACTGGTAGCGCCGTCCGCATCGAAATCCCCTACAATCACGATCTTGCGATGTTGAAATTCTGTCAACAAATTGACCGCACTTTCCATACCGGATAACAAATTCGGATTCAGCATCGATGCCAAAGTGCGGTCTAATTCTTGTGCATTCTGAATATGGCGGGCGCGGTAAAGACGATCAAGCAAAGGATCGCTGCACACCGGCATGCCGTTTGGCAATGGACGTCGTTGAATAATTTTGTTCACGAATGGTTATGACTCTTAAAAATAAAGCCGTTGAACTCAACAGCTTTTTCAATTTCGATTAACAATGCTGTGTTTCCAAGATTTTTCCGGCGAAACCGGGCTTTCCGGAAAAATCATCCCTTTTATGCCACAGCGGAAAAAAGGACTGTTTGCCGTTTATTATAGGCGGTAACGGCTTTTTTTCAAGCCGGAAAGCCGTACGAATTAGCCCTCAAGGACGGCTAACAGCTGTGCGGGCGGTAAATATCCGCCGATTAATTCACCGTTTGCCGTGACGATGCTCGGCGTACCGCGCACTCCCATTTTTACGCCTAACTCATAATGTTTTTTGACGACATCAGGCATTTTTAGCTGCTTAGGATAATTACCGTTCTCCGCATCATTGAACGCCTGCACTTTATCTTGCGCGGTGAAAACCGCTTCCATTCTATGTGCGTTTTCATCCATACCGCCGCGCGGGAAAGCCAAATAACGGACGGTTATGCCCAAGTCGTTATATTCTTTGATCTGTTCGTGCATTTTGTGGCAGTACACGCATGACGTGTCGAAGAAAACCGTTACGACGTGTTTTTCCTGTTTTGCGGGATAAACAATCATGCTGTTTTTATAGCTTTCCACTGTTCCCATCAAGGATTTCGCCGTCATATCCACCGGACCTTTATCGGTTAATTCGAACAATTTTCCCTGCAAAACGTATTTGCCGTCTTCGCTGACGTACAATATTCCTTCTTCCGTATCCACGGCTTTTACCCCTTTAATCGGCGAAGGTTTGATTTCAATCCGGGTCGCCCCTAATTTTTTCAGATTTTGCTGAATGACCGAATCATCCGCCATCACATTGACGGACAGTGCCGCCGCCGAAAGTGCGGTCAAAAAAAGTGAAATTTTGCCCATTATTCGTTTCCTGTTTTGTTCCTAAATCCGACTGCTTAAATCATCGAATTATAACGGGATTGCATAATTGTACAAGAAAAAGGTGAAGAAATATCCGTGATTAAAAACATAAACGGTGTAGAAAAAACGCCTGAAATAGCCTATAATCACGCCTTATTTTTCTCAGTGAAATCAAGACAATGTTTGAAATTAATCCGGTAAAACACAAAATTACAGATCTCGCCTCCCGCACTGACGCGCTTAGGGGGTATCTTTGACTTCGATGCCAAAGTGGAACGTTTAGAAGAAGTCAATGCCGAACTGGAGCAACCCGATGTGTGGAACGAACCCGAAAAAGCGCAGGCTTTAGGCAAAGAACGTTCTTCCTTAGAAGCGGTTGTAGACACCATTAAAAAGCTTGACCAAGGCTTGGAAGACGTTGACGGCCTGTTGGAATTGGCGGTTGAAGGCGAAGACCAAGAAACCTTTGACGAAGCCGTTGCCGAATTAGACGAATTGGAACAACAATTAGCCAAATTAGAATTCCGCCGTATGTTCAGCGGCGAACACGACGCTTGCGATTGTTATGTGGATCTGCAAGCGGGTTCCGGCGGCACGGAGGCGCAGGACTGGACGGAAATGTTATTACGTATGTATTTGCGCTGGGCGGAAAGTAAAGGTTTTAAAACCGAATTAATGGAAGTATCCGACGGCGATGTGGCGGGCTTAAAATCCGCTACGGTGAAAGTGTCGGGCGAATACGCTTTCGGTTGGTTGCGTACCGAAACGGGCATTCACCGTTTAGTCCGTAAATCGCCTTTTGACAGCAACAACCGCCGTCATACGTCTTTTGCCGCCGCCTTT
This sequence comes from Actinobacillus succinogenes 130Z, assembly GCF_000017245.1. NCBI lineage: Bacteria > Pseudomonadati > Pseudomonadota > Gammaproteobacteria > Pasteurellales > Pasteurellaceae > Actinobacillus > Actinobacillus succinogenes. The sequence continues at coordinate 1,677,203 of NC_009655.1, forward strand.
GTTTACCCCGAAATTGACGATGACATCGACATCGACATCAATCCGGCGGATTTGCGTATCGACGTCTATCGTGCCTCCGGCGCCGGCGGTCAGCATGTAAACCGAACCGAAAGTGCGGTACGAATTACCCATATTCCAAGCGGCATTGTAGTGCAGTGTCAAAATGACCGCTCTCAACACAAAAACAAAGATCAATGTATGAAGCAGTTGAAAGCGAAACTGTACGAAATGGAATTACAAAAGAAAAACGCCGATAAGCAAGCTCTGGAAGATTCTAAATCCGACATCGGTTGGGGCAGCCAAATCCGTTCTTATGTACTGGACGATTCCCGTATCAAAGATTTGCGTACAGGCGTGGAAAACCGCAATACCCAAGCGGTCCTCGACGGCGATTTGGATCGTTTTATCGAAGCCAGTTTAAAAGCGGGATTGTAATCGTACTACTTCTCTGCCAAATTCAATTAAACAGTTAAAAATATGAACGGTGGGCAAGCTCGCCCTCCTATCTAATTACAAGGTAACCCAAAAATGTCAGAACAACAAAATACAGAATTAGACTTTCACGGTGAAATGGCGGTGCGTCGCGAAAAATTAGCGGCGTTACGTGCAAAAGGCAACGCCTTTCCGAACACTTTCCGCCGTGATGCGTTAGCGCAGGATTTGCATCATCAATACGACGAAACGGACGGCGAACAATTAAAAGAAAAGAACCCTCAGGTTGCTGTCGCCGGCCGTATTATGACCCGTCGGGCCATGGGTAAAGCTACGTTTATCACCATTCAGGATATGAGCGGCAAAATTCAGCTTTATGTAGCATGCGACAACCTGCCGGAAGGCGTTTACGCGGAAGATGTAAAAAGCTGGGATTTGGGCGACATTGTCGGCATCAAAGGCACGTTATTCAAAACAAAAACCAACGAATTAACCGTAAAAGCCCACGAAGTACAATTACTCACCAAAGCGCTTCGTCCGCTGCCGGACAAATTCCACGGCTTAAGCGACCAAGAAACCCGTTATCGTCAACGTTATCTAGACTTAATTTCTAACGAAGAATCCCGCCGCACTTTTGTCATTCGTTCAAAAGTGATCGCCGGTATTCGCGAATACTTTATCGGCAAAGGGTTCATCGAAGTGGAAACGCCAATGCTGCAAGTGATCCCGGGCGGCGCGGCGGCACGTCCGTTCGTGACGCACCACAACGCTTTAGACATTGATATGTATTTACGTATTGCGCCGGAACTTTACTTAAAACGTTTAGTCGTCGGCGGTTTCGAACGCGTATTCGAACTCAACCGCAATTTCCGTAACGAAGGGGTTTCCGTACGCCACAATCCGGAATTTACTATGATCGAATACTATCAAGCCTATGCGGATTACCACGATTTAATGGATAACACGGAAGAATTGTTACGCAAACTGGCGTTGGATATTTTAGGCACCACCATCGTGCCTTACGGTGAATATGAATTCGATTTCGGCAAACCGTTCGAACGCATCACTATGCACGATGCGGTGCTTAAATACGGCGCAGAAAAAGGTATTGTCAAAGAAGATTTATATGATTTAGAACGCGCCAAAGCCGCGGCGACAAAACTCGGCATTGAAATTCAAAAATCCTGGGGATTAGGTTCCGTTGTGAACGCGATTTTCGAAGAAGTGGCGGAACATCATTTAATTCAGCCGACCTTCTTAACGGCGCATCCTGCGGAAATTTCACCGTTGGCACGCCGTAACGACGAAAATCCGGAGGTGACCGATCGTTTCGAATTATTTATCGGCGGTCGTGAAATCGGTAACGGTTTTTCGGAATTAAACGATGCGGAAGACCAGGCTGAACGTTTCGACGCCCAAGTGGCGGCAAAAGACGCGGGCGATGATGAAGCTATGTTCAAAGACGACGATTTCGTCACCGCACTGGAACACGGCCTACCGCCGACAGCCGGCGAAGGTTTGGGTATCGACCGTTTGGCAATGCTGTTCGCCAATGCGCCGTCAATCCGTGATGTGATTTTATTCCCGGCGATGAAACACAAAGCGTAAAAACAGATGAAAAATCAACCGCACTTTTAGATAAAGTGCGGTTCCTTTTTAAGGAGATTTTATGCACGAAATGGCTCTCACTCAAAACATCATCGAAATTGTGGAAGAACAATGCCGCCGTAATCACGTAAATAAAGTTACGGATATTTGGTTGGAAATCGGTCCGCTTTCCTGTGTGGAGCCTGATGCCATCACATTTTGTTTTGACGTATACAGCAAAGATACGGTGATGGAAAATTGCAAGATCCATTTTATTCCCGTGCCCGCTCTCGCCTATTGCTGGCATTGTGAAAAAACGGTGAAAATCAAAACCCATCATGACGCCTGCCCCGAATGCGGCGGTGTTCATCTGCAAAAACAAGGGGGCGATGAGTTGCGGATTAAGGAAATCGCGGTGGAATAAAAAATACGCGATAAAATAAATAAAGTGCGGTCAAAAAGTTGAACGTTTTTTACTGCAAAACGATTTCAAATCCAACCGCACTTTTCCGCGCTTCAGCGGTTAATTAAAATTTGCCAGCACTTCCCGCATCACGCCGACGCCACTTCGCAGAATGAATAAACTTAATATCGCACTTGCCGCTACATCCACCCATTGCCAGCCGAGAAAATACGCACTCAACCCCGCAACGACAGCCACGACGGAACCGAATAAATCCGCCAGCACATGCAAATAGGCCGCTTTTACATTGAGATTTTCCCGATTGCTTTTCAGCATAATCCATGCCACCAGAACATTCACTAATAACCCGATTACCGCTACGCCGAGCATAGGCAGCGCCTGAATTTCGGGCGGCGCCCGCCAGCGTTGAACGGCTTCCGTCAGAATCAGAGCGGCCACGACAATCAGCGACGCCGCGTTAAGCAATGCAAACCACTGTTGTTTTCGTTCGGATAAAAACAAAGCGATCAGCGCAAGCAACAACGACAAACTATCGTTTGCCATATGCCCGGCATCCGCCATTAACGTCAGGCTGTTAAACAGCCAGCCGCCGATAAATTCCACCACCGTGTAACCGGCAATTACGGCAAAACTCCACGCCAGAATTTTGCGATCTTGCGGAATATGATTATGACTGTGCCCGTGATGATGTCCCTGTTCCGGGCAATGATGTTGATACCCCATAACGACCTCCCGTTGTCGGAAAATTTAACTTGGGATACACTATAAAGGTCGTAGCGACTACGGGGTCAATCATTTTATGGAGAAAAATATGACGGTCAACGAACTCAGCAAACAAAGCGGTATTCATCCGGAAACCATTCGTTATTATGAAAAAACCGGTGTCTTGCCTACGCCGAAACGGCAGGCGAACGGTTATCGCTGTTACGATGACAATACACTGGAGCTGCTCCGCTTCATTAAAACCTGTCGTTCGTTGGGATTTTCCGTGGAAGAAGTCAAACAACTCAATCACATAAAAAGCCACCCTCAGCAACACGGTCTGGCGGATCGAATGATTATACGTCAGTTAGCCAATGTAGAAGAAAAAATTATGCGGCTGAATGAAATCCGCCATTTTCTGCAAAATTTGGTCATGGACGAAGGACACAGCGAAGCGGACTGCAAAGCGCTTCATTTATAACGCGGAGAAACGGATTCACTTGTCAATCTCAACCGAATTGCCGAAACAAAGCAGCTCAATTTGCATTCGCCGCAACCGTTACAGGCGTTATGGTTCAGTTGTAAATCGGCGGAAATGGCCTGTTGCGGGCAACGTTCCTGACAAACGGTGCAGGCTTGGTTTTGTTTTATCAAACAATTTTCCGAAAAGTGCGGTCGAAATTCCGTATCTTTTTTAAAGGCGGGATGCAGTGCGTGAGTCGAACAACTTTCCGCACATTTTCCGCATAAATCGCAAGCGGCGTAATCTAATTCCAGCACGGCTTTTTGCCCGTAAAGGCGAATCAAATGATAGGGGCAGGCAGCAACACATTCGCCGCACCCGTTACAAGCCGCAAGAAATAACGCTTCCTCCGCCGCGAAAGGCGGGCGTGCCGCCAAACGGGATTCGCCGCTCTGCGCCGCCTGTTCTATCGGATGAAAAACGCCGCGCAACAATCCCCGCCGGGAAATGCGGTTACAGGCTAAATACGCCTCATAATATCGTTCGTTTTTCCCTTGCATAGTCATCCCCTGCCCTGTCGTTACCGATAAAGCTGCGGCCGGTTCGGCTGAAGTTTAAGCTGTTGCTGCCAGCCTTCTAAAGTTTGTCGGGCAAGCAACGCCATCCCCTGATAAAAAGGATAATCCGTTTGTTCGGCAATCAAGTCCAGACAACGATATGCCCACGTAACAAAATGCTCGCTCAGAAATTCGCTCAGATATTCCGGTTTGGTTTCCGCCAAATAAGCGGCAAGCATAAACATTAACCCCAGATGATCTTCCGGTTCGTTTTGGGTTTTGATAAATTCAATATGGCGAACAGCCAAAAATTCGCGTAATGCCAGTAAAGAATCGCCGAAAATCACCGATTCTTTATCCAAATACACCGAGCCCCAAGGCGGCGCCGGCAAGTCGTTCGGACCGATAAATAAATATTGATAAGCCTGCGACAAATCCTGTTGCATCCCTTTTTCGATTAATGCATGAATAAATTCAGGATTTTCTAACGCCGCCCAATCGTTCAACCAATCCGGTTGTCGAAAAAAATCCAGCACGGGCTGAATCCGTTTATCCTGAGGGGCATAATAAAAGACGGCGCCCAATAAACGACCGCCGATTGAAATCCATTGCAACAATGCGTTATCCATCAAAAAACTTCCTTAAAATTGACCGCACTTTGCTCCGTTAAATCACAAAAAGTGCGGTCGGTTTTCACGTAATTTTCAGCTTGCCGCCATGCCTACCGTCATATGCAAAGCATAAAATAATTCGCGACCGATCATTTCCGCAAATAATACCAAAATGACCGCACTGGCAAGCAATAAAGACTGTTTGCTTTTCAGCAATAACGCACCGGCAATGGCTAACAGACACAGACGTCCTACTTGCTTAACGGCAAAATCCGGTACCAATGCGACGGCCTGTTGTGCCGAGCTGTGTATTTGACTTAACCCGAACCCCTGATAAATTACGATAATCGCCGCCAGGAAAACGCCAATCACATAAAGTAACGGTATACGGCTTTGACCCTCTTCGCGATTTGCCAATAATCCGTAAGCTAAGGCGCTGCCGCCGATAACAACGGTTAAATAAAACTGCCAGGAAGTCAGCGAGCTATTCCAAGTCGGTACGGTGGCGATGTGGTAAACCCGGTCCATCATATACATAAATACTACGCCCGTAAGTGCGGTCAAAATTAACCACATTTTTCCCAAACTTTGCGGCATTTTACCGAACAGGCTCAGTAACCAATATCCTCCCGCCAGTACGAAAAAGAATGCGCCGGAGGCAATTTCATTACTCAGCATAGAAGAACCCACCCGATTGAGAGAATTCAATGCGCGCAACGGCATACCCAAATGTACGACGGAGGCAATAAAACCGATGCCCAGCAATAGCAACGGTATAAACAACGCCTTGTTCCAATAAGCGCGATCTCCGTCGTCGTGACGGCATAAAACAAAAGTTAAAATCAACCATGCGCCCGCCGCACTTTGCGCCAGAACAGTGAAAATCACTAAAGGTAATTCATGTATTTCGTTCATTTTACACCTCTCTTGGATTTGCTAAGAAACCCGTTGTATCACCGCTCGGGCGTGCATGTTTATTCGGTTTCACGATTAAATTCGGTTTTGTGAATTCTGCCGGCGGCAATGGTGCAATAGAGGCTTGTTCTCCGTGTTTCATGCGTAATTCGTTGATAGGTCCGAAATCCAATGCACGCAACGGACAAGCCTCCACGCAAATAGGTTTGTGTCCCTCCTTCACCCGGGAATAACAACCGTCGCATTTAGTCATATGTCCTTTTTTAGCATCAAACTGCGGTGCGTCGTAAGGACAAGCCATGTGACAGTAACGGCAACCGATACAGGTTTCTTCGTTTACGATGACAAAACCCTCTTCGTTTTTATGCATAGCACCGGTAGGACAGACTTTGACACAGGCGGGATCATCGCAGTGGTTGCATGAAACGGACATATAATAAGCAAACACATCTTGATGATAGCAACCATTGTTGTCCTGCATCCAATTACCGCCCGCATATTCATAAATACGGCGGAAATTTACCTCTGTACCTAAATCTTTATAATCCTTACAGGCTAACTCGCAGGTTTTACAACCGGTGCAGCGTTCCGAATCAAAATAAAAGCCATATTGTTCCATAGCTTACTCCTATAATTTTTCTACTTGAACCAGATTAGAATGTTGCGGATTGCCTTTTGCCAACGGGGACGGACGTTGAGTAGTGAGGACGTTAATACAACCCGAATGGTCTATGCCTTGGTTATCCGGCGCGTGCCATGCTCCCTCACCTAACGCCACAACACCCGGGATAATACGGGGTGTCACTTTGGCATGAATACGCACTTCTCCGCGGTCGTTAAACATACGGAGCATATCGCCGTTTTTAATACCGCGTTTTTCCGCATCAAACGGGTTAATCCAGATCTCCTGCGGATTTGCACTTTTCAAAATATCGACGTTACCGTAAGTGGAATGGGTTCTGGCTTTATAATGAAAACCGGTCAATTGCAGCGGATATTTTTCCATTAGCGGATCGCCGTAATGTTCAAAACTGTCTACATGGATCGGCAACGGATGAATCACTTCATCTTCATCCAATTTCCAGGAACGGGCGATTTCGGCCAGGCGGGAAGAATAAATTTCAATTTTACCTGACGGCGTTTTAAGCGGATTGGCCTGCGGATCATCTCTGAATTCTTTGTACGGAATATAAAAGCCTTTCGGATCCACTTTTTTGAAGATGCCTTGAGTGCGAAATTCGTCAAAAACAGGCAACTCCGGCAGTTGTTCCCGCGACTGTCGATAAATGTAACGCAACCATTCCTCCTGTGTTCGATCTTCGGTAAATTGCTGTTTCACACCTAACTTTTCCGATAGATCGGATAACATGTCGTAAATATTGCGACATTCAAAAGAAGGTTTCACCGCTTGATCGGCAAAAATGACATAACTCATATTCGCTACATAGCCGTCCAAACAGAAATCCATTTGTTCCGAAGTCATGCAGTCGGGTAAAACAATATCACTGTATTTAGCCGTTGACGTCATGTGATTATCGATGGTTACAATCATTTCGCACAGGCTTTCGTCCTGCAAAATCTCATGTGTCCGATTAATATCCGCATGTTGATTGGTTAAACAGTTACCCGCATAATTCCAAATAAATTTAATCGGTGCGGTTAATCTTTCCACTCCGCGAATACCGTCGGTTTTAGCGGTCATTTCCGTCGCCCGGGTGATGGCGTCCGTCCACAGGAACATCGGTATACTGGCTTTTACCGGATTGGTTAATGTCGGCATCATTACGAAAGGCACGCCGTAAGAACTTTCTCTGGCACCGGTGTTTCCACCGCTAATCCCAACGTTACCGGTTAAAATCGGCAGCATGGCGATAGCGCGGGAAATAATCTCACCGTTACTGCGGCGTTGCGGCCCCCATCCCTGTGAGATATAAGCAGGTTTAGTCGACCCGATTTCGCGGGCAAGCCTAATAATACGTTCCGCCGGAATTCCGGTAATTTTGGCCGCCCATTCGGGAGTTTTGGCAATACCGTCTTCGCCTTGACCTAGAATATAGGCTTTATAATGCCCGTTTTGAGGTGCGTCGGCCGGTAGTGTGTTTTCATCATATCCGACGCAGTATTTATCCAAAAACGGTTGATCCACTAACTCCTCGGTTATCATGACATAAGCCAGTGCCGACACTAACGCCGCATCGGTACCGGGGCGAATCGGAATCCATTCGTCTTCTTTACCGACACCGGTATCGGTATAACGAGGGTCGATCACAATCAGTTTGGCATTGGATTTTGCTTTTGCCTGTTGAATACAGTAAGTCAAGCCGCCGCCGCTCATACGGGTTTCGGCCGGATTATTGCCGAACAGAACCACTAATTTTGTGTTTTCAATATCCGCCATACCGTTACCGAGCACCCAACCGCCGCCATAGGTATAATCCAAGCCTACGCTGATTTGTGCCGTACTGTAGTCGCCGTAATGGTTTAAATAACCGCCGATACAATTCATTAAACGGGCAATAAGCGTCGAACCCGGCGGCCATGATTTCGTTACCGTACCGCCCAGCGTTCCCGTACCATAATTCAAATAAATACTCTCATTACCGTATTGAGCGATATTCTTCTGCAAAGACTGAGCGATTTCCGTTAATGCTTCATCCCAGGAAATGCGTTTAAATTTTCCTTCTCCCCTTTTTCCGATTCGTTTCATCGGATATTTCAAACGATCCGGATTATATACCCGACGACGCATTGAACGCCCACGCAGGCAGGCTCTCACTTGATGATCAAGATTATAGGTTTCGCTTCCCGTATTATCTGTTTCCACATAAATGATTTGATCATCTTTCACGTGCATACGCAAAGGACAACGGCTACCGCAATTTACCGTGCAGGCGCTCCAAACGACCTTTTCATCTGCCCCTGCAGTCGACGTAATAGATTGATTTCCGGCTTTCGTCGCAAACGGAATACTAATACCTGCCGATGCGGCAAATGCCGTCAGACCGGTTGTTTTAATAAAACGACGTCGTGTCGTATTCGAATTAAGATCTAGATGATTCATCGTTAATTACTCCTTAAGGGCAACCCTATAATTTTTCTATCCGTACCAGATTAGAATGCTGCGGATTGCCTTTTGCCAGCGGGGACGGACGTAAAGTAGTCAAAACATTTACACAACCGTTATGATCCACTTTATCGCCGAACATATTGGCTTTATGCCATGCCCCCTGTCCCATACCCAACACGCCGGGCATTATTCGAGGCGTAATTTTTACCGGGATACGCGTTTCACCGATTTCATTAAATACGCGAACCGTTTCACCGTCCGTTAACGTTAACCGTTGCGCATCAATAGGATTTATCCACATTTCTTGCGGACAGGCGGATTCTAAAACATCAATATTGCCATAAGTGGAGTGCGTGCGGGATTTATAATGGAAACTTACTAATTGAAACGGATATTTTTCTCTCTTCGGATCATCCCATCCGTTAAAACCGCTATGATAAATCGGTAACGGATGAATTACTTCATCTTCTTTTAACTCCCATGTCGCAGCAATTTCCGCCAACCGTTCGGAATAAATTTCGATTTTTCCCGAAGGTGTTTTTAACGGATTGGCTTCCGGATCCTCGCGGAATTTTTGATACGCAACTAAATGACCGTTAGGATCTTGGCGTTTATACACGCCCATTTGTTTAAGTTCATCATAACTTGGTAAAGTTGCGTCTTTCTCCTGCATTCGGCTGTATAAAAATTGCAACCACTGCTCTTGTGTTCTACCGCCTTCCGTGAATTTATCGTAGACATCCTGTCCCAAGCGTTTAGCTATTTCACAACAAATATCATAAATACCTCGCCGTTCAAATTTGGCAGAAGTAGCAGGCTGGCTGAAAATCAAATACCCCATATTGCCGGCATAATCATTCGGTACAATATCTTCTTGCTCTGTCGTCATTAAATCGGGCAAGAGAATATCCGCATATTTAGCCGAATCCGTCATGAAATTTTCGATTACTACGATCATTTCACATTTTTTATCGTCCGATAAAATTTCATGAGTTCGATTAATATCACTATGTTGATTCGTAATACAGTTGCCTGCGTAATTCCACATAAATTTGATCGGAACGTCTAATTTATCTTTTCCTTGAACCCCATCTTTCAAAGCCGTCATTTGATCGCCGTGATCAATGGCATCGGTCCAAGAGAATACGGAGATTTTCGCTTTCACCGGATTTTCCAGTACCGGCAAACGTTGAATTGGAGGATAAAAAGAGCCTTCCCGTGCGCCGGAATTCCCGCCGCTAATTCCGACGTTTCCGGTTAAAATGGCTAACATCGCCACCGCACGACAAGCCAATTCACCATTGGATTGACGTTGTAATCCCCAACCTTGAGCAATATAACAAGGTTTGGTCGTACCTATTTCTCTGGCTAAACGAATAATTTTGGCTGCGGGAATACCTGTAATTTTAGCCGCCCATTCGGGCGTTTTTTCAACGCCGTCATCCCCTTGGCCTAAAATATAAGCCTTATAATGTCCATTCGCCGGCGCAGATGCCGGTAATGTTTTTTCATCATAACCAACACAATATTTATCTAAAAATACCTGATCAACCAGATTTTCAGTAATCATTACATGCGCCATACCCGCTACTAGTGCGGCGTCCGTCCCCGGACGAATCGGAATCCATTCGTCTTCACGACCTGAGGCGGTATCCGTATAGCGAGGATCAATGACAATCAATTTTGCGTTGGAACGTTCTCGGGCTTGCTCTAAGTGATAAGTAATCCCTGCACCGCTCATACGGGTTTCCATCGGATTATTACCGAAAAATACCACCAGTTTCGAATTGACGATATCGGAGGTACTGTTTCCCACATTGGAACCGTAGGTAAACGGCATTGCCCGGGCAATTTGTGCGGTACTGTATGAACCATAATAGCTTAATAGCCCGCCATAACAATTCATCAGTCGGGTAAATAATGAAGCAAAGGGTGAAGAGCGGGTCATATTTCCTCCCACAATTCCTGAGGCATAATTATTGTAGACCGCTTCATTACCGTAATCTTTTACAATACGCTTAAGATTATCGGCAATCGTATCTAATGCTTCGTCCCAACTGATACGCTGAAACTTACCTTCTCCGCGTTTTCCGATACGCTTCATGGGATATTTCAAACGATCGGGATGATTCATTCGGTAGCGCATTGAACGACCGCGTAGGCATGCCCGAATTTGATGATTACCATATTCATCATCACCGGAGTTGTCGGTTTCTACCCAGCGAACCTCATCATTTTTAACATGTAACCGTAAAACACAACGGCTACCGCAGTTCACCGAACACAAAGACAGAACCTCTTTATCATCCTGCATATTTTTAATCGGAATTGTCTCCGCTTTAACTTGAAGTGGAAGATTTATTCCTGCCGATACGGTAAGTGCGGTCATTCCGCTTGCTTTAATAAAGCTTCGGCGCGTTGTTTTCGGATTGAGTTCTTGATTGTTCATCATTAATCTCTCCTTAAAGATAGAATTTGTTATCCTTCTGCCATTGTGAAATAAAATCTCTGGTGTTAATTCAAGTAAATTTATATTCATTCAATTAATGGCAGTCTACCCTTAGTGAGTAATATGGGACTTGACATAAATCAAGCTCAGTAGAAATATAATAAAATCAATAGCTTATTAGAAATGAGAATGATTATCTATAATATTAAGAGTTAAAAAAGCAATATAAAAACCTTTAAACAAAAAAATCTCCACGCAATGTGGAGATTTCTGTTACATCCTGTAAATAACCATTATCTGGAAATGACTTCTTTAGTGAAATATTCCATTTCCGCTTTTCGCCATGGCGTTGAGAAAAATAACGTATCTTTTTTACCGGATTCGCTATCCAAAGGTCTCACTCCAAATTCCTGGCTTAATTTTTGTTGAATTTCCGGTGAAGTAACCCAATGGACAAAAAGCATAGCGGCGGCCGGATTAGGTGCATTTTTTGCAATTGTCATTACATTACCGCCGCCCGGCATTCCGAATTCAGGGACATAAAATTTCAACCGGTTGGTAATCGCCCCTTGTTTTTGCAGGCTGAATAAATGATCCTGCCATGCCGAAACGATGATCAACTCACCGTCGTTTAAACGGGTCAAACTATCGGCATTGGAAGCCGTACGAATCATCGAATTTTTACGCTCATTAAACCAAGCCCATGTTTTCTTCCATTCCGCAATTTGCCCTTCGTCAATTTTCTCCGTACGGTAATTGTAATCACCGTTCACATAAAATAAAGCACGTTGAATAAAGGCATTACCGGAACTACCGCCGTTAGGATCCGAATAACCAAATTTTTTCGGATTTTCCTGAATGTATTTTTCTACATCCTGCCAACTTTGCGGCAATTCATTTTCTTTGATGCGCAACGGATCATAAGCAAAACCGGTTTGATTACCCCAATACCCGACGGAGGTTTCACCTAATTCTACACCTTGTAAAAAATGGTTTAATTTTTCAAAATTCGGTAACTGTTTTAAATTTGCCAGAATACCGCTGTTCGCCACATTTCCAACCCGATCCGCATTAAGAACCACCACATCCATTTTACCTTTTTTCAGATTTTTTTCCGCAATCAGTTTGTTAATATTACCGTCCAAAGTACCTTCCGGTACTTTAACTCTAATACCGTATTTATCTTCAAACTCTTTAACGAATCCGCGGAATTGCGGCTGTAAATACCACACACTGACCGTCACTTTTCCTTCCTGCTTAGCCTGAGCTTCAATATCAGCCCAGGATTTTCCGCTTAAATCCTCCGCTTGTACGGTAGCCGAAAAAGCGAGGGCAACAACGCTTGCAGAAAGCACTTTTGTAAAAAATTTGCGCATAAACAACTCCTTATTTCACGATGAAAACTATGCTTTTCCTGTTGATTGTGAGAGATAATTTCCTTTCAGTAAACGCTCTATAATCATCATAAGAATGATATTCGGCACTAAAAGAATAATCGAAACCACAGCGGCATTCGGTCGAATAAACGAATAACCGAGAAATGAATACAATATGGTCGGAACGGTAATAAAGTCAGGAGACCCCACAACAAAGGAAATGGCGAATTCCTCAATACTTTTTACCAGACAGAAAATAATTGAAGCCAAGAAACTCGGTTTTAACATCGGCATATACACATCCTTGAATACCGTCATTTTGGAAGCGCCCAAATCCCGACTGGCATCAATTAAATCTTGCGGCACAGATGAAAAGCCGGCCGATAAAATACGGATAGCATAAGGTAATGTCAAAACCACATGTCCGATAACGATACCGATAAACGGGTTGCTGATGTTCAAATCCAGCAACATACGGCTGAAAAACAACGCTATAATCATACCGGGAATGACTAACGGAATCAGCGTCAGTAATTCTGCGATTTTTTTACCGCGAAATTCCATTCGTCCGAAAGCATAAGATGTCGGTAAAGCCAGCAAAATCGCAACCAATGCAACAGTCGGAGCAATGGTGTAACTGTTAAACATCGCTTCCGGTAAAGAAGTACTTTGCCATACGATTTTCCAACGCTCCAAAGAAAGCGATTGCGGTAGAATATCCGGATAACTCCAGGGTTTCTCCGGATCCACCAACGACCATAATCCCGCCATCAAAAATGGTAAGAATAACCAGACAAAATTAACAAGGATAAAGAATATTAAGGAAATTCGGGCAATCAGTTTGCCGTTTTTAGTAGCAATTTTAGTTGAACTCATTTGATGTCTCCCCGTTTTACCGCTAACGGTTTGATAATCATTGAAACCAATACGGTGAAAAATGCGGATGTCAGCATAATCATCATTGCCATCACGGCACTTTGGTTCCACTCTTCAAATTCATAGGCGGACATTTGCATAAGACGAGCCAAAGAATAGGTACTTCTCGGACCGGCAATACTGTAAAATGCAAAGTCTCCTAATGCGCCGATAAAAATCAAAATAAAAGAAACTTGCACCGCACTTAGTGTAAGCGGGAAGATCACATAACGGAACCTTTGCCAGGCATCGGACCCCAAGTTCGCTGCGGCATCCAATAAATCCGTTTTTAAGGAATTTACCGCTCCACCTATCAGAATCAGGGCAAAGGGAATATTTTTCCACATTTGCAGAATCACCACGCCCCAACCGAATTCATCGTTTTGCAAGGTTTTAGGTTCGTCCCAAATACCCAAAAACACCAAGGATTCATTCAGAATACCGTGATAAGAAATCATATTAACGAACAAGAAAGCGGCCACTAATCCCGGTACTAACATCGGTGCGCGTAAAATAGTGACGATCGTTACTTTAGCGGGTAATTCATTGCGTAACCACAATGCAATGGGATATGAAACAATAATAGAGAATAATGCGCCTAATAACGACACTTTAACGGAATAAATGTAAGAACTCTGGAAAACCGAATCCGACAATACATCCCGCCAATACTCTAAAGTGAAGCGGCTTTCTTCGCCTCCCATGCTGTATAAACCCAGGCTTTGCGTTACCACAATAAAAAATGTTGACCCCATTAAAAACAAAATAGTGCCCAGTCCCGTGCAAAGCAACAACCAGGCTTTTGCGTCTTGTTTTATGCTTTTCATTTGACAGACTCCAAAAACTTAACGGCAGTGCGCGGAATAGAAAACGAAAAAGTATTATCGGTAGTCAGATTCGGTGCCTTAGTTAACTGTAAGCGGAGTTTTTGAGATATGCCGCCTCGGGTAATTTTGGCTTGCACTTCCGTAATATTACCCATAAATGCCGTTTGAATTACATCCACGGTCAATATATTTTCCTGTCGGGAATCTGCTTTTACCGGTTCTATATCTTCCGGACGGAAACAAATATAAATGTGATCCGACGCCGGTCGTTTTTCCGAATAAACGGTTAAATCGCCGAATACGGATTGAACCGAATAGAGATTATCACCGATATTCTTCACGTTAGCTTCTGCAATATTGGCAACGCCGATAAAATCCGCCACAAAGCGGTTAATCGGTTGATGATAAATTTCCTGCGGTGTTCCTATCTGCTCAATACCGCCTTTATTTAACACAATAATTTTATCCGACATAGTCAAGGCTTCGGCCTGATCATGTGTGACATAAATACTGGTTAATTTATATTGTTTAGAAAGCTGCTTAATCTCAAATCTCACGCTTTCCCGCAATTTTGCATCCAAATTGGATAACGGTTCGTCAAACAAAATAACATCAGGTCGCGTCACCATCGCCCGCGCCAATGCGACACGTTGTTGCTGACCGCCGGATAATTCACTCGGTAACTTCAAACGATGAATTTCCAAATCCATCTGCTTGATTACCACGTCTAACCGTTGTTTTTGCTCTTCGATAGCAATATTACGTTGTTTTAGACCGTAACAAATATTGTGGGAAACATTAAGATGAGGGAATAATGCATAAGATTGGAAACACATAGCGGTATTACGTTTTTCCGGAGGAACCTCATTGACATTTTCGCCACCAATTAAAATTTCACCTTCGTCGGCAATATGAAACCCGGCAATCAATTTTAATAATGACGTTTTACCGCAACCACTGGGACCGAGCAATGTAACGAACTCGCCTTCTTCTGCGGTAAAAGTAATATTATTTGCCGCATAAAAATTCCCAAATTTTTTCGTTATATTTTTAATTTCTAGTTTTGCCATATTTCTTTTCCTTAAAGTACAACAAGTCGAACTAAAATTACTCTCGGAATGAAATGGCTGTCAATATAAATGAAAAACAGAAATTCGATTTTGTGAGCTGTATCACAATCTATCGGAACGCCCCTTCGCTACAGCCCTGAAAACAGCTTAATTCCGTACCGGTTACGGACTCCAACAGGGAATAAACAGCATTGAGTAATAAACAATTAGGGTCTGTTTATTTTTCATAAACAGATCCTAAAATATGATCAAATAAAATCCTGCATCAACTCTCCCACCACCTCTTTCACACTGCGGATTTCATGGATATAAGTAATACCATTACCCACCGAGATGTAGCCGTTTTCCAGGTCGCCGAGCAGCATACCCTGACGCATTCCGTAACCGCCGGTTTGGGCTTGGGCGAGTTCATCACGGCTGGCTCCGTGTTCATCCATTTCCACTAGTTTGTGCGCCAGTTTAGTCGGCAAGGAGCGATAGTAAGCAGGCTGAGTACGAAATAGAAGTAAGTCTTGAGCCGTGCTGTCCACAATCATCTGTTTTACGTTTTCATGCATGCGGTTTTCTAGGGTTGGTAACAATACCGAGCCGACGAACACGCCTTCGGCTCCCAGTGCAAAACTGGCACGCACGCCACGCACATCAGCGATACCGCCTGCCGCCATCACGGGAATGCTAACTGCATCCGCCATTTGCGGTACGATAGAGAATGTGCCGATAACTTGACCGGGTACGGTGCCGCCTTCATCAAAACCTGTCGCCACTAAAATATCTGCCCCGATTTGCTCCGCATAACGAGCGTTTTCTACTGTCGGCGTATGGGCCCGGAAGATAGTTTTTATACCGGCGGCTTTGAATTTCGCCATCATCGGAACATAATCGTAGCCGTCAATTCCGTTGATTAGGGCGACTGGAACCCGCTCTTCAATCAATAAATCCACCAGCAAATCAATAGTGCTGAAATCATAAGACAAAATTACAGGCGCACCGAACGGCTTGTCGGTTAAGGCTTTGGTTTTACGAATTTCTGTACGGAAAGTATCCAGCAAGGATTCAGTAGTTTTCGGGGCTTTTTGCAAACCTGCGTTCGGTCCCAAAATTCCCAAACCGCCGGCGTTAGAAACGGCAGCGACAAATTTTGCGTCGGTCATCCAGCTCATCGGCCCTTGCACGAGGGGAAATTTAATGCCTAAGATATCAGTAATACGGTTAAAAGCGGTCATTTTTTGTCCTTTTTACAAATTGGTTGAGGCTATTATAACTTCTTAAAATTAGCTGAAAAGACATTAAATCGAGAACCTGATTTTCAAAAATGAGAAGATGAAGCGTATTTAGATATCAAGCGAAATACCTTTTCAAGGCGGCAAGCTCAAACAGATGGTCAGCTTCGGCTCCAACACCCAGAAAATCGCCAAAGCCACCGAATACCTGCAAGCCCATTACGCCGAAAACATCACGGTGGACAGCTTGGCGGAACTGTGCGGCATGTCGCTTTCCGGCTTTCACAGCCACTTCAAAAAACACACCACGCTCTCGCCGCTGCAATACCAGAAATCCTTGCGCCTGATGGAAGCCAAACGCCTGATTGCGGAAGAAAACCTGCCCGTTTCCACCGCCGCCTACCAAGTCGGCTACGAAAGCCCCAGCCAGTTCAGCCGCGAATTTAAACGCTATTTCGGCACCGCCCCGAGCGGCAGACAAATGTAACCATGCCGTCTGAAACTTTGTTTTTCAGACGGCATTATTAAATCAACGCGGCGGCCGGTTTTACAAACGTAGGTTTAGGCTTATTGCCCCTGAAAAGGACGGGCATCCGCCGCCATCGCCGCTTTAAATTCCCGGACTTCGTAATCGGCAAGATCGGGATAATAAACGTCTTCGGCTAAGATGTTATCCAGTTCGGCGCGGTTTTTCGCCCGGGCGATAATCACGCCGGCGTGTTCCTGGTCGAGATAGGGGGCGAGCATTAAAAAACGGTCTTTTTGGAAATAGTCGGCAAACCATGCGCGATGGCGGTCAAACATTTCTGCGGCATTCTCCGCTTGTGCCGCCTGCGGTTTCAGTATGATATTAACGAGATACATTTCGGCTGCTCCTTAAAGGGATTTGATTTTTTCGGCAAGGCGGCGGGCGTAATCACGCGCCATTGCCTGTTGTTCCTGAGTTTTGGCCTGGTCACGGCCGACATAGCTTACGCCGTTGAGCCACATCGCCCCCCGATAGTCTAAACCGCACAGCGCGGCGGCAGTTTCAAACCCGATCATATATTCCTCCATTTCGTGGCGGAAAAAACCGTCTTTCCGATAAAGCTCGGCAGGGGCACCGGTGGTGACGGAAACCAGCAGTTTTTTGCCGCCGATTCGAGCCTCGGAACCATGGGCGAAACCGTGATGGAATACATCGTCCAGCCATTTTTTCATTAACGCCGGCATCGCATACCAGTAAAACGGCACCTGCCATACAATCACATCGGCGCGAAGCACCGCCGCCTGTTCCGCTTGAATATCAAATTCATAGTTTTGATGCAGTGCGTCCAGTTTGCGGATTTCCGCCTGCGGCAGCGATTCGGCCAGTTCGTCCAGAATGGCGGCGGTCGCCACCGAATTTTTTAAATCCGGATGACCGGAAATTATCAGTATATTTTGCATTGTCTGTTCCTTTAATGACGGATAAAGCGCAGGCCGCCTTTGTTCATCAGCGTGCCGCCTTGCAGGGAAATCACTTTTTTATCCAGCGTCATCTCCGCCGTCCGGCGCAGATAGTGGCGGAAATGGGGCGTTTCGCGGTGGATTCGGTAGGCTTGCTCGTCGGCATAGATTTCGAAAAAACGCCATTCGTTCGGGCGTTCTTTCAGCGTAACCGCATACATCGCCAGCACGCCCGCTTCTTTTGCCATCGACTGCTGCATTTCATCCAGCACCACCGCCTTGAATTGAGCGTTAAATTCGGGCTTGACGCGCACTTCGGCAAAATTCACTTTCGGCCGGTTGTCGGTTATCCGCAGCGGTTCGCTTTTTTCGTACAGAAAGTGCGGTTCGGTTTCGAACACTTTCCGCCCGACGACGGCGGTTTTCGCCGTTTCCACAAACTTTTCGAACTGCGGTGAACGGCTGTGGATTCGGTAGGCGTCGTCGTCCTGATAGATTTCAAACACATAGTTTACATTCGGCGCATCGGTTTGATGTAACGCATACATCGCCAGCGTGCCGGGCTCTTTTTCGACGGAGGTCGAAAGATTTTCCACCCCCACCGCATCAAATGCCGCCTGCCGTTCCGGTTCGGTCGTCAATTCGAAATAACGCACTAGCGGGGCAGCATAGGCGGAAAGTGCCATGCCGAAAAGGACGGCGCCCGTTAACAATCTGTTCGGCTTCATAAAATCTCCATAAGGCGGATGTCAAATCCGCCCGAAAATATACCTACCAAGGCTGTGTGGTCGGCCCAATGGTAAATTCGCTGATATTGGTATCGTCGGGCTGGCTCAACGCAAAAGCCACCACATTTGCGACCCGTTCAGCCGGAATTTCATAAGTGTCGTACAGTTGACGGTAGCCTTGCGAGGTGTCGCTGTCGGTAATGCCGGCGACCAGCTCGGACTGCACCGCCGCCGGGTAAATGGTGGCGGTGCGGATGTGGGTGCCGGCCTGCGCCGATTCCATCCGTAAGGCTTCCATAATGGCTTTAACCGCCCATTTGGTGCCGCAATAAACCGCCGCGCCCGGATACACTTTCAGACCGGCCACGCTGGATACCGTTAAAATATGTCCCGATTTTTGCGCTTCAAAGGTCGGCAACACCGCCGCAATGCCGTTCAGCACGCCTTTGATGTTGACATCCACCATTTTGTTCCAGTTTTCGGTTTCCAAGGCGGATAACGGCGAACTCGGCATTAGCCCCGCGTTTAAGAAAATAGCATCGAGCCGACCGAACGCGGATTTGGCCAGTTCCACCAGAGCGGCGTTGTCGGTGGCAGCGGTGACATCAGTCACGGCATAAACCGCTTCACCGCCTTTGGCTTGAATGTTTTCCGCAATCGCCTGCAATTTCGCTTCGCGACGGGCGGCAAGCACAACTTTCGCCCCGTTTTCCGCCAATTTGTAAGCGGTCGCTTCGCCGATACCGGAAGAGGCACCGGTAATGATGACGACTTTGTTTTTAAGGTTTTGCATAATTAGCTCCTGTTGATTCGGTTAAAATTATTTTGTCCAGACCTGCCGGTCATCTTTGGTGGCCGGGGTGTTTTGCGCCATTATCCCGACCAGATTGTGCGGCCGGTAGCCTGCTTCCAAATAACGGATTTCTTCATCGCTCAAGGTTAAATCCACGGCTTTCACCGCCCCGTCGATATGGGAGGGTTTGGTTGCGCCGACTACCGGCGAAGTCACCTTGGTCAGCAGCCAGGCCAGTGAAATTTCCGTCATTGAAACCGCATGTTTTTCCGCAAGCTCGGCCACCCGCTCGATAATGACGCGATCCTGCGCGGCGGTCGCATCGTATTTGCCTTTGGCATAGCTGTCCTGCAAGGCGCACTTGCTGTCGTTGCGTAAACGGGAAAGCCTGCCGCTTGCCAGTGCGCTGTACGGAGTCATCGCGATATTGTCTTCGCGGCACAGCCCGAACAGTTCGCGTTCGTCTTCCCGCATAATCAGGTTATAGTGGCTCTGTAGCGAAACGAATCGGGTCAGCCCCTCTCGTTCGGCAAGCGCATTGGCTTTCGCCAGCTGCCACGCATAACAGTTGGAAATCCCCAGCGCGCGGACTTTGCCAGATTTCACAGCATGATCCAAACCTTGCAGCACGCCCAAAATCGGCGTGTTGTAATCCCAGATGTGATAGATGTAGAGATCAACATAATCCGTACCGAGATTTTTCAGGCTTTGTTCCAATGATTGCCGGATATGCTGCGCGCCGTCGATACCCGCCTGAATCTGTGCCTGTGTGCGCGGCAGAAATTTAGTGGCGATCACCACCTCTTCGCGGCTTGCCATATCGCGAAGTGCCTTGCCTACATAGCGTTCGCTCGAACCGTTTTGGTAGGCGATGGCGGTATCAAAAAAGTTGATGCCGTTTTCCAAGGCATAACGGATGATTTTGCGGCTCTCTTCTTCTCCGAGCGTCCAGTTATGCTGTCCGCTTTGAGCGTCACCGAAGCCCATACAGCCCAAACAGATACGGGAAATCTGCAAGTCACTGTTGCCAAGTCGGGTGTATTGCATTTTTTTCTCCTTACCAGTGGTTATTGTTTAGAAATAGTGTATACAGAATTTACCCCGTAAAAAACAGGATAAAAGTGAATTTATTATTAGGCTTAACCTTATAATCACCCGTTTTGCGGCCGCCCTAACCAATGTTTCGCCGGTAACGTAAGCGGATGCCGACGGACGGGCACCCAATAAATAACCCGAACCGACGGCCGCAGTGCTTAAAATAAACTGGCGGCGTGAAAACATAAATTTGTTCTCCTCATTATGAACCGGCGACTATTGTAAACAGCTGTATTTGAAAAAATAAGCAGGGTAATTTATAATTTATTATTCGGAAAAAACGAATAATGGAGGCTTTATGAACAGCTCGATTTACGGTTACTTAACTGTTTTCCACGCTATCGCCGAGCAGGGCGGGATTGCGGCGGCAAGCCGTAAGCTGGAAATCGCGCCGCCGTCGGTCAGCCAATCGTTAAAATTGTTGGAAAAGCATATCGGGCTGCCGCTGTTTAACCGTACCACCCGCAAAATGGAGCTGACCGAAGCCGGTCTCCGCCTGCTGGAAAATACCGAACAACTGATGCGCTCGCTGGAATACGCCGTAGAAAGCGTGCAGGATTTGGGCGAAATTCCCACCGGCACAGTACGGATTACCGTGCCCCGCTTTGCTTATCAATTGATTTTAAAACCCCATTTTGCCGAATTCTGCCGCCTTTATCCCCACATTCGGCTGGAAATCTCCGTTCATGACGGCACGGTGGACATTCTGCAGCAGGGCTTCGATTTGGGCATCCGCTTCGGCGATAAAATTGAACAGAATATGGTGGCGCGCAAACTGCTGGAGCCCTTTCACGAAGGGCTGTATGTTTCCCGAAGCTATGCCGAACAATACGGTATTCCGCTCACGCCGCAGGATTTGCACCGCCACTTTCTCATCGGCTACCGCTTCATCACCTCCAACCGCATTTACCCGCTGACGCTGAGCCGAAACGGGCAGGATTTGATCGTGGAAATGGAAAGCCGGCTGATCTCCAACGACATCGA
The DNA here is from genome assembly GCF_000017245.1 of Actinobacillus succinogenes 130Z. Taxonomy (NCBI): domain Bacteria; kingdom Pseudomonadati; phylum Pseudomonadota; class Gammaproteobacteria; order Pasteurellales; family Pasteurellaceae; genus Actinobacillus; species Actinobacillus succinogenes. The sequence continues at coordinate 1,698,846 of NC_009655.1, forward strand.
CATGATGGCCGACGCCGTAAGAGCCGGGCTCGGTATCGGCAGAATTTTCAGCCCGATCCGCCGCCTGCAACCGGATGCGGACGAACTGCTTCCGGTGTTAAAGGATTACTGGAAAACCTACCCGCCCGTTTACCTCTACTACCCGCAACACAGCCAAAAAGCCAAACGGATTCAGGTTTTAATCGAATTTCTGAGCGAAAAATTCAAGGTGTAAAAGAGCGGATAAAAGAGCGGTCGGATTTGCAAAACTTTTTGCAAATTCAACCGCTTGCAAAACAAAACGCCGTTTGAAACTTTGTTTTTCAGACGGCATAGTCAATTAAAATTTCCGCAAAACTTTTCCCGCTTCAACATTTCCCTGCCAAACCGTTGCAGACAGATTTTCCGCCGCACCTTCCCGCCCACGGGAGCAAACATTCGATATTCCTTTGGAAAAGTGTGGAGTTTTACATTTTTTCCTTTGAAAAAATGTAAGAGTAGCTCTAATTTTCCTTTTAAAAAGTGTGTTAATGTGCTTAAAATAGCCGGTAAAGCACAGAAAAAGGGCGAATTATGCAGCGAAAAATCATTCAATCCTTAGCAAAATGGAAGCAGAAACCCAACCGTAAGCCTTTGATTATTCAAGGGGCAAGGCAGGTTGGAAAAACTTGGGCGATGAAGCATTTCGGCGGGCAATCCTTTGAACAAGTGGCGTATATCAATTTTGACAACAACCCGAGAATGCGGACGCTGTTTTCCGGCGATTACGACATCAACCGTTTGATTTTGGGCTTAAAAATCGAAAGCGGGGTCGATATTCGGGCGGAAAACACGCTGATTATTTTTGATGAAGTGCAAGAAGTGCCGCAGGCGTTGTCATCGCTCAAATATTTTTATGAAAACGCCCCAGAATTTTATATTGTCGCCGCAGGTTCGCTGCTAGGCGTGTCCTTGCATCATCAGGTTTCCTTTCCGGTGGGTAAAGTCGATTTTCTGCCGCTTTACCCGATGGATTTTCACGAATTTTTAACCGCACTGGGCAAGCAGGATTTGGTGCAGCTATTGGAATTGCAAGACTGGCCGCTGATTTCGGCGATGAAAACGGCTTATATTGATTTGCTCCGTCAATATTATTTTGTCGGCGGCATGCCCGAAGCGGTAAAAACGTTCGTCGACACGCAAAATGTTGATGAAGTCCGCCAAGTGCAGCGCAACTTATTGACGGCGTATGAACAGGATTTTTCCAAACACATTCATGACGGGCAGACGGTACAAAAAGTGCGGTCGATTTGGGCTTCCATTCCCGAACAGCTTGCCAAAGAAAATAAAAAATTCGTTTATTCGCAACTGCAAAAAGGGGCGAGAAGCAAAGATTATGAAACCGCCCTGCAATGGCTGAAAGACAGCGGTTTGGTACATAGCGTGCCACGAATTAAAAAGCCTCACTTGCCACTTTCTGCCTATCAAGATAACGCCTTTAAATTGTACGGTTTGGACGTAGGCTTGCTGGCAGCGCAAAGTCATTTAGATGCGAGCGTGCTGTTAGAAGGCAGCCGTATTTTTACCGAATTTAAAGGGGCTTTAACCGAACAGTATGTCCTGCAACAGCTTATCGCCACCCAGGAAAACCCCGTATTCTACTGGGCAGCCGAAAAAGGTACGGCGGAAGTGGATTTTGTGCTGCAACGCAAACAAGCCGTCATTCCGATTGAAGTCAAAGCGGAAGAAAATCTCAAAGCCAAAAGTTTGAAAGTGTATGTGGAACAGTTCCGGCCCGAACAGGCGATACGCTTTTCAATGGCGGATTTTAGGGAGCAGGATTGGCTGGTGAATGTGCCGTTGTATGGGGATTATTTTTAAGGAAAAAATATATGAGTGATATTATTCTTGTAAGAGGAAATATTGAAACAATACCATTTTCGCAATTAATTGAATTCTTAGATCCTAAGCATAAGGTTATATCAATAGAATTAAGAAATCAAATACTTGAAGCTAGGTATAAAAATTCATTAATATCAGATGGATTAGAAACTGGAATATTAACATTATTTCCTAATGGGAGCTGTTATGTTAAGTCAAAACAAAGTTTACCATCAATAAAAGGACTTATTTTTGAATCTTATCTAACTAATTTATTTAATGAAAATAGTCAAATTAGAAAGAACGCTTTTGATTGGTGTACAAATAGGAAGAGAAAAAGCAATTTAGATTATTTTGAACAATATAAAGCTATAGGAACAGGATTTATATCAACAAAAAATATATATTCTAGATTTTATGAGCCACAAAGTAATGCAGATATAAAATTTATTCGTAAAAATGACAACAATGAATGGGAACCTGCAACAGAATTAGAAACAACAAATTCTGCTGGAATTCAAATAAAAGCAATTACAGGTAATGAAAGACTAGAAATTATTGAACCATTATTAAGCGGTAAATATACTCATGTATTGACTTGTTTAAAGCATTTATCTCAAATTCATTCCTATGATATTTGCATGGATATTATACGTGATATGCATATAAATAATGAAATAAGTATAGATAACAGAAATTATCTAGAAAAACGAATTTATGCACCTGAACATTTAGGTATTTATCAGTATGATATAGATAATTACTCTGAATATATAGATTATTGGTATAAAGGACAAGCTAGTGGGGATATAAATACAACTAGTGCCGTTAATAAAGAAATTGTAGGATATAAATATAATGATGCTGGTTTATTAATCCCTGTTTAAATCAATGCCGTCTGAACCCACCTTTCAGACGGCTGTCCAATCATTCCCCCAACAAAAATTCCCCGATATGTCGATGCACAATCCCATCAATAGTTTCCTGCCAGAAATCGTCCATGGTAATCACATATTTCGGGTGGTTGTCGGCAATGGCTTGCAGGGGCGAAAATTCTCGCTGGACGGTTTGCTTTCTAATTGATAGGCGACTTGGATATAGAGTTTTTCATTCTGTTTTGGGGCGATGAAATCAATTTCTTGTGTGTTCGTCTCCTCCCGTAACAGTTTCATTACCGTCGATTTACCCGAACGGCGGATGCCTGTAATCACTTTTTATGGTTATAACCATAAAAACTTTTTAATCTGCAATATTATTCGGGATATAACCATAAAAACTTGCAAGCAATCACCGCTCTTTAAATGAAAAAACGCCGTCTGAAACCCATTTTCAGACGGCATACTTTCTTAAACCTTCACCACAATCTTGCCAATCTGCTGATTACTTGCCATATATTCGTGAGCTTTAACCATCTCGTCAAAGGCAAAGATTTTGTCGATTTCGGGGCGTAATTGACCGCTTGCCAAGCCTTGATAAACAAACTGTTTCGCTTGGGCCAGTTTTTCCGGCACGGTAGTGATTTCAAACAGTTCATAGCCCCGTACGGTCAAATGTTTGCCTAAAATCGGGAACACCGGTACGGCGATGTCATCGTGGCTCAATGCACCGTAAATGATGTAGCGGCCGTCTTGTGCCATAGCGTGAAAGATTTGGGACGCACCTTGTCCGCCCACAGGGTCAAATACCACATTCACGCCTTTGCCGCCCGTGATTTCCAACAGTTTGGCGGTTACATCGTCTTCGCTTGTGGCAACCACAAAATCCGCCCCTTTTTCCAAAAGCACATCGCCTTTGGCGTGGCTGCGTGAAAGTGCAATAACGGTTGCCCCTTGCATTTTGGCGATTTGAATACTTGCCAAGCCGACCGAACTGGTTGCTGCCCCAAGTACAACAACATCGCCTTTTTGCACCTTGCCAAACTCAATCAATCCGCCATAAGCGGTAACAAATTGCATCCAGCTTGCTGCTGCTTGCTCCATAGTCAGATTGTCAGGGTGCTTGACGACGGCGTGCACAGGCATATTGACGATTTCGCCATAAGTGCCGTATTCGGTGAACATAAAGGATGGCACAATGCTCACTTTGTCGCCAATGGCAAATTCGCTCACGCCATCGCCAATCGCTGTTACCACGCCCGCCCCTTCATAGCCCATTGTGGCAGGGAACACAGGGTCAATCACATACGCCCCTTCACGGTACATCATCTCAGCACGGTTTAAGCCGATGGCCTGTATTTGGATTTGTACTTCGTCCGCTTTGGGGGCAGGGATTTGTACATCAACGATTTGTAAAACATCAGGCGAACCTGTTTTTGTAAATTGGATTTGTTTGCTCATTTGAAACGCTCTCTTTAATTAAAAACAATGCGCGCATCTTAAAGCAATCTTTTCTCCGTAAAAACAACATCAATAACAAAGCTCTTTTGCTTAAATTGCACGAATTAATCTTTCAGACGGCCTGAAAACCATTTTGCAAAACAGGCAAAAAAACACCGATTGCACACCCATAAACACCAACACCGCTTTCATTTGAAAGCGGTGTTGGTCGTTAAGCGTAATCAGTACTCAAGCGGTGTATACTCAACCGGAATCCAAGAAAAGCCTTTTTTCTCCTGACGCAAATGCCCCAGACCTGGAAACGGCAAATGGGCACCGGCTATCCAAACCTTGCGTTTCGCTAATTCAGGCAACATCGCCAAACGAGCTTTTCTTGCGCCCTGTGCGTCCACATCGAATTCCGCCGCCACGTCAGGCTCCGGTAATTGCAGGGCGTGGTTATGCAACAAATCGCCCCATACAAACAATGTTTCGCCTCTTGATGATACTTCCACGCTGCTGTGTCCGGGAGTATGTCCGGTAGTTGCCACGGATTTGAAATTCGGGATAATTTCATCGCCCAAATCGTAGTATTTTACACGTCCTGCTCGGGCATAGGGCGCAACGGCATCTCGAGTCCATTGCGCGTATTTTTGCGTATGCTCGGGCATTTTATCGATTGGCGTATCTAACCAAAAAGCTTTTTCTTGATTAGCGATATACACCGTCGCATTCGGGAATTCCATTTTGCCGTTGCGGGTTACGCCACTGAAATGGTCAAAGTGCAAATGCGTCGGAATGATAATATCCACCTGTTCCGGGCGATAGCCTGATTTCATCAAACTTTGAGTCAGTTTGCCCACTTTGTCATCAAATACGTCGCCGGAACCGGCGTCCAAAAGCACTAAATTTTTACCGGTATTAATCAGATAGCCGGTAACCGCTGTTTGCACACCGCCGTCAGACAACATCGGGCGGAATTGACCTGAAATGAGATCGTCCAATTCTTGTTTGGATAATTTGGTGAATTCTTGATAAACAGGGGCACCGATAGACAAATAACCGTCATATAACGCGGTAACTTCATAATCGCCAAGCATCATGCGGTAATAGCCGTCCACTTGGGTGCGTTGCTGCTTCACGACGTTTTCCTGCGGCTGATAAACTGCATGTGAGTGTGAACCCTGTGCCGTTGCCGAACCGCTAAACGCAACAGATAACAACAACGCCGTACTGATTTTTGATAGTTTTTTCATAAAGTAATCTCTTAAGGTGAATATAAATGGTACTCGAGAGCACCGCTGAGGCCGGCTATTTTAAACGGCTTTTATATTTGTTAAAATCACACCAATTGCAAAATACTTATACATAAATCGCACAAATGAACCCTAAAAACACCAGCTTTCACGCCCTAGAAATCTTTTTGGCCGTTGCCAAAGAAAAAAACTTTTCCGAAGTCGCCCGCCGTTATGACGTGGCAAGTTCGGTGATTTCCCGCCAAATCAAACAATTGGAGGACGATTTCGGGCAAACGCTGTTTTATCGCAGCACCCGTTCGATGACGCTCACCCAAGCCGGCGAACGCTTTGCCGACTATGTGCAAAATCTGCTGGGGCAGTTTGACGGCCTGTGTAACGAATTGCGCCAAACCGACAGCGAGCCGACGGGAACTGTCCGGATCAACGCCCCGGTGTTTTTCGGACAAAAGCACATCACGCCCCATTTGCCCGAATTACAGAAACGCTATCCCAAGCTCCAAATTCATCTGACCCAGACCGATGATTTCGTCGATCCTTACAGCCAAACGGCGGATCTGATTATCCGTATCGCCGGCCTCGCCGACAGCAATCTGAAAATGAAAATCATCGCCCGCCAGCGGCATTTTCTGCTGGCTTCCCCCGCATTTCTGGCACAATTCGGCACACCCCGAAGCACGGATGACTTGCCGCGCTACCAAGGCCTGTTCTATCGAGGACAGCTCGGTATTCTGCATTGGCGGTTCGGCCAATCGGGGCGGATTATGGACGGACAGCCTTATTTTGTCAGCAACAATGCGGCCAGCCTGATAGAAATGGCGGTGAAAGGATTAGGGATTGTGATGATGCCCGATTGGGCGGTAGCGGACGAAATCCGCTCGGGCGAGCTGGTGCCGCTTTTGACGGACACGCCCATTTCCAGCGATTTACAGGAAATCTACATCGCCCTACTCACCCCGCAGAGCAGCTACCGCCCCGCTAACGTGCAGGCAGTGATGGATTTTTGGGCGGAAAAACTGGGCTATCTCGGATAAAAAAGAGCGGTCGTTTTTTCGGCAAATTTTGCAAAACGTTCATAAAAAATAACCGCTTGCAAGCCTATGGAAATAAAAACGCCGTCTGAAAGTTTGTTTTTCAGACGGCGTTTTTATTTAAGCCCGACAACTAATCAATAATGGATCACCGAGCGGATCGATTTGCCTTCGTGCATTAAATCAAAGGCTTCGTTGATTTTGTCCAAGCCCATGGTGTGGGTAACGAACGGGCGCAGGCAGATGATGCCTTTCATTGCGTCTTCTACCATGCCCGGCAGTTGGCTGCAGGCAGCTTTGCATAAACAGGGGTGGTTTGTAGCGTACACTGACGATATTGGTATTAAACGGGCAACAGGCTGTCAAAAATCCGGCCAATTTCCAAACGAAATTAACCGCTTACCCCCAACAAAAACGCTCCGATATGCTGATGTACAATGCCATCGATATTGTCCTGCCAGAAATCATCCATCGTAATCACATATTTCGGGTGGTTGTCGGCAATGGCTTGCAAGGGGGAAAATTCTCGCTGGACGGTTTGTTCGCTTTCTAATTTATAGGCGACTTGGATATAGATTTTTTCATTCTGTTTTTGGGCGATGAAATCAATTTCTTGTGTGTTCAGCTCCACTCCTAACAGTTTCATTACCGTATGATTTACCCGAACGGCGGATGCTTGTCATCACTTTTTTATGGTTATAACCATAAAAACTTTTTAAACTGGAATATTATTCAGGGTATAACCATAATCTTCTCAATCTACTGGCTGTTTACCAAACAACTTTCGATTAAGAATTGCCAATTATCGTTCACCTACCTATAATTCCCAAATACGAAAAAATCCATTAACCTGTATTGTTAAAAGAGCAAATGATTACACCGCCTTCAACCGATTTTCGTACGCTTTATTTCTTTTTACGCGTATTGGATACGCAAAGTTTTTCCGAAGTGGCTCGACAGGAAAATGTAGCGACTTCAGTGGTTTCCCGCGCAATTCGACAACTTGAAGACCAGCTTCAACAACAATTTTTCTATCGTAATACCCGTGCCGTAACACCGACTGAAGCCGGATTATTATTTGCTGAAGACGTTCGTGTAATGATGGAACAATTTAATCAGGCGCAACGAAAACTGCACGAACGTAAACAAGAGCCTTCCGGTATTGTGCGGTTAAATGCGCCGGTCGTGTTCGGTCGCCGCCATATTGCGCCGCATTTACCCGCGTTAGCGGAGAAATATCCGCAGTTGGATGTCAATTTAATGCTCACCGATGATTATATCGAACCGCATATCGAACCTACGGATATCATTTTCCGCATCAGTTCGCTGACAAACAGTTCCATGCACGCCAAAATTATTGCCAAACAACGGCATTACATTGTGGCGTCCCCTGCTTATTTAGCCAAATACGGCATACCTAAAAAACCGGTATGTCTGGAACAGCACCGCTGTATTATTTATCGCAACAATCTCGGTATTAATCGCTGGCTCATTAAAGAAAACGGGCAATGGGTGCAACAAAACGTACCCGCCGTATTAACTACTAACAACGGTGAAACAATCTATACCGCTTGTAAGCAAGGATTAGGACTGGCGATGCTACCGGACTGGTCTGTGTATGAAGGTCTACGTTCCGGCGAGCTGGTGAAAGTATTGGAGCATTACCAAACGGCAATTCATACGGAACAACGTACTATTGCCATGCTCTACCCCGATATGCGCCACAATTCTCTGAACGTGCGGGCCGTGCTGGATTTCTTCAGCGAACTTTTCGGCGAAAACGGTTATTGGGCATGCTAATCGCTAAAACGTATGAAAGTGCGGTTAAAAACTGATATTTTTTAACGGTTAATGATACGGACAATACGAACTAAACCGAAATTTAAAAACTCAAAAAATTCATTTAACAAGTTTTCGCAACAGTATTTTGCTGATCATTAACTATAATTAATGGAATAAACCCTTTATAATAATCAAACGAGTCAACCGGAACAGTAAGGATTTTTATGACTATTTTAACTACAGAACAAGTATTATCCGCATTTAAAAACCGCAAATCCTGTCGTTATTATGACGCAAACCGCAAAATCAGCGATCAGGATTTCGACTTTATCTTAGAACTTGGACGTTTATCGCCAAGTTCCGTAGGCAGCGAACCGTGGAAATTTATTGTGCTGCAAGATCCGAAATTACGTGAAGCGATCAAACCGTTCTCTTGGGGTATGGCAACAGCCTTAGACACGGCTAGCCACATTGTCGTAATTCTCGCGAAGAAAAATGCCCGTTACGACACCGAATTTATGCTGGAAGGCATCAAACGCCGCGGCGTCACCGAGCCGGATGCAATCAAAGCCACATTGGAAAAATACAAAGACTTCCAAACCAACGACATGCAAACGCTGAACGACGAACGCGCTTTATTCGACTGGTGCTGCAAACAAACTTATATTGCATTGGGCAATATGATGACCGGCGCGGCAATGGTCGGCATTGATTCCTGCCCTATCGAAGGTTTTAACTATGTGGAAATGAACCGTGCATTATCCGAAGCCGGGTTGTTCGATCCAAAAGAATGGGGCGTCTCCGTTGCCGTTACTTTTGGTTACCGAACCCAAGAAATTGCACAAAAAGCCCGCAAACCGCAAGACGAAGTAGTAATTTGGGCGAAATAATCATTACCGCTTTAAAAACAGAAGACTGTCCGAATATTCATTCAAACAGTCTTCTGGTGTTTTAAATACGGCTTATTGTAAAAAATTAAGGGAAAATTGACCGCACTTTTCTAACCGCCCGCCAATTTTACCGTAAATCCTTTTTGTTCCAGCAACTGTTTCAGTAAATCTCGTTTTTCACCTTGAATTTCTATATCACCGTTCTTAACGGCGCCGCCACATCCGCAACGTTTTTTCAGTTCGGCAGCCAGTTTTTTTAATTCATCGACGGACAGATCTAAGCCGGTAATTAAACTTACTCCCGCACCTTTTCGACCGCTGGTTTGGCGATAAATACGAATAATGCCGTCTCCTTTCGGGCGCACGGTTTGCGGTTTTTCCTGCTTAATGCGACCGGTTTCCGTAGAATACACCAATGTACTCATATAAATGCTGAAATCAGATATTCGCTAAAGAAGCGTTAATGGAACGCAACACTTCAGCCGGATTTTCCGCCTGTGTGATCGGGCGACCAATCACTAAATAATCGGCTCCTGAACGTACGGCGGCCGACGGTGTCATAACACGGCGTTGATCACCGAATTCGGAACCTACAGGACGAATTCCCGGTGTTACCAGTTTAAAATCCGAACCAAGATTTTTACGTAAAATTTCCACTTCCTGCGGTGAACAAACCACGCCGTCCAATCCCGCACGCTGAGTTAAATGGGCTAAACGGATCACCTGTTCCATCGGCGATGCATTAATGCCGATTTGTAATAAATCCAAATCTTCCATACTGGTTAACACGGTCACGCCGATCAGAATCGGAGCGTCTTTACCGTAAGGTTCAAGAATATTTTTAGCTTCTTCCATCATGCGCAAACCGCCGCTGGCGTGTAAATCCACCATCCATACGCCCAAATCCGCCGCCGAACGCACGGCACGTGCAACCGTATTCGGAATATCATGGAATTTTAAATCCAAAAATACGTCAAATTTTCTTTCCTGTAATTGTTTAACAAAGTTTGTCCCCAAGGTAGTAAACATTTCTTTGCCCACTTTTAACCGGCAAAGGCTCGGATCTATTTGATCGACCAAACTCAATGCTTCCGCTTCTGTTTCGTAATCTAATGCAACAATAATTTTGCTATCCATTTTTGGTTTCCTTGTAATAAAAATTCGTTAAATTTAAATACCCTTGTTCGGTTTGATTTTTTCCCACTGACGGCAGGATGGACAACACCACATCAGTTTATGGCTTTGATATCCGCAATTACTACAACGGTAACTGAAGCCTTGTCTGATTCGCTCCCCTACCATTTTATGCAATAATACCAAGCTGTCTTTTGCCCGTCCGGCTTCCGCTTCGTCAATTTGATACTGAATAAAACGATGATACAACACCATACCGGGATGTTGCTTGAGCTGATTATAAACTTTGTTTTGTGCCGCAGTTCGACTGTCTTTTTTCTCTATTAAATCCGCCAGCGCCAAGTCCACTTCCACATTTCCCGTCTGACTTGCTCGAATGAGAAACAGTTCAAAATTATCCAGTTGCTCCAAACGGGTATAACATTCTTTCAAGAGCGGTAAAATCTCACCGACCAAATCCGCGTTCTGCTCCAAAACATTTTCAAAAATTCTCACCGCACTTTGGTAATTTTCATTCGCTATCAATTCTTTACCCAGTAAAATCGAAGCGCGTACGCAACTTGGCGAAACCTGCAAAGCCTGTTGTAATAAGGTTTGCTTATCTTCTTTACTATCCGCAGGTAAAGTACGGACATATTCGCAATAGAATTGCGCTAATTCGATATTATCTTCTTTAGGCGAAATTTTAGCCAGCTTTTCCGCGACATTAACGGCTTTTTTCCATTCTTTGGTTTTTTGATAAATAACGGACAGTTGTTGCAATGCGCCTTCGGCAAAATCCGGTTCATCAATCAGCACAATGCAAAGTGCTTCCGCACGATCAAAAAAACCGACAGACATAAAATCCCGAATCAGCTGCTGTTTTGCCAATAATTTTTGTTCAAATGAATAATCGGGACTACGATCAAGTGCCTGGTGAATCCGTAAAGCGCGATCCACTTCTCCCCGGGAGCGAAATAGATTGCCCAAGGTTAGTTCCGCTTCGAATTGCGAACTTTGCTCAATTTCATTTTCCGCTTCTTGTTTTTGCAACATGTCCAAAAACAAATCCACAGCCTTTTCCGTTTGATTGGATAAAAGAAAATTTACCCCCGTTACGTAGTCGCGCGAGAGTTTGTTACTGATATCTTCCTGATCCTTTTTCGCACTGCGATGTCCCATATACCAGCCATAAGCGGCGGCAATAGGTAATAACAGGAAGAGTAGTTCAATCATTCTTCGACAGCCTTATTGAGACTGGTAGTTAATTCATTAATTTGCTGTGTTAAACGTTTAGTTTGACGGGTTAAAGCCATATTTTTAAATTTTAGCCGTAAATAGAAGATACCGGTGATAAGCCAGCCCAGAATCAGCCCTATACCGAAAAGAATCGCGACCAGAGTTGAGAGCTTGAAGTCGCTTTGCGCAAAAACATAATTGAATGTAATGATCTGATCGTTATTCGCCCCAACCGTAATAGCTACCAGTACAATGGCCAATACAATAATAAAACCCAAAATATATTTAATCATACCGCTGTCTCCTACAGATAAAACGATTACATTATGCCAAAAATAAATACAAAAAACGACACCTAAGGTGTCGTTTGCGATGAATTTACAAAAATCGAATGACCATTGTTAAGCTTTGAAATCAACTCGTTCTTTCAATTCTTTACCGGCTTTAAAATGAGGAACGCATTTTGCGTCTAATTTTACGCTTTCGCCGGTTTTAGGATTACGGCCCAACCGCGGCTGGCGGTAATGTAATGAAAAACTCCCGAATCCGCGTATTTCAATACGATCACTATTCTCTAAAGAACCTGACATTTGTTCCAGAATCTCTTTTACTGAGTTTTCGACAATTTTTGTCGAAATTGAAGGATTCTTTTTCGCTAACAGTTCAATTAATTCAGACTTAGTCATTGCTTTATCCTTTGTCTAATAAAACAACGTCATTTTTAACCGCACTTTTTAAACTCGGAATTAAAAATCACGTTGTTTCACTCTTTAAATGAAACGACCGGTGGGTTGAAACCCCACCGGTTTCAGTTAATCAAGGGAATAAATTATTCGCCTTTTGCCGCTTGGAATGCCGCTGCCATTGCATTAGGAATAGCAACTTCTTCTTGCTTGCTGTTCACGCTTGCAAGCGCCGCAGCTTCTTCAGCCTGGTCTTTCGCTTTCACTGACAAGTGCACGATGCGGGCTTTACGGTCAACGCCGGTGAATTTTGCTTCAACGACATCGCCTGCCGCAACTTCGTTTGTTAAGTCCGCCGCACGGATGTAACCTTCAACGCCACCCGCCAATTCAACTTTAGCACCTTTCGCATCGGCTTCGACTACGGTTGCGGATAAAACCGCACCTTTTTTGTTGATTGATACGAAGTTATTGAACGGATCATCTTCTAATTGCTTAATACCTAAAGAAATACGTTCTTTTGTTGAGTCGACTTGTAAAACTACGGCTTCCACTTCATCGCCTTTTTTATAGTTACGGACAGCTTCTTCACCTTGAACATTCCAGGAAATGTCGGATAAGTGAACTAAGCCGTCGATACCGCCTTCAAGACCGATAAAGATACCGAAATCAGTGATTGATTTGATTTTGCCTGAAACTTTGTCACCTTTATTGTGAGTTTCTGCAAATTGTAACCATGGGTTTGGTTTGCATTGTTTCAAGCCTAAAGAAATACGACGACGTTCTTCATCGATTTCCAATACCATTACTTCAACGGAGTCGCCTAAGCTGACAACTTTTGAAGGGTGGATATTTTTATTTGTCCAATCCATTTCAGATACGTGAACCAAACCTTCAACGCCATCTAAAATTTCAACGAAACAACCGTAATCGGTTAAGTTGGTCACTTTACCGGTTAATTTGCTGCCGACCGGATAGTTTTCAGCGATTGCTACCCATGGATCCTGACCTAATTGTTTTAAGCCTAAAGATACACGCGTACGTTCTTTGTCGAATTTTAATACTTTAACTGTGATTTCATCACCTACATTCACGATTTCGCTTGGATGCTTAACACGTTTCCATGCCATATCCGTGATATGTAATAAACCGTCAACGCCGCCTAAATCAACAAACGCACCGTATTCAGTTAAGTTTTTAACGATACCTTTAACTTCGACGCCTTCAGCTAAGTTCGCTAATACTTCGTCACGATCCGCCGAGTTTTCAGATTCGATTACCGCACGACGAGAAACAACTACGTTGTTACGTTTTTGGTCTAATTTGATAACTTTGAATTCTAATTCTTTACCTAATAAGTGATCGGCATCGCGAGTCGGACGGGTATCGACTAATGAACCCGGTAAGAATGCACGAACACCGCTTAACTCAACTGTGAAGCCGCCTTTTACTTTACCGTTGATTAAACCGACAACGTTTGCTTGTGCTTCGAATGCTTTTTCCAATTCGATCCAGGATTCGTGACGTACTGCTTTTTCACGGGAAAGTTTAGTTTCACCGTAGCCGTCTTCCACTGCATCTAATGCAACATTAACGATGTCGCCGACTTTAACGTCAACTTCACCTTGTGCATTTGCGAATTCTTCAGCCGGAATACGTGCTTCGGATTTTAACCCCGCATCTACGTATACAAAGCCTTTTTCGATAGCAACAACAGTACCGTTGATGATTGAACCTAAACGTTGAGTTTCAAGGTTTTGTAATGATTCTTCAAATAGTTGAGCAAAAGATTCTGACATATTCAATCTTCTTTTTGAGTTAATAACGTCCACTCATAATCCGTCATAAGTGGGGTTGGTAATAATGTTTATTCGTCCGTGAACAAACCGGTTAAAAATAATTAAGCCGTTTTGGATTCGATATACGCCAACGCCTGTGCAATTACATCTTCAATGCTGAGTTCCGTACTGTCTAGCAATAATGCATCATCGGCGGGTTTCAGCGGCGCTACAAGACGATTTCTGTCTCGAAAATCCCGTTCTTTAATCTCGGCTAAAATCTGCGCAAAGTTACCATCAATCCCCTTACTTTGCAACTGTTTATATCGTCTTTTTGCACGTTCTTCCGCGCTGGCGTCCAAAAACAGTTTCACTTGAGCATTCGGAAACACCACCGTTCCCATATCCCGACCGTCCGCAATCAACCCTTTTCCCTGTTTGGCGAAGTCTTGCTGAAGCTGTAATAACGCGGATCGCACCGCAGGAAATACGGCGACTTTGGACGCTGCATCCGCCACATCCTGAGTCCGGATTTGTCCGCTGACATTCTCACCATCCAAAAAAATCTGAACTTCTCCGTTTTGCGGTAAAAATTGAATATCCAGTTTGCGCGCCAATTCGGCTAATGCAAATTCATCATCTAATTTAACCGCACTTTGCCCTTGTTCCTGCGTTTTCAGGGCGGCAAGCGCCGTCACACGGTAAATCGCACCGCTATCTAGCAGGGAGAAACCCAATTTTTTCGCCAACGCATAACAAAGCGTTCCTTTTCCCGCGCCGCTCGGACCGTCGACCGTAATCACCATATTTGTCATTTTTACATTTACATCCTATTTATGAAAAAAATCCCGAACAGATCGCTGTATGCTGTCGAACATATCATAACGTTTACGGTACATAGAACGCTTTTTACTCTGAATCTCTTCCAACGGTTTACGTTCCACTTCCAAGGGTAAACGCCAATAACCTTCTTCATCCAACGCACCTTCGTTTTCCCGCCAGAACTCGTCGTAATTGAACAGTAACTTGGAATGATCGTTCCAACGGAATTTTGCCTGATTTTTATGGGCAATACCGAGCAATTCGTAAGCCAGCACGTCCGCCAAAGTTCTAAATACATGCACAATCATATACATCGGGCGCATACCGTGCAGTTGTTTGGTTGCCGTTTTTACGAGTTCCTGTGCCTCCGCACCGTTCGGACCTTGCACCGATGCAATCAGAATCCGATTCTCCGGCAAAAACGTAAATGACGCATCGTATACCGAACGCCCTTCCCGATTTTTAATATTAAGCGAGAAAAAACCTTCGAAAGGATCGATGGCATTAATATTCAGGTACACTCCCCAATTCTCGGTTAATTGTGCCAGCAATAAACTTTGCTGCGCCACCAAACGACGACAGTTTTCACTGCCCCAGCACTGTTCCGCACAGTCGAAAGCGTACTTCATAACGGAAAGCCGTTGCCGGACGGAAAAACGGCGATCACAAAATTTCGCCAGTAACGCATTGAAACGGTATCCGTTTTGCTCAAACACAGGCAGCCATTGCGGATGTTGCTGCAAATACTGCACAAATTCCCGCATTTCGGCTTTATAACGTTGCATGTAGAAATGATAACGGAAAAAAGAACGAATCCGCTTACCTAAACGGCGCTCCCGGCCGTACATGGCTTGAAAGGTAGGAAATAAAAATGAACTCACAAAAAACCTGTTGTCTAATTGAACTGAGATAACTAAAATCTGCGAAATTATACTAAATTTGCCCGCACTTTTAAACTATTAGGAAAAATATGAAACGTTCTACTTTGTCCGTCGTGCTGTTAGCGTCCGTTATTTCATTTTCTGCTTTCGCCGATTTAACGCAACAACGCGCCGCTTATCAAAAAATCGGCGAACTGCTTTCCATTTCGCAAAGCGAACCGACCCGCAATTTAGTCCGGACGCTGCTTGAACAAATTCAAGATTATCCGCTTTATCCTTATGCCCAGTATCAACTGTTGAATGCCAATAAAGATAACCTCAGTCTCGCCGATATCGAAGCTTACCAACAAGCCAACCCCACTCTGCCTTTTGCCAATCGGCTGAAAAAAGAATGGGTGCGTTCATTGCAGGAAAAACAGGACTGGCAAACTATTTTAGCCAACGGTGCCAATTTACCGCTGGATATGGGTTCCCAATGCATTCTAGTGCAGGCGAAAGCCAATTCTCTACCGAATATCCAGGATAAAACAAATCCCCAAACGGAAGAAAAATCCACCGCACTTACCCCCAAACTGTCGCAGGAAGATCTCACCGTACTGTGGTTAACCGGCAGCAGTTTGCCAAGCCAGTGTGATGCGCTGTTAAACCAATGGCACGAACAAGGCGGTTTAACTCCGGAACTTGCCCGCCAGCGCGCCGTAATGGCATTCGAGCAAGGTAACGGAAGCTTGCTCACCCATTTGCAAAAGCGGCTTAAAGACGAAAAAAACCAAAACTGGGTGGCGGATTTACATGCATTACTTACTTCACCGCAGAAACTGACGGACAAAAACAGCCGTTTTTACATTGATATTATCCCGAACAAACCGCTGGAAAAGCGGATTCTATTAGCGGTTTTTCCGGCTTACGTGAAAACCTTAACGGAAAATCAGGTTAAAGAACCGGCAAAATATTTTGAAAAATTCGAAATCTGGGCAAAAAGTTTTAACTTAGACAACTCCCAAATTAACGATTGGAAAAAGCTTTATCTGACTCAGTTTTTCGATAGCGAAAATGCGGAATTCAAAACTTGGCGCGATCAACAATTACTGAATTTAAAAGACGAAAAATTAACCGAACGCCGTATCCGCATGGCAATTCGCGAACAAACGCCCACGTCGGACTGGTTAAATTTATTATCGGAAGCCGCCCGTCAAAAAGACGAATGGCAATACTGGCAGGCGAAAAACAGCGATACCGAAAAATCCAAGCAAATTTTGACCGCACTTTCCAAAACCCGTGGATTCTACGGTATGCTGGCCGCTCATGAATTGGGTCTACCTTATAAACCGACCATGGAAACCTTACGCGAATCCGTAGCGGAAGGACAAAAAACGCCGGTTACGGCAGAACGGGAATTCGTCAAACCGTTGGCAAGAATTGCGGAATTACGCATGCTGAATCATACCGCCTACATGTACAGCGAATGGAAAAGTTTAATGGATGCGGCTTCGTTCGAACAAAAACTGCATCTTGCCCGATATGCGGAAAAACAAGGCTGGTATGATTTAAGCGTAGAAGCGACTATTCAGGCTAAAGCCTGGAATTACGTCAGCCTGCGTCTGCCTAACGCCTATTCCGATT
Organism: Actinobacillus succinogenes 130Z; assembly: GCF_000017245.1. Lineage (NCBI taxonomy): Bacteria > Pseudomonadati > Pseudomonadota > Gammaproteobacteria > Pasteurellales > Pasteurellaceae > Actinobacillus > Actinobacillus succinogenes. Next base: position 1,716,098 of record NC_009655.1, read on the forward strand.
TATTCGATTTACATTTAAACGGCAAAAAAATCCGTCGCACTTTCGCCATGGCTATCGCCCGTCAGGAAAGCGCATGGCGCCCCAACGCGGTATCTTTCGCCAATGCCCGCGGTTTAATGCAGCTATTGCCGGCAACGGCAAAACTCACCGCCACACGCACTCAATTGCCGTATAACAACGAAAGCCAGTTGTTTGACCCGTTTAACAACATTATGCTCGGCACGGCGCATTTGCAGGAATTACAAAATAAATACGGCGACAACCGCATTCTTATCGCCGCCGCTTATAATGCGGGTACCGACCGGGTGGACAAATGGTTGGCAAAATCCAATAACCGCCTGTCAATGGCGGAATTTATCGCTTCGATTCCGTTTTTTGAAACCCGTGGTTATGTGCAAAATGTTTTGGCCTATGACAGCTATTACCAAATTTTACAGGCACAACCGCAACAATTATTTTCAAAAGAGGAATCAGATCGGTTATACTGATTGCACTAGTTTAATAGTGTAATCGGAGACTGCTATGTACATCAGCCGCAACATGGATCATTGGAATACCTTTATCGAAACATTGCGTACGGCGTTTAAAGAAGGCAAAGAACAAGAGTTTCTGACGCTTCTGCTCACGCCGGACGAGCGAGATGCGGTGGGGTTGCGCCTGCAGATTGTGGCGCAATTATTAGATAAAAACGTACCGCAGCGGGAAATTCAACAAAATCTGAGTACCAGTGCGGCAACTATCACACGCGGTTCCAATATGTTGAAAATGATGGATCCGGATTTTCTGGCGTGGGTGAAAGAACAAGTCGATGCCGAAACACAGTCATAAACTGTTCAGCTTAACCATTCTCCGCACTTTCTTCCGCTTGGTTAAAAATCTTGCGAAAAGAAAGTGCGGTCGTTTTTTATTGTATTTTTTTATGACGTTTTTTGCCGTCACACTGCTTTTTCGTTTTGTCCCCATTCCCTTTTCCGCTTACATCGCCCAACAAAAAATCAGCCGTTTAATGCGACTCGATTTCGATTACGCTGTTCATTACGATTGGGTGAGTCTGGATAATATCTCCCCGAACGTACAACTTGCCGTCATCGCGGCGGAAGATCAAAGGTTCCCCGTTCACTGGGGCTTCGATTGGTTTGCCATTGAACAGGCCTTTAAACATAATGAAACCTCCAAACGCATCCGCGGCGGTTCCACTATCAGCCAACAAACTGCCAAAAATCTGTATTTATGGCACGGACAAAGCTGGCTGCGCAAAGGTTTGGAAGTCCCGGTGACACTGTCTTTGGAACTGCTTTGGTCCAAAAAACGCATTCTTGAGGTATATTTGAATATTGCCGAATTCGGTAACGGTATTTTTGGCGTAGAAGCCGCCAGCCGTTATTATTTTAAAAAGTCGGCTAAAAACCTGACGTCTTCGGAAGCGGCTTTATTGGTTGCCGTCCTGCCCAATCCTATCGCTTATAAAGTCAAAACGCCCGGTCCGTTGGTAAAACGCAGACAGGCTTGGATTTTGCGGCAAATGAATGCATTAGGAAAAAGTTATTTAAACCGATTATAGAGAAAACGTATGACATTTAACATTAAACCGAAAGGCTGGCATTACGCCTTTTTATGTTACGCAACCTGGGGAACATTTCCGCTTTATTGGTATCCGCTTAATCATTCCGCTATGCCGGCGGAGCAAATTTTGGCGCAACGGATCGTTTGGTCGGCAGTATTCGCAGTTTTTCTGTTATTCGTGTTCAAGCAAGGCAGAGCCGTACTACATGCATTTAAACAACCGCGTATTTTAGCCGTATTCCTCACATCGGCATTTCTTATCGCCCTCAACTGGCTGGTTTATCTGTGGGCGATTGTCAATAGGCACGTACTGGACGCCAGCCTCGGCTATTTTATTAACCCGCTGTTTAACGTGTTTCTAGGCTGGTTGGTATTTAAAGAAAAACTGAATAAAGCCCAACTTTTGGCGCTCGCTTCAGCAACGGCGGGAATTTTGTGGCTTGCCGTGCCGGCGGGACAAATTCCGTGGGTGGCATTGCTGCTGGCGGGCAGTTTCGGTTTCTATGCGTTAATCCGCAAGCTGGCGCCGATGGAAGCCTTAGCCGGTCTGGCTCTGGAAACGCTGCTGCTTTCCCCCTTTGCTTTGGGCTATCTGGCGTTCTGTGCCATGCAGAACAACTTGGTTTTCAGCCAGTTAGACAATTTGCAACTGGCGGTTTTACTGGGTTCCGGTGCGGCGACCACCATTCCGTTACTATGGTTTGCCATGGGGGCCCGTCAGATTTCCATGTCCTTACTCGGCATGTTGCAATATATTTCACCTTCCCTGCAATTCCTCTGCGGTTTCTTATTACTGGGCGAAAAATTATCGACTGAACGGTTAATCGGTTATATTCTGGTGTGGATAGGCGTCGCGATTTTCTTATGGGCAATGCGGGCAAAAGCTAAACGGACTTAAAAGTGCGGTCAAAAATAATTGTATTTTTTATTCTATGAGTTTAAAAAAGCGAATGTGACAACATCATCATTCGCTTTATTTTATAAAACAAGGGGTTATAAAAACAAGGGAATTTTCGACCGCACTTATTCCGCCTTAAAACCGTATTTTTCCCAAACAGCTTTGGATTCCGGCGATGTCATATATTGGAAAAAAGCCCGACTTTCCGCATTATCATGCCCTTTCACCATCGCCGTCGGATATTCCACCGGCGGGTGAGATTGCGCAGGAAACGTCGCAACGATTTTCACTTTTTGACTGGCTGCTGCATCGGTGGCATACACTACACCTAACGGACTTTCTCCTTTTTCCACCAATAACAACGCCTTGCGTACGTTATCCGCCCGGGCTAATTTTTTATTAACGTCATCCCATTGATTTAAATAAGTGAATGCCGCTTTGGCATATAGTCCCGCCGGCACATGATCGGGATCGCCTACCGCTAAATATGAATCTTTCAATGCCTGCTGCCATTGTTTATCGGTTAAATTGACAGTCGTCAGCTTGCTGTCTGCGGGCGCAATCATCACTAAACGGTTAGCGACCAGATTAGTACGGGTTTGCGGCTCAATCGCCTGTTTCTGTACCAGAAAATCCATCCATTTTTGATCCGCCGAGACAAAAATATCCGCCGGCGCCCCCTCGTTAATTTGACGCGCCAAGACGGAAGAGGATGCGAAAGAAAACACGATTTCTTCCTGCGGATTCGCTTTTTTATACCCATCCGCCACTTCCTGTAAGGCATTTGTCATGGATGCGGCGGCAAATACCGTAACTTTAGCTTCCGCACTCATGACAAATAAAGAACAACCGATTAACAAAGTAAGATTTTTTAACTTACCTTTCAGTTTTGACTGCATAATTTTTTTGCTCCTTTCATGCGTTATATAATTTAAGATATATGTAATAAATTATATAACTTAACTATAAATAAAAGCTATAAAAAAATGCGGATTACCCGTAAAATAATCCCATTCAAATACTGACGGGATGACGCATGCTCAATACGGAAATTCTTCTTACCATCAAATTGCAGCAACAACTTTTTGTGGACCCCAAAAGAATTCGCCTGCTGAAGGAAATTCGACAATGCGGTTCCATTAACCAAGCTGCAAAAAACGCCCGTGTAAGTTACAAAAGTGCATGGGATCATTTAGCGGCAATGAATGAAATCAGCCCGAAACCGCTGTTGGAGCGCAACACCGGCGGTCGTCACGGCGGCGGCACCAATTTAACCGCTTACGCCGAACGATTACTGCAGCTTTATGATTTACTGGAAAAAACGCAGAAAAAAGCATTTACCGTTCTGCAAGACGAAACCGTTCCGCTGGACAGCCTGTTGTCAGCCTTCGCCAAATTTTCCCTGCAAAGCAGTGCCCGCAATCAATTTACAGGACGTGTAATATCTCTGCAAACGAGCGATTTACATTGTCTGGCGGACATTCAAATAGAAGGAATCCAGCAGCCGATTTCGGTTTCTATTACCGCTAAAAGTGCGGTTCGTTTACAACTCGCTTTACACAAAGAAGTGATGCTGATGATTAAAGCGCCTTGGATTCAGCTATCGGCGGTTACGCCGCAAAATACTCCTGCAAATCTGCTGGCCGGCACTATTACATCCGTACAAAATATCGGTAACGAAAACGAAATTCTGTTAACCGTCGGTGAAACGGAATGGGCGACTACGGTAAAAAATAATCGTTACCGCGTGGGCGATAAAATATGGATGACGATCGCCCCCGAACAAATTATTCTGGCGACACTTTAAATCAATTGACTATGCGAATCTGGAAAAAACTTTTTACTCTTGAACAACTTAATCGACTCAGCCGAAATTGTGCCGTTTCCCATCTCGGTATTCGGTTTACCGCTTTCGGCGACGATTGGCTGGAAGCCGCCATGCCTGTAGACCGACGCACAACTCAACCATTCGGTTTATTGCACGGTGGAATTTCTGCCGCATTGGCAGAAACCGTCGGTTCTATGGCAGGTTGGTTATGCGCGGATGACAATCAGACGGCAGCGGGCATTGAAATCAATGCCAGTCATTTACGCCCGGTAAAATCCGGCGAAATTACCGCACGCGCCACCCCGGTCCGTTTAGGTCAAACTTTACAGGTTTGGGATATTCATCTCCGCGATCAGCAGGATAAACTTTGTTGCGTATCGCGTTTAACGCTTTCGGTGGTGCAACATGGCTGATTTAACCAATACAAAACTCGGCGTTCTGCTGATTAATCTGGGAACGCCGGACGAACCGACTCCCAAAGCCATTTCCCGTTATCTGGAACAGTTTTTAACGGATCCGCGGATTATCGATTTAGCGCGCTGGAAATGGCTACCGCTGCTGAAAGGCATTATTTTGCCCTCACGTTCCCGCCGAATCAGCCATAATTATCAGTCCGTCTGGACGGAACAAGGTTCCCCCCTGCTGGCTTATTCCAAAGGACAAAAAACCGCACTACAAGCCCGTTTACAGACATTAGGAATCGATGCGCAAGTGGAAATCGGCATGACTTACGGCAACCCGAGCGTTCAACAAGCCCTCGAAAATCTGTTAAATGCCCGTGTCGAACGGATTGTGGCTCTGCCGCTTTATCCGCAGTACAGCAGCACCACCACGGCAGCGGCATTCGACGCTTTCGCCCGCGCCCTGCAAAGCACCCGCAAAATGCTGCCATTTTCCTTTATTCATTCTTATCATTTGGATGAAAATTACATCAACTCGTTAACCGAGAGCATTAAAGTGCGGTTAAAAAATGATGAGTTTTTATTGTTTTCTTATCACGGCATTCCGCTGCGTTATGAACAGGAGGGTGACGATTACCGTGAATACTGCCGCCAAACCACCCTTGCCGTAGCGGATAAACTCGGTTTGCTGGAAACGCAATGGGGCATGGTATTTCAATCCCGTTTCGGACGGGAAGAATGGTTACAACCCTATGCCGATCATTTTCTGCAAAATGCGGCGGCACAAGGCATTGAAAAAATCGCCGTCATCAGCCCGGGATTTGCCTGCGATTGTCTGGAAACCTTGGAAGAAATTGCCGAAACCAACCGGGATCTGTTTCTGGCGAACGGCGGGAAACGTTACCATTACATTCCCGCACTAAACGATAGCCCGGAACATATCGAAATGATGGCGCAATTAATTATACGACAAAGTTAATTCGTATCAGACACACAAAAAGTGCGGTCATTTTTGACCGCACTTTTTACTATTGTCTTACAAAATGCCGCTATAACAACAGCGCAGATCCCCATTTGATAATATCGAAGAAGAACCGGTTTTCTTCGGTGGCTATATTTCTGCCGTCCGCCTTTTTCTCATCCACCATGCCGGAAACATGCTGTCCTTTTACCACCGCCAAATCTTCCCGCGCTTTGGTTTGCAGGATTTTACACGGAGCCGGTTCCATCGCCTCTACCGGTGATTTGGATTTATATTTTTTAAACTGATAAGTTGCATAATCCATGGATTTTTTATCATTTTGAATCATTTTTACGTGATCTTCGCCGATAATGTCTTCCAACGGATAGAAAAAAACGTATTGAGAATAAATGTAGCTATCCTCTTTTTGAAAATGTTCATACTGAATTCGGGTCAGATGCGGATAAATGCATTGTTCCGCCTGTTTCGCGGCAAACGCCCATTTTTGCGCATCCGCGTCGGATAATTCATAAGCCGCACCCGCATATTCCGCCGGAATCGTGGATTGCGTCGTCCCGCAGCCTAACATCGCCAGCACTGCCGCCGACAAGATAATTTTTTTAAACACGACTACATTCCTTCATTCAAAAAATCATTGTGTTATTTTAGACAGAAAATTTACTTCGTCAACGTATCCGTAAAAAGTGCAGCTAAAATTGACCGCACTTTCAGAAAACTAACCTAAAATATTTCTCAATGCCGAACCTATATCCGCCAGACTTTGTACCGTAGTGACACCGGCTTCCTGCAGCGCTTTGATTTTTTCCGCCGCGGTACCTTTGCCGCCGCTGATGATGGCGCCGGCGTGTCCCATGCGTTTGCCTTTCGGTGCGGTAATGCCGGCAATGTAGCTGACCACCGGTTTGGTTATATGGTGTTTGATAAAATCTGCCGCTTCTTCTTCCGCCGAGCCGCCGATTTCGCCGATCATCACGATGGCTTCGGTTTCCGGGTCGTCTTCGAAACGTTGTAGAATTTCAATAAAACTCGAACCGGGGATCGGATCGCCGCCGATGCCCACGCAGGTAGATTGTCCGAATCCTTCATCCGTCGTTTGTTTCACCGCTTCATAAGTCAGCGTACCGGAACGGGATACGATGCCGACACATCCTTTTTTGTGAATATTCGCCGGCATAATGCCGATTTTGCATTCTTCCGGGGTAATTACGCCGGGACAGTTCGGCCCAATCATCACCACACCGGTTTCATCCAATTTTTCTTTCACTTGCAGCATATCCAAAGTAGGAATACCTTCGGTAATGCAGACAATCAACCGGATGCCGGCGTCAATCGCTTCCAGAATGGCGTCCTTACAGAACGGTGCCGGCACATAAATCACGCTGGCGGTGGCTCCGGTTTTTTGCACCGCTTCGCGTACCGTATCAAACACCGGCAATCCCAAATGCGTCGTACCGCCTTTACCCGGACTGGTACCGCCCACTAATTTCGTGCCGTATGCCAATGCCTGTTCGCTGTGGAAGGTGCCTTGTCCGCCGGTGAATCCCTGGCAGATCACTTTAGTGTTTTTATTAATTAAAATTGACATGCCGTGCTCTCCTATTTTGCTGCGTTCACAGCCTGAACAGCTGCATCTTTTAAGCTTTCTGCGGCAATAATGTTAAGTCCGCTTTGAGCCAAAATTTCCCGTCCGCGTTCGGCGTTATTACCTTCCAAGCGCACCACCACCGGCACGGTAACGCCCACTTCATTGACTGCCGCCACAATACCTTCGGCGATAAGATCGCAACGCACAATGCCGCCAAAAATATTCACCAAAATGGCTTTTACATTGGTGTCGGAAAGAATGATTTTGAACGCGCCCGCCACCCGTTCTTTGGTAGCGCTGCCGCCTACGTCAAGAAAGTTTGCCGGCAATCCTCCCTGCAGTTTTATGATGTCCATAGTACCCATAGCCAAACCTGCGCCGTTCACCATGCAACCGATATTGCCGTCCAACGCCACATAATTTAGCCCCAAGGCTTCCGCTTCCGCTTCGCGCGGATCTTCCTGACTCGGATCCTGCAAGGATTTCAAATCGGCATGGCGATATAAGGCGTTACCGTCCACCACAATTTTGGCATCCAGACAATGCAGATCGTCATTTTGCAAAATCACCAACGGATTGATTTCCACCAAACTCAAATCTTTTTCGCTGAACATTTTGCTCAACCGGCAGAAAATATGGGCAAATTGATGGATTTGTTTACCGGTCAACCCTAATTTACAGGCCAGTTCGCGCCCCTGAAAAGGTTGTGCGCCCATGAACGGGTCTATCGCTACTTTATGCAGTAAATGCGGTGTTTTTTCCGCGACTTCTTCGATATTTACGCCGCCTTCCGTTGACGCCATAAATACGATACGGCGGTTGGCGCGATCAATCACCATTCCCACATACAATTCTTTTTTTACTGCGGCGCAGGCCTCCAGATAAATGGTATTCACCGGCTGACCCTGAGCATCCGTTTGCAATGTCACCAAGCGTTTACCTAAAAACCGTTCAAAAAACGACCGCACTTCCGCTTCGGAACTCACCACTTTTACGCCGCCCGCTTTGCCGCGACCTCCGGCATATACCTGACATTTCGCCACCCATTGGTCGCCGCCCAGTTTTTCAATCGCTTTCAATGCCTGCTCCACCGTTTCGCACGGATAACCTTTGCTGACGGGCAAATCGTACTGCGCAAAAATTTGTTTTGATTGGTATTCGTGTAGATTCATGTTTTACCCTTTTTAAATTTCATGGCGGTATTCTACACGGTAGTACGTTTTTTTTTAAGGGAAAAACGGGAATTAACCATTTGTTTTTTCATTAAAATTGTTTTTATCAATATCGTAATGAAAAGAAAAAGTTGAAAAAACGGCAAAAAATAACCGCACGTTAAGTGCGGTTGAGCGTTAATCGTGGGTTAAATTTCCAATAACAGTCTGGTCGGATCCTCCAGCAAATCTTTAATGGTGACCAGAAATCGAACGCTGTCTTTGCCGTCGATTAAGCGGTGATCATAAGATAATGCCAAATACATCATCGGGCGAATCACTACTTGGCCGTCTACTGCAACCGGACGGTCTTTAATAGTGTGCATGCCCAAAATAGCGCTTTGCGGCGGATTGATAATCGGGGTGGACATTAACGAACCGAATACCCCGCCGTTGGTAATAGTGAAATTGCCGCCGGTTAAGTCTTCCACCGTGAGTTTGCCGTCGCGACCTTTTTCCGCCAACACTTTGATTTGTTTCTCTATATCCGCCATACTCATTTTATCGCAATCGCGCAACACCGGCGTCACCAAGCCGCGCGGGGTGGAAACGGCGATACTGATATCGAAATAATTGTGATACAGAATATCGTCGCCGTCGATGGTAGCATTGATAACCGGATAACGTTTCAAGGCTTCTACCACGGCTTTCACGTAGAAAGACATAAATCCGAGGCGCACATCATGCTGTTTTTCAAATTTTTCACCGTACTTTTTGCGCAACTGCATAATCGGCTGCATATCCACCTCATTAAAGGTAGTCAGCATTGCCGTGGTATTTTTCACTTCCAATAACCGTTCGGCGATGCGTTTACGCAGACGCGTCATCGGCACGCGCTGCTCATCGCGAAATTCCGCTGAGTTTTTGACCGCAGTTTGGGCTGATTGCGCTTCTTTATCCGCCAAAGCCTGCGCTACGTCTTCACGCGTGATACGACCGTGTTTGCCGGAACCGGAAATATCCTGCGGATTTAAATCGTGTTCGCCCACCAAACGGCGCACGGAAGGTCCGAGCGAATCATGATGATCCGGTGCCGGACGGGATTCGGTTTGTAACGGTTGGGCAGAAACCGGTGCTACCACGGTTTCGCCTTTTGCTACACGCCCTAATAGTTGTTTGCTGACAACCGTCGCACCTTCCGGCTGGTCAATGCTTTCCAGTACGCCGCTGTCCAACGCCGGCACTTCCAACACCACTTTATCCGTTTCCACTTCCACGAGAATGTCATCGCGTTTAATGTCGTCGCCTACCGCTTTATGCCATTTCACTACCGTCGCATCGGCAACGGACTCGGGTAAATCGGGCGTGATAATATCAAAATGGCTCATGTCATATTCCTTCATTCAATTCGTTAAAATGTTAATGCTTCCGTAATCAATGTACGTTGTTGTGTGCTGTGCAATGCGCCGTAGCCTGCCGCCGGCGAAGCGGAAGCCGGGCGTCCCACGTAATTCAGGGTGGCGCCATCCGGCAAACCGGCACGGAAATTATGCTGGCTGCAATACCACGCGCCTTGGTTAAGCGGCTCTTCCTGACACCAGATGAAATCCTTCACATGGGAAAACTTTGCCAAAACCGACCGCACTTCTTCGTGCGGATACGGATAAAGCTGTTCGATACGGATAATCGCGATGTCGGTTTGTTGTTTGTTACGACGCTCTTCCAATAAATCGTAATACACTTTACCGGCGCAGAAAATCACCCGCTTGACATTTTCCGGTTTAATGTCGTCGATTTCGTCAATCACGCGACGGAAAGCGCCGTTAACGAATTCGTCCGTTTGCGACACCACCAGCGGGTGGCGTAATAAAGATTTCGGCGATATCACGATTAACGGACGACGCTCGGCGCGCAACATTTGACGGCGCAATAAGTGGTAAATCTGACTTGGCGTGGAAGGCACGCAAACCTGCATATTTTGCTGGGCGCAAAGTTGTAAATAACGCTCCAGACGGGCGGAGGAATGTTCCGGCCCCTGTCCTTCGTAACCGTGCGGCAGTAACATGACCAAACCGCACATTCTGCCCCATTTTTGTTCGCCGGAACTGATAAACTGGTCGATCACCACCTGCGCACCGTTGGCGAAATCGCCGAATTGCGCCTCCCAAATGGTCAGCGTATTGGGATCCGTCGCCGCATACCCGTATTCAAACGCTAACACCGCTTCTTCGGAAAGTACGGAATCCCACACTTCAAAGCGTCCTTGTTGCGGCTGCAAATGCATCAACGGAATATAGGCTTTGCGCTCGTTTTGATTATGCAACACCGCCTGACGATGGAAGAAAGTCCCGCGTCCGGCGTCCTCACCGGAAATACGTACATGATGACCGTCCGCCAGCAAGGTAGCGTACGCCATAATTTCCGCCATTCCCCAATCCAGCGCTTTTTCACCCGCAGCCATTAATTTACGGTCGTTATAAACCTTTTCCACTCGCGGATGAATCGGATGGTCAGCCGGATATTCGCAAACACGTTCCGCTAAAGTTTTAAAACGAACCGGATCAAACCGACCGTTGTATTCCGCTTCCCGTCCGCCGTTATCCGCGCCAAGGAATTTATACCATTGTGCCGAAGGTTTATTCGTTTTACGCCATTCTTTCACCACACAATCACCTTCATCCAAAGCCTTACGGTAATCATTCATCAATTCGATAGCGTCGGATTCGTTAATGACGCCTTCGCTCACCAGCCGATCCGCATATACTTTACGCGCTGTCGGATGTTTTTTAATGAGTTTATACATCACCGGTTGAGTGGCTAAGGGTTCGTCCGCCTCATTGTGGCCATGGCGACGGTAAGACACCAGATCGATAAAAATATCCCGTTTAAACCGCATGCGGAATTCCACCGCCATACGTGCCGCATAAGCGATGGCTTCAGGATCGTCGCCGTTCACATGAATTACCGGCGCTTCGATCATTTTAGCGATATCGGTACAGTATTCCGTGGAGCGGGTATCTTTGGTATTGGAGGTGGTGAAACCTATTTGGTTATTAATTACCACACGAATAGTACCGCCCACGTTATAACCTCGGGTTGCCGACATGTTTAAGGTTTCCTGAACTACGCCTTGTCCGATTACGGCGGAATCGCCATGCACGGTGACAGGTAAAACCTGATCTTTGGTTTGATCACCCAACCGTTTTTGGCGGGCTCGCACAGAACCGATGACAACCGGACTGACAATTTCCAAATGAGACGGGTTAAAGGCCAAAGCCAAATGCACTACGCCGCCTTCCGTCATAAAATCGGAAGAATAGCCCTGATGGTATTTCACATCGCCGGTGCGATCGCCGGAATGTTTGCCGGCAAATTCATCAAACAGCTGCGACGGTTCTTTACCCAGCACATTTACCAGCATGTTCAACCGTCCGCGGTGCGCCATGCCGAATACGATTTCTTTCACGCCGTTTTTACCGCCGTGGCGAATAATCTCTTTCATTAACGGGATATAACCGTCACTGCCCTCCAGCGAAAAACGTTTTGCCCCCGGAAATTTTGCGCCCAAGTAACGTTCCAGGCCGTCCGCGGCGGTTAATTCTTCTAAAAACCGTATCTTCTCGTCACGATTAAACAGCGGCTTATTCAGTAAATTTTCCGCTTTGCGCTGTAACCATGTACGCGCCTCCAAATCGTTCACGTGCATGAACTCGAAACCCAAAGTGCCGCAGTAGGTGTTTTTCAGATTATATTCCAATTCGCGCAAGGTGATTTTTTCACGGTTATACACATAACCGCCAATATCGAATTCTTTATCCAAATCCGCATCGGTAAAACCGTAAAACTTATAATCCAAAGTCGGAGACGGCATACGTTCCCAAAGTTTTAACGGATCCAGATTCGCATCTAAGTGCCCGCGGTTGCGATGTCCGTTCACCCATTGCAATACCTTGACTAAACGCGCGCTGACTTTCGGATCCACCACAACGGTTGTGCCGGCCCGAGTATTATCGCGGGCAAGGCGCTTGAAATAATCGCGTACCGGAGAATGGGGTTGTTCCGGCGAAAGCGCGGTGGGTTTCGGGAAAGAATTAAAAACGGTGCGCCAGCTGTCGTCGACGTTATTCGGATCTTGCAGGTAATCTTCGTAAAGGGCTTCGATATAAGATTGATTCGCGCCGCCCAGCGCTGTTTGACTGAGCCATTGCTGAAATGAATGAAACTGATTATTCGGCATACAACTTCCTTATGCATTTGCAATATGCGCATTATACAGAGAAAAAATTTTTTTGAAATTTAACCACAGTATTTCATAAAATATTTTGATGTTCGTCACAATTTTGAAAAAAAATTGTTGTTTTTTTGTTAAAAGACAATACTGTGACAACTGGGAACTTAACTACTCTACTTCATTAACTAAGGAGCGAGATATGAATATCACGCCGGAACTTAAATCGCGGTTTAATCCGAAAATCATCATTCTCTGTTTGGACATCCTGTTGTTTGCCGCCTTGCTTAAATGGCTGCCGTTTGACGCTCAAGCGAACAAAGGATTGGCTTTATTGGCGTTTGTCGCCGTTCTTTGGCTGACCGAAACCCTGCACGTCAGCGTTACCGCGTTGTTGGTACCTTTATTGGCGATCGGGCTTGGACTTGTCAGCACAAAAGAAGCGTTGGTTGCATTTGCCGATCCGACGATCTTCCTGTTTTTCGGCGGTTTTGCTCTGGCTACGGCATTACATATTCAAAAACTGGACCAACTGATAGCCAACCGAATTATGGCTTTGGCCAGAGGAAATTTACTGGTTGCCGTCATTTATTTATTCGTCGCTACCGCGTTCTTATCTATGTGGATCAGCAACACCGCAACCGCCGCCATGATGTTACCGCTTGCTATGGGCGTGTTAAGCCAGCTTGATCGCGAACGGCAATACAATACCTATGTATTCGTGTTGCTCGGTATTGCTTATAGCGCCAGTATCGGCGGTATGGGCACCCTTGTCGGTAGTCCGCCCAATGCCATCGTTGCGTCCCAACTTCACCTGACCTTCTCCGATTGGTTATGGTACGGTTTACCGGTAGTCGCTATTTTAATGCCGATCATGATCGGCGCTTTATTCATCGTATTCAAACCGCGCTTAAATTTCCGTTTCGAACAAAAATTCGAACAGGTTGAAATGAACGGTGATCGTTGGAAAACTTTACTGATTTTCCTCTTCGTCGCCGTTTGTTGGATTTTCAGCTCACAACTTAACCCGATATTTACCGAATTATTGGGATTAAGCAAAAAAGTGGGCAGCTTCGACAGTGTCGTCGCATTACTGGCGGCGGTACTCATTGCTGTAGCGGGTGTGGCATCCTGGAAACAGATTCAGGATAATACCGAATGGGGCGTGTTGCTTTTATTCGGCGGCGGTTTAACCTTAAGCAGCGTATTAAAAAATTCCGGCGCCAGCAAAATCATGGCGGACGGTATCGTATTCCTTATTCAGGGCGGGCATTTCTACCTTATCGGTATTATTGTCGCCGCTTTCATTGTTTTTTTAACGGAATTTACCAGCAATACCGCCAGCGCCGCACTTTTAGTACCGATTTTTATTTCCATTGCGCAAGCATTGGGCATGCCGGAACTCGGATTAGCCTTAATCATCGGTTTGGGCGCCTCCTGTGCCTTCATGCTGCCTGTCGCCACTCCGCCGAACGCCATCATATTCGGTGCCGGTATCGTGAAACAACGCGAAATGGTGAGAGCCGGGGTGATCTTAAATCTCGTCAGTATTTTTATCATCGCTACTTTCGGTTACTTGTTCTGGTTGAATTAATCTTACGCCCGAAAGCAAAAAGTGCGGTCAGTTTCACCGCACTTTTTAACTTCATGCCTGATTAATCGTGCTGACGATAATCATTCGCCTGTTGTAACAACTGGCGGCTTTCTTTCATAAATTGTTCGGAATATTCGCCGAACCATTCGCGCACCTGATTAAAGGCTTCGATAAAGCCGGCTTTATCGCCGTTTTCAAAGAATTTCAGACTTTCTTCGTAGCTTTGTTTCAAGCTTTCGATCACCGCCAGATTTTCCGGTTTATCCATAATAATATCGGCGTAAAGTTCGCCGTCTTGTGCGAACAGTCGTCCGATCATCGCCAATTCCAAACGGTAAATCGGTGAAGACAACGCCAGAATATTCGCCAGTTTGACCGGCTGGCGGGAGAGATGATAGCCGTTGGCGAAGGTCGAAAAATGGCGTAGCGCCTGAATATACGTCATACTGTGGTCGTGTTCGGCGGCATCCGCTTGATAGATTTTCGCCCCCCAAATACCGATTTGTTGCAGCAGCCATTCATAACGTTCCGGATAACGCCCGTCGCAACGCACTACAATTTGTTTCGCCATGCTGGCGATATCCGGACCGAACATCGGATGCAACCCCACTACAGCGCCGGTGTGCACTTCCAGCATTTTTTCTAACGGACGGCGCTTCACGGAGGTTAAATCCGTCAGCAACATGCTTTCCGTCAGATAAGGTTTCAACCGCTCAATAGTTTCTAATGTTTTGGCAATCGGCACACACACCATCACCACATCGGAATCCGCTAAAATTTTGTCCGCGCTTTCCCAGTCCCTGCTGCCCATCGTGTCTACATGATAACCCGAAGCGCGCAGAAAACGGGCGAATAAGCCGCCTAATTTACCGTTTCCGCCCACAATCACAATTTTCTTAATCGCAGGATTCACGGTTTTAAACCCGTAATCATTTTCACTGGCGTAGGATTCCCGCATTAAACGGCGCAAAACGTCTTCGATTAAATCGGCCGGCACGCCCGTTTTTTCCGCTTCCTGACGGCGGGCCGCCAGCATATCCGCTTCGCGTTCCGGTACATAAATAGGTAATCCGTGTTTATGTTTTATTTCACCTACTTTTTTCACTAATGCCAGACGTTTGGCAAACACCTCGATAAGCTCTTTATCCAAGGCGTCAATTTCTTTTCTGATTTCTTTCAGTGCTTCCATTCCGATTTTCTCTAAATACGGGAAAAGGACGCGAAAGCTGCGTCCTTAAAGATAGTTATACGCATAAAGTGCGGTCGAAAAATACAGTTTTTTTAACCTGTCCGCCATGCCGGCAACAGCCGTTGATGTTAGACCATTCTAACGATTTTTCAATCCGCCCGCAATTTTACGCAGCAGATTGTCCGTCGTTTCCCAATCAATACAGGCATCGGTGATGGATACGCCGTACTTCATTTCGCTCACCGGTTGTTCCGCCGATTGATTACCCGCGTTGATGTTGCTTTCAATCATTAACCCGATGATGGATTTACTGCCGTTCACGAGCTGTTGCAAAGCATCTTCCGCTACCAGCGGCTGACGACGGTAATCTTTATTGGAATTGCCGTGGCTGCAGTCGATCATAATCGAAGATTCCAAGCCGGCTTTTTCCAGTTCTTCCTCGCATTTTTTTACGAATCCCGCCGCATAATTCGGCGCTTTACCGCCGCGCAAAATCACATGGCCGTCCGGATTGCCTTCGGTATGCAGTAAATTCACCTGACCTTGCTGGTTGATACCGATGAAACTGTGTCCCATCGATGCGGCTTTCATGGCGTTAATCGCAGTACCCAGACTACCGTCCGTACCGTTTTTGAATCCCACGGCCATGGATAAACCGGACGCTAATTCGCGGTGAGTTTGAGATTCTGTAGTACGCGCACCGATAGCCGACCAACTGAATAAATCGGCCAAGTATTGCGGCGTCATCGGATCCAACGCTTCCGTCGCCAACGGTAATCCTATTTCCGCCAGATCCAACAATAACTTACGGGCGATGTGCAATCCGTTTTCCACATCGAAAGTACCGTTGATTTTCGGATCATTAATCAACCCTTTCCAACCCACGGTAGTTCGCGGTTTTTCGAAATAAACCCGCATAACGATATAAAGCTGATCTTTCAATTCGTCCGATAATGCTTTTAACCGTCCGGCATAATCCAATGCCGCTTTGGGGTCATGCACGGAACAAGGACCGATTACCACTAACAAACGGTTGTCTTTTTTATGAATAATATCGGCGATTTCACGACGGTGGGTTTCTACCTGGGTGCGCAAGTGGGCGGGTAACGGTAATTTTTTTTTCAGTTCGGCCGGGGTAATCAAAACTTTTTCGTCAACAATATGAATATTGTGGATACTGTCTTTCATTTTTCTTCCTTGTTATTTTTACTGTAAATTTTTATGTACGAATAATGTAAGGCTTACATTACACAATAAGTTTTCTCATTGCAACGGCTAATTAGAACCGGTTAACGAAAAAACACAAAAAAACGACCGCACTTTACGCTTCAATGAGAAAACGGAAAAGTGCGGTCAAATTTTATGCGGTTATTTTACCGTACCGCAGTTCAGGCAATATAAATACTGCCCTTTCGGATCATTAAACCGATTCAACACGCCAAGTTGTTTCTGTACGGTTCGGATGTCTTTCGGTAAACCGACGGAATTCAGCACGGAAGTTCGAATCAATACCTCGGCTTCGCTTTTCAATTCTTTTAACCACGCACGAATGCCCTGCGGCTCATCCACCAGCCATGACACGGAATAATCCGGTTTTTTATCTTCCGTCAGATCCTGCGTTGCCAATTCGAACGCTTTGTTCACGGCGGCATCAAAATTACCCAATGCGTCCACCAGATGATATTTCGCCGCATCCTGTCCTAACCACACTTGCCCCTGCGCCACTTGATCGACCTGCTCTTTGTCGAGGCGGCGGCCTTCGCTCACAACACGCAGAAACTCATCATAACCGTGTTCGATTTCCAGCTGGTAAACATCTTTTACTACTTTTGACGGCGATTCCAACGAAGAAATATCGGCTAACGGCGATGTGCTGATGCCGTCCGCCGTCACACCTATATTCTTAGCGGTTTTCTCAAATGTCGGAAACATAGCGAAAATACCGATAGAACCCGTTAAGGTATTTTTATCCGCCACGATATAATCCGCAGTACTGGAAATCCAATAGCCGCCGGACGCAGCCATGCCGCCCATGGAAACCACCACCGGTTTACCCTGTTTTTGAAGTGCGGTCAGTTCCTGACGGATTTTTTCCGAGGCGAATGCACTGCCGCCCGGACTGTTCACCCGTAATACCAACGCCTTAATCCGCTCGTCGGTTTGCGCCTGCTGTAACAGTTTCACAACGGTATCGCCGCCGACGTTTTGATCATCGCTTTCGCCGTCAATAATAGTGCCTTCCACGTTCACTACGGCGATATTGAAATCTTTCCCGCCGCTGCCGCCGAGACGATCCGGCAATGCACTGAGATAAGTAGCCAAATCGACCCGCTTCGCCGTCCCTTCATCGTCTTTACCGAAAAGTGCAGTCAGTTTTTCATTCATTTCCGAAGATGTAGCCAATGTCGTCACTAACCGGCGTTGCTCGGCATAACGGGTGTTATCGCCGTTCAATGCTTTTAAATCCTGCAAATAGCGATTGGGTTCGGGCAATATCTGCGAGGTTTGAATCGTACGGTTTTGCGCTACCTGCTGTTTATAGTTATCCCACATACCGTTTACCCATAAAGCGGCATTGGCTTTGGCTTCCGGCGACATATCGTCGCGTAAAAACGGTTCCACGGCGGATTTATAGGTGCCGACACGAAAAACATGAGGGGTGATATCTAATTTATCCAGCATGGATTTGAAATACAGATTCTTGGCCGTCATCCCTCTAATATCCACCGCCCCCGCCGGATTCAGGTAAATTTCATCGGCAAAACTGGCCAAATAATATTGTGCCTGCGTATAATTGTCCGCATATACAATCACCGGTTTGCCCGAAGTTTTAAAGTGTTGAATGGCATTCCCCACATAATCCAGCGCCGGCAAATCCGCGCCTTCAAAGAAATTCAAATCCAGCACCAGCCCTTTAATACGCTCGTCGTCTTTAGCGTTTTCAACGGCATAAACCACATCAAAAGTGGAAATCTGCATCGGTATTTTATTACTGTTTACTTCCTGTAAAGCTTTCTGCCAGGTCAGGCTCTCATCGCGGTTGTCCGCCAGATAGCCGTCTAAATTTAATAACAGCGCCCCCTGATTTCCTACCAATTGCGTCGTACCGGCTTTATAGGAAAAAACCAGACCGAATACCGTCAACGCTAACAGGATAAACGCTAAAAAGAACAGGTTCATCACCACATCACGGATAAAATTCAATGCCCGCCAAGCATATTTCACCAGATTCAAAAGAAATTTCATAATACCTCTGCTTCAAACCGAAAATGAGCGTACTATATCAGAAATACAACAGAATATCAGTGATTTCATGGCGTAAAGTTAACCGGTATGACGGAGGCTGGCGCCGGAAAATTTAAATTTCCGATGATTTTTCGACCGCACTTTTAAGGCGCTTTCAATAATTTTATTGTCAGCCCGATAATCCTGTCATAGTCCTATCGCAATCGTTTGCCCGATATGCTATTCTTACGCCGATTTTTCTTATTTTGGGAATAAATATATGTCAAATGCAAAACCACAAGTTGCCGTCGTAATGGGTTCTAAAAGTGATTGGGCGACCATGCGGGAGGCTACTGCCGTTTTAGATCAACTTCAAGTGGCATATCACGTCGAAATCGTGTCGGCTCACCGCACGCCGGATAAATTATTCGGCTTCGCCGAAAACGCCGCACGAAACGGTTATAAAGTGATTATCGCCGGAGCCGGCGGCGCGGCGCATTTGCCGGGTATGATTGCCGCCAAAACCTTGGTACCGGTGCTGGGCGTGCCGGTGAAAAGCTCCATGTTAAGCGGCGTGGACAGCCTGTATTCTATTGTCCAAATGCCGAAAGGCATTCCGGTGGGGACATTAGCTATCGGACCGGCCGGTGCGGCGAACGCAGGGTTGCTGGCCGCTCAAATTTTAGGTGTTTGGGACAACGAATTATCCACCCGTTTAAAAACGTTCCGCGAAAACCAAACCAACGCGGTGTTGGATAATCCGGATCCCCGCGATTAATCCTTACGGATGAATACCCAGCCAAGAACGATATATTTATACCGTAGCTTTGCCGATTCCCGTGCCAAAGCGCGGTCGTTTTTTTAAGAGATTTTTCATCATGCAAAAAAGTACTTTATACCCGACCGTTTACGTACTCGGTAACGGGCAGCTCGGGCGTATGCTGCGTTATGCGGGCGCGCCTTTGGATATTAATGTAGTACCGCTGGCGTTTAACGCTTCCGTGTTTGAATTGCCGAAAGACGCCGTCATTACTGCGGAAATCGAACGCTGGGAAGAAACACCGTTAACGACCCTATTAGGTAATCACCATAAATTCGTGAATAAAGACGTGTTCGGCAAAACCGCGGATCGTTTAACCCAAAAATCTATTTTAGATACATTAAAATTACCCACTTCGCCTTGGACGTTAATTAAAAACGCAGCGGATTTTGACCGCACTTTCCGCGAAATCGGTGAAAAAGTCGTGGTAAAACGACGTACCGGCGGCTATGACGGACGAGGTCAGTGGATTGTGACACCGGAAAACCAAGCGGTAATTACAGAAGATTTGTTCGGCACGGTTATCGCGGAAAAATTCATTCCTTTCGACGGTGAGGTATCTATCGTCGGCGCCCGTTTCCGTGACGGTTCCGCCCGTTTTTATCCCGTCACCCATAACTTGCAGCAAAACGGTATTTTACGCTACAGTGTCGCCGACGGTTCCGCCGCACATCTGCAGACGCAGGCGGAACACATGCTGGGCAAAGTGATGCAGCATTTGGATTACGTAGGCGTAATGGCGATGGAATGTTTCGTCGTAGACGGCAAATTATTGGTAAACGAACTGGCTCCGCGGGTGCATAACAGCGGACATTGGACGCAACTGGGCTGTGCCGTCAGTCAATTCGAACTGCATTTACGCGCCCTGCTTGACCTACCGACGCCGGAATTACAGGTTTTCGCGCCAAGCGTTATGGTAAATTTAATCGGCACGCCGCATAACCCGCAGTGGTTAAACACCCCCTTCAGTCAAGTGCATTGGTACGGTAAAGAAGTACGTCCCGGTCGTAAAGTAGGACACATCAACTTAACTCATACGGACAAAGAAATATTAATCTGTCAACTCAACAAGCTTAGAAACGAATTGACCGAAGATTATCAGTCAGGATTGAATTGGACAATCGAAAAATTGAAATAATTTAATTTTAAAAGTGATTTATTGATAATTCATCAATAGATTGCTTTTTTATTTGAATGAGTATTGCTAAAAATCCTTAATCTGCAGTATAAAAGACATAATTCAAATTAACACGACATAACAAGGATTACATTATGTTTGAAAATATTAAAGCGGCCCCTGCAGATCCTATTCTTGGCTTAAACGAAGCGTTTAAAACGGAAAAACACCCGCAAAAAATCAATTTAGGTATCGGTGTTTATAAAGACGCTCACGGTTTCACGCCAATTATGAAAGCGGTAAAAGCGGCGGAAACTCGTTTATTGGAGAGTGAAAACAGCAAGAATTACTTATCTATTGACGGCGTACAAAAATTTAACGCCCTGACTCAAACGCTCCTGTTCGGCGCTGATTCCGACATTATCGCCGATAAACGGGCAAGAACGGTACAAAGTTTGGGAGGTACCGGCGCATTACGCATTGCGGCGGAATTCATCAAACGCCAAACCAAAGCACAAAATGTTTGGATTTCAAACCCTACCTGGCCGAACCATAATGCCATTTTCAACGCCGTCGGCATGACTATCCGCGATTATCGTTGGTACGATGCCGAAAAAAAAGCCTTAGACTGGGATAATTTGCTGGCGGATTTAGCCAACGTTAATCCGGGCGACGTCGTGTTATTACACGGTTGCTGCCATAATCCTACCGGTATCGATCCGACACCGGAACAATGGCGACAACTGGCGGAATTATCAATGCAAAACGGCTGGCTGCCGCTGTTCGATTTTGCTTATCAGGGGTTAGGCAACGGCTTGGACGAAGATGCCATAGGCTTGCGAACCTTTGCCCAATGCCACAAAGAATTGCTGATTTGCAGTTCCTATTCCAAAAACTTCGGTCTGTACAACGAACGGGTCGGGGCATTTACATTAGTCGCGGAAAATTCAGATATCGCCGATACGGTGTTAACCCAAGTGAAGTCTATTATCCGAACTATTTACTCCAACCCGGCTTCTCACGGCGCTTCAACGGTAGCAACGGTATTAGCGGATCCCGCATTACACGAACAATGGAATACCGAACTCACCGAAATGCGTAACCGTATTAAACAAATGCGCAACAAACTGGCGGAATTATTGCAAGAATTAGGCGCACAACAGGATTTCGGTTTCATCACCGAACAAAACGGCATGTTCTCCTTCAGCGGCTTAACGCCGGAACAGGTGGATCGCCTTAAAAACGAATTCGCCGTCTACGCCGTGCGCTCGGGCAGAATTAACGTCGCGGGCATCACAGAAGACAACATCCGCTATCTGTGCGAAAGCATCGTTAAAGTGCTTTAATTTAAAAAATCGACAAAAAACGATCGCACTTTAGTGCGATCGGTTTGTTTAACATTAAACATCCCAGTATATATTTACGCATTTAATTATAATGATCTAGCCAGTAATTTTACCATTTCCTCATGAACCTGATTTACTATTCCTGCACCTAAAATAATTTGATATTGATTGGTAATAGAAAATAACCCTTTAACACAATCAATTTTTTCAATAGCTGATTTATCCATTTTTCCATCATTTCTTAACACTACGCGAATACGAGTAGCACAGTGGGTTAAAGCACTAATATTATCCTTCCCCCCCAATTTATCAACGAGTTGTATCGCTGTTTCCGTAAATTTATTGATTATCGGGTCAATTTTACTGCCAGAAAGCGTATTCAATACATCAGCAATTAATGCATGAAAATTTGACGTATTCCATGCACTACGGCCGATAAATAGACCATCAATATACGGTTTGGTAATTAAGCTATTAGCATTTTCAGGATTAACACTACCGCCATATAGCACTGGTATTTTTTTACTTTCTTCAGCAAAAAGTTCAAACAGACATTGTTTAATAACGGCATGTTTTTCATCGGCGTATTCGGCGCTTGCCGGAATTCCTCCCGTACCAATCGCCCACACCGGCTCATAAGCAATCCACAGCTTAGATAATTGTTCGGCGGTAACACCCTGTAATCCGATTTTTAGCTGAGTTCGCAATACTTCATCGGAGATGTTGTAATTTTTTTGCTCCAGCGTTTCACCGATACATAATAGCGTAATGAAATTATGCTTCAAAGACGCAAGCACTTTCTCATTTTCTTCCTGATCGGTTTCCTTCATCACATGACGACGTTCAGAATGCCCGATCATCACCAGTTCGATTCCCAATTCTTTAAGCATTAACGGTGAAATCTCACCGGTAAACTGCCCGTTGTCATTCGGATTCATATTCTGGGCGCCAATTTTAATTTTAGGCCGACCCGTCTTTGATTTCACTAATTCCACGGCATCTTTTAATGTGGTATAAGACGGAATTACAAACAATTGAATGTCATATTCCGATTTAAAGGTAGTGGCAAAATCAGATAATTCGGAGAGATATTGCACGACCTCGGCATTCCCCTTATACATTTTCAGATTGGTACCGAAATAAATTTTCTTTGCTGTCATTATCAAATCCTTATTTATTTTTAATTAACACACGGCAAGGTGCGCCATCGGTATTTTTTATTGCAATCGGAATCATCAAAGCATCAATCAGTGGTGATGTAATATTTTTTGTATTACAAAGATATTCCACCAGCGTTACACCTTTCATTAAAAGATGGTGATGAGTGACATGCTTTATCAATGGTTTTTCCATTATACCGGTAAGCCAACCACGAATCGGATAATCCTGCGGAAAATCAAAAGCAACTATTTCCAAATTTTTATCCGCTAAATAAGCGGCGCCTTCAAAGGTAATATAAGGCGAGTTTCCCCAGAATTCTCTCGAATTATAGCTGTAGTGGGTATCCCAACAGGTTTTAAAAATCACTTTTTTCACATTTTCCGCTTGCGGCCAACAATGTTCCAACACTTCCGGCGTAATAGCGAAATTGTCGGTAATAACCTCCGCCAAATCCAACACATGAAATTCGCCGATATAGGTTTCAATTGGAATATCCAAAATATTATAGGCATTTTTTTTTATATGACTAAGTGCATCCATATGTGTAAATGCATGGCACGATACCTGAAGCTGAGTAGCCTCGAATAAATCACCTTCATCAAAATTACCTTTTTTTTCGACCGCACTTTTCCAACGTACATGGTTGGTAGAAATCGGCATGGATAAATCAATCCATTTATTCATAATTAATCTCCTTATTGTGGAAACAATAAATCAGGTAAATATGTACTGAATTCAGGTACAAAAATGAGAAATAACAATAATGCGAATAATGTGAACAAGAACGGTAAACTTGATTTAAGCACTTTCATCGGTTCACATTCCGCAATGTTGGCCGAGAGGAAAATCAAATAGCCCACCGGCGGTGTAACCAAGCCTATCATCAGATTCAGGATGATTACCAAACCGAAGTGAATCGGTGCGATACCAAACTGATTAACGATCGGCATAAATACCGGTACTAAAATTGTCAATGCCGCCGTCGGATCCATAATCATTCCGATGAACAACACAATAACATTAATCAATAGCAGAGCCTGAAGAGGGCTATCGCAAACAGAAGACACCCAATGGGCTACCTGATGGCTGATTTGTAAACGAGCAATTAACCAAGCAAAGATTGAAGATGCTCCGACAATCAGCATAACCGTAATGGTTCCTTTGAGTGAAGAAATCAACGCTTTTTTCAATAGTTCAATACTTAATTCTTTATATACGAATGTACCGACCAGATAGGCATAAACAACAGAAACCGCCCCCGCTTCCGTTGCAGTGAAAACGCCCGAAATAATACCGTATAAAATAATAACCGGACAAAATATTGCCCATACGGCATCTTTTCCGCTATCTTTCACTTCTTTCCAGCTGAATGCGGTTGCCTGATTACCGTATTTATAAATTTTACTTAATATAAAAGTAACCAGGATCAGCACAAGCGCAATCATGATACCCGGAATAATGCCGGACATGAACATTTTCCCTACGGATACACCCGCGCCGGCTAAAGCCGCGAAAACAATCATAGGTACGCTTGGCGGAATGATCGGTCCGATAATGGAAGCGGATTGTGTCAGTGCGGCAGAGAAATCCGCCGGATAACCGGTCTTCTTCATTGCGGGAATCAAAGAACTGCCAATAGCCGCCGTAGAGGCAACTGCGGATCCGCTGATAGAACCAAAAAATAAACTGGAAAAGATATTGATATAGGCCAGCGAACCTTTCCAGCGACCGATTAATGAGGTGACGAAACGGATAATACGTGAAGTGATCCCGCCGACACTCATCAATTCTCCGGCTAAAAAGAAAAATGCGAGCGCCTGCAAAGCGTTAGTATCAAGTCCTTGCATTACTTGCTGTGCTACGATTGTCACGGGGATATTAGGTAAGAAAGTGAATAATGTCACAATAGATGCGAAGATAATACTATAAAACAATGGTAAACCGAGCACCGTAAGGATAAACATTACTCCAAGCAATACGATGAATGACATTATAATTCCCTCACTTTTCTGGTTTTAGCTAAAGAAACGAACGCAATGACAATTCGCACCATCTCTAATGATAAACAAATAAGAAACGGTATATATACCCAAGACTTTGAGATCTTAAACGCCGAATAATAGCTATTCAAATTCATGGAATAAACTTTTAAACCGCCTTTAACTAATAAAAATAAACAAATTAACATCACAATGTATAGAGCGGAGGATAATAACCAGCCGTATTTAAATCGCTCAAAAATCATGATTCTAACCATAGGAACCTGAATCTGGGTTGTCGTTAAAATTCCGAATAAAATCATACAGGTATAGCAAAATCTCAAAAACTCTTCCGCCCAGGGAAACGAAATGTTAATCACATATCTCGTAATAACCTGTACAAATGTCATCGCAACTAACACAAGAAAAAAAAGACATCCTAATGATAAAAAGGTTTTATTGATAAATTTCTCATATTGTTCCAGCATGATATCAGCCTCCTAATCAGACTAAATAAGTGTATTTTCATATGTGTTGGGATTATGCGTACACAACACTTGATACGGACATAATCCCAACTTTTTTATATTTGCTTATTTAGTGGCAGTCACTTTATTAATCATTTGATCACCAAATTTCTTGGCATAATCATCCCAGGCTTTTTTAGCACCGGCTTGGAAAGAGGCTGTATCCGGAGCTTCCTCAACGTCCATACCTTGCTGTTTTAGTTTATCCAAATAAACCTTATTTTCTTCCACATTCAGTTGTTTCTCTAACTCAGCGCCCTCTTTTGCCGCTTGCAACAAAATATCCTGATCTTCTTTATCTAAAGAATTAAAGCGATCCAAATTCATTGACATTGGTGCCGCGGTATAAGCATGATGAGTTAAAGACAGATATTTCTGAACTTCCTGTAAGTTATTGTTGTAAATATGATGAACCGGATTTTCCTGTCCATCAATAACGCCGGTTTTCAGAGAAAAATAAACTTCGTTAAACGGCATTGGCGTCGGATTTGCACCCCATTCTTTAAAAGCCGCGATATGTGCGGGATTAGGAGTGGTTCTTAACTTCAGACCGGATAAATTCGCGACGGTTTTAATTTGTTTTTTGCTGTTAGTGATATCTCTAAATCCAATCTCATAGAATGCCAACCCTTTCAAGTTTGCACTTTCCAATGATTTCAACAGATGTTCCCCGACTTCCCCATTTAATACTTTTTCAACATGAGCTTCGTCTTTAAATAGGAATGGTAAATCCAATAGATTGAGTTCTTCATTAAAGGTGGTGTAATACGGGTTTCCTACTACAACAATATCAATCGTCCCCATTCTGGTACCGTCGATTTGAGTATCGGAAGCCCCCAATTCACTATTGGGATGTAATTTAATCGTGATACGTCCATTAGACAGTTCATTGGCTCTTTTGGCCATCAACGCGGTTGCTTTTGTCACGGTATCGCTCGGCGAACCATAGTGACTAAGCGCCAACGTATGTTCTCCCGCGGCAAAGGTAGACGCAGAGAACATAGCAAGTAATACGGTTGCTGAAATAACAGTTAATTTTTTCATAATTACACCTTCACTCATTTTCATTGTGGATAAATAGGAATAATACTTTTAGTTTATTCACTACTAACGTTTATTATATTTAGCATCAATTTCTTTAATTTTTGCTAATTTTGGTGTTGAGCCACCGCCTGCAAAATCACATTCCAACCACACTTTAAGTAGTGATTTTGCTAATTCCACGCCAATCACACGCTCACCGAAACAGATAATTTGCGCATCATTACTTTTTCTTGAACGTTCGGCAGAAAAAACGTCATGACAAACCGCCGCTCTTACCCCCGGAACTTTATTTGCCGTAATGCACATGCCGATACCGGTTCCGCAGGTAAGAATTCCACGCTCATATTTGCCTTCGGAAACCGCCAAAGCTACTTTCTCGGCAACATCCGGATACAATGTCAAATCGCCCGCACCGGCGCCAAAGTCATCGCATTCAATACCTAATGTTTCCAGATATTTGATTAACTCAATTTTTAAGTTATATGCGGCATCATCACATCCGATAGCAATTTTCATAATTATTTCTCCTATGCTATTAACCCTTTATTAAATTTAAAATTGAATTTATATTGCTTGCACTGGTGGCAATAATGTCAATAATCCCCGTTCTTAGCGCACCCAATATTGCCATTGCCTTACTACTTTCGGAAGCAATGCCGATAACGCAGGGAATGGCTCTAAGATCTTCTAAGCTTAATCCGATTACCCGGTTATTCATTACCGTATCGACAGGTTCTCCCTGCAAATTGAAAAAACCGTATCCCGCAATATCACCAATGACCCCCAGGTTCATTCTTGCCTCGGTAATTTCTTTCGGTGTAAACCAACCTAACTGAACCATATAGCTTTCTTCACTCATATCGCCGATACCGACCAGCGCGATATCCGCCTTACGGGCCCGATCCAGGGTCTCTTTAATTACCCCGTTTTTCATAAATACATCGCGAAACGCTTTATCTTCCAAATACGCCGGAGCGTATAAAGTTTCGTTCGCCCCGTTAAATTTACGGGCTAAATTACGACAAATATGATCGGCATCAACAGGATCGCCTAACCGTTGAACCCCGCCTATTCCGCAAATAAATTTACAGTTTTTTTCTGGGAAGATTCCGATATGTTCACCCACAGCGGCAACATTTCGCCCTTGTCCGACAGCAACTGTCATACCGTCTTTTAATGTATTGGATAAATAAGAGCTCACTAATGTGGCGACCTGTTCACGTTGTTCGCTCTCATTTTGTTCATCAATTGCAATCAATGCCCGTTGAATACCGAATTGCTCAATCAATCTGTCTTCCAGCTGAGAGGTAAAAACAGGATGATATTTTACGTTGATCTCAACAATGCCTTCTTGCCTTGCCTTTTTTAATAAACGCCCCACTTTAATACGTGAAATATTAAATTTATTGGCTATTTCTTCCTGAGTAAGCTCGTGCTCATAATAGGCAATGGCAATTTCCGTCAGTAGACTCCCTTCTTTATATTCAACCATTACTCCCTCTCAAAATTGATATTTCCAGGTATAGTTTCAACATACTCTCGCGATTTAATTAATGTGGTTTCAATTACGGCAAGTTCCGCCGCTTTTTCAAATCTACGCGGCGTAGAATCCAGCTCACGGTATATTCTGAGTGGGATTTCAAAGCTACAAGGAATACCCCGCTGTTTTAACCCATAAATAATTTCCTGATAATTAATCAGTCCTCTGCCTTCCACCGGAATAAATCTGAATTTTTCATCTGTAATACAAACATCCTTAATATGAAAATAACGTACATAATCCAATGATTTTATTGACTGTGCGACGACATCCAGATTTTTATCGTAGGTCACCATATTACCCGGATCAAAATTAATGGAATAAACGTCATCTCCTAATTCATTCAATAATTCAATACCTTCTTCAAGCGTAATAAAGGCATCAAAATTATAATCACCACCATTTTCTAAGCAGAGAATACACCCCGTTTCTTCTAATACGGGTCTTAATGATTTTAGATTGCATATCATTTTGTCTTTATTCTCACGCTTAGCGGTACATACATTAATGTATTTAGCTCCGATTAATTGAGCAAAACGCAGTCTTGGCGAAAAAATTTCTAGAAAATTATCCGAGGATAAATCCATGGTACAACCAAGCGCTAAAACGGATAATTGGTATTTTTCTTTTAATTTATTAATATTATTTCCATTTTCAACACCAAATAAATCCTGATTTAGATTACCTACATAACCTTGGTTGTATGCCAATTCAAAAAAATTAAAACCACATTTTTTTATTGAAGCTAACGCTGTTTCTAAATCATAGCCGTCAAAAATCGATGTATTTACCGCTAATCTAAAACCCTTATCCATTATTTATTCCTCCAATACTTAAATATCAATTTTGTAATATTTTTTTGCATTGGCGAAAAACAGTTTATGCTGATCATCATAATTATAATTTTTCATCGCTTCCTTGAAGCCGGTAAAAATAGTTTCCAATTCACCGCATAAACTGTCCACCGGGAAATTACTGGCAAACATCGCCCGTTCAACACCGAAAATCTTAACGGTCTCCTGTATAATCCAGCGGTTGTCTTCAATGTTCCAGCGTTTTTCCGGCAATCCGATTCCCGAAATTTTTACCACGATGTTCGGCACATCAGACAATAACGACATAGCTTTATGCCAAGCAGACAGCCCTTCTTGCGAACGGTCGGATGGCAGCCCGGTATGATTCAGAATAATTAATGTATCCGGAAAGTCTAACGCCAGCTGTTTGGCTTCGTGCAAATTCCACCACGGCGTTTGCAAATCGAAATTCAAATTAAATTTAGCCAATAGTTCATAGCCTTTACGCCATTTATCGTCGCTCATTAAGGTTCTGACGCCAGCTTGCGCCTCTTGCGGCGTTAACGCTCCCGCCGGTTTATGTCTAACGCTTCTTACCAACGGAAATGCCGACTGTTCTTTCAATACATCGGCAACATCATCGCGGTGTAACCAAGCCTGTGCCACAACGGCATTCGGCATATTAAATTTCTCCGCTACGGTATGAATATATTTGGTTTCTCCCATCGGGTCTTTCGGATCCCATTCCGCATCCACATAAACTGTCGCCACCACATTGTGTTTCGGGGTTGCGTCTTTCAGATAGTCGGGAGGTAAATATTCTTTTTTAATCGCGGTATAATCGCCGTATCTAAAAGGAATCAATACGTCCGGCGCCAACCACGGATGCGGGTTGATTTGAGGTTGCCAGAAATGTTGATGCGCATCGATCATAGGTCCGTCATATAATTTGGTTTCCATAATATTTCTCCTATTTATCTTGTTTACTTAATTTGATACTTAGCGTGCCCAAAATATAAATAATTGAACAGCCGGCGAAAAAAAGCAGTACATTGTCGTAATTTTTAGACTGACCGAGAATAACTCCGACTAAAATAGGGACGACAATGCCGCCCACACTTCCCGCCATATTCATAATTCCCCCTACGATGCCAGCCTTACTTTTTGGGGCGAGTAATGCCGGGAAGCTCCAATACAAGCTGCCCCACATTAAGAAAAAGGCGGCAACCGATAACGTAGCAATGGCAACAATCGGATCGCTCATACTCGGTAATAACGAAAATGCAATCAACGTGCTCACGCCTGATACGGTTAATACGCTTTTCAATGCAATACGCTGTGCAATACCTTTTTTAACCAAGGTATCGGAGATGAATCCGCCGCATAACGAACCGAACGTACCACACAAGAAGATAATAAAGGTCGCATTACCGATACCCTTAATATCAAAACCGCGGGCCTGAGCCAAATAGCTCGGTCCCCAGGTCAGCAAGCCGAAGAACATCATCGCCCATGCGGCGCGACCGCATAAAATCGCAACAAGCGAACGATAAGCTACGCCGATACCTTTCAAAACGGGTTCGGAATCAACCGCACTTTGCGACTTAGAATGCGTAGCTTCAATCAATTTCAGTTCTTCCTGATTGACGGAATGATGCTCTCCCGGAGTATCACGTAAAAATTTCCACGCAATGAAACCTAATAAGATTGTTACGATACCGGCAATAGCAAATACGGTTCTCCACGACCCGATACTGGCGATCATATAGGCTATAATAATTCCGCCTAATGCAGCTCCCAGCGGACCGCCGCAATCCATAATAACCGCCCCGCGGCCACGTTCCTGCGGAGATAACCAGGTAGCGTTTAATTTACCGCCGGCAGGAAATAACGGCGCCTCCGCCGTACCCAGCATGAAACGGGTTAGAAGTAATGAAATGCCGCCGGTGGATAATGCAGCTAATGTTTGGAATATCCCCCATAATACGGTAGAACCCGTAATAATTTTACGCGGGCCGTATTTATCAATCAGCCAACCGCCGGGGATTTGTAATAAAGCGTACGCCCAGAAAAAACTACTTAAAATCAACCCCTGAGTTTCAGGTGTCAGGTCAAATTCCTTGGCAATAGTCGGCATTGCGATGGAAAGAGAAATTCGGTCAATTAAATTAATAACCACCAATAGAAATATCACGCCAAAAACTAACCAGCGTATATTTGTAGCCTTTTGTTGTGTCATAACACTTTCCTCCGTTGAAAGGCGTAAAAATTTACGCCCTATCTTCTGAGACGATTATTTATTCACAAATTCGGACATATATTTCAAAATTAACGACATTGAAACGGCGCCCGGATCAACATAACCCAAAGAACGTTCTCCCAGACTTTTAGCCCGCCCGAATACGGCAACCTGATCACGGGTACTTTCTGCTCCGTCTTCCGCCGCTTTGGCAACGCGGGCCAACGCATCTTTCAAATCCGCATTTTTTTCTTGCTCGGCTTGTTTTTCCGCCGCGACCAAAGCATCCATCATCGTTTTATCGCCCGGTTTCGCACCGCCGCGGGCAAATACCCCGGCGGAACCGGCAGTTAAAAACTGAGATAATACGGTCGCATTGAAAGTATTTTGACCGGCGATAGCTTTACCGCCCGCTCTGAATAAGGTACCGAAAATCGCACCGGAAGCACCGCCCATACTGGACATCATTTTGGTACCGGCGGTTAAAAACAACTCACCGATGTCTTTAGGTTGGAAAGCGTCGGTTTTAAGCAAATCCCGGACGGCCGCAAAGCCCCGTTGCATACCCAATCCGTGGTCTCCGTCACCGATTTTTAAATCCAGTTCGGTTAAAGTCGGTTCGCTATCCACCATTTTTTCTGCGGTGTAGAGTAATAATTCTCTTGTTTCTGCTACGTTCATATCATTTTCTCCAGGCAAAACTATCACAAGGCATATCGTAAAGTTTTTGTAATTCGTCATCTAAACGGAAAATGGTAATGGAATACCCCGCCATTTCCTGTGAGGTGCAATAACCGCCGATTAACGTATCGTGAATCTGAATACCGCGTTCGCTTAACACCTGATGAACTTTCCGGTTGGCAATCAGCAGTTCCGTATAAGTCGAAGCCCCTAAGTTATTAATGGTAACGCAAACTTTATCACCGGCTTTTAGTTCAATATCCGCACATAAACGTTCGATCATTTCTCCGTTAATTTCATCCGCACTTGCCATTTTCTGACGTCTGACACCGGGTTCACCATGAATACCCATTCCAAGTTCCAGCTCATCATCCGCTAATTCGAAATTAAATTTACCCGTTTGCGGAATAGAACAAGCCCCCAACGCCACCCCCATTGTGCGCGTATTGAAATTTGCTTTAGCGGTCACTTCATGTACTTTATCAAGATCGTAACCGGCTTCTACCGCCGCACCGGCAATTTTAAGCACATACATATCACCGGCCACACCACGTCGGTCACTCATTCTAGATAAGGGTGCGGCCGAAATATCATCGGTAACCCGTACGGTTTTAACCTGAATACCTTCTTCTTCCAATAACTCGGCGGCGATATCAAAATTCATATTATCGCCGGCATAATTACCGTAAACGAATAGTACGCCCTGACCTTTTTGCGCCGCTTTCGTCGTTTCAATAATAATGTCCGGAGACGGCGAAGCAAATATTTCCCCCAGCGCCGCCGCATCGGCCAGCCCTTTGCCGACATAGCCGGCAAACATCGGTTCGTGACCGCTGCCGCCCCCCGTCACCACGACAACCTGATCCGCTTTAATATCATTACGGTACACTCCGCTGTAGCCTTCAACTTTGATAAGTTTATCGCCACAGGCATAAATCAATCCTTCCAGCTGTTCTGCCGGAACATCATTCGGATTATTCAGTAATTTTTTCGGTTTTCTGCTCATAACTCGTCTCCTGATGTTTAATTCTAAAATTTTATTTGGATTCAAGAACCCCGTTACCCATACGTACGGCAATATTAAAGGCTTCCTCAAACGCGGTTGGAATGGCAACATTTTTGCCATATAAATCGTATGCCGTGCCGTGGTTTGCCGTAGTAATCGGAATCGGAATACCGCCCTGTACCGTGACGCCGCGCTCAAATCCTAATAATTTTAAAGCAGTGGAGAACTGGTCGTGATACATAGAAACCACACCGTCAATTTTTAACCGATTAACCTCACGCATTGTCGTATCGCCTGGGAACGGACCATAAAGGTTAATCCCATACTTCTTCCGTGTCAGTTCAATAGCGGGCGTAATAATTTTAATTTCCTCATCGCCAAATACCCCTCCTTCACCACCATGCGGATTTAAGGCTTGTACCGCAATTTTCGGATTCTTCACACCAGCTTGCGTTAAAGATTTATGCAGTAAACAAATGCAATCTACTACATTTTTTATTGATAAATTCTGCACAATATCTTTGAAAGGAATATGTGAAGTAACACGACTTGCCCAAATACCATCAACCACATTCAATTCACACACAAACTCGTGAAAATTTGTTTGATCCGCGAACCAATGTAGTTCATCACGATATTTCAACCCACCTTTATGCATAGCCTGTTTATTCAACGGCGCGAAACAAATAGATTGCACATACCCGGCTTGAGCAAATTCAACGGTTTTTTTCAAGGTTTCTAAAATATATACTCCGCTTTGTTCGGTTGCTTTACCATATTCAAATGGTACAGGGTGTGAACATTTGTGATGAATTAGCGCTGGAATACCCGGCTTGAAAGAATAATTCGGTAAATTTTCCGGTACTATTTCATTATATTCAAATGA
The DNA here is from genome assembly GCF_000017245.1 of Actinobacillus succinogenes 130Z. Taxonomy (NCBI): domain Bacteria; kingdom Pseudomonadati; phylum Pseudomonadota; class Gammaproteobacteria; order Pasteurellales; family Pasteurellaceae; genus Actinobacillus; species Actinobacillus succinogenes. Next base: position 1,749,882 of record NC_009655.1, read on the forward strand.
AACTTCAGCAATCGTCAATCCTTTACACAACTCATCTCTATCCGCCACCAGCAATACGTTGGCTTTTGCTCTCTGTTCAGCCTGTGCTAATAATTTAGCTACCAGCTCAGGACCGACTCCAGCAGGATCCCCCAAAACCATTGCAACTGTAGGTTTTTGCATAAAAATACCCTCACTTAAATTTCAATTCTTTTCACTTTTTAGTGATAAAATACTAAAACTTGATAGAACAAAAGAACAAGCTATGTTCTTTTGTTAGATTCTAAATTAAAATTACAAAGAAAAAATGTGATCTAAATCTCAATATTAAAAACAGAGTAAAAATTTATATTGAAAATGTGATCATAATCACAGATTTCCAAACTAATGTTCCCCTCAATATTTTTAATAGTAGTGAATTAAGTAATTTATTTATATAACATAAAAGTTTTTTATGATTACATCTGTAATAACAGAACATAAAGGTTTACTTTTCATATAAAAAAACGGTCAAAAGTTCGTTACTTCTGACCGTTTTTAGTTTTATTATTTATGCTCTACCCAGCAATCCCCTTATGACGCAACAAGGCATCTAAGGTCGGTTTGCGTCCGCGGAAGCGTTCGAACAACACCATAGGTTCTTCCGAACCGCCACGGGTGAGGATTTCGTCCAGATAGGATTTGCCGGTTGCCGGGTTGAAAATGCCTTCTTCTTCAAAACGTGAGAATGCGTCTGCCGAAAGCACTTCCGCCCATAGGTAACTGTAATACCCCGCGGCATAACCGCCGGCAAAAATATGGCTGAAACTGTGCGGTGTTCTTGCCCAATCCACGCCTTTAATGACGGCAACCTGCTTTTTCACTGACTGCAAGGTGTCTAAAATCTGATTCGGTTTACCCGGTTCATAATTGTGGTGCAAACGGAAATCGAACAAACCGAACTCCAATTGACGCAATACGAACATTGCAGCCTGGAAGTTTTTGGCTTTAATCAGTTGAGTCAGTTTTTCTTTCGGTAACGGTTCGCCCGTTTCATAATGTCCGGAAATAAAGTTCAGCGCCTCCTCTTCCCAGCACCAGTTTTCCATAAATTGGCTCGGTAATTCCACCGCATCCCACGGCACGCCGTTAATTCCCGACACATCGCCCACATCAATTTTTGTCAGCATATGATGGATGCCGTGTCCGAATTCGTGGAATAAGGTCGTCACTTCATCATGGGTAAACAAGGCGGGCTTGTCGCCTACCGGTGCGTTAAAGTTACAGGTTAAATAAGCTACCGGTTTTTGTATTCCGCCGTCCGCTTTGCGTCGGCGTCCGACACAGTCGTCCATCCAGGCGCCGCCGCGTTTGTTTTCACGGGCATATAAATCCAGATAAAAACTGCCGCGCACCTCGTCGGTTTCATCAATCAAATCAAAGAAACGTACATCTTTATGATAAGTATCCACGCCGAAACGTTCTACCGCCCGAATGTTGAAGATCCGTTTAATCAGTTCAAACAAACCTGAAAGCACACGGTTTTCAGGGAAATACGGACGCAATTCTTCGTCATTGATAGCGTACAACGCCTGTTTTTGTTTTTCACTGTAGAAAGAAATATCCCAAGGTTCAAGTGCGGTCACATTTTCGTGAGTTTTACAAAACGCTTGTAATTCCGCCAATTCTTTTTCGCCTTGCGGTTTGGAACGAACGGCTAAATTTTCCAGAAAGTCCAACACTTGTTGTGGATTTTCTGCCATTTTGGTCGCAAGGGAACGTTCCGTATAGCGTTCAAAATCCAGCAATTTCGCTAATTCCACCCGCAACGTCAGAATTTCTTCCATAATCGGCGTGTTATCCCATTTGCCGGCGTTCGGTCCTTGTTCCGAGGCGCGGGTGACAAATGCGCGATACATTTCTTCGCGAAGTTCACGATTTTCACAATACGTCATCACCGGTAAATAGCTTGGAAATTCAAGGGTAAAACGATAACCTTCCATGCCTTTATTCTGCGCAGATTGACGTGCCGCCTGTAATGCGCTTTCCGGCAAACCTTTAAGCAGGCTTTCATCGGTGATAATTTTTTCCCAGCCCATGGTGGCATCCAGTACATTATTACTGAATTGCGAACTCAAATCGGACAAGCGGGATACGATTTCACCGTAACGTTTTTGTTGTTCCGGCGCTAATGAAATGCCTGAAAGTTTAAAATCACGCAAACTGTTTTCAATAGCTTTCTTCTGCGCTACGCTGTAATTTTCATATTCCGCACTGTTTTTCAACGCCGCATAAGCGTTGTATAACCCTTGGTGCTGCCCTATCCAAGTACCGTATTCGGACAACATCGGTAAGCAAGCCTGATACGCTTCCCGCAATTCAGGACTGTTTTTCACCGAATTCAAGTGCGCCACCGGCGACCAGGCTTTGCTCAGACGGTCGTTCACTTCGGCAAGAGGCGTGCAAAAATTATCCCAAGTAAAGTGCGCTTGCTGCAGCACTTGTTCCGTCACATTACGACAATCGTTAATCAGTTTTTCAATCGCCGGTTGAACATGTTCCGGCTTAATTTTAGAAAATTGCGGTAATACCGGATTTTCCAGTAGTGGATTTGACATAACTATTCCTTTGTTAACAAAAATCTTTAATTACATGGTGCAGAATTTTAACAAAATCAAGGTGAACGCAAAAATTTATTCATTGCCCTCAAAGCCGGACGGCACATAATCGATAAAACAACAGGACATTGACCATGTAACTTATCCATATATTCCTTTACTCCATCAAATTTCCTCTCGGTTACGAAGTTCGGCAAGCGGTCGTTCGTCCGCAAGGATTAAATTTTGACCGCCGGTTCAATTCGTCACGATAAATTCGCAAAGTGCGGTTGAATTTTAGTAAATTTATCCGCATATTCTGTTTATTCCTTTTTAATCAAACGAGAAAACCCATGTCAAAATTCGTGATTGAACTTAACGAACAAAATCTTACGGAAACCCTGCAACAATCGCAGCAAACGCCGATGGCGATTGTATTTTATGCGCCGAGCCATGAAACGTCGGTAAAATTTACCGCACTTTTAGAACGTTACGCCGAACAGTATCAAGGGCAGTTCCTGCTGGCAAAAGTCAACTGCGAAACGGAACAAAGCATTGCCATGCAATTCCGTATTCAGGCGTTGCCCAGCACCTATTTATTTAAAGAAGCCCAAGCGGTGGACGCTTTTCAAGGCGATTTACCGGAAGAGCAGTTAAAACAACGGTTAAGCCTGATTCTGCCGAAAGAAGAAGAAATAAAATTCAATCTGGCGCTGGATTATTTGCAGGCGAACGATTACAACGCGGCGTTACCGTTGCTGAAAGAAGCTTGGGAATTGTCCGATAAGAAAAACAGCGACATAGCGCTGCTTTATGCGGAAACCTATATTGCCATGAAGAAAACCGAACCCGCAACGGAAATTCTGGCGAAAATCCCATTGCAGGATCGCGACAGCCGTTGGCATGGATTGCAGGCACAAATCGAATTATTGATTAAAGCGGCGGACACCCCGGAAATTCAGCAGCTTCAGGCGGATTATGACCAAAATCCGAGCCCTGAAATCGCATTGAAACTGGCGGTTCAACTTCATCAGGCAAACCGCGACGAAGAGGCGTTAGCGCTGTTGTTCGGTTTATTAAAACAGGATTTATCCGTACAAAACGGTGAGGTAAAACAGCAGTTTTTGTCTATTTTGTCTGCGTTAGGCAACGATCCTTTAACCAATAAGTATCGCCGATTGCTTTATTCACTACTCTATTAAACGGGTTTTCTTTATAATCGGGTAACCTAAAACCATTAATGGAAAATGTGCAGAAAACTTCGTTTTTTATTCGCAACCCTTTTCAGGATTGCTCCCCTAAAGGGCCGTTGGCAAAGCCAACGTTCAAAAACTGATGCTTTTTGTGACCGCACTTTCAGATAAAAGGATACATTATGTCAGACGTCAAACACAGCAAACTCCTCATTTTAGGTTCGGGTCCTGCGGGTTACACCGCCGCAATTTATGCCGCCCGCGCTAATTTAAAACCCGTTTTAGTCACCGGCTTGCAACAAGGCGGTCAATTGACCACTACTACGGAAATCGAAAACTGGCCCGGTGATTTCGGTGATACGACCGGGCCCGAACTCATGCAACGCATGTTACAACACGCGGAAAAATTCGAGACGGAAATCGTGTTCGATCACATCAATAGCGTGGATTTATCTTCCCGTCCGTTCAAACTTTACGGCGATGAGCAAACCTTCAGCTGCGACGCGTTAATCATCGCCACCGGCGCCTCCGCCCGTTACATCGGGCTGGAATCGGAAGAAAACTTCAAAGGCCGCGGTGTGTCTGCCTGTGCCACCTGTGACGGCTTCTTCTATCGCAATAAACCGGTTGCGGTGGTAGGCGGCGGCAATACCGCCGTGGAAGAAGCCTTATATCTGGCGAACATCGCCGGCGAAGTACATTTGATCCATCGTCGTGAAGGTTTCCGTGCGGAAAAAATTCTGCTCGGTCGCTTACAGAAAAAAGTGGAGGAAGGCAAAATCATTCTGCACACCAACCGCACTTTGGACGAAGTATTGGGCGATAACATGGGCGTAACAGGCGTGCGCTTGCAAGACACTCAATCCGACGCCACAGAAGAACTGAAATTAGACGGCGTATTCATCGCTATCGGACACGCGCCGAATACCGAAATTTTCCAGGGGCAACTTGAATTAAACAACGGTTACATTGTGGTGAAATCCGGCTTGGAAGGCAATGCCACCGCGACCTCCGTGGAAGGCGTTTTCGCCGCCGGCGACGTGATGGATCATAATTACCGTCAAGCCATCACCTCCGCCGGAACCGGCTGCATGGCGGCATTAGACGCCGAACGTTTTTTGGATGCGCAGGAATAAACCAATAAGCCTATCTTTCTCAAGGATAAAATAAAGTGTATACACACGTTAAAGTTGTTAATTTTTATAAATAGGAGAATATTATGGACTTACCTTATTCTTGTCGCGCAGGGAGCTGCTCTGCTTGTGTTGGCAAACTAGTAGAAGGAACTGTTGATCAGTCCGATCAAAGTTTTTTAACTGAACAGCAGATTCAGGATGGGTATGTGTTGTTGTGCGTGGCATATCCCACATCAGACTGTGTGATTTATACGCATCAGGAAGAAAATCTGACAAACTAGGAAGTGTGCTAATGGCTATTTATAAAGTAAAATTAATCGCTCCTGATGGAACAGAACAAATAATCTTATGCCCTGATGACGTATATATTCTTGATGCAGCAGAGAACAGCGAAAATGAAGATATTCAAGAGTTTAGCCATATAGTAGCAGGATTCACTCTTCCCGCGATTCCGGGCGTCGGAATAAATGCTGCCACGGTCAAAGCCAGTGGCTATATTAGTCAGAACGGAAGCCGGTTATCAATAAGTCTTAATGCTCAACTGGTAGATTCCAGTGTGCAACAAAATACAAGCTGGACTGCATCAGTAAATTTATTGTATAACGGAAATACGCTTGGTTCGTTGCCTCTGTCTGTTCAAGGGAGTAATATGGTTTCGTCTGATACGATCTATGTCGGAACGGCTAGTTTCAATATTCCGAGTGGTCTTTCCGGCCAAGATGTTACTCTCCATGTAACTCTTCAGGGGAGCTATAATTCCGGATCAGGATATATCAGTTCTTACCCCGGATCTTTTAATGAAACAGTAAGGATTAAGTAATGAAAAAGCTATTTTTACTTGTAGGCGTTGTCTTTATTGTGATAATTAGCTTGTTTGGTCAAGCATATCAACAATATAAAGCCGTTCTGATACGGCATGATCAATTTATGACCTCAGTTCGGAAAAATACATCAAAAGCTGACGAATTGGATGCATTACTGGTGGAACGTATTCAACAAAGTAAAAATAGCTTAATTTCTCGTTGGTGGTTAACCGATTATTTAAAGTTGAGAGATTATATCGTTCGGTTAACTAATCGCCCTAATAAAGCGGAAATTTTATTACAGCTTAACCGCGAGCTTTATCAGCAGACCGGTAATTCCCATTACAAAGTACAAGAATGTATGGTGTTAGAAAGATTATCGATGCCATTTGCGGAATGTTATAAAAATGCGCTGCTGCTCACTAAGAAAAAGTTAAACTATCAAGATTTAGGCGAGTACTTTTTTGCCTTTAGCGCATTGCATAATGAGCAAGATACCTTGCAAGAATTTTCTAATCTAATAAGTATAGAAACCCCGGAAGGGCAATTCCTTATCGATAAATATATTCATCATAGAACTGAAACATTAGCGGAAATGTTTCCTTAAGCAATATCAGGTTCCCCGAAAGTTGACGTTTATTTTTCATATTAGCTGTGGAATTATAGCACTAACGGTAATATCTCAATCATAGCAGATGGAGAATAGGTAATATTAATAAAAAAGGGACTTCCGACGGGTACGCTCTTCCACAGGGTTATGGCGTCGCAGGTTTCTGGCAGTTTTTTTTGAGTTTCTAGGCGTCATTATCTTTTGACTTTTCACAGGAGGAGGATATGAAAAAAATTGCGTTAGTGTGCTTATTACTGCTTAATGGTTCGGTGATGGCTGAAGTGGATTTATTTCCTGATGAGAGTGTTCGTCAATTTATTCTTATTCAAAACAATGCGGAAAAATGTTTCCAGCCCAAATTATGGCGTGCTAGAAATGCTAAAAATGATGAGGAATATAATTCAATACTGAATCAGCGTAGTGAAATGGAAACTATTAGTGCGTCTCAATACGAAATTGCATTAATGACAGAGCTGTTTGGCGAAGAAGCTACCGTCCAGATTTTTGAAAATCCAACGGTACAGGAACAGTTTAATGAAAAACTCAGCAGATTGTCCACCGATGAAACCACAGTAAACACACCACAGGAATGTGAATCTCTATCGCAATACTATTTGCGAATTAGGCAAAAACATATATTTTAACCCAAGCCATTATTTAACGGGCGGTTTATTTCTTACTAAGCGGCGAAATTGACTAAATAGCATGATCGTTATCAGATTATGATGAATTACTGGTGGAATCCAATCAGCGAACCAAAAAATACTATATAAAGTATGTGAATTTTGTATAAATTTTTATTTCCTTTTATAGCATTGTTAGTAAGTTGTTTTGTGATGTACCGCTTAGTCGCCAAGAAAGATGCCTTTTTTATAAAGGATACTTATATCAAAAAGAAGTTATGCAGAGCATTATCAGGATTTTCATGATGTTATGAGGATTGATAGAGTATTAGGCGTAACATTCCCTGAAATTTTTGCTGCCCAATGGACTTTATACGCCGAACGTTTTTTGAATGGGCTGGAATAATTTGCGGGAACAGAAAACAGACATAAAGTGCGGTAAAATTACCGCACTTTTTTTATTCACAACAATTTATACCGTTTAATGTAGCTGTCGAACCATTTTTTCCAGCAATTTCACCGTTAAAAACGCTAAATTAAACCGCTGCTCATCTGCCACCGACCAAAATTCAATCCCGTTTTCCACCGCACTCAGGCCGCCCAAATGTAACTTAACCGCATCTTCGCCGCTTTCCGCTTCGCCGTTGAGCACCGGTGTCACCAGCCGTTCTTCCGCTTCAATTAAATCGTTATTCCGCCATTGTTCCAATAAACGCACGGTTTCCGGTTCGTAATCCGAAAGTGCGGTCACTTTTTGTGCCAGTCCGTAAAAAACCGGTACTTGGATACTATGGAACGTCACATTCAACGCCGGAAAAATTTTCTGAAACTGTGCCGTTAAATTGACCGCACTTTTCGGAAATACGTCAAACGCCAGACGTTGTTCGTTGTCATCCAGCGGAATACCGTTTAACAAACGGGCGGTTTGCCCCGCCAACCGACCGACCGTTTCGCCGTCCGTATAAGACGCCGGCAGCAAACTGGTCACTAAAATATGGTTAAACTGATTCTCTTCAATAAACTGCGCCATGCTTAACGCTAACTGACTGACCTGAGGATCCGGCATTGCTACAATATTACGCGCACGCGCCTCTGCCAAACTGATATCATTAACGGACGGCACAACAACCGGCACACCGGAAATCGCCGCACTGACACCTTTCATATCGATTACCGTACAACCCGCTTCCGCCGCATTCGCCATATAAGGCGCATGCACCGCATTACCGGCAAATAACAGATAATCAAACTTCGCCCAATCCGCCTCGTCCGGCGTAACCTGTTCCACCGCTCGCTGATTAAAACGTACACGCTGTTCTTCATTAAACGGTATAATTTCCACAATAGAAATCTGACCGACAGCCAATTCGCTCCGTTCCAAAAACTCAGTTAATTTTTCACATAAATCAAACTCGGCGGCAATCGCAATATTCAATGTCTTCATTTTTTATCTCTCTGTAATAAATCGTGCGCGTATTCTACTGACTTTAATATAAAAAGAAAATAACACCTGCGCTTGAGCAACGGGAACATACAAACCGGCTTTTATTTTCGTGTTGATGGCAAGGCTTCCTGAAGTGCGGTCACAAAAAACATCGCTTTTTGAACGTTGGCTTTGCCAACGGCCTTTGGGGGAGCTATCCTTAAAAGGATTGCGAATAAAAATCCGATAGTTTTTCCACATATTAAAGGTGGCTTATCTTTCATAAACATTCCTAATACAAATAAAAAAACTGATTTCTTTTATGCCGAAATCAGTTCTTGAAAGGATATTCAGGCTGCTTTTGCAGCCTTTTATCTATGATTAAAAAATTAAGCGGCGTCAGCTTGATTATCTGCCATTTTTTTACCCGCCCAGCCTTCCGCCGAGTAAATACCCAATTTATTTTTGCGCATTTGTCGATCAAAAAACGCCACCACAAACGGACAAAGGAATAAAGTAATGATAGAAGCTGTTGCGCATTGCGCCGTGGCAAGCGGTACATGCGGTGCGAAAGTCGGATCGGCATCCGCAACGGCGGCCGGCGTCATAGCCGAATTCAATGCTGTCGTGCCGATCGCCGCCCCCATAGCGTTACGCTCCCTTTTCGGCAGGAAAATATTAAATACATAAAAGAATACTACGGCGGTAACGGTGGATAATAGACCTAAGATAATACCGGAAGCTCCCGCTACTAAAATGGTGTCCACATTGGTACCGGAACCGATAGCGATAGTCATAAAAAAGATGATGATCGGCTGTGCTTTGCCGCATAACGTACGAAAAGTGGTATCCAGGTTCCCCCAGATGAAACCGATTAATAACGGAATTAAAGTCGCCACTACCGCCATAAACGGAATGTTTGCCAAACCGCTTGCGCCTAGGGCAATCAATGTAAAAAACGGTCCGTCGTTCAATGATAAAATAGAAATCGCGCCGGTGTCGGTGGAATTACCGAACTGGGATGACAGGGAAATATATAATGAACTGTTAGAGTTGGTAATTGCCGCAATCAACACGATTGGCGATAATCCCCAAATACCTTCCGGGCCGAAGAAATGCCCGACAAATAAACCGATGGCAATGCCCAGAAAAAATTTGGCGCTGGTTAATACGACTCCTTTATACAGCGGCATACCGACTTGTCTGACATTAATGGACGAACCGCATAAAATGAGGAAAATCCCCATCATTGCCGGTTGGCCGTTTTTGAACAACCCGCTTGTGAAGCCCCCGATTTCAAAGAATTGAGGGAAAAATGTTTTTATTGCGACGGCAAGAAGTAACGGAATGATAACCAACCCGCCGGGGATTTTCATCATTTTATCCATTAATCCCAAATCAATATGACCTTCCGCATTACGTTTTAGCTTAACCATAGGATATCTCCTGATATAGAAAGTATCGGCACTCCGGCGTTATCGCCGGAGTTTATTGATTGATACGGCGTTTATTTGTGGTATTTCGCATCAATTTCATTGATACGTGCAACTTTCGGTGCGGAACCGCCGCCGGCAAAATCACATTTAAACCAAACATCAATCAGAGATTTGGCTAATTCGACACCGATTACACGTTCGCCTAAGCACATAATTTGCGCATCATTACTTTTGCGCGAACGTTCCGTAGAAAATACGTCGTGACAGACCGCAGCCCGCACACCTGGTACTTTATTCGCTGTAATGCACATGCCGATCCCCGTACCGCAGGTTAAAATGGCACGTTCATATTTGCCTTCCGCCACAGCGACGGCTACGGCTTCCGCAACATCGGGGTATAGCACCACATCGCCCTCGCCTGCGCCGAAATCGTCATATTCAACGCCAATAGCATCTAAATGTTTCATAATTTCAACTTTTAAACGATATGCCGCTTCATCACATCCAATTGCAATTTTCATGTTTTACTCCTTAATTATTTTCATCTCTACACGCTTCTAAGAACAGTCGATCCACAATCTTACAAGCGGTATGTTCATCACCAGTTAATCCGCCTTTGCCGACAATAGGCATTTTGTTATCGAATTTCCCCACTAAACGACCGATGTCAGCCTGAGGAATGACGTAGTCGATCATTTCAATTGCCGCAACGCCCAACTGATTACACACATTCACCATCGTATCGCCGCCCGTAGCGTAAATACCGGCAAAACGATCAGCGCCCACGGCATCAAAAATATCCGCCACAATCATGCCTAAACCGGCATTAATCCGTTCCGCACTTTCGCCCGAAACATAATTGCGTTTTTCGTCTTCTTCAGTCAGATTCAGCAACGGTCCGTGTAATGCGGTTTCCAGTAAAACCGCTCGGGGCGGCACTTTATCCGACATATAGTCTTTCATCCGTTTCACCACCCGTTTAGCTTCTTTGTCCGCAATTTCACCGCCTTCAATCATTAATAACGGATCAACGGAAATACAGACATTACGCTCATCACGACATAGCACTTCCATTTGTAGCTTAGTTACCGGTGTCGCACTACCGGCAACCACCAATACGGTTTTACCTTCGGCACAACCGTCACCGTTTTTCGGCGGAATATTCGGTTCTTCTTTATGAATAAGACCGCGATGAAAGCCGAGTGCCGCCGTAAAAGGCCCCGGATCCACGGCAAGAATGTGGTTTTCCAGTAACAGACAAGCATGGGCAATATTGGAAACGTCTTCTAAAGTAATGGCGTCAACCACGATGACGCGATTACCGAGACGAATTTGCTCCATTAAAGCGATTTTAATTTCATAGATGCCGCGCATGACATCGTTCAACGTAACCTGCCCCACATGATGACGGGTTTGTGCCGCCAGTAAAGCCGGAATAAAGCCTTCTTTTACCGGCGTTCTTACATCTTGCGCCACCGGCGTTTTGGTTAACGCTACTCCGTCAATCACGGAATAACCGCCCACTAAAATCCGGCGGGATTGAGGCATCGCAGGAACAACGATCGCAATCGTATCTTCCGGCAAAATATCCAGCATGGCATCGATTTCCACTCCGACACCGCCGCGCATAGTGGTATCAATCCGTTTGGTAAAATATTGCACCCCCAGTTTATTTAAAAGTGCGGTCGCTTTTTGCACGGCTTTATAAGCCTCATGTTTCGGCAACGGTCGACTGCTGGTACTGATAAGTAATGATTCCGAATTAATTTCGTCATTTAATTTTTCCGCCGCCTCGGTGTGGAAAAATACCGTAGTTTTCGAACCGGAACGTGCTAACAACACCCCCGTTGTAGTGGCTCCGGTTAAATCGTCTGCGACAACTCCGATTACAGGCATAGGGTGACTCCTATAAAATGTATTACGATTTTTTGTTCATGTACTTAGCGGTATATTCGGCAAGCACTTTTGTGGATTCGATCATACTGACGCCGTTGGCAATGTTTTGACCGGCAATATCGAATGCCGTACCGTGATCCACGGAACTGCGCATAAACGGTAAACCGAAAGTAATGGTGACGGATTTTTCAAAGTCTAAGGTTTTGCAGGCAATATGGCCTTGGTCGTGATATAGCGACAAAATAGCGTCGTATTTACCGGATTTACCGATATGGAACACGGAATCCGCCGGCACCGGACCGGTAACGTTTATGCCCGCCGCTTTCGCCGCTTCCACGGCCGGAATCAATTCGTCAATTTCTTCGCGACCGAATAACCCGTTATCGCCGCCGTGCGGATTTAACGCCGCGACGGCGATGAGCGGATTTTCGATACCGATATTGCGCAATTCTTTATCGATATTTTTTACATCCTCCAGCACCCGTTCTTTTGTGGCATATTTACAGGCGTCGATCACCGACATATGGCGGCTGACGAAAAATACCCGCAGTTTATGGCAGCTGAACATAGTCAGGCCGTAAGGCGAATGGGTTTCGTTTTGATAAATTTCGGTATGACCCGGTTCCTTTACCCCGACCAACTTAATGGCACGTTTATGAATCGGTGCGGTGGAGACCGCATCAATTTTATGCGCCATACCCAACTCAATGGATTTCATCACCCAGTCATAAGACATTTGTCCCGCTAAAGCCTGGACTTCACCCCATTTGATGGAATCCGTATCGTAATCCCCGGTTTCCAGTACATCCGCCGTACCGTATTCATATTTAGCCTCGGCGGGATCATCGATTTTGCGATATTTCAGCGACGCCCCTCTCACTTTGGCTGCACGCTCAAGAATAGCAATGCTGCCGATAACAAAAGGTTTGCATACATCGTGAATTTCTTTGCTCAACATGGTATCCACGACAATTTCCGGACCGATACCCGCCGGATCCCCCATGGTTAGTGCGATGACAGGTTTTTTACCCATACAAAACTCCTTTCGTTTATTTTCGTTTTAAGTAAAAGATAAATTAATGATATACGCATTTTTTATAATGTCATTAAAAAATGCGGTTAAATATAGATTATTTTTGAAAAATGAGAGATGGATCAAATTTTAGCGAAAGAAAACGAAAATAATTTTATATAGAGAAAAATAAAGAAAAGTGTTCTATAATAAATATTGATAAATAATTAAAGGAAGAAATATGGCCCAATACAGCGAAAGGGAACAGCAAATATTGACAGTTCTGGAACAACAACAATATGTAGATAATATTGAATTAAGCCGGTTACTGAATTGTTCCGTAGTAACGATTCGTACGGCTATCCGATCGTTAGAAAAACAAGGCGCACTAATCCGTACTCACGGCGGAGCGCTGCCGACCCCACCGATGATTTCCATCTCTTTGCCAGCGGGCAATATATTCAAAGATCGCGAAAATAAGTTAAAAATCGCTGAAAAAGCCTACCAGTACGTCAATGATCGCGACACGATCATTCTTGACGACTCTTCTAACAGCTTTTATTTGGCGCAAGTGATTAAACGCTATGCCGATAAATATTTAGTGATTATCACCAACTCCCTCTATGTAGCATGCGAACTTGCCAATACCAATAATATTGAAATTATGCTGATCGGCGGGCTCATTTCCGGCAAGATTCCGGCATCCATGGGAGAAAGCGCTATAGACATGATGAAAAATTTCAGAGCAAGCAAGGCTTTTATCGGCGTACACGGCGTTCATCCGGAAATCGGCATTACTTCTATCGGTAACGATCAAATGCAAATCAAAAAACTTATTTTTGAAATTGCTAAAGAAGTTTATGTGCTAACCTGCAGCAATAAATTCGTCACGGAGCATTTATTCGTCTCCGCGCCGTTAAACAGAGTGCATAAAATTATTACCGATAAAGGTATTTCGTTAAAATTTTACAACCTGCTCAAAAACGTTACATCCGTCGATGTGGTTAAATAATTAGAAACAAGAGGGATTTGTTATGACCAAGAAAATCTATTTCGGGACTAATCTGAAAATGTACAAAGGTAATGCGGAAGCGGTGGATTATCTAACCAAACTGTCCGAATTAGCGGATACATTGCCGGCGGATAAAAATCTGGAATTATTTGTCATCCCTTCATTTACTACCTTAAGCGACGCTATCGCCGCCGTACGCAGCATACCTTCCAAACATCCGATTATGATCGGTGCGCAAAATATGAATCCGAACGATTCGGGGCAATTTACCGGCGATATTTCGCCCCTCATGCTGAAAGAACTGGGCGTACAATTAGTAATGATCGGACATTCCGAACGACGTCACGTATTCCGTGAAACGGATCAGGAAGAAAATGCTAAAGTATTGGCGGCTCTTAAACATCAATTTGTCACTTTACTTTGTGTCGGTGAAACCCTGGAACAAAAAAACTACGGTATTTCCGACGAAATATTAAGAACCCAACTAAAAATCGGTCTACACGGCGTCACACCGGATCAATTATCGTTGCTGCGTGTCGCTTATGAGCCGGTTTGGGCAATCGGCACCGCCGGTATCCCCGCTTCCGCCGGTTATGCCGATGAAAAACAAGCGGTAATCAAACAATGTCTGATCGAATTATTCGGTGAAGAAGGCGACAAGATCCCGGTTTTCTACGGTGGCAGCGTGAATCCGGAAAATGCACCGGAATTATTCGTCCAACCGCATATCGACGGATTATTCATCGGACGCAGCGCCTGGGAAGTGGATAAATTCCATGCGCTAATGTCCGGTTTATTGACAAAATAAACGAAATTCTATTTAAGCGTTATCGTTGTTACATCACTAAAGTGCGGTCGAAAAAACAGACGAAATTTCGACCGCGCTTTTTATTTACCTATTTTTGAGTGTTTTGATTCACTTAATATCTGATACAATTACTCAGGTATTTAGCCGACTAAAATACTTGGTTATTTTAATCGCTCCTAGATGCAAAAAATCGAAAGTAATCATTATTACAAGGAGCAATTTCAATGGGAAAATATAAAAAGCTGTGGGCGACGCTGATTATCGTCCTCATGGTAACTTTCACAATATTAGGCTATATCGGCGTTGAAGTTTATCGGCAAGCGCCTCCTGTTCCTAAGGCTTATGTATCTCAGAACGGCGAAACGGTAATGACAGAAGCCGATATTCTTGCCGGTCAGACCGCTTGGCAAACGACCGGCGGGATGGAAGTCGGATCATTATTAGGGCATGGCGCCTACCAAGCGCCGGACTGGACGGCTGACTGGCTCCACCGCGAGTTAACCGCATGGCTGGATATTACGGCGCAAACAACGTTTCGGAAAAGTTATGACGAATTAAACTTCACCGATCAAGCTGCTCTACAATCCGCTCTGCGTGATGAATACCGCCACCAAAGCCGAGTAAATGAAGCCGGTAATGTGCTTTTATCCGAAACCCGTCTGCAAGCCATTCGACAAACCGCCGATTATTACATCAAATTGTATGGCGATGATCCTTCAATGATTCCGACCCGGGAATCATTCGCAATGAAAAACAACACTCTACCGAACATTGAAGCCCGTCAAAAGCTATCGGATTTTTTCTTCTGGACAGCATGGGCGGCCTCAACCAGTCGTCCCAATGCGGAGGTGACTTACACCAATAATTGGCCGCACGAACCCTTAATCAATAATGTACCGACGACGGAAAATATCATGTGGTCGCTGATTTCCATCGTATGTTTAATCGCCGGTATCGGCTTTCTGATTTGGGGCTATTCTTTCTTTCGCGATCATAACGAAAAAGCGCCGGCAGCACCGGCTGCGGATCCGCTACTCAAATTAAATCTAACGCCGTCGCAAAAAGCATTAGGTAAATATGTCTTCCTGACATTGGCATTATTTGTCGTTCAAGTAGGGCTGGGCGGCATACTTGCGCACTATACGGTAGAAGGCCAAAAATTCTACGGTGTGGATATCTCCCAGCTGCTTCCCTATTCTTTAATCAGAACATGGCATATTCAATCCGCTTTATTTTGGATCGCAACAGGCTTTTTGACCGCAGGATTATTCTTAGCGCCGGTTATCAACGGCGGAAAGGATCCGAAATACCAAAAATTCGGCGTGAATTTCTTATTCTTGGCATTATTAATCGTCGTTATCGGTTCTTACACCGGTAATTTCTTTGCATTAAGCCATCGGATTCCGACGGAACTGAATTTCTGGTTCGGTCATCAAGGCTATGAATACTTAGATCTAGGACGTTTCTGGCAATTACTGTTATTTGTGGGATTCCTGCTTTGGTTATGGTTAATGCTGCGTTGTACGCGTTATTCCTTCAAACAAGACGGAGATAAAAATTTACTGGCTATCTTTATCGCATCGATTATAGGCGTCGGGTTGTTCTACGGTCCGGGATTATTCTACGGCGAACATTCCGGCATTACGGTGATGGAATACTGGCGTTGGTGGGTGGTGCACCTATGGGTGGAGGGCTTCTTTGAAGTATTCGCCACCTGTGCGTTGGCATTTATTTTCTATAATTTAGGATTAGTCAGCTATCACAGTGCAACCATTGCCTCATTAATGGCAGGCAGCTTATTCCTTGTCGGCGGCATACCCGGAACCGCACACCATTTCTACTTTTCGGGCACGACTACCCCGGCATTAGCCGCCGGTGCGGTATTCTCAGCGTTAGAAGTGGTACCCCTGGTTCTTTTGGGAAATGAAGCTTATGAACATTGGTCATATCAGCATAGAACCCCATGGATGCAAAAGTTGCGTTGGCCGTTAATGTGTTTCGTTGCCGTCGCCTTTTGGAATATGTTGGGTGCCGGCGTTTTCGGTTTCTTAATTAACCCGCCTATTTCACTGTTTTACTTACAAGGGTTGAATACGACTGCAGTCCATGCCCATGCGGCATTATTCGGTGTGTACGGTTTTTTGGCGTTAGGCTTCGTGTTACTGGTAGCGCGCTATTTAAAACCTGATTTTCAATTCAATGAAAAAATCATGAAGACAGGATTCTGGTCAATGAACATCGGGTTAGTACTGATGATAGCCGTCAGCCTGTTACCGATCGGCTTATATCAGGTTTCCGCCAGTATCAGCAAGGGCCTATGGTACGCACGCAGCGAAGGTTTCCTACAACAAGATTTCTTACAAACCCTGCGTTGGTTGAGAACTATCGGCGATTTAATCCTGATCTTCGGGGCGTTATTATTTGCCTATGAAGTGGCAAGATTAACATTTAATCGTAAACAACAAGAGACCGAATCAATCATATAACATACAAATTCGAATATTCACCATAAAATAAAGCCATCTTTGTGAAAAGACGGCTTCTAATTTTAACTGAAATTTTCAATTACATAATCATATTGTAAGCGACTGCCGCGATAACACCACCCAGCATCGGTCCCACAACAGGCACCCAGGCATATCCCCAATCCGCCGGTGTATTGAGTTTTTTACCTAATATTGCCAACGCAATACGCGGACCCAAATCCCGAGCCGGGTTAATGGCATAACCGGTTGTACCGCCTAAACTTAAACCGATGGCCCAAACTAAAATCGCAACAGGCAACGCACCGATTGAACCTAAACCGATTGGTGCCGGTGCGTCAGAACCCGGTAAAGTGACATGACCTGATGAAATAAAGAAAATGATAGAAACTAAAACAATAGTTCCGATAATTTCACAGAACAAGTTATTTGCATAGTGACGAATTGCCGGTTCCGTTGAAAAACAGGCACGTTTTGCCGCCGCATCTTCTGTTGCCAGGAAGTGATCGCGATAAAATAAATAGACGACAAAACCACCCAGCACACCGCCTGCAACTTGTGCGGCGATATAACCGGGTACCATCGCCCAATCAAATGAACCTTTCACCGCAACACCGATAGTTACCGCCGGATTTAAGTGAGCGCCGCTGTATTCTCCCGTCGCGACCACCGCAACATATACCGCAAATGCCCATGCGGTTGTAATTACAATCCAGCCGGAACTATTACCTTTTGTTTTGTTTAAGCACACATTGGCAACGACACCGTTACCCATTAAAACTAAGAGTGCAGTACCCAAAAACTCGGCTAAATAAGCATTCATAAGAAAATCTCCATATTATTGATAGAACTATGTTTCCCTCAAAACATAAATCGGCAATTTCGTTCGTTTTCAATCAAGCAATATTTTAGAGACTTATGTGACCGGCGATTATTATCTGGCTTTATTTAAATAAAGCAATAACGACAGATTGTTTTTTTTCGAAAATGTTAACCTGATCACATTATTTTTCAAAATCTGAGCAATATTGATAAAATTTTGTGACAAAGTTCAAATTTTTGAAAAATAACCATTTAATTTATGCGCATATTCGATTAACGTATAGTTGCAATTTGTTCGTTTACGCTCAAAGGATATTAATTGATTCACTATGTGCGTAAAAATCACACAATCGTATCCGATAAACCTCCAAAGGAAATTTATTATGGACAAAAAATACATTATTGCATTAGACCAAGGAACAACCAGCTCCCGTGCCGTTTTACTCGATCACGATGCAAACATTGTGGAGATAGCCCAACGGGAATTCACACAAATTTATCCGCAAGCCGGTTGGGTTGAACATAATCCGATGGAAATTTGGGCGACGCAAAGTTCAACCTTAAACGAAGTCGTTGCAAAAGCAGGTATTACTTCCGATCAAATTGCGGCTATCGGTATTACTAATCAACGGGAAACCACTATTGTGTGGGAAAAAGAAACCGGTACGCCTGTTTACAATGCTATCGTATGGCAATGTCGCCGTACTTCCGATATTACGGATAAATTAAAAGCGGAGGGTTATGAAGATTACATCCGCCAAACCACAGGTTTAGTGGTTGATCCGTATTTCTCAGGTACTAAGGTTAAATGGATTTTGGATAATGTGGAAGGCGCGCGTGAAAAAGCGGAACGCGGCGAACTATTATTCGGTACCGTGGATACATGGCTGGTATGGAAGCTCACGCAGGGACGCGTACACGTGACCGACTATACCAATGCTTCCCGTACCATGTTATTCAACATTCATACCAAACAATGGGATGACAAAATGTTGGAAATTTTAGATATTCCTCGTTCAATGTTGCCGGAAGTGAAAAATTCATCTGAAATTTACGGCCAAACCAACATCGGTGGTAAAGGCGGGGTACGTATTCCTGTAGCCGGTATCGCAGGCGACCAACAAGCGGCGCTTTACGGACATTTATGCGTCACCGCCGGTCAGGCGAAAAATACTTATGGTACGGGTTGCTTTATGTTACTCCACACCGGTAACAAAGCGATTACATCTAAAAACGGATTGTTGACCACCATCGCCTGTAACGCTAAAGGCGAACCGGAATATGCGCTCGAAGGTTCCGTATTTATCGCCGGTGCGTCAATTCAATGGTTACGTGACGAACTCAAAATCGTTCACGACAGTTACGACAGTGAATATTTTGCCACCAAAGTACCAAGCACTAACGGCGTTTATGTCGTTCCCGCCTTCACCGGTTTAGGTGCGCCATATTGGGATCCTTATGCCCGAGGAGCGATCTTAGGGTTATCCCGCGGAGCCAACCGCAACCACATCGTACGTGCCACTTTGGAATCTATCGCATACCAAACCCGCGACGTATTAGAAGCGATGCAATCAGATTCCGGTGAAAAATTAAAATATCTCCGTGTAGACGGCGGTGCAACGGCTAACAACTTCTTAATGCAATTTCAAGCGGATATTTTGGATGTAAATGTAGAACGTCCTGTCGTAAAAGAAGTAACCGCATTAGGCGCAGCTTATCTTGCCGGTCTTGCCGTAGGTTTCTGGAAAGACTTAAATGAATTACAGGATAAAGCACGCGTAGAACGGACTTTCACGCCGGATAACGACAATGAAAAACGCGAACGCCGTTATAAAGGTTGGAAAAAAGCGGTTCGCCGCGCGCTTGAATGGGCGAAGGAAGACGCTGAATAAGATTATTAAAAATGCTAAAAAACCGGTTCTAAATCAAAGTGCGGTGAATTTCACCGCACTTTTTTCAATTAGTTAAATAACTCGGTCATCATCCCTCCTTGGGATAGAGTTCCAAAGGTAAAGCGAAATAAGCCGGTTTGCAATTATTTGCCACAGACAGGCTAAATCCTGTCTCATTTTCGACCGCACTTCGGCAAAATCCGCTAATATCAGAAAGAATTATTGCTTCATTTGCCGACTTTATCCTCTCCCTGCTTTCCGGATCTGGTGTTTGTGTTGATTAAACCGTAGCACTAACATTCCGTAAAAAGATATCGGCAGCAATAGGGCTCGGTTAAATAAAAGCGATTTATTTATATTTTTCCCTTTTGCCGGGCTGCCTGCTGAGCGGCGCGTTTACGGCGGATTTCTTTCGGATCCGCCAATAACGGACGGTAAATTTCGATACGATCACCATTTTTCAATACATCCGTTAATTTTACCGGTCGGGCAAAAATACCGATCTTATTTTTACGTAAATCGATATCCGTATATTGGGCTAAAATACCTGATTGCAAAATGGCGGACTGCACGGTTGTTCCCGCATCTAATGTAAAGGATTTCAAATAGTGATTATGCGGATAGGCGTAAGCGATTTCGATATTTATTTGTTCCATAATCTTCCCTTAACTAAAAATTAGTTGCATTATAACGAAAACGTTAATCGGAAACAGGAGAAATTTATGAACTGGCTTATTTTTGCTTTCGGTTCGGCATTTTTTGCCGGTCTCACGGCAATTTTCGGCAAACTAGGAGTTGAAGGCATTAACAGTAATCTCGCCACGTTTATCCGAACCGTCGTAATATTCTTTGTTATTGGCGGTATCGTCACCGCCCGCAACGAATGGCAACTGCCCCAACACATTGCAGCCAAGCCCCTCACTTTTCTGATACTTTCCGGCATTGCCACCGGACTGTCCTGGCTTTGTTATTATCGCGCCTTACAGCTTGCCCCGGCCTCTTGGGTTGCCCCCATCGATAAACTCAGCGTAGTGATTGCTATCGTATTAGGTGTGGCGGTATTGGGAGAAGCCGTCAGTCTGAAATTAGTGATCGGATCATTACTGATTTGTAGCGGCGTACTGGTTCTGGCATTATAAGTGCGGTCATAAAAATAACGATTTTCAAATACCGCTCATACAAACCGAGACGAATCCGAATCAAAAACGTAACGCATTACAGAGAATATTTATTTGTTAACGATATAATAAACAAGAATGATTTACATTAAAAAATCTAGATAAATTAATAAGTTACGTAAAACAACACTTGACGGATATTATAATTTGGTTAAAATACGGACGAATTTACGACAATCATGTCAGAATTATTTTATTGAGGAAACGAAACATGTTAAACCAAGCAATTACCGCTAAATTGAACGAACAAATCAATTTAGAATTTTATTCATCCAACATCTATTTACAAATGAGCGCATGGTGCGAGCAAAAAGGTTATACCGGCGCAGCGGCATTCCTGCTTCGCCACGCCGATGAAGAAATGGAACACATGCAAAAATTATTCGGTTATGTGAGCGAAACCGGCGGTTTACCGCTTTTAGGCAAAATCGACGCACCTCGTGCCGAATACGGTTCGTTAAAAGAAGTCTTCGAAGTTACAATGGAACACGAAAAACTGGTGACATCCAAAATCAACGAATTGGTAGAAGTAACATTCGCCCATAAAGACTACTCAACTTTCAACTTCCTGCAATGGTATGTGGCGGAACAGCATGAAGAGGAAAAATTATTCGGCAGTATTCTGGACAAATTTAACATCATGGGTGAAGACGGCCACTCTTTATATTTTATCGATAACGATTTAGCAAAATTATAATCGGGAGAATTAAAATGTTATCAGCAAATGTAGTTAAATTGTTAAACGCCCAAATGAATCTCGAGTTCTATTCTTCCAATCTTTATTTGCAAATGAGCGCGTGGTGCGAACAAAAAGGTTATACGGGTACCTCAACATTCTTACGCGAACATGCGGCGGAAGAAATGCAGCATATGCGCAAACTGTTCACTTATCTGAACGAAACCGGCGCAGAAGTTCGCATTGAAGCTATTGAAGCGCCGGCGGCCGACTATCGTTCATTGCGCCAAGTTATCGAATTGACTTTCGAACACGAAAAATTAATTACCCGTAAAATCAACGAATTAGTGACGGCGACTTTTGAAGAAAAAGATTATTCCGCATTCAATCACTTGCAATGGTTCGTCGGTGAACAACACGAAGAAGAAAAATTATTCGGCGGTATTTTAGATAAATTCAACATCCTAGGTGAAGAAGGTAAATCCTTATTCCTGATCGATAAAGATTTAGGCAATTTATCCGCCGATTAATTTAACGACCAAATAACCAAACGGAGAGCATGTTTATGCTCTCCTTTTTATTTATTGCCGTTTTTCAAAACAGGCGCGGAATTGACCGCACTTTGCGTACGATTAAACGGCTCGCTACGCCGGAATTCCTCATTCGGCTCATCGGAGTAGTGATAAGTCCGATATAAAAAAACGAAAATCAAAATTCCCAACATAATGAGAATTTGAAGAAATCGGCGTTTGGTTAATTTTTCTGCCGGCATAATTTTACCTTCTGAGTTTTTGATTTATTTCTTCTTAATTTTAACAAATAATGCTATCATTTGTTGAGTTAGATCAATTTTATCCCTTTTTTATGCGTTTTAGTTGCTATTGAGGAACTCATGACAAATTTAGCTAATGAAACCAAGGCAGGTCGCCGTATCCAATCCGGCGGTTGTGCGATCCACTGCCAAGATTGCAGTATCAGCCAGCTTTGTATTCCTTTTACTCTTAACGAACATGAGCTTGATCAGCTCGACAACATTATCGAGCGCAAAAAACCTATTCAAAAATCACAGGTACTGTTCAAAGCCGGTGATGAACTGACTTCTCTTTATGCCATCCGTTCCGGCACCATCAAAACCTATACCATCAGCGAAACCGGCGAAGAACAAATTACCTCTTTCCACCTGCCTGGCGATTTAGTCGGTTTTGACGCCATCACCAACGTACGTCATCCAAGTTTTGCGCAAGCGTTGGAAACCGCTATGGTCTGCGAAATTCCTTATGATATTTTAGACGACTTAACAGGTAAAATGCCGAAATTACGTCAGCAGATGATGCGCCTGATGAGCTGTGAAATTCAAAGCAACCAGGAAATGATTCTTCTGCTTTCTAAAATGAATGCGGAAGAACGTTTGGCCGCCTTTATCTACAATTTATCCAAACGGTATTCCGCACGCGGTTTTTCTTCCCGTGAATTCCGATTAACCATGACGCGCGGCGATATAGGTAATTATCTCGGCTTGACTGTTGAAACGATTAGCCGCCTGTTAGGTCGTTTTCAAAAGTTGGGCATTCTTTCCGTACAAGGAAAATACATTACTATCAACGACTTAAATGCCTTATTGGCAATTTCGGGTTCAAACCGAACAAAAATAAAATTTGTTTCTTAATGTAATTTATTGCCGTTTCTACCGAAATGGCAATTTTTTTGGCAAAAATTTGCACTAGGTCACATTTTTGATTCATTATTCTTGTTCTTACGACCGCTCTGTTCTATTCTAATTATAGCGATCAAGAAAGGAGATCATTATGAAGTTTAATAATATACTCGTCGTCCTAAACCCTGAAAATGAAAAGCAACACGGCTTGGCTCGTGCGGTTCGTTTAGTGAAAGAGCAAAAAAGCGAGCAATTAGTGAAAATTACGCTATTCCTTGCGGTTTATGATCTTTCTTATGAAATGTCAGCGTTGCTTTCATCAGAGGAACGCAACGAAATGCACCAGAGTGTCATTACCCAACGTCAACAAGAAATTCAGCATTATATCGAAAAATATACCGATTCGGCGATTGAATTCAATACGTTAGTGGTTTGGAATAATAATGAAGCGGAAGCTATTGCGGAAGAGTTCGAAAAAAATCAATACGATTTGGTAGTGAAATATACTAAAGAGGAAGAAAGTGTCGCTTCCATTTTCTTCACCCCGGTGGATTGGCAGTTACTGCGTAAATGCCCGGCACCGATGTTAATGGTGCGCGACGGCGACTGGAAACACCAACGTCGTATTCTTGTGGCGGTAAACGTTTCCGGCGACGAAGACTATCATGAAGAATTTAATCATTATTTAGTCAACCTGAGCATCGATTTGGCCGATACATTGGAGCGCGGAAATATTCATTTAGTCAGCGCCTATCCGCCGACCCCGATCAATATGGCGATCGACTTGCCGGAATTCCACACTAAAGAGTACATCAACGGTATTCGCGGACAACATCTACTGAACATGAAAGCTTTACGCCAAAAATACGGAATTGATGAAGACCATACCCATGTTCGCGAAGGCTTCCCGGAAGAAGTGATTCCCGAAGTCGCCGAAGAACTCGGCGCGGAATTGGTGGTGCTCGGCACGGTCGGACGCACCGGCTTATCCGCCGCCCTGTTAGGCAACACCGCCGAACATGTTATCAGTAAGTTAAAATGTAATTTACTGGCGATTAAACCGCCAAGAAACGAGGATGAATAAAAAATCGATTAATTTTTGACCGCACTTTTTATACATTTTGAGAAGACGCGTGGAGGATTACTTTATTTCTTCCACGCTATTTTTATCTATATAAAATACTAAAATCTTATATAGCTTCCCATTAATCAAACGGCGGATTTTAACTGATTGATACCAAACAAAAAGGATTAGGTTTGCATAAAAACCTAATCCTTTAATCGGTTTTGTTAAATTATTTTGGTGAATTATTCGCCGGTAACAAATTTCACACCGTTATCAATGTCAGTTTGCAAGGTCGGTAACATCGCTTCAAGCGCTTGTTGCTCAAATGCGCTTAATGTACCTAACGGCAGAATTTCTTCTACGCCGTTTTTACCCAAACGAACCGGTTGTGCAAAGAAACGGGCGAATTTACCGTCGCCTTCAATATAGGCGCATTCCGTAATCACTTCGCCGTTTAATGCGCGAGCCATGGAAACCACAAAACGCATTGCCGCATACGCCATGGAAAGTGTAGCGGAACCCGCACCGGCTTTAGCTTCTACCACTTCGGTGCCGGCATTTTGGATGCGGTGAGTTAAATCTTTTAATTCCTGCTCGGTAAATTCCACATGCGGAATTTGTGACAACAAAGGTAAAATCGTCACACCTGAATGTCCGCCGATAACTGAAATATCGTTACGGTTGATTTCAATATTTTTCGCTTGCACGATAAATTTTTCGGAACGGATGGTATCCAGCGTAGTAATACCGAATAATTTCCGTTTATCGTATACGCCCGCTTTTTTCAGCACTTCCGCCGCAATCGGAATAATCGAGTTCACCGGATTAGTGATAATGCAAACACAAGCCTGCGGGCAAACTTGCGCAACTTTTTCCACTAAATTCTGGATAATACCGGCGTTAACATTAAACAAATCCGCACGAGTCATACCCGGCTTACGCGCCACACCCGCACAGATTAAAACGATATCCGCCCCTTTTAATGCCTCGGACGGATCATCGCCGCCGAAACCTTCCACTTCAACCGAAGTCGGAATATGGCTGATGTCTTTCGCCACACCGGGGGTGACCGGCGCAACATCGTATAAGCTTAAATCGCTTTCTGCCGGAAGATGTAATTTTAACAACAATGAAAGAGGTTGACCGATACCGCCGCTGGCGCCTAATAAGGTTACTTTCATGAGATACTCCTCGATAATATTAATAACTTGAACTGGGTAGATTTTACGAAGAAAAAAAATGAAACTCAATTAAATATTCATCTATTTTTACGATCTAAAACAAGTTTTTATCATTTATTTTTCGAAAACGCTCAAATCACAATAAACTTAAATTTTTATTGATTAATTTTGAATTTTTATGCAGAATTTATGCAATATTTCGACTTAAAAACTGATATATTTCTATTTATGACCGACAATAAAACAGATAACCTATTACAGGTTTTTAAAGCGTTACTCGCGCAGGAACGCTTCGGTTCGCAAAGCGAAATCGTCACCGCACTGCAGGAAATGGGATTCAGCAATATCAACCAATCCAAAGTTTCCCGCATGCTTACAAAATTCGGCGCCATTCGTACCCGTAATACCCGCATGGAAATGGTCTATTGCCTGCCGAACGAAATGAGTGTGCCCAATACTAGTAGTCCGTTAAAAAATTTAGTGCTGGATATTGATCACAACCAGTTGTTAATCGTAGTGAAAACCAGTCCCGGCGCGGCACAGTTGATTGCCCGCCTGTTGGATTCCGTAGGCAAAGCGGACGGTATTCTCGGCACCATAGCAGGCGACGACACTATTTTCATCACGCCGACCACAGGCACGTCTATTGACGAATTAATGGAAAATGTAAAACGCTTATTTGAGAATTCACTCTAATGCAAATATTCATTACGGGCGGTACGGGATTTATCGGGCAGGCATTAGTTAAAAAATGGCTTGCCGGTCACCACCGTATCACCCTACTCAGCCGCAACCCGCAAATCGCCGAACAACGTTTTCGGCATCGCATAAGTGCGGTGGATTCCCTTGATGTTTTTCCGCATTTCAATCAATTCGATGCCGTTGTTAATCTTGCCGGCGAACCGATTTTCAACTGTCGCTGGACAGGTCGGCAAAAAACACTGATCCGCCAAAGTCGCATAAATTTAACCGAAAAACTGACCGCACTTATCAACCGCAGCACGCATCCGCCGCACTGTTTTATTTCTGCCTCCGCTACGGGTTATTACGGTGATAAAGGACAAAAGCTCGTCACCGAATCCGACACGCCGAGCGAAAGTTTTACCGGACAACTTTGTGTAGCCTGGGAACAGGCGGCAAATGAAGTGAAAAATCAGGAAAAAACGCGGGTTTGTCTGTTACGTACCGGCATGCCGTTGGCGACATCCGGCGGTGCGTTAGGAAGTATGTTACCGGTTTACCGTTGGGGATTGGGCGCCAGATTGGGCAGCGGAACCCAGATTATGCCGTGGATTGCCCTGCCCGATATGATTCGCGCCATAGATTTTCTTTTGCAAAACGCCGACTGTCGCGGCGCTTTCAATCTCAGCGCACCGAACTTGGTCAGTTATGCCGAATTCAACCGCCTGTTAGGATCGCAGTTAAACCGACCGCACTTTACCGTTGTCCCCGCTTGTTTGTTACGCTTATTATTCGGCGAACGCGCCTGTTTGCTACTTGACAGCCAAAACGTGTTTCCCGAAAAATTATTACAGGCGGGATTTCAATTCCGATTTCCCGAACTTAAGCCCTACCTCCAGCGCATCTTACCCTCACGCCATAAAAAACGAAGATAAAATCGATTCGGTTACGAAAGCTGACGGTGAACCCGTAAAGCATAAGCATCCGACATACCGGCGATATAATCGCAAATAATCCGTTTACGCCCCTCCGCCTCGGCATTCTGCCAACGTTTCACCGTATTTCGTGGCAACAGACGTTCCGGATCGCTTTCGAAAATTTGAAACATATCCGTTAAAATACGCTGCCCGCGAAATTCAATGCGTTGCGTTTCTACATCGCGAATCACATATTTGAATACGAAATCCTTGAAAATATTCAGCACGCAAATCACGTCATCCGGCAATTCGGCGTTATAGCGCAATAACGGATCAGTAAAATCCGCCGTCATTTTCCAACGGACATGAGTAATAAAATAATTTACCAACGCACCGATGGCATTTTTGCGTTCATAATGGTAATCGGAGAACAGCTTTTGCGTCAACGTGTCCACGTTTTTCCGCATCCAATCCGAAGAACAGTTTTTCAGTTCGTCATACGCCGCCTGCCACTGACTTTGCGAAATCAATCCCACCACGACGGCATCTTCCAAATCATGTACACCGTAAGCGATGTCGTCCGCCAGCTCCATAATGCTGCAATCCAACGATTTATAGACGGTTTTCAAAAACTCTTGAAAATTCGACCGCACTTTTCGAAATGACGTGAACAAACGGCGATCGGTGTCGGACAGCGGTTTCAACAGCCAGTTGATCATCGTTAAGTCATCACGGTACAGCCCCTTACTCGGGCGCCAGTCAATCTGACGTAAATGCCCCAAATCCGTCGGATGCGGTAAATCCAAGAGGGAATATTGCGGTGAAGCTTCATCTAAAATAGCGGGATATTTCACTAACCCCAGAACGGTACGACGGGTTAAATTCATACCTGCTTTTTCCGTATAGGGTTCCAATTTAGTGACGATACGAAAAGTTTGAGCATTGCCTTCAAAACCACCGGAATGACGCATCATAGCGTTTAACGCGGTTTCGCCGCCGTGCCCGAAAGGCGGATGCCCGATGTCGTGAGCAAAGCACAGCGTTTCAATCAGATCGTTACTGGGCAATAACGGTTTAAGCACGGATTCTAACTCTTTACTACTACAATTTAATTGTTCGGTAAGTGACGTGAAGGCTTCGGTAAAACGTAATTGGGAAGCCAAACTGCTACCGATTTGCGCCACTTCCAGAGAATGAGTTAAGCGGGTACGATAGAAATCGTTCTCTCCCACCGCATGGATTTGTGTTTTGGCCTGCAAACAGCGAAACGCCGCGCTGTGCAGAATACGGGCACGGTCGCGGCGAAAAGGCGGTCGGTGATCTTTTTCTCTCGGTCGGTCGGCTTGAAAACGCTCAAGCCAAGCGGAATTCACGGACAATATCATAGGCTGAAATAAATTAAATTGAATATTAAGGGCGCCAACAATGAGCTGATAATACCACAAAGCACCAATGAAATTGAACTGTAACTGCCCGCCCGTTGATCCACTTCCATCAGACTGACGGTGCCTAAGGCGTGCGACATGGATCCTACCGCTAAGCCGATTGCTTCGTGATTTTTTATCCGTAATTTTTTCATAATCAGATAACCGAACAGGGACCCCTGCAAGCCGGCCAGAATAACGCCTACCGCCGCCACGGCCGGCACGCCGCCCAAATGTTTCGACACTTCCATGGCAATGGGCGTCGTCACCGATTTGGAAATCACCGACGCCACGATCTCAGGATTCGCCCCCAACAACACAGCCGTGCCGGCACCTGATACCATCGCCAAAACCGAGGCCAGTAAAGTTGTCAGCAAGACCGCTTGCCAGCGTGCGGCGATTTGATGAAGCTGCTCGTACAACGGTAACGCCAGCGCCACCACACTGACGCCCAATAGATTATTTAACGGTGCATTGCCTTTCATGTAAGTATCGTAAGGCACGTCCGCCGCCAACAAAATCCCCACCAGAATCAACACGGTTAATACAAAAGTATTCAGTAACATGGATTTTAAACGTTTATTGATTTGTAACGCTGTAAAGAAAGCGGCGACAGTCAATAAAGAAAATAAGATGATCATGTTCGCTCCTTAAGACGTTTTTTGATGACTTTTTTGCGGAGTTTTTTAAAAGAATGCAGAGAAAATAAATAATCTCCCGCTAAGCCCACTACAACCAGTGTAGTTAAAGAACTCACTACGTTCGGAATAACCAAGGCTTTGGCCTGGGAAATCAGTAAATCGGAATATTTCATAATACCGACACTCACCGGCACAAACAGTACCGCCATGTATCGAATCAATAAGCCGGCACCGAAAAAGATCCAATGCACTTTAATAAGCTGCGTAGTGAGCCCTAAAAACAGAAGCAACAATCCGATAATACTACCGGGAATACCGAGCGGAATCAGGTGAGTAATCCGCTCGCCAAGAAACAGCATTGCGTATAAAATAACGAACGAGCGAGCAAGCTCCATCGCTTTTTTCGGTAAATCATATTTTTCAAGCATAGATAACTTAACTTTTTTTGAAAATTTGCGAAATTATTTTACACTCTTTTCATT
The DNA here is from genome assembly GCF_000017245.1 of Actinobacillus succinogenes 130Z. Taxonomy (NCBI): domain Bacteria; kingdom Pseudomonadati; phylum Pseudomonadota; class Gammaproteobacteria; order Pasteurellales; family Pasteurellaceae; genus Actinobacillus; species Actinobacillus succinogenes. The sequence continues at coordinate 1,779,486 of NC_009655.1, forward strand.
GAATTGTTACCTTTAATAGGTATAAAAACTTGATATAAACTAACATTATGCGGAACAGAGCCCTTTTTATTGCGTTATCGGTCATTTTTTTAACATTTAACGCGCAAGCGAACCGTACTTTATCCTGTCGCGTGGTAAAAATTTCTGACGGCGACACCTTAACCTGTCTCGCAAATAATCATAAACAGCTTAAAGTCCGCCTGGACGAAATCGATGCACCGGAACGCGCACAACCGTTCGGCAGAAAATCCCGCCAGATGTTGGGACGGTTAGTACACCAAAAACAGGTGACATTGCGTATTACCGGTTATGACCGTTACCACCGTTTGCTGGCGACGGTTTATAATACCCGACAAGAAAATATTAACCTGAAAATGGTGCAACTGGGCATGGCGTGGGCGTATGGCAAATATGTGAAGAATCCTGCTTATATCGATGCGCAGCGAAAAGCGCAACATGCCCGAATCGGTTTATGGCAGGATCCTAATCCGATTCCGCCCGCTCAATTCCGTCACCCGAAGAAGAACAAAGAGAAGAAAAAATAATGTTTGACGTTCAGCAATTCCGCCGACAATTTCCCTATTTCCAACAGCCGGATGCCGTCGTTTATTTCGACAACGCGGCAACCGCCCTGAAACCGCAATGTTTAATCGATGCGACTGTGGCATTTTATCAGTCAGCCGGTTCCGTTCATCGCAGTCAATATGACGCAAAACAGACCGCACTTTTCGAACAGGCGCGTTCGCAAGTGAAAGAATTCATTAATGCGCGATCGGAACGGGCGATTATTTGGACATCCGGCACTACACAAGCCATTAACACCGTTGCTAACGGATTGATTCCGCACATTCGACCCGATGACGAAATTATCATCAGCGAAGCGGACCACCACGCTAATTTTGTTACTTGGCATGAAATTGCCGGAAAGTGCGGAGCAAAAATCCACGTTTTACCGATTTCGGATCAATGGTTGATTGACGAAAACACCTTAATTCAAGCGTTAAATCCGCGCACCAAGCTGGTAGCGCTCAATTTCGTATCCAATGTTACGGGAACGGAACAACCGATAGCCCATTTCATCCGTTTAATCCGTCAACACAGCCAGGCGTTGGTTTTAGTGGACGCTGCGCAAGCAATCAGTCACCTGAAAATTGACTTGCAAGCACTGGACGCGGATTTCATTGCCTTTTCCGCCCATAAAATTTACGGACCTAACGGCATCGGTGTGTTAAGCGGAAAACCGGCCGCACTTGAACGGCTTCAACCGTTGCAATACGGTGGAAAAATGGTAGCGTTCGCCTCAGAAAAGGAAATCCGTTTTGCCGATTTACCCTACCGTTTAGAAGCCGGCACACCGAATATTGCAGGCGTTATCGGGTTTAATGCGGTATTGGCATGGTTGTCGCAATGGGATTTCGCCGCAGCGGAAAAACACGCCGTAGCGTTATCGGAACAAGCAAAAGTGCGGTTAAAAAAATATCCGAATTGTCGCTTGTTTACCTCGCCGACGCCAAGTTCCGTGGTCAGTTTCGTCTTCGACGGCATCGCCTGTTCCGATTTGGCCACGTTGCTGGCGGAACAACAGATCGCCCTGCGTACCGGCGTACATTGCGCCATGCCTTATTTGACAAGGATCGGCGTATCCTCTACCCTGCGTTTGAGTTTCGCCCCTTACAACACGTCAGAGGAACTGGATCAATTGTTCCTCGCCTTAGATAACGCCTTGGATTTATTGGCCTAATAACCGGTAATCCGTTGCATAAAAAAGATTATGGATATAAAACAATCGTTACTGAACGCCCAAAACTGGGAAGATAAATACCGCCTGCTGATTCAGCTTGGCAAAACCTTAACAAAACCCGAAAATCTGCAGGATTATGCATCGATTCCGGGTTGCGAAGTAAACCTATGGGCTAAAATTACGCAAAATTCCGACCGCACTTTAACCCTTTCCGCCTACAGTGAAGCGCGGATTATGAACGGGTTATTGGCAATTTTAATGAACGAAGTTAACGGTAAAACGGTCAAACAACTGCATGACTTCCATTTTTCAGACTTTTTTCATGAACTCGGCATTGCCCAACGCCTGAGTTCGACCCGCCTGAATGGATTACAACAGATCGAAACACTGCTTAAGGAACGAGAATGACTTCCCGTCGAACTTTTTTAACGCTCGGCACCGGTGCCGTCTTGGCGATAACGTTGCCTAAAATGGTATTTGCCGATACTGAAAATACACCGCAAAAACTGATTGTATTAAACCAGGTTTTCGCTGACGGCGCTAAGTGGGTAGGCGTCGCGATTCAATATACCGAACCATTACAGGCCGCCGATTTACCCCGCTATCGATTTTTAGTACAAAACCGTAAAGTGCTCGGGCTTTATGTCACGGATTCATTGAAAAACGGCGCTAAAAGCGAAGGTAAATTCGTTGTTCTTAATTTGGATCCGCAGGATGAAGCGGCTGATTTACTACAAAAAAAACCGCACGAAACGTCGGTTAAACTCAAAGTCGGCGAAAAGAAAGACGATTCGCCGGAAATGAAATCGGTGAACGGTTCCGTTGTAATAAACGGACAAATGTTTACCACAAACGAGAACAAAACTGCGATTTTAGATGATTTTAAACAAGAACGCTGGCAGGATCCGGAAACCGGTAAAACCGTGAAATATAATCTGTTCGTCCCCCCAAATTATCAGTTCAACCGACCTTATCCGCTGGTGCTGTTTATGCATGACGCAGGCGTAACGGGTAACAAAATCAAAGCGCCGCTGTATCAGGGCTTGGGCGCGATAGTTTGGGCTTCGGCGGCGGATCAAATCCAACGTCCCGTATTTGTACTGGCGCCGGCCTTTGATGAAATCGTGGCGGATGACGAGGCGCAGACTTCCGACTATTTAGACGCCACAATTCATTTGATTAAACATTTAATCACGCAATACAATATTGATACATCGCGACTTTATGCAACGGGTCAATCAGGCGGCGGTATGTTAGCTATCGCCATGAATATCCGATACCCGGATTTTTTTGCCGCGAGTTATTTGGTGGCTTGCCAGTGGGATCCTGCAAAAGTCGCACCTATGGCGAAAAGCAATTTATGGATCACCGTCTCCGAGGATGATGCCAAAGCCTTTCCGGGACAAACCGCCATTATGCAGGAGCTGGAAAAACAGGGAGCTAAAGTCGCACGGGCGGTTTGGGATGCGCAATGGTCGCAGGAAGAATTCCAACAGGCATATGCCCGATTAACCGCAACCGATGCCAATATTTATTTTGTGATGTTCCGTAAAGGCTCGGTTTTTGCTGCGGGCGAAAATCCGGTAAATCCGGGATTAGGGCATATCAACACCTGGAAATATGCCTATGCTATCGAACCCGTGCGTAACTGGTTGTTATCACAACAAAAATCTGCCTAATTTTGACCGCACTTTACCCGGTTAAACCAACCAAAGTGCGGTAAAGTTTTTAATATTTTTTCCATTTGGGAAGTAAATAAGGATAGGGGTTGTTTATTTTCATCAACCGCCCCGATATACGACAGCATTTATAGATAGGTATGCTTATGTCCGAACAACATCATCATTTAGATAACACGCAACATATTGTCGCCATCGGCGGCGGACACGGTTTGGGGCGTGTTATGTCCGCATTAAGTTTCATGAAAGAACGCCTTACCGGCATCGTCACTACCACCGATAACGGCGGTTCCACCGGACGCATCCGCCGTCAACACGGCGGCATTGCATGGGGCGATTTACGTAACTGTCTTAATCAGATTACCGCCAAACCCACTACAGCCTCAAAAGTATTCGAATACCGATTCAGCGGACAAGGCGAACTGGCGGGACACAATCTCGGTAATCTTATTCTGAAAGCGCTGGAAGATATGGAAATCCGTCCTACTGAGGCCATCAATCTGATTCGTAACTTTTTACGGGTGCGATCTTATTTGATTCCCATGTCCGAACAACCGGTGGATCTCGGTGCCGTGTTGACTTCCGGTGAAAAAATCATCGGTGAAGTGGCAATCGATAAACTGATCAACGAAATACCGGATTCTATTTTTCTTGATCCGATCGTGCACGCCACGCCCGAAGCGGTATCTGCCATTCAACAGGCGGAAGTGGTTTTATTCGGACCGGGCAGCTTTTTAACCAGTATCATGCCGTCCCTGCTGATTCCCGAAATTATTCAGGCATTAAAAAACAGTCGAGCCAAGAAAATTTTTATCGATAATCTCGGCATCGAACATAGCCCGGCGGCGGCACTATCGCTGACGGATCGTATTCGCTGGATTCATCGGGTGATGGGCAAAAATATCATTGACGGCGTGATTACCACGCCTCAATATACTGACGATAAACATCTGCCGAATATTAAAGTATTGGGGCGCAAACTGAATGCCGATGATGTCATTTATCGGCATGATCGCGATCGGTTATGCGCAGCAGTCGACGAAATGATCAAAATTCTGACTTGATAAAATGATCGAAATTCTGACCGCACTTCAAAAATAAAAACGGGTTAACCATTATCGTTGACCCGCTTTTTCACAAGTTTAATTTTTCGTTAAATCCCGCTAAACGCCTGTTCAATATCCGCCAGAATATCCTGTACGTTTTCAATGCCGACGGACAAACGGACAAGTCCGGCCGACACATTGATTTTCGCCAGCTCTTCTTCGCTCATTTGTCGGTGGGTGGACGTTGCCGGATGCAGGGCGCATGTGCGAATATCCGCCACATGCACTTCGCGGGAAATCAACTTCAAGCCGTTCAGCCATTTCGAGGCTGCTTCCCGTCCCCCTTTAATTTCAAAGGAAATAACGCCGCAAAGTCCGTTCGGCATATATTTTTGTTTTAACGCATAATCCGGCGAATTTTCCAACGCCGGATAACTCACCATATTGACTTGCGACTGGTTTTCCAAAAATTTTGCCACTTCTAAGGCGTTTTCATAATGTGCTTTCATACGCAGAGACAAGGTTTCCATCCCCAGATTCAGCAAAAAACTGTTTTGCGGAGCCGGCGTCGCACCCAAGTCACGCATTAACTGTACTCTCGCCTTTACAATATAGGCCGCCGCACCGAATGTTTCCGTATAAATCAATCCATGATAAGACTCGTCCGGACGGGTAAACGCCGGGAATTTTCCGTTATGCCAGTCAAAATTACCGCCGTCAATCACCGCTCCGCCCACGGCAACCGCATGACCGTCCAAATACTTGGTCGTACTGTGTACCACAATATTGGCGCCAAATTCGAAAGGACGGCAAAAATACGGCGTAGCAAAAGTGTTATCAATAATCAACGGCACTTGTGCTTTTTGAGCTAATCGAGCAAATTTTTCAATATCCAGTACCCGTAATTCAGGATTAGCGACGGTTTCACCGAATACCGCTTTGGTATTCGGTCGAATCGCCTGTTCCAGTGCTTCCAGCGGTAGGGTTTGATCTACAAAAGTAACCTCAATACCCATCTTTTTGAAGGTATGCGCAAATAAATTATAAGTGCCGCCGTAAATAGAAGTAGAGGTAATAAAATGATCCCCGGACTCCAAAATATTCAACAGGGCATAAAAAGTCGCCGCCTGTCCCGACGAAGTACATAAAGCCCCGACTCCGCCTTCCAGCGCCGCCAGTTTTTCTTCTGCGGCATTGGTCGTCGGGTTTGCCAAACGGGTATAGAAATAACCGGCCGTTTTCAAATTAAACAAATCGCCTATATCTTCCGTACTGTCGTACGTATAAGTGGTGCTTTGGACGATAGGCTGAACCCGAGGTTCGCCCGATTTCGGGCTGTAACCCGCATGTAAACACTGAGTTTCAAATTGCATAAAAATTCCTTTTGGTCGAATTAAACTTAAATATCGCCGTTATCTTCCATCATCTCATGGAGATTTTCAATCGTGATCCGGATTCTTTTTTATCATTTCTATCATGAAATACTTTCATAAACAAAACCGCTTGCAGACGAACCTGAAGCGGTTAAATACCGAATACCGACATCGATTCGGATTAAATACCGAACCCGCCGTCAACGCCGTAGTCGGAGCCGGTCACGTAACGGGCATGCTCGGATGCCAGAAATGCAACAATCGGCGCAATTTCATCCGGTTCGCCGAAACGTCCCAACGGCACCGCACTGCTTACCGCCTGTTTATAGGCGTTCATCTGTTCTTCGCTGAAACCTAGCGCATCATGGATTGAAGTATTCGCCGCACCGACGGACACGCAATTAACCCGAATACCGTAAGCGGCCAACTCTTTCGCCCAAGTGCGGGTTAAGCTCAGCACTGCCGCTTTACTGGCGGTATAAATACAATTTCCCGGCATCGGATTATGTACCAACCCCGAGATGATATTGACAATATTGCCTTTACTGGCTTTCAAATAAGGTATCGCCTGTGCCGTCACATCGATCACCGCCCGAACATTTAATGCGAAAGTGCGGTCAAAATCCGCTAAGTTTATATTTTCGATCGGCGTCATCGGAGCGATGCCCGCATTATTTACCACAATATCCAGCTTACCGAATTCTTCCTGAATTTCCGTCAGAACACGGGCAATATCCTCCGATTTCAGCACATCGGCGACAAGGTATGTAATATTCTCATGCTGTTCGGCGCTTTCTTCCAAAGTCGCTTCATTGCGGCCGATAATCACCACATTAGCCCCGTCTTTCGCCATGCGTTTGGCGATAGCTCGCCCGATACCCGTACCACCGCCTGTCACCAATGCCGTTTTGTTCACTAAGTTTGCCATCTTGTTCTCCTTATTCCCTGTTGAATCTTTTGTTTACTCATCATAACGTTAGAAAAGAATGCTGTAAACTATTGGTACGGATTGACTCCATCGTTCGCCCCGGTTGGGCCACACGCCCTTTTCCGTGTAATATGACGAAGGTACTATAACCGTGTTTTTAATAACAATACGTTTACTAGTCACACGCGCCACACACAATAAATTTTCTGATTTTCGAATATTATAAGATAAAATTTTACATAGATAATTTTATAAAAATATTTGATGTAGAACGGTTCTCATTTGGTGAGGAAAATATATGGACGGCAAAAATCGAGCAAGCATAAACGGAATCGAATTACGTATTAAAGGAAAGGTACAAGGCGTCGGTTTTCGTCCTTTCGTATGGCGACTCGCCAACAAACACCATTTAACCGGCGACGTCAATAATGACGGACTAGGCGTTCTTATTCGGTTAACGGAAACCGACGATAACATACTCGCCCGTTTTCTGCAGGATTTACAAGAAGAGTTACCGCCTTTGGCTGCCGTCACCGATATTCGACAATACAAAAAACAGTGGGAAATTTCACCGCACTTTCGCGGCTTTCAGGACTTTACCATTCGAGAAAGCGAAAATAACACTATGGATACCCAAATTGTGCCGGATGCCGCCACCTGTCCCCTTTGCGTAGCCGAATTGTTCGATAAAAACGACCGTCGGTTCCGTTATCCCTTTATTAACTGCACCCATTGCGGACCGCGCTTTACCATTATTCGCGCTATTCCTTACGATCGCCCGAATACTTCCATGGCGCAATTTCCGCTCTGCTTCGATTGCGAAAAAGAATACCGGGATCCCGCCGACCGCCGCTTCCACGCCCAACCCAACGCATGCTCCGATTGCGGACCGCACATTTGGCTGCAAAATGCCGAAACTATCCTTGCCGAACGGAATACGGCATTGCAACAAACGGCGGATGCGCTGAAACAAGGTAAAATCGTTGCCGTTAAAGGCGTGGGCGGTTTTCATTTAGCTTGCGATGCGACCAATCAAAGTGCGGTCAAATTATTACGGGAACGGAAACATCGCCCCGGCAAACCGCTGGCGATTATGGTGCCCGGTTTGGCGAATTTGCGGGATCTGAATACTGAAGAAATACGGTTGCTGACATCCGCCGCCGCGCCCATTGTGTTGCTGAAAAACCGCAAAGTGCCGGAAGTTTGTCCGCTGATTGCGCCGAAACTTAATGAAATCGGCGTCATGCTGCCGGGCAATCCGCTTCAGCATTTATTATTGCGGGAAGTCAATCGCCCGCTGGTGATGACTTCCGCCAATCCGAGCGGCGAACCGCCGGTACTGGATAATCAAAGTGCGGTCAAATTTTTGAAAGATTTGGCAGATGTTTTTCTCTGTCACAATCGCGATATCCTACAACGCGCCGATGACAGTTTGGTACGCGCAGCATTTGACGGCACGGAGACTTTGCGCCGCGCCCGCGGTTATGTACCTGACGAAATTCAGTTAAAGCTGAACAATACGCAACATATTCTGGCATTAGGTTCCGATTTAAAAAATACTTTCTGCCTGCTGAAAGGTGATAAAGCGATAGTCAGTCAGCATATAGGGGACATCGCTAACGAAAAAGTGCGGTCACAATTAGAACAGAATTTAACCTTGTTCCGACAAATTTACCAATTCAAACCGGACAAAATCGTAGTAGACGCTCATGGCGGTTATTTTTCCAGCCGAATAGGGAAAGCTTTGGCTGAAAAACTCGGCGTTCCCTGTGTAGAAGTCTTGCACCATCATGCCCATATCGCCGCGGTTTGCGCAGAACATCATTGTAATAACCCCGTCATCGGCTTAGCCTTAGACGGCATCGGTATGGGTGAAAACGGACGACTTTGGGGCGGTGAATGCCTCTATGTAAATGGTGCGGAATGTCGTCATCTCGGCGGATTGCCGGCGGTTGCCCTGCCCGGCGGAGATTTGGCGGCGAGCCAACCGTGGCGCAACTGGCTGGCGCATTTATATCGTTTTGTGCCGAACTGGCGGGAAATCGCCGTACAAACCTGTAGCCATCAAAACTGGCAACTGCTTGCCAAAGCGATTGAACGCCAAATAAATTCACCGCCGATTTCCTCCGCCGGACGCTTATTTGACGCCGTCGCCTACAGTTTAGGTATTGCACCGGAAAAATTAAGCTGGGAAGGCGAAGCCGCCTGCCAGCTGGAAGCGTTGGCGTCACAATCCTCACTTACAGGCTTATCGGGCACCGATGCGGCAAATAATATCCGGTTAGACATGCCGTTGAAAGATCATCAGTTAGATTTAGCGGTTTTCTGGCAAGGGTGGATGCGAGATAAAAGCGAAATCGCCGATAAAGCCTTTGCCTTTCATTTTGCACTGGCCCAAGGTTTGGCGGATTTAGCCCGCCAACAGGCGCATAGATTGCATTGCCGAACTATCGTGCTTAGCGGAGGTGTCATGCACAACCGACTGCTACGGCGTTTATTAAAAGAAAATCTGGCTGAATTCAACGTACTCAGCGCTCACCAATTCCCTATGGGCGACGGCGGGCTAAGTTTAGGACAAGCAGTTATCGGCGCAATTTAGCACATTTGGTGACACCATAACCGTTTAGATGCAGTAGTTTTGAGAGCGCTCGAATTCGGTTTTGATAAAATCATCACAGTGCTTACTCGTTCGCCGGAATATTGCAAACCATTGCGTGCCGATTCGAAAAAACAGCAGTTAAGGGTAAATCCAATAATTTTACAAAATTCTTTAAAAACAATAACTTGTCAAAGCAAGAGCTTATTTTTAGATAACGGTATTTATCTCTTTTTCCAATGTCGCTACAAATCGGCTCATTTCCTGAATAAAGCGTTCGGCGCGTTTTTCGCCGAATGCCTGCACCGCACGCTGTTCGATTTGATTGAGTTCGTCGATTAACGGCTCGGCAACCGCCTTGCCTTGTTCGGTCAGATGCAGTTGTTTTTCCCGCCCGTCCGTACCGTTGGCTGAAAAGGCGATTAAGCCGTCTTTGTGCAGTTTTTGGCAACTGGCGGAAATGGTTTGCTTCGGCAAGCCCCATTGTTTGCAGATATGTTTTTGGGTGCAAGCGTTTTCTTTAACAAGAGTATGCAGCACCGCCAGAGTGCTGTAATTCAGCCCTTTTGTTTTTATCCATTGTTCATACAGGCTGAACATATGGCTGGCGGTTTGCCCGAACAGATCAAACGAGTTCATCCATCACTCCTGCGGAATCCTGAAATCTCAAACGGGCGTTATCATAAATCCAGTTAAAAATCAGGGCGTAAAGCGTAATCGCCAGTGTCAAGCCGACATCGGCAATAAAGGCGTGCCACAGGCTTAAATTCAGCAGATACGCAATCACGGGAATGGTAAAAATCAGCAGCCCCGCTTCAAAGCTGATGGTGTGAAAGACGCGCAAACCAAAGCCGCGGGTTTCACGCGGGGCGGTAAAAATTTTATCGAAACCGTAGTTAAAAACGAAATTCCAAACCACCGCCATCAGCGCCATAACAATGCTGACGCCCACGGCTGAGCCGGTGTCTGCCGGAGAAAGCAACAGTACCAGCACGGTAGAAACGGCCACTGCGCCGAGTTCAAATAAAACGGAGTGAAAAACGCGTTCTTTTACGCTCATCGGGTTGGATTGAATTTGGCTCATTATTTTCCTCATTAAATGGCACACTAGTCTAAAAGCAGACTATTATAGTCTACAAATAGACTATTTCAAGTATTTTTTTGATTGACTTTCCTGCCCGAGAATGCGATAAAATTCGCCTCATTCACTACATAAGGCTTTTTTATGAAAAAAGTTATTTTATTCGGCGCTTCAATGGCCGTTTCCGCTTTAACCGCCTGCCACTACACCTCCCCGGCGGCGGGAATAGCCAATCCCGCTTCGGAATTTTGCATAAAACAAGGCGGCAAGTCCGAAATCCGTAAAGATAAAGACGGCTCCGAATACGGCGTCTGCCATTTGCCGAACGGTGAAACGGTGGAAGAATGGGAATACTTCCGCCGGCATCATCAGTTATAAAAACCTTTATTTTTCATTAAGGTTAAATATTTTTAATCCGATTTTAAGTTAGTATTACCTCAAAAAACCTAAAAAACAGGAATAATGTTATGACTCCACAAGATATTCAAACACTCATTGATTTTGAACAGCAGATACAGTAGCAATGGAGCAAGGGCGATCCGACCGCCTATATAAATGCACTGGCCGAAGATGTCACCTATATTGATCCGCTTGCCAAGCACTTTCTTATTGGCCGTGAAGCGGTGCGTGCCCATTTTCAAAGCATCAATAACGGCGGACCTACTAAAATCAGCCGACAAGAATACCATAACGAAACCGCACGGGTACTCAGCGGGAATGAAGTCCTGCTTATTTCTAACTTTACCACCTATCGGCAGGACGATAATGGCGATGAAACCTTGTTTTTGTCGTGGAATATGTCGCTGATTTTCCGTAAATCCGACGACAAATGGTTGATGACGCACGGACATCTGTCTTTGCGTAATGCCTTCGACCCCGACAGCCTGCCCAGACTGCGTGATATATGGAATAAAAACAACCTTTAAAATAAGCCTCAAAATACGTATATGAAAGATTTTGTCGCTCTGGATTTTGAAACCGCCAACCGTGAACGAAGCAGTGTATGCAGTATAGGTTTAATGTTTGTGGAGAACCGACAAATCAGCAAGACTTATTATCAGCTGATTAAGCCTGTTCCTCACTTTTACAGAAGTTTTAATACCCGGATAATAGCGAATGCCGTCTGAATATTCAGACGGCATTTTTACCTTCTGCAAGCGGTCGGATTTTATGAAAACTTTGCAAATTCCGACCGCACTTTTTACCGCTCAAACCCTTCTTTTAACACCTCCAACACCTCTCGTACTTTTGCCGATTGGGTGCGGTTGGCGGTTAAAGCGTAGATAGTGCGTTCGGGCAATTTGGCTTCGGGTAGCACCTGTTGTAATTTGCCGCTGTCCAATTCTTGGCGAATGTCTCCATCCATCATAATCGTGATGCCCAAGCCCAAGATTGCCAATTCTTTAGCGGTAATCGAATGATTCGGGCAGTCGATGCGGTTTTCGGGCAACACTCGGCTTAAACCTAAATGCGACAAGGAACCGAGCAACACTCCGTCATGGAAGTTCAGCCAATGTGCGGTGCATAAATCAGCAATTTTTTCAATGGGGTGTTGACGGAGATAGTCGGGCGAGGCACAAATGATAGTCTGCCATTTTGCCAGCGGACGGGCGATCAGGCGGTCATCATCAGGCTCCGGCATGGTGCGAATGGCAATATCAGGAGCGTTGTCGTCCAACATATTCACCACGCCATCACTTTCCAATAATGAGAGCTGAATTTTCGGGTAACGGGCTCGAATTTGCTGCACCACCCACTGCATCGACGGATTGTGAATCTCCACCGTGGAAAGCGTGATGCTGACCTGTCCCACAGGTTCGGCACGCAGATTCTGCATAGCTTCGTCGGCCTGTTTCATCAGATTTACTAAATCATTGGCGTGCAACAGCAGCAACCTGCCTGCATCGGTGGGCGACAGGCTACGTGTGGTGCGGTTGAGCAATTTGAGTTGATAGTGCTTTTCCAGCTGCTTAATGTGATGACTGACTGCACTTGCCGTCATTCCCAAATGAGGTGCGGCGGCGTTCATACTGCCGTATTTCAGCACGGTGGCGTAAATAAAAAGAAGTTTGGCGTGTTCCATTATCAAATTCTGCTTGAAAGTGTTTGTTAGTTTTATGGGATTATCAAATATAAAAGGAAAAACTACAATACGCTCGTTTTCAAAACAAACCAATAATTCAATCTATTAGGAGTAAAAAATGAACAGCAAAGGGCTGACTTACATCATCATCGGGGCATCATTGGAATGTGCTTGGGCATACGGTTTAAAACACGCAGCAGACGGCTTGGAATGGGCGGTAACCATTTTCTGCATCGTGGCGAGTTTTTGGGTGTTCACCAAAGCCTTTAAATATATGGGTGCGAGCATCGCCTATGTACTTTACACAGGACTTGGCACGCTTTTTGTGGTGTTGCTGGATATGGTAACCACCGTGCAGGCAGGCGGAGCGATTGATTTCGTTAAGCTGTTTTTTGTGGTAACGCTAATGTCAGGCGTAATTGTGATCAAAAGTGCAAAATAAGGAGTAAATGATGTCTTTTATTACTTTAATTATCGCTGGGTTATTTGAAGTAGCAGGCGTTTCCACCTTGAATGTATTTTCAACCGCCCGAACCACCCAACGCAAAACCGCTTTTTTATTGGCAACCATCGTATTATTCGCCGCATCACTCAGCTCATTGAGCTTGGCGATGCAAGATATTCTGCTTTCCATCGCCTATGCGGTGTGGACAGGCATCGGTGCAGCGGGGGCGGTCGCCGTCGGCGTATGGATCAGCAAAGACAAAATTACCCTGCAAAAAGCCGCCGGCTTGGTGTTAACTATCACCAGTGCTATTGCGTTGAAAGTGATGTAACAAGCGGTGAAATTTTAATAAAATTTTGCAAAATCCGACCGCACCTATTAAGGAGAACTCTATGCACCCCGATCAAATCCAAATCATCGATGCCCACGAAAACAACTTAAAACACATCAAGCTCACACTGCCGAAAGGCAAGCTGGTGGTATTTGTCGGCGTGTCCGGGTCAGGTAAGAGTTCGTTGGTGTTTGACACCTTGGCAGTGGAAAGCTATCGCCAGTGGCAGGCGGGCTATCCGCTCTATCTCCGCAACAAAATGCCCCATTACGAACGCCCGAAAATCGGGGCGATTTACGGTTTAACGCCTGCAGTAGTGGTGGAGCAGAAAACGGCGGGGGCGAATGCCCGTTCCACCGTCGGCACGGCGGTGGATATAGCCCCCTTACTCCGCCTGATGTTTTCCCGTATCGGCGAGCCGTCGGCGGGCGGTTCAATGGCGTATTCGCCCAATCACCCGTTGGGAATGTGTCCGCACTGCACCGGCTTGGGCGAGCAGTTGGTGTTGGATGAAAGCCGTTTGTTTGATGTGAACAAAAGCCTAAGCGAAGGGGCGATTTTGTTCAGCCAGTTTTCGGCAGGCTGGCAGACTTATCTTTACCAAGCCAATCCGCTGTTAAGTGCGGACAAAAAATTGCGTGATTTTTCCGATAAAGAGTGGGAAATTCTGAAAAACGGCAGCGAACAGCCGATAAAAATCGAAATCCGATCCAACAACACAGGGCGGGTGGACAAGGTGGATTACGAAGGTGTATTGCCGCGTTTCCGCCGTCTGTATTTGAGCCGTGACATTTCCAAGCTCAAACAAAGTTTGCAGGACGAAATTGCGAGTTTGGTTCATCAGGGAGAATGCCCGCACTGCCAAGGTTCGGGGCTGAACGAAAAGGCGTTGGCTTCAAAAATTAATGGTAACAACATTCTGCATTTCCAATCGCTGACCGCCGGTGAACTGCTTGGCGAACTGCAACGGATTACCCACCCTGTCGGCAAATCGCTGGCAGAGCAGATGTGCGGCACACTCGGCAAAATGGCGGAAATCGGCATTAACTATCTTTCGATGAACCGTCCCACCGACACGCTGTCGGGCGAAGAATTGCAACGACTGAAAATGGTGCGGCATTTGGACGGCTCGCTCAACAACATCACCTATATTTTCGACGAACCTACCGCAGGCCTGCACCCTGCCGACGCCCAAAAAATCGGGCGGATTTTGCAGCAGTTGCGTGACCGGCACAACAACGTGCTGGTAGTGGAACACAACCGTCAAATGATTGAGCTGGCGGACGAAATTGTGGAGCTGGGCGAGCGTGCCGGTTCGCAAGGCGGTAAGATTGTCTATCAGGGCGATATTCACAAACTGCGTCAGGCGGAGACCTTAACGGCGAAAATGCTGATGGAAAAAGTGCGGTTAAATTTGGCTCCGCTGGCTTGGACGGAAAGTTTTGCTCTTGAAAACATCAAGTTGCATAATCTCAAAAACGTCAGCACCGTCATTCCCAAAGGTGTATTGACGGCGATTTCAGGCGTGGCAGGTTCGGGCAAAAGCTCGCTCGCACAGGCGTTTGTCCGCCGTTATTCCGAAGCAGTCTTCATCGATCAAAAACCGATCGGCACGTCAGTTCGTTCCACACCCGCTACCTACACAGGCGTGATGGACGACATCCGCAAGCTGTTCGCCAAAGCCAACGGCACGGATGCCTCCATGTTCAGTTTCAATGCCAAAGGCGGCTGTCCCGTCTGCAAAGGCACAGGGCAAATCAGCTACGATATGGCATTTGCCGAACCTGTCGTGGTGCAATGCGAAGAATGCGGCGGACGACGTTACAGCCGGACGGCATTGAGCTTTCACTATCAGGGCAAAAACATCGAAGACGTGCTGGCTTTAACCATCGAGCAAGCCGCCGAGTTTTTCGACAACCCGAAAATCTGCAAGGCTCTGCAAAGCCTGCTTGATGTCGGGTTGGGCTATCTCACACTCGGACAGCCTACCAGTACCCTTTCTGGCGGCGAAGTACAACGGGTCAAACTTGCCGCCGAGTTGCAGCAATCGGGTAAAATTTATGTATTGGACGAACCCAGCACAGGCTTGCACCAAAACGATGCAATGCAGCTTTTAAGCCTGCTCCGCCAGCTCGTAAAAAACGGCAACACCGTCATCATCGTTGAACACCGACTGGAACTCATCGCCGCAGCGGATTGGGTGATCGATATGGGCGAAGGCGGTGGCTCGGCCGGTGGAAAAGTGATGTTTGCCGGCACGGTAGCCGAACTGCTGAATTGCAAGCGTTCAAAAACTGCGAAGTTTTTAGCGGAGTATTCAAAATAAACGGCGAGAGCGGAATTGAAAAACAGCGTGTTACAAACTGTTCATTCACCTACAAGCGGTCAGATTTTTCCGATTTTTTGCAAAGGTTTTCAGACTGCCTGAAAACATAATTTCGCCCCCATTTTACCCGCTCTTGTGCCAAGCTCAATAAGTACGTTGTTTTGTTTGGCTTTGAGTTCAAGTAATAACTTCCCGAACCGCTCGGCATCAAAGGGATGCAGCCCTGCGGTAGGCGGCGATATTCGACGGTATGCCTGCGAAGCAAGCCGAAGCGAACTTTGTGGTATTGCAAGCAAAATCACTGAACCAACTAAAAGGACACGGCATCGGCTTACACGGTCAAGCCGATGTCTATCATTTTGCTATGCAGGATTTAGATGCCATTAGTAATTATTTGGACGAAAAACCTTACCTGTTCGGTGACCAAATCAACACTTTTGATACAGCAATCGTCCCCGTTGTAGCATTTTACGCCGATTGATACCAAAATCGCCCGATATGCCAGTTCAAAAGCGAATTTGGCAGCGTATGCGGATCGTTTTGATCAGGCGGTTTTTGCAATGTCATTGATAACCCGACCGACCGCTTGCAAAGTCATACCGTCAGGGTCGGTTCCTAGGGCGAATATTAATTCAGCGGGGCCCTGCACGTCCAAATCCAGATGAATCAGCACCATGATTATGCAGGCGATGTGCGAATGGGGTGAGAAGAATCGTTCGCAAGATAATTTGTAAAATGCTAATGATGATATAAGGGGATCAGTTTTCTGATCATCAAATATCATTCCCGCATTTTTTCCAACCGCTCTTTCACTTTCTCCCACTCCGGCATGACCGCCGTCATCAGGCGGTAAAACCGTTCGCTGTGGTTGTGTTCGGCAAGGTGGCAGAGTTCGTGCAGAATCACATAGTCGATACACGCTTTCGGGGCTTTGACCAACAGCGGATTGAGCAACAATCTGCCTTTTACCGAACAACTGCCCCAGCGTTTTTGCATTGTGCGTAAGCGGATTTCGGGTTGGGCATTCGTCCATAAGGCTTGCGGTAACAAATGGGTAAGTCGTTCGTGAAAAATTTGTTTTGCTCGCTGGCGATACCATTGGTGCAGACATTTTTTCACATTTTCCGCTGTTTTTTGCTGTACATAAATTTCCAGATAGCCCCGAAACAGTTTCACTTGGTTAGGTAAATCGGGCGTTTCGTACACTTTTAGCTGATATTGCCGCCCTAAATAACGGTGACTTTCGCCGCTGATATAGTGCCGTTCGGCGGTTTTCGGCATTCGGCTGAAATGGCGTTGCTGTTTGGCGATCCATTGCGTTTGTTGCGAAATAGCAAAAATCAACTCATTTTTGACCGCACTTTGCGGTACTTGGGCGATGATCTCACCGTTCGGCTGAACGGTTAAACGTAGCTGTTTGAGATGGGCTTGGGGAATAATGCCGACGGTCAGACGGCTTTCGCCATAAGGGATCGAAAGCCATTCTTGAATGGGTTTAGCTGCCATTTGCCTGCCCTACCCGTACGATTTGCACAATGCGTTCGACAATTTCTTTCGCCTGTTCCATTCCTGCTCCGACGGATTGACAGGTTCTGAACATCATCGGCAATAACTGCTTGCGGATCTCTTTTTCCACTTGGTCGGTATTAAGCGAATACTGGGCGACAATCTGCACAACCAGCTGATCGACGGTAAAAGCCAGCTCAATCCATTGCGTTTCATCATTCGCCAAACTTTCTGGCAACACGGTTTTGAATACGCCGAAATACGCCTGTGCCGAACGGTTGTCGGCAAAGCGGTCGGGAATCTCGGGCAATTTGCGGGCATTGAGCTGTGTTTCAAAAGATTCAAACAATAAATACTGTTTCATCGGGTTGTCGAACAACGCTTCCGCCTCTTTAATCGCCTGTTGCAACAGTTCGGAAAATCGGGCTTTGGCGTAAGGATCGCCGTTCAATTCCACATCAATGGTGCGTGCCAGACGGGAACGGATTTTATCCGCTTCGTTGCGGGTTTTAGTATCGTCCCACGCTTTGTTTTCCGCCTTGCCCATTTTATTTACCGCATATACACCATTCGGTTCTTTCACACTAATCGCTACCAAATGTTTATCAATCAGCTGGGCGACTTGGTCGGCATAGTCGCCGTAATCCACCTGCTCACCGGCATCTTGTTGCACCAAACGACGCAGATAGCCGAACTGTTTGGCGGTTTCTTTGTATAAAGTGCGGTCGTTTTCGCTGAAATTTGGGTCTTGATAGAAATCTTCCGACTGCAACGCCACCTGTAAACAGCGGTTAAATTCCCGCAAAGCAAGGTAGAAATCATCACGCAATTTGCTGTTTTTATCGAAAAACAGACCGCTTGTTTCGTCCAACACCATATTCGGCATTAACACACGGCGAAGTTGCTCAATATCCGCTTGATTTTCCGCCGCCGCAAAAATCGCCCTTAACGCTTTATACAGGCTCGGCAACCGCAGATACTCGCTTTTCATCGGGCGGTACAGCCCTGCCAAATCTTCAATTGCATAACCGCCTTGGGTACGGTTCGCCAAATCCTGATATTTAGCGATGGTGGTATCCAACTCTTTTAAAATGCCCCGATAATCAATCAGCAAGCCGAATTCTTTCTGTTTATGCAGGCGGTTCACTCGGGCGATGGCTTGAATTAAATTGTGCTGTTTCAACGGCTTATCGATATACAGCACCGCATTGCTCGGCTCGTCAAAGCCGGTCAGCAATTTATCCACCACAATCAGCAACCGCAACGGACTATCGGGGTCGGCAAAACGGTTCAGCACTTGTTGGGTATAAACCGCTTCACCGCCCTGCACATTGGCATTCCACCAACGCACCACTTCATCACTAGCCTGTTCGTCCAGCTCGCTGTTGCCTTCTCGGCTGTCGGGCGGACTGATCACCACCGCACTTTCAAACAAGCCGATTTCATCAAGGTATTTTTTATAGCGAATGGCGGTGCTTTTGCTCTCGCAAGCCAGCTGCCCTTTTAAGCCTTGCGGAATTTTATTCGCCAAATGTTCGGCAAGATCTAAGGCGATCAGATGAATCCGCTCGTCCGCCTGATAAATCTGCCCTTTGCGGGTGAATTTGCGTTTTAAATCCGCTTTTTGCCGTTCGTTTAAGGCTTTGGTGATACGTTCAAACCAGTTATCAATCGCCCTTTCATTTACATCAAGCTCGGGAATCCGCTCTTCATAGAGCAATGGGGTAACGGTGTGATCTTCCGCCGCTCGTTGCATTGTGTAGGCGTGAATAATGCTGCCGAATTTTTGTGTCGTTTCATCGTCTTTTAACAAAGGTGTGCCGGTAAAGGCGACAAAAGCGGCGTTCGGCAAGGCTCGACGCATTGCGGTGTGATTTTCACCGCCTTGGGTGCGATGCCCTTCATCAATCAGCACGATAATGTTTTCGCTCGGATTAAAGCAGTCGGGCTGAGCAATGGCGGTATTGAATTTCTGAATCAGCGAAAAAATAATCCGCTCGCTCCCTTGGCTTATCTGCTCCGCCAGCCGTTTGCCGGTCGTCGCCAGCGAATTTTGCCGCTCCCGTTTGGTGGCAAGTTCGCCGCTGTTATAAAAGGTATTACTCAGTTGATTTTCCAAATCCACCCGATCCGTGACCACCAAAATGCGACAGCTTTTTAACGCAGGGTGCAACAGCAAGGCTTTGCTGAAAAAGACCATCGTAAACGACTTGCCCGAACCGGTGGTATGCCAAATCACACCGCCGTTTCTCGCCCCTTTCTCATTTTGGGTCGTGACTCGTTCCAGCAGCCGTTTCACCCCGAATACTTGCGGATAGCGTGCTGCCACCCGAATTTGTGATTTACGGTCGAACAGCGTGAAATAGCGGATCATTTCAAACAAACGGCTTTTGGTCAGCAAGCCGATAAGCAGTCGATCCTGCCCTGTAACCGCTAACTTACCCTGTGCAATCAGTTGCTGATACCAAAGACAGTCGGCTTCGTTCGGCAGGCAAGCGGTCAAATTTTGCGGCGAATTTACCACATTCTTTATCTCCGCCATTTCCGACTCGCCAAACATCTCTTCACGCCACGCCGCCCAGAATTTTGAAGGCGTACCGCAAGTGCCGTAACGCCCGTCCACACCGTTGAGCGATAAAACCAGCTGAGTATAGGCAAATAAATGGGGGATTTCATTCGGGCGTTGATTGCGGAGTGTTTGCGAAATACCTTCTTCAATGGTGCTTTTTTCCTTACCGTCGGGGCGTTTACCTTCAATTACCACCAGCGGTAAGCCATTGATAAAACAGACTAAATCCGGCGTGCGGACAGACGAACCCTGCACATTTTCTACACTAAATTCTTCGCTGAAATGAAAGGCGTTATTTTCAAGATTGTCCCAATCGATAACCGGCACGGTACGGCTGATTTTCTTGCCGTCGATAAATTCGGTAACGGTAATGCCGTATAAAAGATGATTGTAGAGATGTTCATTGGCGGTCAGTAGGCTTTCGTTCAGCTTCGGGTCAAGCAACTCCGCCACCAGCGTATCCACCGCCTTGGCCGACAACGCCCTTTCCCGCCCCGCAAACTCAAAAGTGCGTTTTTCAAGCTCTGCCCGCAACACCGTTTCCAGCACCACATTCCCCAACTTCCCCCCACGCAACGCCAACGCCTGCTTCGGCGAAAGATACTGCCAACCCAGATTGTTCAACAGAATAATCGCCGGGATTTTGAAAGTGTATTTTTCTTGGAGTTTGGGGGTGGGGTGCATAGTTTTTTACTCTCATTGAAACAAAAAATTAGAAATAGAACCTAGAATACTATATCATAAGTAAATTTTTTAACGATAGGTATAGTCTATGAGCTTACAGACTAATTTACAAGGAAGACTCCGTAAC